>CAYZRP010000289.1:0-1583 GCA_964480865.1 uncultured Anaerolineales bacterium | reverse complement strand
TCGTAGACCAGCGACAGCAGGGCCGCGCGATCGCGCTCGGCCAGCGGCTGCTCGGTGTTCAGCTTATTGATCGCGCCCTTGGACAGGACGTTGCTCAACAAAACAACCAGATCACCATTCGAAAGTTGCTCCACCGGGACCGGCGAATAGTCGCGGTAGTCGTTGGCGTCGGCATAGGCGACGACGCCGAAAGCGTTGTTGACGACGTTGAACATCAGCAGGATCAGGCCAATGATGCCCACGCAGGTCGATCCCAGGAAGATCAACTGCCACATCCGGCCAGATGTGTGTCGGCCTGCCAGGTTGGGCTGAAACCCGCCCACCGGTCCTTGAGTAGTCGCTTGAGTCGCCATCAGTCGTATTGCTCCCGGAAGCGATTGACCATCCACCGACTGAACAGGTTCAGGCCCAGCGTGATGACGAAGAGCGTCAACGCCAGGGCGAAGAGGCTGCGGTAGTCGAGCGAGCCGTAGCTGAGGTCGCCGCCGCTGATGCGGGCGATGTGGCCCGTGATCGTCTCGGCGGCCTCGAAGGGGTTGAAGGTCAGCTGCGAGGTCGCGCCGGCGGCGATGGCCACGATCATGGTCTCGCCCACGGCGCGCGAAACGCCGATGATGAACGCGGCGACGAGACCCGAGACGGCGGCCGGCAGGACGACCTGCAGGGAAGTTTCAAGTTTGGTTGCGCCGAGGCCGTAGGCGCCTTCGCGCAGGGCGCGCGGGACGGCGCTGAGGGCATCTTCGCTCATCGAGGCGATCAGGGGCACGATCATCAGGCCCATGACCAGGCCGGCCGAGGCGTCGTTGTAGATCTGGACCGTGTCCTGGCCAAAGAGGCCGCGCAGGATCGGGGTGATGAAGGTCAGGGCGAAGAAGCCGAAGACCACGGTCGGGATGCCGGCCAGGATCTCGAGCGTGGGCTTGAGGATCGCCTTGGTACGCGGTGACGCGTACTCGCTCAGATAGATCGCGGCGAACAGCCCGAGTGGCACCGCCACAAGCATGGCGATCAGGCTGGTCATCAGCGTGGCATTGATCAGGGGCAGAGCGCCGAACTCGCCGATCTGCGGCTGCCACTTGCTGCCCGTGAAAAAGGTGACGATGCTGACGGCCGGATCCAGGAAGAACGAGAGTGACTCGTTGCCGAGCACAATGACAATCCCAACCGTCGTCAGGATCGAGATCGCGCCACTCAAAAAGAGCAGGGTCTGGATGATGGTCTCGTCCAGGCGAGCTCTGCGGCGCAGGCGTTGAGACCAGGGAACCGCCTGTTCAGGCTGGTCGGACGTCAACGTGGTCGAAGTGGCCTGTGTCATCGAACCTCACTGGACAAGAAGGGATTGAAAGACTGCGCCGTAGAGCAGAAAATCGGCGCAGGTGTGACGTGGGGCGCCTCACGCTGAGGCGCCCCACGTCGTAGGGGAGCGGAGTTACATCCCCAGGTCGGGCAGGAGCTGGAGGGCATCCAGCCAGTTGCCGACCGCGTTGCCAAGCGCCGAGAGCGGCGCCGGGAAGTAGCCGACGTCCGAGATCTCCTCGTCGACGTGCTGCAGGTAGAAGCCGATGAAGGCCGCGACCTGGGGC
>CAYZRP010000288.1:0-1584 GCA_964480865.1 uncultured Anaerolineales bacterium | reverse complement strand
TCGATGATGGCAAGGAGCACGTCCGCCGGATTGCTGCCGGCCGTGGACCTCGCGTCGGCGGTGACTTGACCAACCGGCGGAGAGCCGAGCTTCAGCGTCCCCGATGTCGCGTGCGTCGCATAATGGCCGATGGGGATAGACAGAGACTGCAGAGCGGAGAAGTTCGCCGCCGCGTCATTTTCCTGAACCCCCGCGGTCAGGGCTCGCGCGACCACCGACCCTGAATCTTTCAAATGGTCCGCGCTCACGTTCCCGCCGGCGCTGACCATGTAGGTCAGATACGACGGGCTCAGCAGCACCGGGGACACGTTGTACGGCGAGCCGAACACGACAGGCTTCGGCTGCCCCTCCATTTCTGCAGTCCCCTCTGCCCCGCCAGAGCCGATAAACGTTGGGCATACCAGGGCGTCAAGCTTGGACACCTTTTCGCGTAGGCGAATGCGCAGAACGGCACCGTCACTCGTGATGGACTGCATGGAGCAACTGAACACCATGCCCCACCCAGCGGTCGGGAATGCCTCATATGTCGGGGTCGTCCCGTCCAGGGTCCATAGCCTGAACTCGCGCCCGTCTACCGCATAGGCAAGGAAGTCGTCGAGCGCGCCGTCTCTGTTCGCAAGGACGCACTCCCCGTACCCAGTCTGCGTGAGGCCGAACAGCAGCTTGTCCGACGCGAGCGACCGCTCGAAGTTCGCCGGCTGCAACAAGCGCTCATATGCTGGCGTGTTGGCCGGGCTGCCTCCGCCGCCGGTGTGAAAGGCTACGGTCGAGAACAGGAACCGATCCTCGGTGCCTTCCGGGTCGATGCCGGCGAATATCTCTGCGACAAAGATCACCGCGCGCCCTCAAGCGTGGCGTTGTTCGCCAGCGTGTCTATGCTCGCGTCGATGCTCTCAAGCGTGGTCGCCAGGCCGGACCAGCGGTTGGCCTGCAGGCCCCGTTCGATCGCGATTGCCTCGCGCTCGCGCTCGCCGGCCGCGATCTGATCCTTGATCGCGACGACCAGGGCGGTGATGGCGTCAGACTCGCGCGTCGAGCGCGCCTCGAGCGCCGTGTCCAGCCGGCGCAGATCCACCACCATCGCGCCGGTGTTGTCGACGACAGTGCCGGTTGCGGTGAGCTGGCTTTGCGCCAGGCTGAGCTGTGTGGGTGCGTCGGCCAGCGACACCCCGACAGAATTCAGCGAGTCGATCACGCTCGTGAACACGCTCGCGTAGTCCCCGCCGCTGGCGTTGAACGACTGCGATTCCGTCAGGAACCGGGTCGCCTCGCCGGGCAGGGCCTGGAGCGCCTTCACGTCGCCCGCCTGCGCCCGGTTGAGCACCGATCCGAACGAAGTGGCAGCCACCGACACCTGAGCGGCCGGCGCCAGCGCGGACAGCGATCCGGTCTGAAGGTCGGTGATCGTGTCGCGCAGCCGGTCGGCGATGTCGATCAGGCTTTCGAGCCGGTTGATCTCCTTTTCCAGCGACGTGCGGCGCAGATCGTCGGCCTCGGTGATCAACTGCGCTTCGAACTGGTAGCGCGTGGTGAGCGCCTGGGTGATCTTGCCGGCCACACCAGCGGGGTCCGTCGTGGTCTGCA
>CAYZRP010000287.1:0-1608 GCA_964480865.1 uncultured Anaerolineales bacterium | reverse complement strand
CCGTCGAACGCTTGTAGCATCCGACACAGTCGCGCGCGTTGCTGCCGCGTGAGGCGAGTGTCGGGTGGTATTGCGCGCCCATGGAGGGCGGCGAGCAGGCGGGCGACGGATTCAATCCGGCCGAAGCCTTCCAGGTTGAGCGGGATGAAGGCGCAGAGCGGTTTGGCAGGTCGTGTCTTGGAGGGATAAACAAGCTCGACGCGCTGGCCGTTGCCCAGATCGAATACCAGAAAGGTTTCGCCGTCGGCGTCAACGCTTGTCGTGGTGTCGATCGTCGGTTGCCGGTCAGCGCTTGTGGACAGAATATCGGGCTGCGCGCCAAGAACGATGGCGCTTGTATCGTCCTGGGGAAGCCAGATCACCCGCGCCTCGGCCGAGCTTCGGATCGGGTCCACCGGGAAATCGCAATCCCCACCGCTGTCCGATCTTTTCGGTCAGCGCGCGTGGATCGTCTATGCCGTCAGCCAGTGCCCGGAAATCTTTGTCGTAGGATTCGTTGCGACGCAGCCATTCCCACGCGACGTCGGAGGCGGTCATGTCAGCTACATGCGCGTAGCGTATCGACGAGCGCCAGCCAGAAGCATCAGGGGTCATTGCGATCCTCCCTTAGTCCTTGAACTTGTGGGAGAGTCAGGATTCCCGACTGGGTTGTTTTGCGGAAGTCAGGTGGCCGACAAAGGGTGGTGCCGAAACGGCATCGCCGCGATCACTGGGCCGAGCGGATCAGCTCGCGATAGCCGTGCTCGTTCATCCACAGGGCGCGGGCGAGATGCGCGTCATGGATTTGGCGACACCGTTCCGGCTCACACCTCGGATCGAGGCCAAAGAGAATCTGGACGGCCTCGCGCCAGTCGGCACCATCGCGCGAGGAATCGAGCAGGCGCAGATAAAGAACCATATGCTCGCGATCATAGGCCGTGAGCGTTTGGCTGATCGGAGGCTCGTCGAGAAATGACGGCGTTTGCTGTCCCATGGGGCGACTATAATCGTTCAACGGAGGTTCGTTAACAGCATCGCGCGAAATTCTGTGGCCACGCCAGATGTGGTGCGACGCTTAACGCTTCGGCGGCATGTCTTTCCGGTCGTGAAGCAAGAGCACGCCCTCGCCCTTGTCGGTCGAGAGTAGGACGATCCCCGCGGCTTCCAGCGCCCTGCGAACGAGATCGCGCGTCGACTCATAGACCTCGAGGCCACTTTCGGATTCGAGACGCTTGAGCGCGGTCAGCGATGTCCGGGCCTCGTCAGCGAGCGTCTCCTGTGTCCATCCCAGCAACGCGCGTGCGGCCCGTGATTGTCGGGCGGTGATCATGAATGACCACCTCCCACCGGCCAATAACTACTTGCCAGAACTACGACTATTTTAGTCGGTCTTGGCGCCGTAAGGACTGCTGGAAGACTGATCGTCCGTCCGTCCCGGTCTTCGGCGGCGTCACTGATTCGCGCGTGGGCAAGGCTAAGGCCCCGACCTGTCGGCCGGGGCCTTGCTGGTGGGTCAGTCCGCCCGGCGGTTCGGGCGGGACCAGATCAGCGAGTAGCCGTCGCCGTCCTCGTCGTCGAAGAGGTTGGCGTAGATCGGGGCGTTGAAGCTCGGATCGTCGAGCTTGAGGC
>CAYZRP010000286.1:0-1648 GCA_964480865.1 uncultured Anaerolineales bacterium | reverse complement strand
GTCTCGGCCGCGCTGATCGGGTTGGTCATAGTAGCCTCCAGAAATACGCAATGGGTCCACCGTACACATATGTGCGCAATCGGGCCAGTAAGTTAGGTAATGTCATGATCGTGAACAATGACGCTCGCGCATGACACACGACAAACGCGGTCCAAGTTACCCGCTCCGCAGGCGTTTTTGCGCAAGACTCCTCTGGTCAGTTCGGGGCATGCTCGGTAGACTCACGGCAGAGGCAAGAGTGGTCAATACGTTGTCTTACATCTGTGTGGGATGTCAGATGCGGTGCCGGCTGGTGGTCACCGTCAACGATCATCATCCAGTTGCAGTTGCCGGGAACCGCTGTAACCGGGCGTTAGGCCTCGCTCAGCGCAGGCTCAAGGCCCGTGCCGCCGAATTGACTCTACGACTGGCCGTCAGTGGTGGGATCTCGCCGCGGGTGGAAGCCCGAGCGACAGAGCCCGTGACACCGGATGTCGCACGCGCCATTGGTGTAGCCATGCGCTATGTGAGTGTGACGGCGCCCGTCAAAGCCGGAGACGTCCTCGTACTGGATGCCGCAGGGCTGGGCATCGACCTGATCGCCCTGACCGACGTTCCCGCCTCGTAACCGCGCGTGACCCTCGCCAGGAACCTCACGCGACCGGTCCCTGGACTGTGGCTCCGATCTGCTCCAGAGCGTCCAGCCAGTCGAAGCTGATGGTATCCCAGGCGATCCGGCCCGTCGCGTCGAAACGATAGGTGCCGTACCCGGTGACTTCGATCGCTTTCCCGGTCGGCGCCACCCCCAGGAACGCGCCGCGGTGCGTCCCCCGAAACAACAGCCGCACGATGACCAGATCGCCTTCGGCGACGATGTCCTGAATCTCTTCATGGCCATCCGGAAACGGATTGTCACCACTCGCCAGAAAGGCCCTGACTCGTTCACGCATCTCTGGCACGAACAACTTGTCGATCAGATTCCGATCACCCTGATTGATCACTTCGGTGATGTAGCGGCGAACCACTGCCTTGTTTTCATTCGGGGACATGGGCTGGTCCTTCCGAGGAGGTTTGGCGCCGCCTGATGTGGGCGCCATCCACGGCGCAGGGAAGCGCAGACCGGGGCCCACGACGGTGCCGATCAGTCAGATCGATTCCAGTGCGATAGCGCCCGTTCGATCTGGGCCGCCACACGCTCAACGGCAGGCTCCACAACATCCGAGAGGCCTTCACCCAGCTCCAGGTCCAGGCCGCCGACGCCGGCCAGCCAGGCCCGCGTCGGGGCAGCGCCGAAGTAGACCTGTGTCAGGCCGAGCAACTCAGCCGGCTCGAGGTGATGCACGAGCGCACCCGGCCGGGCCTGCACCGCGCGCACAAATGAAAAGCGGCTCACGCCGGGCGCGAGCCGCTGATCCAGATCGACAAACAACACACGTCGGGCGTTGCGGACGAGGTCGGTATATTCGGGCGTCAATTGAACGCATGTCAGCGTTTCGACGCCGGGGCGCGCCGTGAGCGCTTCCACCACCGCCCACCCAAATCCATCGTCGCGCCGCAACGAGTTTCCGATTCCAAAGACCAACGCCGACAACATGTTCCAGGAGGCTCCAGCCTAGAGGCCGGTCAATGCCTCCTCGGCTTCTTGTTCCCACACCCGCACGATCATGCG
>CAYZRP010000285.1:0-1649 GCA_964480865.1 uncultured Anaerolineales bacterium | reverse complement strand
CAGGACGGCCCAATTCACGAAGACGCGGCACCAGCGCCCCAGCGATGAAACCTGCGCTGCCAGTGACCATGACCGCCTCGGCAGCGGTCATCGCGACATCGAGCCTCCTCGGATGGCCACCGTCGAGCCAGGCCCGTCAGCGACGGGAGAAGTGCCGGCATTCATCGCATCGCACTTGTGCACGTACAGCACTCGATGACCTAACTCGGGCGAGCTTCATCATCGTGTGAGTCGTCTATGCTGTGGGCACTCACTAGTTTCTGAGTAAGACGGGCGTTGCGTCGGCGGAGGTACAGGCTCACCGCTACCGCCAGGACCGCACTGGCTGCAATCGCTGCGAGAACGCCCCCCACGATGGAGCCGTAGTGCCACCAACGAGAAGCGGTCGAACCTGGCTCGAAGACGTTGCCGGTTGGTCTGATCGCGACGTTGGTAGGGGCGCCCTCCGCGCCGGCGACCAGCACATCACCCTTCAGTTGTGACCAGTCGCCGGCTGACCCCTCGAAATTGCTGAAAATCGGGTCCACCAGCGCCCAATCCTTGGTCGTCGTAACGAGGACGACGGAACGGTTGCGTGGCGGATCGGCGAAAGCCTGGATGGATCCGAGCCCGTTGTCGATGTTGACCTTCAACTCGGTCGGCAGCGCGAAGTTCACGATCGAGCCATCGCCGCTCACAGGTGGGTTCAGCGATGTTTGGTTGATTGCGTTGGAATTGGCCACAATCAGTGCTCCTGAGGTGCCGGTGGCGGCGCTCTGGAGATCGACAACCTGTGGCGTGAGATCGGTCTTGGCGAAGCGCGCAATTGCGGCCACCACTCGGGCGGCGTAGCTGAGTTGATTGGTGCGCCATACCGACGGGACCGTCCAGCCAGACGCCCATTGCATCCGGCCCGCGATGACGCAGCGTCGCCGCCATCCGCGATAACGTCTCGCTGTCAACGGATCGCCCGTCAAACCGGCGTATTCCGGCTATCCCACACACGGAACAACCACGAGCATCGCAGAGTCCAGTGATTCGACCAGGGGTGTCTCACTCGCGGTCGGCAATTTTGCGCACCTCGTCCAAATTCAAGAAACCCCATGTGACGGCAGATCTCGTACCTTCGCCACGCAGAGTCTAGCGGCGCACCGCAGGGGAACATCTGAGTACGCCGGACGCACCTACCCCAGTTTTCGCAACCGCGGCGCCAAGTCCCGTTCGAACAACTCGAGGAACCGGCGCTGATCGTGGCCGGGGGCGTGGAAGACCAGGTGATTGAGCCCGTACTTGAGATAGTCGGCGACCTTCTCGACCGCCTCGTCCGGATCGGAGGCGACGATCCAGCGCTTGGCAACCTGCTCGATGGGCAGCTCGTTGGCCGCCTTCTCCATCTCCATCGGGTCGTAGAGCCGTACCGCGACCACTTCATGACGACGGGCCAGCAGTGACAGCGCCTTGCCCCAGCCCGGCTTGCTGATGAAGTCCGATATGACGAATATCACCGAACGACGCTTGATCACCTGCTGCGCCTCGGCCAGCAGTTCACCGAGATCGGTTTCGCTACCGGCGGCAGCATCCTTGTCAACCCTGGATTCATCAGCGCCACGGCTTGCGCCATGCGCGGGGTCGATCCGGGCGCGATCCTGTGCCTGACCTTTACCAAGGCG
>CAYZRP010000284.1:0-1664 GCA_964480865.1 uncultured Anaerolineales bacterium | reverse complement strand
CGCCCACGAACGCCGAAGCACCTTCGGCGGAGATCCTTCGCGCTCATTCGGCGTGCCACCGGGCATAGAGGGCCAGGCGCTCTGGATGACACGCAACGCGAGTGGCTGGGCGCTCTGGATGACACGCCACGCGCGAGGTCGGGCGCGCTGAATGACACGGCTCGAGATACGAGCGGAATGAGGTGCAGGGCCTTTCAGCGCTTGATCGTCAACGTGTACGCGCGCGTGGTCACACCGTCGGGCGCGAGGACCTCGAGGGTGAGGAGGGCGGGCAGGGCGCCTGCAGCGAATCGGTGTGATTGTCGCGATGGCGCGTCGACACCATTGATACGCAGGGACGCTATGCGCCGCGAGGTGGCGATCGGCGTGATGGCGAGCTCCATCGCGCCGGGCGTCAGCGAAATGGTGTAGTCGGAAACCGACGGCGAGAACGCCGGCGTCAGCGTCCCGCCCGTGATCTGGAGCTGGCTCAGCGTCGCGATCTTCTCGGGTGGCGCCGACAGACACGTCTCGCGCGCGACGTTGATGGCCGCCCAGTTGGGGTCGCTCAGGCGATCACCGCTGACGGTCTGCCAGATGCCGGTCGGCCGCGGCGACGGCGTCAGCGCCTCGACGCCGCGATCGACGAGTTGTTGAGCCGCCTCTTCGAGATGATCGAGGTACGCCTCGCCGACCAGCGGGACATCGTTGTGCCCGCCGAAAGTCAGGTCGAACTTGCCGGCCACCTTTGCCCTGAAACCCTGTAGCACCGACAGGTACTGGTCGATGCTGTCGTCGCTGAACTGCATCCACAGCGCGTCGACGATCGTGGCACGGTTGCTGCCGATGACATCGCCGGCGATGAGGATGCGCGCCTCCTCGTCGAGCAACGCCTGACAGCCTGGCGAGTGCCCGGGGACGAAGTAGACCGTCCAGCGCCGATCGCCCAGATCGAAGACGTGGCCTTCGGTAACCTCCTTGATGCGCTCGAGGTTGATGTCGTAACCCATCTGGCCGATGAATAGCTCGACGAGCGGCAGATCCGCCGGGTGCATGTAGACGTCACAGTCCGACTGGAACTGCCCCATGCAGGCGATGTGATCGGGATGGCCGTGCGTGATCATCACGTCGAGCGGCAGGCCGTCGGTGAACTGCTCGACGTACCCGCGCAGGTCGCCGGCGCCCATGCCCGCGTCGATCAGCAGCGCGCGCTGGCTGCCTTTGACGAGATACATCTTGTCGTCGTCGAAATCGCGGATCATGCGGATGCCGGGCGCGATCTCGTGCGACACGTACACGTCTTTGCCGCGCGGGTCGAGTTCATAGTCGAAGACGCGTTCCTCGCTCAACCGATCGCCGACCTGCGTGGCGGCGCGAATGTGAAACGTCCGCCCGCCCGGCGGCACGGGCTCTCCAAAGCGTTGCATCGGGATCAGGTGGTATCGATCGAACATCGGGCTGTCGAGCGTCGGGGTTGAGCCATCGAGCGTGTAGCGAATAACGGCATCCGGCGTCGCACTGAGGAGCGTAATCATCTGCGCAACTTCGTAACGGCCGGGTTCGGGGAAGGCGGTCGGCGGTTGGGGATCGGCGTGCGCGTCGGCGTGGCTCACTGGCAATCTCCCTTCAGATGCATCGGTGGATGTGCCGCATTGTAGCCGCGATGCGTGCCTGAGCGAGCGGTC
>CAYZRP010000283.1:0-1674 GCA_964480865.1 uncultured Anaerolineales bacterium | reverse complement strand
AGTCGGACGCGTCGGATCGGCTGCAGATCCGCGTGACGTTCCCGGAAGAGCGGACCCATGGATCCGAATACGGCATCTCCGGTGAGGGCGACGGACTTTAACCACTGCTTGAGAACAGGTTGAGCAGTATTTACGCCTGGCTGCGGCAACCTGACATCGCCTTGGTCCGTCCGCGAGACGCGACGAAAGCAAATGCCATCCCATCCCAAAGAGAGGACACTCATGAAACGTATCGTCATTCCCGCTGTCGGCCTCATGCTGGCGGGCAGCTTGTGGCTGACTGTAGCCGCAGCCATGTCGACGCCGACAGAACATGCCCACGAGGTGAGCCGTGGATCACTGGCCGTCCCGGCCGGACCGCATGACCAGGCAAGCCTGGCAAAGCTCGCGCGAGTGGATCGTGCCCACGCCGAGTCGGCCGCCCTCGCCGCGCAGCCCGGTCAGGTCGTGCAGACGCGCCTGGAAGATGAAGAAGGCTTCCTCGTGTGGCAGATCGACGTGAAAAACGCCAATACCGCCACCGAGGTGTCGATCGACGCGGGCAACGGCAAGGTGCTGGCGGTCGAGCCCGAAGAAGAGGACGACGACGCGGCGGAAGACGCGGCCGATTGATTCAACGCCGTCTGCGCCTTCGAGTGTGGACGGCGCTTTTCCATGTCTCAGGGGGATAGCGATGAACAATGTCGACGCGACGACAGTGGGCAGCAAGGTGGCGCAAGTCACGTTTGCCTTCTGGGTGATGAAGATCTGTGCCACGACCCTCGGTGAAACTGCGGGCGACCTGCTCTCGATGACCCTGAATGTCGGGTACGCGCTCAGTTCCGCGCTGTTGCTCGGCGTATTCTTCGTCACCCTCGGCCTGCAGTTGGCATCGCGTCGCTTCCACCCAGTGCTTTACTGGTCGGTCATCCTGGCGACGAGCACCGCCGGCACGACCGTGTCGGATTTCATGGACCGGACGCTGGGGCTGGGTTACGCAACCGGTTCGGTGATCCTCGTGACCTGTCTCGGGCTCGTCCTGGCGGCGTGGCATTGGAGCGAGCGGACCATTTCGGTCAACGCCATCACCACCCGGAAAGCAGAAACGTTCTATTGGACCGCAATCCTGTTCTCCAACACGCTGGGTACGGCACTCGGCGATTTTCTCGCCGACGACTCGGGACTCGGGTTCCTGGGCGGCGCCAGTCTGATCGGTGGATTGATTGCGCTCACGGCATTGGCCGCGCGCTTCACCCGCCTCAATCGCGTGGGCCTGTTCTGGATCGCCTTCGTGTTGACGCGCCCCTTCGGTGCCACCTTCGGCGACCTGATGACCAAACCGTTGGACAAGGGTGGCCTGGATTTCGGGACGATCGGATCGTCGGCCGTGCTGGCGGCGATTCTGGTGCTCATGCTGGTCTATACGATGGCGAAGGCACGACCCGCCGCGTCGCCAAACGGAGTTCTGGCTGAATGAAAGAGGTACTTTCCCGCCACCGCGATGTGCTCCTCGTTGTCGCGTGCGCGCTGTTGATGGCACTGTCGTTCCAGGGTTCGCGTGGCCTTTGGGATCCCGACGAAGGGCGTTACAGCAATGTGGCGCTGCAGATGATCGATAGTGACGACTACCTCACGCCGCGTCGGAACGATGATGCGCTGCACGTCACCAAACCACCGGTGACGTATTGGGCAATG
>CAYZRP010000282.1:0-1706 GCA_964480865.1 uncultured Anaerolineales bacterium | reverse complement strand
CTGCTCTCCGACATCAACCAGGCCGGCCTCGGACGCGGCTTGCAATTCGAGCTGTTCCGCCCCGGCCAGGTCGTCGTCAAGGACTACTACGCCGAGCTGCCGATCGCGATCAAGGTCAGTGGTCGCTATCACGACATCGGCTCCTTCGCGGCCGACGTCGCCAACCTGTCGCGCATCGTGACCTTGCACAACATGAGCATCACGACCGGCAAGGATGCGGGCGGTGCGCTGTCGATGGAGGCCACGGCCCGCACCTACCGCTACCTCGACGCGAACGAGATCGAGGCGCAGCAGAAGGCGACCGCCAAGCCGGGAGCGAAGAAATGAGGCGCCCCGCCGTGATCGGTTCGCGCTGGGCTGCGGCCGGGCTGGCCGTCGTGCTGCTTGCCGCCTGTAGTGGCGAGCAAGAGGAACTCCAGCAGTGGATGGAGCAGCAAAAGCGCGAAGTCAAGCCGAGCGTGCAACCGCTGACGCCGCCCAAGAAGTTCGACCCGCAGCCCTACGCCAGCAGCGACGGCGTCGAGCCCTTCAGCCCGCAAAAGCTCACCGTCGCGCTGAAGCAGGAATCGCGGCAGCCGAACTCGGTGATCGCCGCCGAATACAACCGCCGCAAGGAGCCGCTCGAGGCCTTCCCGCTCGACAGCATGAGGATGGTCGGCAGCGTCGTGAAGGACGGCCGCACCTACGCGCTGCTGCGCGTTGATAACCTGCTTTACCAGGTCAAACCGGGCGATTACCTCGGACAGAACTACGGCAAGATCACCCGGATCACGGAGACCGGCGTGTCGCTGCGCGAGATCGTCCAGGACGCGGCCGGAGAGTGGATCGAGCGCCCGAGCGCACTCCAGCTTCAGGAGGGGGCGCGATGAATGCACCGCAGGAGAAACGAATGATGAGCAACTGGCCCGCGCGGGCGTTGGCATTTGCCTTGCTGGCAACCGCGACGATTTCGGCCTGGGCCGACAACGCCATCCAGTCGATCACGAGCACGGTGCAGGCCGGCGCCGAAGTGGTTCGCGTCGAGTTCAAGGAGCCGCTCACGGCCCAGCCCAACGGCTTCGCGATCCAGACCCCGCCGCGCATCGCGCTCGACCTGCCGGGCGTCGGCAATGCGATGGGCAAGCCCAAGGTCGAGATCAACCAGGGCAACCTGCGCTCGGCCAACGTGGCTGTCTCCGGCGACCGCGCGCGCCTCGTCCTCAACCTCAAGGCGCCCGCCAACTACACGACCCAGATTCAGGGCAACGCCCTGCTCGTCGTCCTCGAGAACGTACCGGCGGCGCAGAACCGGACCGCCGGCGAGGCCGCGCCGGTGCAGTTTGCGCCGAGCCAGAACGCCTCGGCCCTTGCGCTGCGCGACATCGATTTCCGCCGTGGCCAGGACGGCGCCGGACGCGTCGTCGTCGAGCTACAGAGCAACCAGGTCGGCGTCGACATCCAGCAAAAGGGCAAGACGCTGGTCGTCGATTTCCTCAAGTCGACCCTCCCCGACAACCTGCGCCGCCGTTTGGACGTGACCGATTTCGGCACCCCCGTGACCGCCGTCACGGCGACCCAGGACGGCGAGCGCGTGCGCCTCGTCGTCGAGCCGCACGGCGCGTGGGAGCACAGCGCCTACCAGACCGACAACCAGTTCGTGCTCGAGGTGCGGCCGATCAAGATCGACCCGAACAAGCTCGTGCAAGGCCCCGGCTTCTCGGGCGAGA
>CAYZRP010000281.1:0-1730 GCA_964480865.1 uncultured Anaerolineales bacterium | reverse complement strand
GACGCTCGTTGGTGTGGACGGCCCCCCGACGGCATCGATGTGCCAAGGTGAGGTCGTTGAAATCTCACACCAGGGGAGCCGTCCATGGCAAAGATAGCACGGATAGGGGTCGATACATCGAAGAGCGTTTTCCAGGTGCACGGTGTCGACGAGGCCGAGCGGGTGGTGTTGCGGCGCAAGGTGCGGCGGGCGCAATTTCTGGCGTTTTTCGCCACGCTCGAGCCGACGGTGGTTGGCCTGGAGGCGTGCGGGGCGAGCTACCATTGGGCGCGTGAACTGCGCAAGCTCGGCCATGAGGTTGTGTTGATCCCGCCGCAATACGTGAAAGCCTATGTTGCGCGCGGCAAGAATGATGCGAAGGATGCCGAGGCGATCTGCGAGGCGATGAGCCGGCCGCGGGTGCGCAAGCGCTTCGTGGCGGTCAAGAGCGAGGAGCAGTCGGCCGCCCAGATGTTGCTCGGCATACGCGAGAGTGTGATGAAGCGGCGCACCCAGCTGAGCAATACGATCCGCAGCCACGCGGCGGAGTTCGGCCTTGTCGTGCCCAAGGGGCTCGACAAGATCGAGGGGCTGCTGGGCCAGCTTGCCGAGGACCGCAGTGTTCCGGACCTTGCCAAGGAGATGTTCGACGTTCTCGGCCAGGAGTTCGCCGAGCTCGCGCCCAGGCTGGCGACGATCGAGCGTCGGCTCAAGGCATGGCATCGTGCCGACGAGCTAAGCCGGCGCCTGGTCGAGGTGCCGACGATCGGGCCGATCGGGGCGTGCCGGCTGGCGATCAGGACCACCGACCCCAAGACCTTCTCCAGTGGCCGAATGTTCGCCGCCTGGATCGGCCTGACGCCTAAGGATCACTCGACCGCCGGAAAGCAGAAGCTGGGGGGCATCACCCGCGCCGGCGACGAAAGCCTGCGCGCCATCCTTGTCGCAGGAGCCACCTCTTACATCGAACATGTCATGAAGGGCCGCATCCAGCCCTCGCCGTGGTTGGCAGACCTGTTGCGGCGCAAGCCGCGCAAGCTGGTCGCCGTGGCGCTGGCCAACAAGACTGCGCGCATCGCCTGGAGGCTCATGGTCAGCGGCCAACGCTATGACCCAAACCACGTCCCGGCCAAGCGCTCCGCCACCCTAACCAGAGGTGAGCCGATCGCAATCGCCGCATAGAAATCGTGACTGTGGACATCACATCACGCTGACGGCCGAGGCTTGCTCGAACAACGAGGAGATGGACTGATCAGGTGATAAGAGTTCCCTGGGACACTCCGTCGGACCGCGCGGCATTCGATGCCGCTCGCTCGTTAGGAACTCAGGGACGCGGAAACCATCTTGGCAGCGATCTTCATCGCGACAACAGACCGGACATACGACCGCAATCGCCTCGACCGTTCCTCTATCCAAGCAGTTCGTGCCGCCAGCCGGCCAGCCATCGTCCACGGCACCACACCCTGACGCGATGATGCGCTCGATGACCAGTCTCGTCGGGCGCCCACCGCGCTTGATCCTCGGGGGCCCACAGGGACCCGCGCGCCGCTCCGCCAGCCACTTAACGGGCGCTGCGCGGCGCGCGCGTCCCTGTGGACTCCGAGGATCAAGCGCTACGCCCGTCGCGAGGCGGGCAGTCTTCAACTTTGACTGGCTGCTCGCCGCAGACCACTCCCCAACTCTCTTTTGACGCCGCTGGCGTCAAAAAACTCTTGTAATCAAGGGGCCGTCCACATACGCGGTCCGGAAGA
>CAYZRP010000280.1:0-1789 GCA_964480865.1 uncultured Anaerolineales bacterium | reverse complement strand
TTTTTTTTGAGTCGCCGCCCGAGCCGGTGTTGATGGTGATCCCTGTGCCTTGAGCGAGGATATTGCCATCGCCCTTGACGTCGGCCTGGTAGGTCGTGGTCTGGGTTGCAGCCGCCTCAGCCACGGGTCGCAGCTTCGCCGTGAACTCGGCATCCTCTTCCAGGAGCTTGCGCAACTGGACGCGCACGGCCGCCTGGAGATCCGGATCGTTGGGGTCCTTGAGCAGATCCCGCAGGGCCTCCTCGGCCGCAGGCTTTTTCGCAAAGCGGTCCTTGACCAGGTCCCAGACCTTGCCGATCGCCGCAGGGACGTTCTTGCCCGCGGCCTTGGCGGCCTCGAGGGAAAAGAGGGGCATGTAGGGTTGGAGTGTGGTGCCGACCTGTTGGGCCAATGCCTGCAGGTCCGGGATCGGGGCGAGGGCCATGGCGCCTCCTGAAATGTATGCCGATTGGCTCGATTATAGTCGAGGCCCACCGGCGTGTGACGCAGGCGAGGCCATCTCGGCTGCGCCAGGTTTCGGGGCAACCCCAGAGCGGTGGCGCCAGAGGCCATGCTGAGCACGGCCCTCGGACAGAAACGGTGCGAGCTCCAGTCGCGTGCGCCTCTGCCGCGCCACCCCGTCTGGAGCGGCTATGGCGGTGGAGCGAACAGGGCGAGGGCCTGGCGCTGTTCTTCCGACACCAGGAACTGTCGGTTGGTCTGCTGGGGATGAATCTCGGCGTCGATCCAGAACGGAGTCGCCACGCTCGAGGCCGTGCCGGGGGTCAGGCCGCGGGCCCTGAGTCGGGCGACCAGCTCCACCGCGTCGAAGAAGTAGACGGTCTCGATGTGCCAGGCCCGTGTTCCGGCGACATCCGCCTGCGCCGCTCGTCTGGGACCCGCCAACACCAGGAACGTGTCCGGCAGGGCGGCCTCACGGATGTCCAGCGTCCATTCCTGGCGGGCGTACCATTTGATGTTGGTCGTTTTCCCGGCCAATGGACCGGATCGGAACCAGCCGTCGTGGGCTTTGTTGGATCCGGAGGTTGCCAACTGGATGTCGAAAATCTCGGCGACGATGAACTCGCCCAGGGCCCCGAGGTGCGCGGGCCGACGCGTTATCCGGGCGATCGCGACTTCCAGCGCGTTGCGTTGTTGAATGAGGTGCGCGAGCTCGCCGAGCCGCGTCAGGTCCATAGAAAATCCTGTCTTGAAAGAATCCCATATCGACGCTGGACGATCCCCGCGTTGCAGGATAAGTCAGCGCGAAAAGGCATTGCGCGCGGCATCCAGAAAGAGCGTGACTCCCACGAGGGCCGCGAAACCCAGCGCGACCAGGGTGCGCCAGGACTCGCCCCACGCTGTCGGATAGAGCCACAGGCTGACCACGAACGCCACGATCGCCAGCACCAGCCCGAGGATGAGCCGGGCGGGAGACAATCGCCGCCACCAGGGCACTTGAGGCTCGGGCGGTGGGCTGCCGGGCGCGCCTCCGCCGCCAATCGTCGTGTGGACGGCTCGGGCGCCGCGGCCCACCGCGATGGCGCCGTGATTGTTTTCGATCTTGCCGACGGTGATGTGGTCGCCGCCCGAATCGGGCGACTTCGAAGAAGACATCGGTCTCTCCCAAAGTCTATGCCGGCCGCGAGCCTGCGGTCAGTGTAGCCGGGACGGAGGGAACGTCAAGCGCAACGGGCGTCTTTTGCTACACTCCGGGCCATACTGTTTTCCGGGGACAAGGCGCCGCGCCGTCCCTGTGACTCACGAGGTGAGATGGTGGCTGCTTCCTCGGACTCCATTCACGTCGGTA
>CAYZRP010000279.1:0-1814 GCA_964480865.1 uncultured Anaerolineales bacterium | reverse complement strand
AATACTCCACGAGCTTGATGCCAGTCAGCGAGTAGGTCGTCGCCGGCGGCGGCTCTCCGACGCCACCCGGCCACGACGGGCGCCCGTCTTCGTCGATCACCGGCACCGAGCCTTCCACGATCTGGCGCGTCGTCGGGTGCAGCCAGAAGCACCGATCGATCGTCTTCCACGCGAAGATGATCCGCTCGTTCGGCGCGCCGCGCATGAAGGGCTGCGAGAACACCTCAGTCGCATTGAGCATCACTACGCGGTCGAACCGCCCGGCATCCCGCCACAACGGCGAGCTCGACGGGATGGTCATCTGCATGTCGCCAGAGTCAAACAGACCGGCGGCGATCAGTTCGGGCGACACGTCCTGCCGGGTGATCCCGCACACCGTCTGCACCGGCGCGTTCCACAGCCGACCCTTGCCAGCGCATAGCGCGTGCTTGGGGTCAGGTGCACCCGATGCCGGATTCACGCAGGCGCAGGCGTATGAGCGCCGCCAGGCTACCTGCTGCCCGATGCCGCCAATGAAGCGGTTGAACGCGGCCGGGTTGAGCCTCATCACACCACCGTCATCCGAACGCCGTGGATCGCGTCGCGCAGATCGCCGAGCTTATCGACGATGCCATCGTGCCACTTCTCGACATCGACCGACGCGGACTGCGACAGACCATCAGCCGAAATCGATCCCGACTGCGGAAGGAATGCCGACTGCAGGATCCGCAGCACGGCCATCTTCTTGACCAGATCGAGCAGCTCCGGGTAGTCGCGCGTCGGGTTCGCCAGTCCCGCGGTGTAGCGAACCTGGATCATGAACGGGATCGTGCGACCACCGCCCAACGCCTGCATGACGAACGCCGACAGCGGAGCTGAGAACGACTGCGCGGCCGGCACCAGGCGAACGTGGCCGAACTGCTTGTCGGTCCGCACCCACGCGATCGGCACTTCCCACACTTGGTGCATCGGGTCCGGATACGCGAAGCGGATCGATTGCACCGAGATCAGCGGACGATGATTCGTCACGATGTACCCCCAGCGATCCCCCATGAAGAAATCCGGATCGTAGTCGTAGGCCGGCTCCTGAACGTAGCGCGTCCCCGCAGCCTCCAGCGCATCGACCTCGGCCTGCGGCGCATCTTCCGGGATCACCACTGTCGGCGCGAAGAAGGCGCGCAGCTGATGGCTGGCGTCCGACTCGGCCGCCATCAGCTTCGAGTACAGCGCGTCATCGGAAAAGCCAGACAGGTCGACGTGGGCGCCCGCGCCGAGGGCAACCTCGTTCTTCAGATCAGCGACTGCAGTCGGTTTGTCAGGGAATAGGCTCATGAGTTCGGGCGCCTTGCGAAAGATGATCCCATAGTAAGGTCACGACAAAAAGCCCGGCGCAGGGCCGGGCGTTTCGTGCCGGTTGTCTCGGCGTCCCGGATCCTGCCGGGTCAGATGCTCGACGATCGGCGAGTAGCCCGCCGCACCCATCGCAGTGCCGCCCAGGCGGAGACGGTGAAGGCGAGCGCCCAGACGGAGGCGACGAGCTGCCAGGGCGTCATTGGCCGCGCTTGCGCCTGTGGGTGTGCCACCATGTGGCCCGGGTAGCCGACGATGGCGTGCATCCAGTGACGCAGCGGGGCGTCGGGCTCGTAGCGCGTCACCGTGCCGTCCGCGGCCTCGTGCCACACGTGCATCAGCGGCCCGCGCCGGGAACCCGCCGCGACGAACCGCCCACCCTCGCGGGTCAGGAGGTCCATCGTTGTGGTGACGCAGTTCGCTCTCATGCCGGGCGCGCGAGGGGGATTAGACTTTCTCGATGAACGGCGTCGTCGCCGGGTCGA
>CAYZRP010000278.1:0-1828 GCA_964480865.1 uncultured Anaerolineales bacterium | reverse complement strand
GAGAAGAAGCTTTCCATCGCCGCGTTGTCCCAACAGTTGCCGGAGCGGCTCATGCTACACGCCAGACCGTGGTCTGCCAGCAAGCGTTGGAGCGGCTCACTGGTGTACTGGCTGCCCCGATCGGAGTGATGCAACACGGCCTCGGGCTTGCCTCGCCGCCAGATCGCCATCACCAAGGCATCGGTGACCAATTGGGCCGTCATCGTCGCCTGCATGGACCAGCCCACCACGCGTCGGGAGAAGAGATCCACGACCGCTGCGACATAGAGCCACCCTTCGGCCGTCCAGAGATAGGTGAAGTCCGCTACCCATTTCCGGTTCGGGGCCACGGCCTCAAACTGGCGATTGAGCACATTGGGCGAGATGGCGCCCGACGACGGCGGGCCCGTCTCGACGGGCATCCGACGCCGTCTGGGCCGCGCCCGAAACGCCTGTTGTCGCATGAGTCGCTCGATCCGATGCAAACCGCACGCTTCTCCCTCAGCCAGTAGGTCATGCCACACGCGTCTCGCGCCGTAGGTCCGGTCACTCTGCAAAAAACTCGTCCGGATCTTGGCGCCCAACACCTCGTCGCGACGAGCGCGCTGGCTGCGTGGCCGCGTCAGCCAGGCATAGAACCCACCCCGCGAGACACCGAGCGCCTCGCACAACCACGCCGTCGGCCAGCTCCCTCGGTGCTTCACGATGAACCCGCACTTCATAGCGACTCCTTCGCGAAGTAGGCCGCGGCTTTTTTTAGAATATCCCGCTCGGCCTTGAGCTTGGTGACCTCGCGCCGGAGGCGTTCGAGTTCCAGCTGATCGGGTTTCATCTGCCCCTGGCCAGGAAATGCCTGCTGAGTATCGGCCGCATACTCTCGGACCCACCGGCGTAACACATTGCCGTGTAGCCCCAAATCCCGTGCGGCCTGCGCCATGGTCACCCCCCGCTCTCGAACCAGGTTCACGGCCTCCAGCTTAAACTCTCGCGTAAACGTGCGTCGCGCCATGCCCACCTCCAGGTTCCTTCATACACCTAACTCGGTGTCTTTGAAACCGGCAGCAGGCCAGACTATAGTTATCCACGACCGTGAGTGCGCGAAACCGCCGCCCGTCCAGTAGTGTATCCGCGACAAAATCCATACTCCATCGTTCGTTCACCTGCGTCGGAGCCGACGGGACTACCCGCAGCGGACTGGCGCGTTTCCGTCGATGTGTCAGCCGCACCGCCAGCCCTTCTTCGCGATAAAGTCGACGGACCCGCTTGCCGTTGATCAGCCAGCCTTCTCGTCGCAGCATCACGTGCAGCCGGAGATACCCGAAGCGGGGACGAGCTTGAGCCAATTCGCGCAACCGTCTCCGGAGGGCACTATCATCGCGCCGGCTGTGGCGTTAGTACCAGGACGCCCGATTCAACGTGACCAGCCCACACGCTCGTCGCACCCCGATGGGATGCCGCCCTAGTACCTCTCGCACCAGAGCGCGTTTGCGCGCGGGCTTCAAGGCTTTTTTGCGAGCACCTCTTGCAAAATCACCTTATCAAGCGTCAAATCGGCGACCAATTGCTTGAGCCTGCGGTTCTCCTCCTCCAGCTGCCGCAGCCGCCGGATCTCCGCGATCGCCATCTGGCCATATTGCTTACGCCAGACATAGTACGTCGCTTCACTGATCCCAAGCGCTCGCGTGACTTCGGGAATCGGCGCTCCAGCCTCCACCTGCCGCAGCGCCGCGGCGATCTGTACCTCCGAAAACTTGCTCTTCTTCATGCCCTCCTCCTTCCTCTGGAGGGCTGTCAGGCTAACACACGTTTCTAGTTTTCGCTGGTCCAGTTTTCTGGGAGGACGTCACTG
>CAYZRP010000277.1:0-2052 GCA_964480865.1 uncultured Anaerolineales bacterium | reverse complement strand
GCCACCACGGCGTTGACGCTGGTCGTCAGCACCAGCGTGCCCTTGAGCCCCTGCGCCTGCCAGATCGCGCGCGCCTCGTCCGCCACGAGATACGAGCCCATCACGTTGATGGCATACGTCAGCGGCCACTTGTCGTCGGCGATGCGCCCGGCCTTGTCCGGCGGGACGAAGATGCCAGCAGTTACGACGATGTTGTCGAGGCCGCCGTATGCCAGGACGACCTGCTCGAACAGCGCCTTCACGCTCTCGCGCTTGGTGATGTCCACGCCCAGCCCGATGGCCGGGCCGCAGCCCGAGATCCCGGTGCCGGCCACGCCGATGCCCTGGCTATATTGCTGGATCAACTCGTCGGCCGTCGCCTGAGCGGCCTCGGCCGAGAGATCCGCGCAGACCACGTGGGCGCCCTCGCGCGCCATCCGCGCCGCCACCGCCTTGCCGATGCCACTCCCCGCCCCGATCACGACCACGACGTTGCGCGCCAGTTCCTTCTCGGGCGGCATGCGCTTCAGCTTGGCTTCTTCGAGCAGCCAGTACTCGATGTCAAAGGCCTCCTGGCGTGGCAGGCCCTGATACTGGCTGATCGCCTCGGACGCGCGCATGACGTCGATGGCCAGCGCATAGAACTCGGCCGTCACGCGGCTCTCGCTCTTGGTCTTGCCCCAGGCGATCAGGCCGAGCCCCGGGATCAGGATCACGGTCGGGTTCGGGTCGCGCATGGCCGGCGAGGTCGGGCGCTTGCAGGCCTCGTAGTACGCGGCGTAGTCCGCGCGATATTGCACAAGGCCCTGCTCGAGCTTCGCGACGAGATCCTCAAACGACTCGTTGTGCGGATCCCAGGCCACGTACAGCGGCTTGATCTTGGTGCGCAGGAAGTGATCGGGACACGACGTGCCCAACTCCGCCAGGCGCTGCGCGTCGACGCTGTTCACGTACTCGAGGACTCTGTCGCTGGCGTGCACGGTGCCGATGAAGCGCTGCTGCTGCGACACCATCCCGCGCAGCGTCGGCAACAACTTGATCAACAACGCCTCGCGCTCCGCCTGACCCAGCGGCGCAACCTTCTGCCCGCCAAACGTTGCGGCGCCTTTGTTGCGCCCCTCGACGTAACGGGCCGCACGCTCGATAAGCGACAACGTCAGCTCGTAGCAGGCCTTATCGTCGTCGGCCCAGTTGATCAGGCCGTGCTGGCCCATCACCAGGCCCTTCAGCGCGGGGTTCTTCTCGACTTCCGCGCGCATCACGAGCCCGAGGTCGAAGCCCGGCCGCTGCCACGGCACCCAGCCCACCTCGCCGCCGAAGATCTTGGCCGTGAGCGCCTCCTGGTCGGCGCTGGCCGCGATCGCGATCACGGCCGTCGGGTGCATGTGATCGACGTGCCGCGCCGGGAGCAGGCCGTGCAGGGGCGTGTCGATCGAGCCCACCGCCGGGTTGAGGTTGTAGGTGGCGTGTCGATACAGATCGACCATCGCGTCCTCGACCGGGGTCTTCACGCCGCGCGGCTCGCTGCGCTGGTAGAGCGACTCGAGCGAGCGGAACGTCGCCAGATCGAGCGAGGCGAAGTTGGCCTTCGTCGCCGTCCGCAGGTCGCCGCCCGAGCCCTTGACCCACAGCACCTCAACGGCCTCGCCGCTCAGCGGGTCGGGCATCGAGAGCTTGGACGACGTGTTGCCGCCGCCGGTGTTGGTGATGCGCTGATCGGCGCCGAGCAGGTTGCTGCGATAGCGCAGCCGCTCGACCGGATCGAGTGCGTCGGCGGTCGCGTCGTCCCACAGATAGCTGACATGCTGGAAGTCGTTGCTGGAAGCCATGGTTGAGTCCTTGTTGACCGCGGACGGCGGACCGCAGACCGCAGTAAAGTGGCGTTCAAGTCAGATGGAAGACCAGGAGCGTCGACAGAGACGACGACCGCGGTCTGCGGTCCGCCGTCTGCCGTCATCTCCTGGCCGCCAACACCTCGCGCTCGTAGCCGCGCACTTCATCGAGGTAGGCGAGGCCGACGGGCGCTTCGTGCGCCAGGCAGTGGTAGTCCCAGACCGCGCCGAAGGGCAGGCC
>CAYZRP010000276.1:0-2090 GCA_964480865.1 uncultured Anaerolineales bacterium | reverse complement strand
AATCGCGCCCATGATGGCCCTGGGCTCCTCGCTGACAGAACCCCAAACCTATCGCGTCCTTGTCACAGATCCGCTGCCGGAGGCGGGTCTGGAGATCCTACGCGAGGCCGTGGATGTTGAACTCGTCGTGCAGGACCTGCATGGAGAGGAACTGCGCAACGCCATCGGAGGCTACGATGCGCTGATCGTTCGCTCCGGCACAGCCGTCAACAAGGAGTTGATCGAGCGCGCCACGCGCCTGAAGCTCATCGGCCGGGCGGGCCAGGCCGTCGACAACATTGACATCGCGGCCGCCAGCGCCCGCGGCATCATGGTGATGAACACGCCCGAAGCCGTTGCCGTCGCCGCCGCCGAGCACACCTGGGCGCTGATGCTGGCGGCCTGCCGGCATGTGCCCGCCGCCGACCAGTCGCTGCGGCGCGGCCGATGGGAACGCAGCCCGTACCTCGGCATGGAGCTTTTCGGGAAGACGCTCGGCCTGATCGGGTTCGGGCGTGTCGGCCGGCTGGTGGCCGAGCGCGCTCACGCTTTCGGGTTGCGCGTGCTGGTCAGCGATCCGTACATTGACGAGGAAGTGGCGCGCGGCAGCCAGGTCACACTCGTGCCCCTCGATGACCTGCTGGCTCGAGCGGATGTGATCAGCCTGCATGCGTCGATGACCGGCGCTCGGCCGGGTCTGATCGGCGCGGCTGAGTTCGAGCGCTGCAAGCCCGGCGCCCTGCTCGTCAACACCGCGGCCGGCGAATTGATCGATGAGGCGGCGCTATTGGCCGCCCTGAACTCTGGGAAACTTGCCGGCGCGGCCCTGGATGTGTTTGCGGCTGAGCCACCCGGCGAGTCGCCGCTGCTGGCGCTGCCCAACGTCGTCGTAACCCCACACCTGGGTTCATCCACAGCCGAGGCTCAACGCATCGTCGCCAGCCAGATCACGGCCCAGGTGTTGGATGGGCTGCGAGGCCACGACTACCGCAACGTCGTCAACCTGCCGTTCGCCGTCAGCCCCGACTTCCGGCTGATCGGCCCTTACCTGACCCTCGCCGAGAAGCTCGGATCGCTCCTGGCCCAGCTTGACGACGTTGCGCCCCAGCGTCTCGAGCTCGAGGTGCGTGGCGCCGGTCTGCAAGAGATGGTGCGCCCGATCGCCGTGGCAGTGCTGACCGGCGCGATGCGGCATCTGAGCGTCGGTCCGGTCAACTACGTCAACGCGCCGGCACTGGCGATGGCCCGTGGCATTCAGATCACGCAGACCCGCGGCTTCGAGCTGGTCGACTATCCGAACCTGATCTCGGTGCGCGCCCATTGGGGCGACACGCGTCGTTTGCTCGCCGGGACGCTGTTCGGTGGCAGCGATATCCGCCTTGTTCAGATTGATCACATCCGCATGGATGCGCGACCGTTCGGCCCGGCCCTGATCATGGAGAGCCGTGACGTGCCGGGCCTGATGGGTGGCGTCGGGTCGCTGCTCGCCCGGCATCAGATCAACATCGCCGAGTGGCGCCTGGGCCGCGACGTGCCGGGCGGGATGGCGCTCTCGCTCCTGAACCTCGACAGCATCCCGGTCGACGAAGTCCTCGAGCAACTGCGTGCGCTGCCGCAGGTGGTCAGCGCACGCCTGGTCACGCTTTGAGGCCCGCCGAAGAGCACGTGGGGCGGGCACCAGATCGTGCAAGTTGCCCGACCCGCGCCTGGCAGACGTCTCACTCGCTGCCACGTCCGTACGGTTGACAGCCCCCACCCGTTCGTGTACCATCCTCTTGCGCGCGAATCAGATACCCATATTGGGCCATGAAGCCCTGAGACCACCCGTGCTCAGGGCTTTGCCATTTGTATGAAGACCGTCGACGTCACTGTCACCTACCTCGAAATGCGCTCGGTCAGCGAACTGCGCCGGTCCAGCCGCGTGGTCGACGGTCTGACGCTTGTGCGACTGACGGAACCGGTCCCAGAGTTCGCCCAGTTCCTGTATACGGCCGTCGGTGGCGAGTGGTATTGGATCGACCGGCTACCCTGGTCGCGCGCGGACTGGTCGGACCATCTGGCGCGGACCGACATCGAGACCTGGGTCGCGTATCTGGGCGGCGCCCCGTGCG
>CAYZRP010000275.1:0-2254 GCA_964480865.1 uncultured Anaerolineales bacterium | reverse complement strand
GCTGGAGCACGTGCCCGAGCCCACGCGCGCCGAAGCCGTCGCCCACGCCCGGCAACTCGCGCTCGCGCACGACGACTTGGCGGCCGCGGCCACGCTGCTGCTGCAACTCGGCGACCCTGCTGCCGCCGAGGCCAGGCTGCTTACTGAGCCCGGGCGCATCGACGGCAATGACTACGGACGCCTCGGTCCGCTGGCCAAGGCCTTACGCGCCCACGAGTGCCCGCGTGGCGAGACCGTTGTCTACCGTGCGCTGTTGAAGGGCATCCTCGATCGGGCCTACGCGCGCGCCTACGGCCACGCGGCGCGCTACTGGGCCCGACTGGGCGAGATCGCGGGCAGCGGTGTCGGCCTGTTGCCCCTGCCGTCGCATGAGGACTTCGAGGCCGAGATCCGTGCCCGTCACGGACGCAAGCCGGCGTTCTGGGCATATGTGAACGGAACGCGCCGCGACCGGCACGACGATGAAGACGACCTGACCCCGTAGGCCGTGTCGGCCGGTAGCGCTTATCCACGGCCGCGCGATCGGCGCCTCACACGCAAGACTCGCGCGGCGGTGGGTAAGCCGCCTGCACGAACCGAGGGCTGTCCGGCCGTCCGCAGTGCTGACGATGTTGGCGAATGCCTGGCCGACGTGTGCCTGCCGCAGTGGACCACTGCGGTTGCGGTCCGGAAGACGTTGGCGCAGGATCGTTCCCGCTTACGCTGGCTGAGTCAGCCCGGTTGATGCCCGACACCGCATCGCCCCTGCCCGCATCCGTGGGCGCATACGCCGGCCTCATCTCCTGAAAACCGGCGGCCGCAAGGTCTGGAGATACGCGTCAGGCTTCGGAGACGAAGCGACTGCCCTGCCCCAGTTGAGCATGCGGGACCGTAGCGGCATCAGCCGAGACGCCACTGCTGCAATCACGCCCGCGCCCTGCCCCAGCACCTCTGCGCCAACCGCGTCGTCACTACGCGGCGCCAGCCAGTAGTGACGACGCGCACGCTGCCCCAGCGCACGAGCGTTTTGCCGGGGCTGTCGCAAGTGACGACCCCACGTGACGGGCTCCCAGGCGCGTCAAGACCTCGGACCGTGCAACGCGGTCTGCACCCGCCCGCTCCCCGCGGGCCATGTCAGCCATGGCGCCAACCGGCGCACCCAGAGCCTTGGGGCAATGGCTCACCCGATGGATCGCCTTCCCGCAGGAAGCGCCATCGACGCCAATGCCGCGTGCCGCGGCGGCCAGCAGTAACTCGGCACGAAACGGGAGTGGTGTCCCGTGTCCCTCGTGGTTCCCGCAACGCCCAGGCGTTCGGGACGGACAGAAACACTGACCTGACCGACGACACACCAGCGACAACGAAGCATCTCGCCCCAGGGGCAACCGACAGGAACGAGGACGGAACCCGACAGCAGCAATCGAATGCGCAACCTGAACTACGAGCTGAAGCAGCTGTGCCGGCGCAACCGCGACGGCAGCTTCGCGACCCAGCGCGATCGCGAGCGCGTGCTCGACCTGGTGGCGAGTCAGCTTCACGAGATGGGCTATCGACACATGGCCGCAGCAAGCCTCAAGCCCAAGCACGTCGAGGGCCTGGTGGAGCGATGGCAGGCGGAGGGCCTGGCCGTGGGCACGATCAAGAACCGGATGGCGGAGCTGCGATGGTGGGCCGAGAAGATCGGCAAGCAGAACGTCATCGCCCGCGACAACGACCACTACGGCATCGGCAATCGACAGTACGTCACCAACGTCAGCAAGGCGCGGCAACTGACCGGGGGCGAGCTCGCCAGGATCACGGATCCGTACACGGCGATGTCGCTGCGGCTGCAGGCGGCCTTCGGGCTGCGGCGCGGGGAGTCGATCAAGATCCGTCCCGAGTGGGCCGACCGCGGTGACCGGCTGGCGCTCAAGGACACCTGGACCAAGGGTGGGCGGCCGCGCGAGATCCCGATCCGCAACGCGGAGCAGCGCCAGGTCCTCGACGAGGCCAAGGCACTGGCCGGCAGGGGCAGCCTCATCCCGGCCGAGCGAAGCTACGTCGAGCAGTTGCGCCGCTTCGAGTATCAGTGCGCGGCGGCCGGCGCGCACCGCATCCACGGCCATCGCCACCAGTACGCGCAGACCCGCTACCGCGAGCTGACCGGCTGGCCGGCGCCGGCGGCCGGCGGGCCGCGATCGAGAGACCTCACGCCCTCGCAGCGCGAGGCCGACCGCGAAGCGCGGCTCACGATCAGCGAAGAGCTGGGGCACGAGCGCGAGCAGATCACGGCGGT
>CAYZRP010000274.1:0-2305 GCA_964480865.1 uncultured Anaerolineales bacterium | reverse complement strand
TTCGCGTGGGCGCGCGCCGCGGACCAGTCATACTGGCACATCGTGTTGCTCGAAGGGGGCCGGGTCGCGCTGACCAAGAAGCACTATGGCCACTGGCGTCGACTGGCCGCTGACTTCGACGGCTACAAGACCTCGGTCGGGCCGCTGTTGCCCGAGCACGTGATCGCCTACTTCCGCGCCGCGCATGGCGACGACGAGGCGGCCTGGCCCTTCAGCCAGAACCAGCTGGCGGAGTTCCTTGACTCGCCTGAAACGGTTCGCCACCAGGAGAACGCATGACACCGTCTTTCATGGATCGCCTCGCGCAAGGTCCGCTGCTGGCCGACGGCGCGATGGGCACGATGCTGCACAGTCGCGGCGTCGCGCTCGACACCGCCTTCGACGAGTTGGTCCTGACGCAGCCGGCGGTCGTGGCCGACGTGCATCGCGCCTACATCGAGGCCGGGGCTGAGATGATCCTGGCGAACACGTTCGGGGCCAACCGCTACAAGCTCGGTCATCACGGCCTGGGCGAGCGCGTGGCCGAGGTCAACGCCGCGGCGGTGCGGTTGGCGCGGCGCGTGGTCGACGCGTCGTTCAAGACCGTGTACGTCGCCGGCGACGTCGGGCCGCTTGGCGTGCGACTGGCGCCGTACGGCCGCGTCTCCGAAGCCCAGGCCTTCGACGCGTTTCGCGAGCAGATCGCGGCGCTGATGGAGGCCGGCATCGACGCGCTCGTGTGCGAGACCATGAGCGACCTTTACGAGATCCGGGCCGCGATCCGCGCGGCACGCTCGCTCGAGGCTGAGCAGGGCGGGGCGCGGCTGCCAATCCTGGCGACTCTGACCTTCACCCGCGACGACCGCACGCTGCTCGGCGACACGCCGGCCGCGGCGGCCGAGGCCCTGATCGCCGAGGGCGCCGACGTGATCGGCGTCAACTGTTCGGGCGGCCCGGCCCAGATCTGGCGCGTGATCACGGCCATGCGTCAGGCGGCGCCCGGCGCGCGCTTCGCCGTCAAGCCCAACGCGGGCTGGCCCGAACAGATCGAGGGCCGGATCATGTACCCGGCCACGCCCGCCTACTTCGGCGACTATGCGGCGCGGTTCGCGGCTCTTGGCGTCAACGTGATGGGCGGCTGCTGCGGCACGACGCCGGCACACATCGCCGCGATGCGCGTCGCGCTGGCCGATCCGGCGCGCATCGAAGCCGCAGCCGCTCTGGTGCCCGTGTGGCCGGCGACGGCCGAGTCGGCGCCAACCGAAGTCGCCTCTGAAGAACCGCCGAGCGCGTTGGCGCGCCGCCTGTCGGATCCCGATGCCTTTGTCGTCACCGTTGAGATGGATCCGCCCCGCGGCGCCGACACCCACAAGATGCTGGCGGGCGCGCGTCTGCTGAACGCCGCCGGCGCCGATGCCATCGACGTGGCCGATCAGCCGATGGCGCGCATGCGGATGAGTGCCTGGGCCGTCGCGCATGTCATCGAGCGCGAGGTCGGCATCGAGACCGTCTTGCACTTCCCGACGCGCGGTCGCAATCTGTTGCGTGTGCAGGGCGACCTGCTGGCCGCGCACGCCCTCGGGCTGCGCAACCTGTTCGCCACGCTCGGCGACCCAACGGCCATCGGCGATTACCCGAACGCCAACGACGCCTACGACGTCGTGCCCTCGGGCCTGATCAAGCTCGTCAAGCAGGGCTTCAACGTCGGTGTCGACCATGCTGGCGTCAAGATCGGGACGCCAACGCGCTTCTTCGTCGGCTGCGCGCTCAATCTGTGCGCGCCCGACGTCGATAAAGAGATCAAGACCCTGCGCAAGAAACTCGAGGCGGGCGCCGACTTCGCGCTGACCCAGCCGATCTACGAGGTCGGGCCGGCGCGAGCCTTTCTGGCACGCTATGCCGAACTGCACGGTCCGCTCGAGTTGCCCATCATCGTTGGCATCCTGCCACTCTACAACGCGCGGCATGCGGC
Organism: uncultured Anaerolineales bacterium; assembly: GCA_964480865.1. GTDB lineage: Bacteria > Chloroflexota > Anaerolineae > Anaerolineales > UBA6663 > UBA6663. The sequence continues at coordinate 354 of CAYZRP010000274.1, read as the reverse complement.
CTTCCTCAACAATGAGGTGCCGGGTATACGTATCCCGGCGACCGCGCTCGAACGCATGGAGAAGGCCGGCGAGGCCGGTGCGCGCGAGGGCGCGAACCTGTCGCTCGAACTGCTGGCCGAACTGCGCGGCTTCGGCCCGATCCGCGGCACGTACCTGATGCCGCCGTTCGGGCGCTATGAAATGGCGGCGGAAATCCTGGAAGGCGTGCGGGTAAAGAAGTAAGACATCGGGAGTGCGAACGGTGGTGGAGAAAACAAGACATCGGGAGTGCGAACGACGGCTTCTGTGGATCGAGACTCGTCGTTCGCACTCCCGATGTCTTACTTCCCCCAACCGTTCGCACACCCGATGTC
>CAYZRP010000273.1:0-2337 GCA_964480865.1 uncultured Anaerolineales bacterium | reverse complement strand
CGATGGCGCCATCCATGCCCTTGATGATGAGATCGGCGGCCTCGATCCAGCCCATATAGCGTAGCATCATCTCACCCGAGAGCACGACCGAGCCGGGGTTGACCTTGTCGAGGTCTGCGTACTTGGGCGCTGTGCCGTGGGTGGCTTCGAAGACGGCGTGGCCGGTGACGTAGTTGATGTTGCCGCCGGGCGCGATGCCGATGCCGCCGACCTGCGCGGCGAGCGCGTCCGACAGGTAGTCGCCGTTGAGGTTCATGGTGGCGATCACGTCGAACTCGTCGGGGCGGGTGAGCACCTGCTGCAGCGTGATGTCGGCGATGGCGTCCTTGACCAGGACCTTGCCGGCGGCCAGCGCGGCTTTCTGCTCGGCGTTGGCGGCCGCTTCGCCCTGGGCCTTCTTGGTGCGCTCCCACTGGTCCCAGGTGTAGACGGCGTCGCCGAACTCGCGCTCGGCCAGGGCGTAGCCCCAGTTGCGGAACGCGCCCTCGGTGAACTTCATGATGTTGCCCTTGTGGACAAGGGTCAACGACTTGCGCTTGTTGGCGATGGCGTACTCGATGGCCGAGCGGACCAGGCGCTCGGTGCCTTCGCGTGAGACCGACTTGATGCCGATGCCGGTGCTGTCGGGGAAGCGGATCTTGCCGTATTCCTTCGGGAAGGCTTCCTTGAAGAGCGCCAGGAATTTGGCGTTGGCCTCGCTGCCGGCCTCGAACTCGATGCCGGCGTAGATGTCTTCGGTGTTCTCGCGGAAGATCACCATGTCGACCTTCTCGGGCCGGCGGACGGGGGAGGGCACGCCCTTGAACCAGCGGACCGGGCGCAGACAGACGTACAGATCGAGCATCTGGCGCAGCGCGACGTTGAGCGAGCGGATGCCGCCGCCGATCGGCGTCGTCAGCGGGCCCTTGATGCCCACCAGGAACTCGCGGAAGGCCTCGACGGTCTCATCGGGCAGCCAGTTGTTGAATTGCGTGAAGGCCTTCTCGCCGGCGTAGACCTCCACCCACGCGATCTTGCGCTTGCCGCCGTATGCCTTCTCGACGGCCGCGTCGAGGACGCGCACTGACGCGCGCCAGATGTCACGGCCCGTGCCGTCGCCTTCGATGAAGGGCACGATCGGGTTGTCCGGCACGTTGAGTTTGCCGTTCTCGATCGAGATCTTGCCGCCCGCGGGGACCTTGATGTGTTCGTAAGCCATGGGTGTTCTCGTCCTGATGGGATGGTGTGGTTCGCTGCCGGGAGCGCGATCCGTGAAAAAGGGGCATCCCGCGCCGGGATACCCCACATTCGCGCGCAATCCTGGCGACCGAAGCGTTGCGGCGATTATACTACCGAGGTCGTCGCGACCCGTGTTGTTTGACGGGCGATGGTTCAGCGAAGTTTCGCCGCGCGACCCGCGGCCAGAGTCTTCATTCGTTGTCGAGGCCCACATGGAAATGCATCGAGTTGACCCAGATAAGAGAGTCCGTCTGGCCAGGATCAATGCCGGTGGGACACCGGGCTTCAAGGGTGGCAAGGACGAGGCCGAAGCCCGTGTGGCGAAACTCGCCGAACGTCTCAATTCCCTGCAAGACCTGATGTTCGCCGAAAACAAACACCGGCTCCTGGTCGTGCTGCAGGCGATGGACACGGGCGGCAAAGATGGCACGGTCCGCGGCGTCTTTGGCCCGGCCGGGCAGCTGGGTGTGCGGGTGGCGAACTTCAAGGCTCCGACATCCACGGAGTTGGCGCACGATTACCTCTGGCGCGTGCATCAGCAGGCGCCGGCGCGCGGCGAGATCGTCATCTTCAATCGCAGCCATTACGAAGACGTTCTTGTGGTGCGGGTCCACAACCTGGTCCCCAAGGATGTCTGGCGCAAGCGCTACGACCAGATCAAGGCGTTCGAGCAGATGCTGGCCGACGAAGGCACGATCATCGTCAAGTTCTTCCTGCACATCTCGCTCGAGGAGCAGAAGCAAAGACTCGAAGCTCGCGTTGCCGAGCCCGACAAGCGCTGGAAGTTCAATCCCGGTGACCTCGAAGAGCGGGCCCTGTGGGGCGATTACATGAAGGCTTATGAGGACGTGCTCAACAAGACCAGCACGCGTGAGGCACCCTGGTACATCGTCCCCGCCGATCGCAAGTGGTACCGCAACCTGGTCGTCGCCGAGACCCTCGTCGACACGCTCGAGGGCCTCAACATGACTTACCCCAAACCCGAATGGGATCCAAAGACAGTCCATATCGTCTAGTCGTCGAGTGGTCAGGTAGTCGATTGCTTGACTACCCGACCACCTGACTACCCGACCACCAGACCACCAGACTGAAAGACATGTTTGAACAACACAACGAAGA
>CAYZRP010000272.1:0-2436 GCA_964480865.1 uncultured Anaerolineales bacterium | reverse complement strand
CCCCTCCGCCCGCAGGATCTCCTCCACGTACCGCCCGAACGGGTTCGCCCCGTACCCGCCGTTCACCACCACCAGCACCGGCGCGCTCCCGGCCGCCTGGGCCGCTGTCGTTGTCGGGCTCGACGCGAATGACGAAACGCCCAGCAACAACACGCCCATCACAGCCATCAGGGTTTGCAGCCGGTACGTCCACGCAGAACGGTTTGATTTGTTCATTTTCGAACCTTGGGTTCCAACCTGGGTCAACGGGCAAGGTGACCGAAGCCGAAGCTTCGTTGGGCAGGTCGCGAGGACCTGAGGATGGACGTGCGTGGCGTGATGGCAGAAGACGTTCGTTCACGCCCGGGATATCTGTCAGAATAACCTTCGCCGTTATCTTGGAATATAGGAATATAGTCATCCAGATCTTCTTTATCTCACACCATAGTGGGGCCCAATCAACGAAGGATCAGGGTCAGGCAGATGCTGTCGACCGGGTCCCCCTGACTGACCGACGATCGCGGATGCCGAGTTCGTCGGTCAGCGTCGGGGCTACAGGATTATGTCTATATTCGAATGGAAGCTGGAGGCGGCCGGATTCCAGAGCAGGAGAGATCCGATGAAAAGAAGATGCCGCGTGCGGGAACTCGCACGCGGCATCTTTGATCGGAAAGGTTAAGCCTTACCTGGGTGGCAATCAATCGAACTAGGGCATCGTGCCGCCACCGAAGTTCTCCAGAACGCTCGAACTGGCAGAGTCGAACCACAGGCCGATATACCCACCCACACTGGCATAAGTCCACGTTGAGGCGTCACGTGTGCCGAGGAGGGTGCCGTTGCGATAAACCTCGACCTGGCCGTTCGACCGGACACGCGCCCCGAAGCGATCACCGTTGACGAGCCCCACCGCGATATCGGCTCCGCGCTGCACCCAGCCCTGAGCCGAAGAGAACGTCCAGACCTGGGCGATGCCGGTTTGCGGTTGATACCAGACCTCCAGGACGCCATTCGTCCAGGTGGTTGAGCTTTGCGATTTCAGCAACAGATCCAGCTCGACGCCACCCGCATCGATCGTCGAGTACGTGACGAACGCTTCCTGATTGGCGCCATAGCTCGCCGATGCCCAGTACACGTCGCCGCCCGAGCCGACGTCCAGTTGATTGCTGAGGATGCTGTATCCCCCGGCCTGGCCCGACCAGTTAGCGCCGATGGCGCCGTTGGCCCGGTCAAAGGTGTCGAGGACGCCGGTGCTCGGGAAGGCGCCGCCGGCGGGCGTGTTGGTGACCGTCGGCGTCACGGTCGGCGTCCTGGTAGACGTAGACGTTGCCGTTGCGGTACGAGTCGAGGTTGGGGTCAGAGTGCGACTGGGTGTCGCGGTCGCCGTCGACGTGCGTGTGGACGTCGGCGTAGGGCCAGTCGCCGTCAGGGTAGCCGTTGGCGTCGCTGTGCGAGTGGGCGTTGGGCCAGTCGCAGTGGGAGTGGCGGTGCTCGTGCGCGTGGCGGTGCTCGTGGCCGTCGCCGTCGCTGTCGACGTTGCGGTCGCCGTGCGCGTTGCAGTCGCCGTCGGCGTCGATGTCCGGGTGGGCGTCGAAGTAGCCGTGGCGGTTGCCGTCGGTGTGGCCGTGGGACCCACTGGCAACGTCCCGCCGCCGAAATCGTCGAGGACGGCGGACGGCGCCGAAATCATCCAGAGCCCGATGTAGCCGCCGCTGGCCGCAAAGGTCCACGCCGTCGCGCTGCGCGTGCCGAGCAACGTGCCATTGCGATAGATCTCAACCTGGCCATTGGCGCGAGCTCGCGCGCCAAGTCGATCGCCATTGACGAGCGTCACAGGGAGGTTCGTGCCTTGTTGGACCCAGCCCTGTGCGGGGGCGAATGTCCACACCTGGATCACGTGCGCCAACGGGTCGTACATCACCTCGAGGATCCCGGAGGTCCAGCCCGAGCTGTTCTGAGATTTGAGGATCAGATCGATTTCGCTCGCAGCCGTATCGATCGTCGTCAGGGTCACAAACGCTTCCTGATCGGCACCGAACGCGGTGGGCCCCCAATAGACATCATCCCCAGGGCCGACATCCAGGCGATTGCTGACGATGCTGTAACCCGTTGTAGAGCCACGCCAGTTCGTGCCAGGGGCCCCATTGGCCCGATCAAACGTATCCAGCACACCCGTGGATGGAAACGAACCCACGGGAGTAGCGGTCGGGGTGGCGCTTGGCGTCACCGTTCGGCTGGCGGTAACGGTCACCGACGGCGTCAACGTCGACGTGCGGGTGGGCGTTGGGCCGGTAGGCGTCAACGTCGCGGTCGCAGTTGGCGTTGACGACGCCGTCGTCGTCGACGTCACAGTGGGTGAAGGCGTGCGAGTGGGCGTTCCGGAGTCGACCGCCGCCAGGCTGATTGAGTTCACCAAAGGCGAGGCCTGTGGATCGGCCGTGGTCAGCGTGAGTCGATACT
>CAYZRP010000271.1:0-2447 GCA_964480865.1 uncultured Anaerolineales bacterium | reverse complement strand
GACCCTTCCTCCCTACCGTGCGCTTATGTTACCCCGGGGGTTTGCCAACAGCATCGCGAGTTGTCAGGCTGTTTCAGGACAGTAAGCCTTGTACGCGGATCGCACGGATCGGCACGGATGACGCGGAGCGATTGTCGATGGATTCCGTGTGATCCGTTCCGATCCGCGCCATCCGTGTACAGGATCCGGCATCGATCTTCAGGCGCCGGACAACTCGTGCTTGCACACAGGCACACGTGTATCTGGTCATTGTGGCTTCATGCTTCTGGGACTCAGAATCTTGCCACGAGTTTCACGAATTGATTCGAATGGGCATGAATGAGGAATCAGGGAGATACTCGTAACTTCATTCGTGCTCATTCGAATCAATTCGTGAAACTCGTGGCAAAGAATCTGTTTGCATGTGGGCCATCTGGTTATACATCCGTTGACGGCGCCTTGAAGGTCAACGTATCCTGGGCAGTGCATCTCTCCGAACGAAAGGCAACTCCATAATGAGTCTCCGAACCAGCGGAATGACGCGCGCGGCCATCGCGACTCAGGCGGGCGTGTCGGTCGTTAACTTGATCATGGCCATGGGCGTGCTCCCGGCGATGGGCTTCACGGGCATGAACGACTTCGCCGACCCCGAGAAAGCGCGCACGCTGCTTGTTCCGTTGGTGACTCTCGAGATTCTCAAGCTGATCACATCCGCCGCCACCGGTCACGTCGTCTGGCATCTGGCCGACGACGACCTGCCGCTGCGCATGGCGCGCTGGCCTGGCCTGCTGGGCTCGGCCCTGATCGCGCTCAGCGGCCTTGTCGGGCTGTATGCCGTGGTCGTGGCGCGCACGGCTGACGCGGCAAGCATGTTCACGGCGCTGGCGAATGGCCTCGGCATCTGGGCCGTGGCGGCGTCGGGCGTGTGGATGTTGTGGTTGACCTGGGCCTGGCGCGGCCGCCCCGGCATCCCGCGCGGCTGGCTCATCCTCGGCGCCGTCGCCGGTGTCGTCAGCCTGCCGGTGCCGCTGCTGGCCCCGCTCGCGCTGCTGGTTCTGCTCCTCTCGCTCGTCTGGTGGATCTGGTTCGCGCTGCTGGTCTTCCGCGACGTTCGATCGGGCTGAGCGAGGCCCCGCCCTGGATCGTCGCTTAAGGCGGGGAACGAATCGGTCAAAGCCGGTGCCGATTGTCACTTCAGGGCCGGGGCCTTCGCGTCCTATAGTCAATCACACCAACTACCCGACCGACCCTGGAGGACCCATGACGACTCCCAGCGACCCGATTTCACGCCGTGACTTTCTGCGCGCGACAGGCACGGCCGCGGCCGGCCTGCTGCTGGCCAGCTGTCAATCACCGGCCACGTCGACGCCGGGCGCATCAACCGGGCCTCGCCCCCGAGTCGCCATCGGCCGTGCCACGAACTACGACAGGACCACGATCGAGAACCAGGTCGCGTCGCTGATCGATCAGGTCGGCGGCCTGGGCGACGTCGTCAAGTCGGGCGACAGCGTCGCGATCAAGGTCAATCTCACCGGCGGCGTCACCTCCGGCACGCTCAACGGCCTCAAGCCTGAAGAGACCTACGTCACACATCCCGAAGTCGCGCGCGCGTTGGTCCGCCAGGTGCAGGCCGCCGGCGCCAGCGAAGTCTTCATCGTCGAAGCAGCCTACGAGTGGGAGTCGTTCACGGCCTGGGGCTACGAAGACGTGGCCGCTGATACCGGCGCGACCCTGATCGACCTGAACGACTCGAAGCCGTTCGCGGACTTCATCGAGGCGCCGGTCGGCGGGCTGCCGGGCCTGATCTATCAGAAGTTCACGATGAACAAGCTGCTGACCGACGTCGACGTGTTCATGTCGGTGTCGAAGATGAAGAACCACTATCTCGCCGGCGTCACGCACACGATGAAGAACCTGTACGGCCTTGTTCCATATCGCTTCTATCGTCTCGCTGAAGAGGATCGCTACCGTTCGGGCTTCCACGGTGTCGAAGACGAGACGCGCGCGCGTCTGCCGCGCATCATCGTCGACATCAACCGCGCCCGACCCGTCAACTTCGGCCTGGTCGATGGCGTGCTCAGCACGCAGGGCGGCGAAGGTCCGTGGATCTCGACGCTGGCCGCGATCCAGCCTGGCCTGCTGGTGGCCGGCAAGAACCCCGTGGCCACCGACGCCGTCGCAACGGCGCTCATGGGCCACGACCCGACGGGCGAGTACCCCGACAAGCCCTACTTCCGCACCGACAATCATCTCAACCTCGCAGCGGCCGCAGGCCTCGGCACCAATCGCATCGCCGACATCGACGTCGTCGGCGCCGTGATCGATGAGGTGAAGGTGTCGTTCAGCGGAGCGGTTTGAGGCGTGGAGCGTGGAGCGTAGAGCGTGGAGCGTGGAGCGTAGAGCGTGGAGCGTAGAGCGTGGAGCGTAGAGCGTGGAGCGTGGAGCGTGGAGCGTAGAGCGTGGAGCGT
>CAYZRP010000270.1:0-2498 GCA_964480865.1 uncultured Anaerolineales bacterium | reverse complement strand
CTCACGACCACCTCCCGCGCTCGCGGATCGAACCCGTCGCTGCATCGACATCGACCAAATCGACGCCGGGTTCGCCTCCGCGCAGCTTGGCGCAGTTGACCTCCAGCGTGTGCTTGCAGGACGCCATCTCGACGCGGTAGTCGCCGGGGTCCATGGTCGCCTCCTTGTGCCTGAGGTAATAGGCCTCGCGGTAGAGCAGCATCACGGTGTCGGCGTCCTGCTCGATTGACCCGGATTCGCGCAGATCGGAAAGCACGGGGCGCTTCTCGTCTCGGCTCTCGACGGCTCTCGAAAGCTGCGAGACGCCGAGCACGACGCAGCCGAGTTCCTTCGCCATCTCCTTCATCGCGTTGCTTACATCTGTCATCTCGGCGACCTTGTTGCCGCGACGATCGGTCGACGCCCGGACATGGCCGATGTGGTCGACCACCACCAGCGCGAGACGCTTTCCATTGGCCTCGAACTGGCGCTTGGCCTCGCGCCCGCGCTGCCTGATCTGATCTGTCGTCAGTCCGGGGCGCGGCTCGAAAACCAGCGGCCAGCGCGTCAGTTCCTCCGCGCTCTCGCCGACCGCATCGGCGTGGTGGCGGATCACGGCGCCGCGCCGCATCGTGGAATAGAAGACCTCGTGGCCCTTATCCCGTGCGATGTCGGCGATCAGGCGGGCGGCGACTTCTTCCTCGCTCATCTCCAACTCGATCGCCAAGACACCACCACCGGCCTCAGCCACGGTGCGGATCAGCCGATTGGCGAGAAGGCTTTTCCCCATGCCCGGCCGTCCCGCCACGACCACGAACTCCCCAGGCAACATGCCGCCGGTCCGCTCGTCCAACTCCTTGACGCCCCACCAGATCGCATCCTTCGCCGCGATCTTCGGGTCGAACGCGCGCCGCACCACGGCGTCGGCGACGGAACTCAGGCTGCGGGTTTCGACTGGCGGCGGCACGACCTCCTGAAGCGCGGCAACAGCGGTAGCGACGAGATCGGCGGGCGATTCCTCTGGTCTCACATCGAGGGCGTCCGATATCGCGGCCTGGTGCAGCGCGACGAGACGGCGACGGGCGGCGAGGGAACGCACGACCTCTGCGGCGCTGGCAGCCTCCCATGCTGTTAAAAATCGGGCATCGAGCGCCATATCGTTCAGAACGGCCGCCACGCCGCTATCCGGGACTCCTGCCTCGACCTCTAGCCGCCGATAGGCGGCACCAACGGCCAGCGCGCCAACAGCCCGGCCGTTCTTCCGCATCAGTTCCTGGATGCGGAAGACGCGCGCCCAAGGACCGCTGTAAAAATCGGCGTCGGTGATGCCGTCGATCAACCCGGCGAGATCGGGGCGCGCCAGGGCGACGGCGAGGACCGCAAATTCCGCCTCATAGTCATGAGGCAGCGCGTCGTCATGTGGTTCGGTAACGCTAGCGGCCTCGGTCACAGCGATCCTCCCGGCGGTTGCAGCGCGCGAAGGATGACGCGCCGGCCAGCTTTGGGCCTAAGCCTTGGACATTCTGGCCGCACCGGGAGGATGCTCATGGACAGTCCCTCATTGAGGCGGTTGCAACCCCGCGCCCCCTATTTCGCGCCGATCCGGCCGGGTGTCAATCGGCTCGGTTTCGCCCCGGCCCACCGCTCGTAGCACATGGCATGGTGTTCCCCGCAGTAGGGCGAGTCCCGTCCGGCGACGTGGACGCGCGGTCGGCCGCACTTCGGCGCGGAGCCGAGATCGGTATCGGCGGCGATGAACTGGCAGCCGATCCGGTCGCCGATGACCAACGGCGCATCGACCGGGGCGACCTGGCGAGACTTCGGGATCAGTCGCGGCGGTCCGGCTCCATACGACGCCTGCGACCTGGTCTGGCGCTTCTCGCGCGGCGTGACGGCGGAGAGCGACCCGCCTATGGCCCGTGGCGCGCCAGATTTTGCGCGCGTCGTGCCGTCGAGCCCGAGCCGATGCAGTCGGCCGATGACGGCGTTTCGTGTCCGTCCGGCGAACTCCGGCTGCGCCGCGATCTGCCCGGCGCTAGCCCCTGCCGCCCAAAGCCGCTTCAGCAGCTCGTTCTGTTCCTCCGTCCACGGCGTGATCATCGAATGGCCTCCAAGTCGCGGCGCTGCTGGTCCGTCAGGACGATGCTGTAGGTCAACGAGGCCCGATCGAACCTCAGCGTCATGCCGTGCCGGGCCAGTTTCGACCTGACGTTCATGGCGAGGTTGGAAAACGACGATCTCGGGATGCCGGTCCGCGCGCAGATCGCCGATCCAGTGCAGCGGTGCTCCGGCATCGCCAGAACTGCGGCGGCCATGGCGTGCTCGCGCATGGTGAGGCCGAACGGATGGGCGCTGCTGAAAGCCCGTCGCGCAGCGTTTCCGGCGGCTCTGGCCTTGGCCAACTGCGCCGGGTCACGTTTGGCCTCGGTGTCGAGGCCTCTGGCGCGACGCCAAGCCGCGACGCCCGCCGCCATGACTTCTGCGTTGAGACGGCGCTGCGCGATCTCGTCAGGCGCGAC
>CAYZRP010000269.1:0-2522 GCA_964480865.1 uncultured Anaerolineales bacterium | reverse complement strand
AGGGTGAGGAACAGGATGCCGGCGATGGCGACAAGGGCGCCGGGCAGATAATCGACGACCGTCAACGCCGCGTAGCCCTGATCGACCAGGGCGGCGCTGACCAGGATGTTGGCGGTCGTGAAGAGCGTGGCCATGCCGCCGAGGAGCGCGCCAAAGGCGAGTGGCAACAACAGGCGACCTGGAGACACACGATTCTGCCGTGCCAGCGCGAGCGTCCCAGGGAGCAGGAGCGCTACGACCACGACGGTGTTCAGGCCCAGCGAAAGGCCGGCGGCCAGGGCGCTGATGCCGAGGATCGCGCGGCGGCCGCCGCCGGTGGCGTAGCGGAGGCCGGCCCGGCTGATCATCCGGAGCGCGCCGGTGTTCTCGAGGCCCGCTGCGATCATGTAGATGGCGATGATCAGCACGACGGCCGAGCGGCTGAACCCCGAGAACAAGTCGTCGAACGGCAGCAGTTGAGCCAGGCCGAGCGCCATCAGCAACACCAGAGCCGCGAGATCGGATCGCAGCCGGTTGGTGATGCGCAGGAAGCCCGCGATGGCCAGGAAGCCAAACGTCAGGAAGATCGGGAAAGTCATCGTTTGCAGCCGTCCGTGTTCACCACACGCCCCAGAACAGCGGGAGCGTGGCCAGGGTGGCGATGAACGTCGTCACCACGATCGGTAAGCCGGCCCAGAAGTAGTCGGCGAAGGAATAGCCGCCGGGCCCCATCACCAGCACGTTGACTGGATGTGCGAAGGGCGTCAGCACCGATGTGCCCGTAGCGATGGCGATGACCAGGGCGAAGGCCCGCGGGTCTGAGCCCAGGCCCTGCGCCGCCGCGATCCCGACCGGCACCAACACCGCCGGCACGGCTGCCCCGGCCGGGATGAACTGATTGAGCACCATGCTGACCATGAACAGGCCGGCCGCCACGGCGAGCGGTCCGGCCGTGCCCAGGCTGCCCGTGATCAAGTCGCCGATCTGACGGGCGGCGCCGGTCGAGCTGAGCGCCACCTCCACCGGGAGCATGCTGCCCACCAAAAAGACCGACCGCCATTCGATGGCCTGGTAGGCGTCCTCCATCGTCAGACAGCCGGTTAACACCATCGCCAGCGCGCCAATGAAGAGCACAACCGACGTCGGCAACGGAGTCACCACGGCCGCCAAGAGCGAGAGCGCCAGGATGATCACGGCCAGGTTCATCTTGCCCGGCCGCGCCGCGCCGTCGTTCGCGGTCGTCAGGAGAATCCAATCGGGGTCGGTTCGGATCAGGTCGAGCTTCTCGCGCGGCCCAAAGACAAGCAGGGTCTCACTGCCCTTGAGCACCAGGTCACCGAGATCGGTGCGGCGCAACTGACCGGCGTGCCACATAGCGGCCACGGTCAGGTCATAACGCCCACGGAAGTCCATCTGGCGCAGGCTCTGGCCGATGACGCGCGAGCGCGGCGCGACAAGGATTTCGGAGAACGAGGCGTCAGCGGTGGTCGCCAACGGGGTCGGCGACTCGGGCAGGACACGCGCGCCCAGCGTCGCCAGCGTGGCGGCTCGATCTACGCGGCCGCCCAACACCAGGATGTCGCCGGCCCGCAGGCGTTCGTGCACGGCCGGCGCCGGCTGGCGGCGTCCGTGACGCTCGAGGGCCAGCACCGTCAGACCCAGTTCGCTGCCGATGTGCGTCTGTTCAAGCGACTGTCCGATCAAGGGTGACCCGGTCTCGATCAAGACGTGCGACAGGCGCTGTGACAGCCTGTAGCTCTCGGCCAGATCGGCCGTGCCCTGTTGCAGCTCAACGATCTCGGCCGCCGGCGAGCGATCGGGCAGGGCGCGTCGCCCGATGAACTGGATGTAGACGAAACCGAGGAGGGCCGCCGCGCCGCCGACCGCGGCGAAGTCGAAGACGCCCAGCCCCTGCAAGCCGGCGCTCTGCAGGACACCGCTGGAGACGATGCTGGCCGTCGTGAACAGCGTGGCCATGCCGCCCAGATGGGTCGCCAGCGCCATGGGCATCAGGAGCTTCGATGGGCTGATGCGTGTGCGCCGCGTGGCGTCCATGACGGCCGGCATGATCACGGCGGCCGAGGCGATGTTGTTCATGAACAGCGAGAGCCCGCCGGCGGCTGCCATGACCAGCGCCGTCATCCGTCCTTCGCTGGCGCCACCGGCGCGCACCAGCCAGCGGCCGATCACGGCGCTGACGCCGGTGCGGAACAACCCGCCGGTCAGGATCGACACGGCGATGACCAGCATGACGGCCGAGCTGCTCAGGCCCGAAAACACCTGGCGGGGCGCGACCAGGCCGGTCAGGCCCAGGCTGAGCATCACGAGGATGGCCACAACGTCCGCACGGAGGCGCTCGCTCATGAAGACAATGATCGCCACGACCAGAATGACCAGAAGAATGATTGTTTGGGTATCCATCAGCAGAGAGGCACACACACGAGCCCGTCGGGCGCCGCTGGTGGAGTTGGCAGAGGCGGCGCGCGACGACTCTGAAAGCCTATCACCGCGCAGGCGTGTTTATGGCTTGAGGGGATAGTGCT
>CAYZRP010000268.1:0-2541 GCA_964480865.1 uncultured Anaerolineales bacterium | reverse complement strand
TGCTGACCGAGGACGGCAAGCGCTCGGGCACCCTGATCGAGTTCGACGACACCAATGTGATCTTCACCCGGCCGAAAGACAAGCGCACCGAGGACTACGTCTCGGGGCGTTTCGGGTAAGCCACATCCGCGCCTGACGCGCGCCGCCGAGTCCGCCAGCCTTGGAGTTGGAGACTCACTGTTCCAGTGACGTTTGCGGCCGGCCTCGCCCGGCCGAGGAGTCCGTATGGCCATCACCTCTGCCCGCATGCGCTACGACCAGGGTCTTCACGATCTGCAGGACAACCTCCTGCGCCTGGGCAGCCTCCTCGACAATGCCATCGCCCGGTCACTGCAGGCTCTGACCGAACAGGACCTCGACCTGGCGCGTCAGATCGCCGTCGACGATGCCCGCATCAACGAACTGCGCTTCAAGATCGAGGAGCAGTGCCTGCTCCTGATCACGCGCGAGCAGCCGGTCGCCACGGATCTGCGCGCCATCATCGCGGCGCTCAACATCGCCGGCGAGATCGAGCGCATGGCCGATCACGCTGCGGGTATCGCCAAGACCGTCCTGCGGATGGGCTCGCAGCCGCCCCTGATGCCGCTCGTCGATCTGCACCGGATGGCCGACGAATGCCGCTCGATGCTGCACACCGCGCTCGACGCCTGCGTCAAACGCGACTCGGAACTCGCCCAGAGCGTGGCCTGGCGCGATGACGTGATCGACGGCCTGTACCAGGATGTCTTTCGCCAGATCGTGGCCCTCATCGCCGAGGATCCCGGGATCACGACCCGGGCCATGTACCTGTTGTTCGCCGGGCACAACCTCGAACGCATCGGCGATCGATGCGTCAACATCGCCGAGCGCGTCATCTTTATCAACAGCGGCACGATGAAGGAACTCAGCGCCGGCCCCGACGAACATTTGTGAACAGCGCGGCGACTGAGGTCGCCGCTGAAGGTGGTCAAGCGGCCCGCCGTGATCTCGCGCGATTGTCAAACGACGCCGCCGATCCTGGCCAGGTCCATCTTGTCGCCTGGTCACCCCGCCCCTTGATCCGAGTCGGACCATCCATCTGGTCCGGTGTCTCCGACCGCCACCCGCTGTCGCCTCGCGCCCCAGTTGCTGGCCCCTCACGGCAACACTGTCGTTTTGGCTGCGCTTTTACCCTGATTGTTGTCACTTCAAGACACTGGCCCAGCGGCGTCATAATGGCAAGGCATTCCACGACGTGACAACCAGGCTGGCGAACCCTCGCCAGCTGAAATAGGCTGGCCCAACGGCCATCCCTGATCCGTGATCGCATGAAGGAGAAGCTATGACCAAAAGCATCCTGATCATCGGCACGCTCGACACAAAGGGAGTCGAGTTCGCCTACATCCGCGACCTGATCCAGGCCCGCGGCCATCGCACCGTGGTGCTGGACGCGGGCGTGTCGGGCGACCCGGCTTTCGCGCCCGAGATCACGGCCGAGCAGGTCGCGGCCGCCGGCGGAAGCTCGCTGGCGGCGTTGCGTGCGGCCGGCGATCGCGGCGCGGCGCTCGAGGTCATGGGCCGTGGGGCGCGAGCCCTGGCCATGGCCGAGCATGCGGCAGGGCGTGTCGACGGCGTGATCAGCCTGGGCGGCTCAGGCGGCACGTCGATCGCCACCCACGCCATGCTGGGCCTGCCGGTCGGGCTGCCCAAGGTGATGGTGTCGACGATGGCCTCGGGGAACGTCGCGCCGTACGTCGACGTGAAAGACGTGACCCTGATGTACTCGGTCGTCGACGTGGCCGGCCTCAACCGGCTCTCGCGCCGCATCCTGGCGAACGCCGCCGGTGCCGTCTGCGGTATGGTCGAGCAGGTTGTGCCTCAGGGAGAAGACAGGCCCCTGATCACGGCGACGATGTTCGGCGTGACGACGCCGTGTGTGACAGCCGTGCGCGAGCACCTCGAAGCCGCCGGCTACGAAGTGCTCGTCTTCCACGCCACGGGCAGCGGCGGACGCGCCATGGAGTCGTTGATCGACGGCGGGTTCATCACCGGCGTGGCCGACATCACCACGACCGAGTGGTGCGACGAACTCGTCGGCGGCGTTCTCTCGGCCGGCCCGCACCGGCTCGAGGCCGCGGCACGCAAGGGTCTGCCGCAGGTCGTCTCGCTGGGCGCGCTCGACATGGTCAACTTCGGCGGGATCGAAAGCGTGCCTGAGGCCTTCAAGGGCCGCACGCTCTACAAGCACAACCCGACCGTCACCCTGATGCGCACCACGCCCGAGGAGTGTGCGCAGCTCGGCAAGATCATCGCCGAGAAACTCAACGCGACCACCGGCCCGACCGTGCTGTTCGTGCCGCTCAAGGGCGTCAGCATGATCGACGCCGTCGGCCAGCCCTTCTACTCGGCCGAGGCCGACGCCGCGCTCTTCGAGGCGCTGCGCCAGACAGTCGACCGCACCAGAGTCGAGCTCGTCGAGCTGGATCTGCACATCAACGACCCGGCCTTCGCACAGGCGATGGCGGGCCGATTGGTGGAGATGCTGAAGAAGTGAGCGCGAAACGACGGAAGACGAAGGACGAA
>CAYZRP010000267.1:0-2660 GCA_964480865.1 uncultured Anaerolineales bacterium | reverse complement strand
AGTCAAGGCGACAGGCTCACATCACTCCGTGAGCCTGTCGCCCATTGTACGCGCGGTGAAGAAGCGCCTCACTTCATGATGAACGGCAGCAGCAGCGGCTGAACGGGATCGGCCAGATCGATATGGGCGATGAATCCGTCCTGGCCGCCGGCATATGTAGCCCGTGCGTTCTGGCTGTCACCCCAACCCGCGCTGCTGTAACCACCCAGCACAACTTCGTCGCCTGACGGAAGTACGGCCAGCGCGCCGGCGAAGTCCGAGCCCAGATCGCCAAAGAAGGCCGTCCGCTGCAAGGCGCCGGTCGCGTCGACCTCCGCCAGGAAGACATCGACACCGTGGCCGGCGACGTACGGGCGCCACGCGGTTCCGAATGCCCCGTCGGTTTTGCCAGCAACGAGCACTGTCCCGTTCGGTCGAACGGCGACCACTGCGGGGATCGTGGTTCCGCCAGAACCCATGAATGTGTGCCACTGCAGCACTCCGTTGGTGCTACTCAGACGCGCCAAAAAGGCATCGTTGCCAATCGAGTGCGGATCCTGCGGTGAGCCCCAGGAGTTGGCGCTTCCGCCGACCACGAAGAGGTGTCCTGCGTTGTCATCGACGATCCCATTGCCGAAATCCAGGCCGGAACCTCCCAGGAAGGTCATCCAGACCAGGGTGCCGGCAGGGTCGACTGCGACGACAACCGAGTCGTCTCCACCTGCGAAACCCGTGACAGGGGTCCCCCAGGTTGTCGAGCTATAGCCGATGACGTGGACCGTGCCATCGGCCGAGGTGCTCATTCGGTTGGCGGAGTCATGGCCAGCGCCGCCGAGGAAGGTATTCCAGATCAGTCCGCCGGTGGCGTTGAGCGCCGCGACAAAGAAATCGTTGGCGGCAGTGTAGGACCGCAAGGGAGTTCCCCAGGTGGTGTTGCTGGTCCCGGCCACGACGATCCCGGCTGGCGTTGGCCTGACGCCGATCGCAGAATCGACTCCCGTGCCGCCCAGGAACGTATTCCAGTGCAGAGCACCATCCGGTGCCAGGCGGGCGACGAACGTGTCATAGCTGCCTGCATAGGCCCGGACCGGGGTTCCCCAGGGTGATGTGCTGTAGCCAGAGATAAGGAGCGTGCCGTCGCCGTCGAGTGCGAGGCCCTCGCCGAAATCGTTGCCGCCGCCGCCCAGGAAAGTCATCCAAACGCGTGACCCATCCGGTTGATATTTCGCGACAAGCGCATCGATCAAACCTGCATGCGGCCGAATGGCGTTACCCCAGGTCATGTTGCTGCTGCTGCTGCCCGCGACGAATATGTTGCCGGCCGGGTCCACCTGAACGGACGTGATCTTGTCCTGACTGCCGGTTCCGATGTAGGTGTGCCATTGAGGCGCTCCGGCCCCATTGAACATGGCGACGAAGGCGTCGCTGCCGCTGCTGTACGCCGTCAGTGGACTACCCCAGGTGGCGTAGGCATCGCCGACCATGTAGACCATTCCGACGGCGTCGGTCACGATCGACTTCGACAACGGAGGTTCCGCGAGGTTGGCGACAAAAGTGCTCCACTGGATAGAGCCATCCGCCTGGCTGAGGCGAATGATCTCGGCGCCAAGGCCGCCGTTCAGGGTGGCGCTCCATGCAGAGTTGCTCTGGCCGGAAACGTACAGGCTGCCACCCGCGCCCAAAGCGACTCCTGTGGCGAAATCCAGATCGCTGCCTCCGAGGAACGTGTTCCACTGAAGGACTCCGCTGGCGTTGAGACGGGCGGCGAAGATGTCACTCGATCCGCCGTATCCTCGGACGGGCGCGCCCCAGGTGCTCTCGCTCGTGCCTGAAGCGAAGACGTTACCCGAGCCGTCCACGGCCAGGCTGTCTACGTCGTCATGGCCCGCACCGCCCAGAAACGTATTCCATTGGACGGCGCCTGACGCCACTGACACTCGCGTGATGAAAACGTCGGACGAGCCTGAGTGTCCGACGATCGGCAGTCCCCATACAGCTCCGCTGCGGCCCGCAACATAGGCCGAGGTCCCGACGACCTGCACGTCGGCCGGCACGTCGTAACTCGCGCCGCCCACAAACGAGTGCCACATCAACCCACCGGCCGCGCCGGTGAGGCGGCCGACGACGACGTCAGTGGAGTACCCGGAGTGGGGCGAGGCGGGCGAACCCCATGACGTGGTGCTCGAGCCCGTGACGATCAGGTTGTTCGAACCGTCCTGGGCGAGTCCGTAGGATTGCTCGGCTCCGCTCCCGCCGAAGAACGTGTTCCACGTCAATGTGCCGTCGGCAGCCAATCGGGCGACGAACATGTCGCGACTGCCGGCGAAAGCCTGCACGGGCGAGCCCCAGGTCGCATCGCTGTCACCCAGAACGGTCACCACGCCGGTGCCATCGACGACGATGTCGGTGCCGCTGTCGTCTGCCGCCCCGCCCAGGAACGTCAGCCAGGTGATGGCACCGCTGCTGTTCAGCTTGATGACGTAAGCATCCTGGCTGCCTGCGATCCCGCGAATCGGCGCGCCCCACGGCGCGAGGGCCGTTCCGACCACGTACAAGTTGCCCGAACTGTCGACCGTGAGACCGGAGGCGGTTTCGTCAAAGGATGTTCCCAGAAAGTAGTTCCAATCCAGCGTCGGGTCGATCACGACGGCTTCTCGTGGGTCATGGGCGCCGAGCGTGAA
>CAYZRP010000266.1:0-2728 GCA_964480865.1 uncultured Anaerolineales bacterium | reverse complement strand
ACCTGGCTGACTTCTGCTTCCTGCACCAGGGCGGCGCGATCGCCGAGCTGGCGCGCCGCGCGATCCCGGGGGTGCTGCCGACCGGGGGCGGCGCGGGCGCCCACACGGTCAGCGCGCGCATTCTGGCGGCGCTGGCGAGCGCGGGGTATCAGTTTCGCCTGAACCTGCTGGTCGATGAGATCGAGGTCGGCGGCGAGCTGATGACCGATGTCATGCGCGCGCAGATCCGCACGACGCTGCGCGATATGGGCATCGGCCCCATCGGCGCGGTCGATGACACGATCGTGACCGAGGCGGCGGCGCACGCCTACCACCCGATCCGGGAGTATCTGGATAGCCTGGCCTGGGACGGCGTGGCGCGCTTCGAGACGCTCGCGGCATGCCTGAATGGCACCGACGCCCCGATGCGCTACGCCGACGGGCGCAGCCGGCCGCTGATTGAGCTGTACCTGACCCGCTGGCTGATCGGCGCCGTCGCCAAGGTCTACGAGCAGGCCCAGAACATGATGCTGGTCTTCGTCGGGCCGCAGGGCGCGGGCAAGTCGACCTTTGCGCGCTGGCTGGCCGGGCGCATGGGCGGCCAGTATTTTATCGAGGCGCCGATCAACGTCGCCGACAAAGACACCGATGTGCGCCTGATGAGCGCCTGGATCTGGGAGGTCGGCGAGCTCGACGCGACGACCCGCAAGCAGGACGTCGCGGCCCTAAAAGACTTCATCACCCGCAAGATCGTGACCGTGCGCAAGTCGTACGGGCGCCACGACCTGCGCAAGCCCGCGCTCGCCAGCCTGCTCGGCACGGTCAACGACGGCGACGGGTTCCTGAACGACACGACCGGCAACCGGCGCTTTTTGGTCGCCAACATCGGCCAGATCGATCTGGCGTACCAGCAGATCGACATGGATCAGGTCTGGGCCGAGGCCTGCGCGCGCTACCAGGCGGGCGAGACGTGGCGGCTGGAGAGCGAGGAGTCGGCCTACCAGCACGCGATCAACCGCCAGCACGAGGTCGAGGATCCGATCGATGGCTGGCTTGACCGCTACTTCTGGGTCGATCCGAGCGACACGGTCGGCATGACGATCGCCGACATCATCGATGTGCTGCGCGCACGCGACGTGCCGATCAACGCCGATCGCGCGTGGGCGACCCGGATCGGCGCGGCGCTGCGAAAGCGCGGGCTGGTCGCCAGGCAGGGCCGGGTATCAGGGAACTGGAGCGACCGCGCCCGGCGCTACTACGGCATTGTCAAGGCCAGCATGTGATCTGGATCACATGAGACTCTCTTATAACGTCTATAACGTCACAACCGTCACAACCTGTCACAACCTAGTGTCACAACCAGTATAGGGCAATAGGACGCCATGAACACAACCGTCACAACCTTTTTGGAGAAACAAACTTTTTGAGAGAGCTCGCCATGTAGATCGACATGAAATCAGAGTTCAAAATAAAAAGTTTCAGAATCGCGTGATCAGGTTGTGACGTTGTGCATTCCGCATTAGGACGCGGAAAAAGGTTGTGACGTTAGGTTGTGACGTAGCTATGAGGTTGTGACGTTCACGGACCAGAAGGAGCGCCCGATGACGACCCAAACCGATGCATTCCAGGCCTATCAGGATGGCGATCTGGAGCCTAGCAAAGCCCTGCGCGCGCTCTGGAGCGACCTGAAAGAGACCGAGTCGGAGCTCGCGCCGCTTGAGGCGCAGCGCCAGCAGCTGCGCGACCGGATCGGCGCGATCGTCGCGCGCCACGGAAACCAGACCATCAGCGGGCTGGGGACGGCGGCGATCACCAACCCATCAATCACGACCAGCTACGACAAGGCCAAGATTGAGCGCCTGCTGACCGAGCTGGCCCAGACCCACCCTGAGCTTGCCGCACGGCTGGCGCAGTGCCGCGTCGAGAGCAGCCGCGCCGGAGGCCTGCGCCTGACCAGTGAGAGGGCGAAGTGATGGCAAAGCGCAAGAGCATTAATCAGGCAGTCGACCCGCACAAGAGCGACCCGCGCGACCGCTGCTACACGCCGGGCTATGCGCTCGATCCGCTGCTGCCGTACCTGCCTGCGGGCGTGGTGTGGGAGTCTGCGGCGGGCGACGGGCATCTGGTGCGCGCATTTGAGCGCGTCGGGCGCCGCGTGCTTGCGAGCGAGATCACGCGCGGCCAAAACTTCTTTACCTATCGCCCTACGGCGCCGTGGGCGGTGCAGGTCACAAACCCGCCCTACAGCAGCAAGTATCACTGGATTGAGCGCAGCTATGCGCTGGGCCAGCCGTGGGCGCTGCTGATGCCGCTTGAGACACTGGGGGCCTGGTCGGCACAGAAGCATTTTCGCAAGCACGGAGTCGAGGTGCTGCTGCTCAACAAGCGGGTGAACTTCTACATGCCAAATATGGGCTTGTCGGGCGGTGGCGCACAGTTCCCGGTCGCCTGGTTCTGCTGGCAGGTCCTACCTGCGCCGATCGTCTATGGCTCGATTGCGCCGCGCGCCGATGAGCAAGGGGTGCTGCTGTGATGCAGACGACGACGACCGCCGAGATTTACGCCGCGCTCGTGCCGCTCCAGATCGGCCAGGCCGTGCCGCGCGCGGTCTACGTCGCCGACTACGCCGACGGCGGCCGCCCGGCCTGGGTCGTCGTGGCGCGTGAGGAGCTTGGCGCGCGGGGCGTGCGGCTTGACCTGGAGGATCCGGGCAACGGCGATCTGTTCGAGCGGGCGCGCGTGATTGTGC
>CAYZRP010000265.1:0-2742 GCA_964480865.1 uncultured Anaerolineales bacterium | reverse complement strand
GCGATGGCCCTGCGGCGAAACCCGCCCAGATTGTCTGGACGGGTTTCGTTCAGGTAAACTAGCTGGATGCGTTTCAATCGCAAAGCGGCGCGCGGGAGTTTCAAGCGCTACGTGCCACGGGCGAAACCACGCGGATCCTTTGGCACGGTGCTCATGGGCGTACTGACGGTTGTGCTCGCCATCGTGGCGCTGGGCACCTGGCTGGCAGCGCCGTCGGCGCTGCCGACGTTCGATCTCAGCCTTCCGCAAGCGCCAACGGCGACGCTCGCGCCCGGCGTCGAGTCGGCGACGGTGATCGACCCGAATGCGACGCCACTGCCGAACCGCGGTCCGTTCGGTCCGGGCGAGCAACTGCCGTATGTGATCCAGTCGGGCGACACCGTGCCGGTGCTGGCCACGCATTTCAACACCACGGCGGAGGAGATCCTGGCTGCGAACCCTGGTCTCTCTCCCACCGGCATCCTCACCTCAGGCGTCGAAATAGGGGTCCCTTCTTATTACTTTCCACTCACGGGTCCGACGTACAAGATGCTGCCGGACAGCGCCTTCGTGTACGGCCCGGGCGCGTCGACGCTTGATGTCGATGCCTACCTCGCCGGCACGAGCGGGAGCTTCAAGAACCTGCAGGCGTATGCCGGTAAGCATCAGCGTTCGGCAGCTCAGACGCTCGAGTATGTCGCGCGCCTGTACTCGATCAACCCGGCGGTCTTCATCTCGCTGGCCGAATGGCGCACCCGCTCGGTGACGCAGGTCGTCGAGGGCGATCAGCCCTACGGCGATCTCCCGGCTGCGGCGACGACCAACTGGTACCTGCAGACGTTGTGGCTGGCCGAGCAACTCAGCGTCGGCTATTACGGCTGGCGCGACGGCACGTTGACGACGTTCATGCTTCAGGGCGACTACACCTCACGCGTGGACATGTACCAGAACGCGGCCACCGTTGCGTTCCAGTCGGTCTTCGTGCAGATGTTCGACCGCGAGGGGTTCGAGGCCGCCTCGGGGCCGGCCGGCTACGGCGCCGCGTACCGCCAGTTGTTCGGCGACCCGTGGCAGTCGCCGCCCGACACGCTCACCGGTGGCCTGACGCAGCCCGCCATGCAGTTGCCATTCGGCGTCAATCGCGTGTGGACGCTGACCGGTGGCCCGCACCCGATCTGGGGCCGGCTGCTGCCGTGGGGCGCGATCGATTTTGCGCCGGCCGGCGTGAGCGGCTGTGGCAAAACCGACGATCCGGCCGTGGCGGTGGCCGATGGCGTCATTGCGCGCTCGGGCGAGAACATCGTCATGCTCGATCTCGATGGCGACGGCGACGAGCGCACGGGCTGGGTCGTGATGTACCTGCACCTGGCCGAGGATGGCCTGATCCCGCAGGGCGTGGCGGTCAAGGCCGGCGATCCGCTCGGCTATCCGTCATGCGAAGGCGGCAGCGCCACCGGCACGCACGTCCACATGGGTCGCCGGTACAATGGTGAATGGCTGGCGGCCGATGGTGTCGTGCCGTTCGACCTGGGCGGGTGGGTGGCGCAGCATGGAGCGCAACCCTATCAGGGGCGTCTCGTGCGCCTGGGCGCCTGGGTCGAAGCCAGCACCGTCTCGACGGCTCAGAACCGAATCTATTGGGTGCCCTGAACGATGCTTCGTCGCCTTCCTGCTCGTCGTCTTCTGGCAATGCTGGCGTTGGCCGCTGTGTGGCTCAGCGGCTGTCTGGTGCCGCCCCCCACGCCTGTGCCGACGGAGACCCCGACGCCGATCACGCCCACGTTGACCATCACGCCGACGCCGACCGCCACCGGCACGCTCCAACCCACGCCGACGCGCACCTCGACGCCGACGATCACGCCGACAATCACGCCGACGCCGACCGATCTGCCGGCCGCGACGCCCAACGCCGATTCGTTGACGTTCGAGGTGCTCAACCGTTGGGTGTCGCCGAACTTCCAATGGTCGGCCCGCGTGGAACGCTCGCAGGCGCTCAACAACGACCGCGACGAGTCGTACGTCTTCGAACGCCTGAGAGTCACACGCGCCGATGGCACGCTGGCCTGGGTGCCCGTCGCGCGCTGGATGAACAATGGTCTCGGTCTGCCGACCACCACTGTGCTCGGCTGGTCGTTCACGCATCTGTTCTTCGCCGATCGCGTGGTGCCGGATGGCGGCGCCCTGTTCGATCATTGGTCGAACCTGCAGCGCCTCGATCTCCGCACCGGGCTTGTTGACACCGTCGGCCCGACCGATCTGACTGGCGTGTTCTCGCTCTCGCCCAATGCGCGCACACTGGCCATCGTGCAACTCGATCGCGTGCGCATCATGGATCTCGGCCTGCAGACGATCGCGGACCTCAGCTACACGATCAACGGCCCGAACCCCACGGCGGGTGGAATCGTCTGGTCGCGCAACGGTGCTGGCTTTCTTTTCACGTCGTTTGACGACAGCCTCAACTGGCAGACCGGCACGTCCACGATCTGGCGCGTCGACCTCGAAGGCCCGGAGATGAAGTGGGCCCTGATCGATCAGGGCCATGGCTTCACCGCGGTCTCCTGGCGCGATGGCGACAACGCCACTCTGCGCGACAAGGACGGCGTGCGCTGGCGTCTCAATCTGGCTACCGGTGAGGTGGCAAGGTAATCGTGGAGCGTGAAGAGCGTGGAGCGTGGAGCGTAGAGCGTGGAGCGTAGAGCGGAGAGCGTAGAGCGTAGAGCGTGGAGCGTGGAGCGTAGAGCGTGGAGCGTGGAGCGTGGAGCG
>CAYZRP010000264.1:0-2789 GCA_964480865.1 uncultured Anaerolineales bacterium | reverse complement strand
GACCCCTCATTATAGGTAGGGTCCTCCGGGAGTCAATGCCCGGGTCCGGTGGGGGAGTGCACGGGCGAGTTGTCAGGGCGTTTCAGGCCAGTAAGCCTTGTACGCGGAAGGCGCGGATCGGCACGGATGACGCGGAGCGATTGTCGATGGATTCCGTGTGATCCGTTCCGATCCGCGCCTTCCGCGTACAGGATCGGGCACCGATCCTGAGGCGCCTGATATCTTGTGCTTGCACACTCTGGTGGGTATCAGGGCAATCGCGTCTTTCTCGGTTCAACGAGAAAACTCCTGGCCGGATCAATACGTGTGGATCAATTCCATGCCGTCACACTCGTGGCGAAAGAGCGAGTCTTCCGCAACAACACGTGTTGACCCTGAGGAGAATGTGCTTGGGAGCGCCCCCTGTGCACAGGCAGCCTGGTGGGCGATGGTCGGTTCGTTGGCGGTATGGCCTCCGTCGAAGGTCGGAGAGTGAACTCGGCAGGACGGCCGACCACAGCGCTCCCGGACTCCGCGAGGATAGCATCGACATCGGCCCGGTCGGTGCAGCTTGCGCCACCCTTCGCCGACGCATCAATGGGTGTCTTCATGGCAAGGTCAGGCGACGTGCTTACAAATCGAGCCGGACATCTACTCCGCTTCAGGCAGACCGGTGGGGAAACGGGTGGGGCGCTGCTCGAGGTCGAGGCGCTGTATCCGCCGCGTTCGCAGGCGCCGACCGAGCACTATCATCCGTCGCAGGAAGAGCGCTTTGAGGTCCTACAGGGCGAGATGAAGGCCAGCATCGACGGCAGCGTCAATGTCTATGGGGTGGGCGAGACTTTCACGATCCCGCCAGGGACGCGTCACTGGATGCACAATGCCAGCGATGAACCTGCTCGGATCCTCTGGCAGACCCGACCGGCACTGCGAACCGAGACGTTCTTCGAAACGACCTGGGGGCTTGCGCGGGACGGGCAGACGCGGGCCAATGGATCGCCGAAGTTTCTGCAAGCCGTCGTGGTAGGTCAGGCTTTCGCGCGTGAGTTCCGCCTGGCACGGCCGCCCTACCTCCTTCAACAGATCCTCTTCTTCTTCCTGGCGCCGTTGGGTCGTCTGGTGGGCTAGCGAGCCCGATACGGGCGTTACAGCGGAGGATTTGTCTGAACCTGCTGGTTTTGACCCGCATCGATATACTCTTTGCATGTCTCGAGCGGTCATTGTCGGCGTCGGCCAGGTCACGGAGCGACCAGAGGATCCAACCTACATGGCCCGTTCGCCTGTCGAGCTGGCGGCGGAGGCAGCACGCCTGG
Source organism: uncultured Anaerolineales bacterium (assembly GCA_964480865.1). Classification (GTDB taxonomy): domain Bacteria; phylum Chloroflexota; class Anaerolineae; order Anaerolineales; family UBA6663; genus UBA6663. The sequence goes on along the minus strand of CAYZRP010000264.1, from coordinate 1,497 downwards.
CTCTCGTCGATGCCCAGGCCGTCACAGATCTCGGGGTCCACATCGATCTGGTTGCTGGTGTGCGTCAGATCGAGACGTCGTCGCCGGATGGGGTCTCCCCTTTCGGGCGTTCGAACAACTTCCCGCGTTCGGTGATGGCTCGGCTCGGCCATCAGCCGCTCCAGGCCTGGTTGGAATCCCCTGGTGGTCAATCGCCGCAGACGCTGGTTGCTTCTACGGTAGAGGCCATCGAAGCGGGTGCCTTCCACACAGCCCTGATCGTCGGGGCCGAGGCGCTATCCACGCAACGGCACTTGATGGCGCAGAATCTTACACGCGATTGGTCGGAGGAGATCGGCGGCGGTCTCCTCGAGCGCGGCGCGACGTTCGATGACACCCTGGGCGGAAAGCTCGTTCGCGCCCAACGATTTGATGCAGCGGCAGGATATGCTTTGCTCGACCAGGCGCGACGTGCCCGGCTTGGCGTGAGCCGCGCCGACTATCGCCGCGCGATCGCCGAACTGCTGGCGCCGTTCTCTCGTGTCGCTGCCGCGAACCCGCAGGCCGCGTTGCGTGAGCCCTTCGCCGCTGAGGATTTGGCTAAGCCCGGCCTACGCAACCGGCCGGTGGCCGACCCGTATCTGCGCCTCACTGTGGCGCGTGACCTCGTCAATCAGGCCGCCGCCGTAGTGCTGACCTCTGTCGATCGAGCGCGCGTGCTGGGAATCGGCGAAGATCGCTGGATCTATCTGCATGGGCACGCGCAAGCGATTGAGCACCCGGTCCTGCAGCGGCCCGACCTCAGTCGTAGCCCCGCCGCGATCCTGGCCGTGCAGGCTGCGCTGGCGGACGCCGGTTGCACGCTCAGCGAACTCGCCTTCCTCGATCTGTACTCCTGCTTTGCTGCGCCAGTGTTCAATCTCCTCGACGCCTTGGATCTGCGCGCCGACGATCCGCGAGGCCTGACGGTCACCGGCGGATTGCCGTTCTTCGGCGGTCCCGGCAATGACTACAGCCTGCACGCGATCGCGTCGTTGGTGGATCGGTTACGCGGGTCGCGCGGGTCGCGTGGGCTGGTGGTCGCCAACGGCGGCTACATGTCCAAGACGGCTGTCGGCGTGTACGGCTCAGAGCCGGCAGCGCCTTTCGCACGCCCGGCCTCAGTGCAATCGCAGGTCGATGCCCTTCCGAAACGCTCGGTGGCCCGTGACCCGGCCGGCTTGGCCGTGATCGAGAGCGCCACAGTGACATACGACCGCGATAGCCGGCCGGTGGGGGGACTGGTGATCGGATCGCTGTTGAATAACGGTCGGTTCCTGGCGGACGTCGTCGGGGCGGTGAACCTGGAATACCTGGCGAGCGGCGAGCCGATCGGCCAGACCGGCCGCGTCGTTGCGTCGGGCGGACGCAGCCGCTTTGAGCTTGATCGTCGCTGAAGCAAACAGCCGCATGGCTCGATTGGTTCGAGCCATGCGGCTGTTTGCTTCAAACGTGGCAGGGGCGACTTTACTCGGTCTC
>CAYZRP010000263.1:0-2853 GCA_964480865.1 uncultured Anaerolineales bacterium | reverse complement strand
CCGCTCCACGCTCCACGCCCTCCGCTCCACGCTCCACGCCCTCCGCTCCACGCTCCACGCCCTCCGCTCCACGCTCTACGCTCTACGCTCCACGCTCCACGCCCTCCGCTCCACGCTCCACGCTGAATGCGGTATGATCCTCGCATGTCGCGACGCAATCGACTTCCCGCCTTCCTCGGTCTGGCGGCCGCCGGCACGGCCGCGTATTACCTGACCCAGTACGCCATGCGGACCCCGGCGCTCGAACGCCGACGCGTGATCGCCCATCGCGGCGGCGCGCGCTACGCGCCCGAGAACACGCTGGCCGCCTTCGCCCACGGGGCGGCCGCCGGCGCCGATATGCTCGAGTGCGACGTCCAACTCACGGCGGATGGGCAGGTCGTCGTCTTCCATGACGACACGCTCGAGCGCACGACCAATGGCTACGGTGATATTGGCGCGCGCACGCTGGCCGAGCTGCGCGAGCTCGACGCCGGCAACGGCGAGCGCATCCCGACCCTGCAGGAGTTGATCGACCTGGCCCGCGAGGCCGACGTCGAGCTGCTCGTCGAGCTCAAGTCGCCGGCGAAGTACCCGGGCCTCGAGGAACATGTCCTGGCCTTGCTCGAGGGCGCCAGCTACCTCGATCGGACGGTGCTACAGTCGTTCGATTGGGACAGCCTGCGCCGCGTTCGACAACTCAGCCCGATGGCGCGGCTGGGCGCCCTGTACGACGTCGGCGCCGTCGACGTGAGTTGGCCGCCCGCTGACGCTGAATACGTGTGCCCGCCGGCCGAAATGGTCCTGCTCAACCCGGGTCTGGTGCGACAGGCGCACAACGAAGGCCGCGGCGTGTTCGTGTGGATGAACGCCGTCGAGAGCCCGCTGACCTACCGCTTCCTCACCTCCTTTGGGGTCGATGGCCTGATCGTCGACGATCCGATCGCCGCCCGTCGAGCAGTCTGACCCGCGTTCAATCCGCGTAAAAAGGAGCGGCCTGATTGGTCGCTCCTTTTTCTTTGGCGTGGCAGGGCGTCAAACCCAATTAAGCGATTGTAAAAAAGCGGCTCCCCCCTGGCTAACACTTCTACAATGAGGCCGTCATGGCCGTCAACAGCACGATCCTGATCGTCGACGACTCGCTGAGTGCCCGCAAGATGGTCCAGGGCATCCTGGGCAAACAGGGTTATCAGCTGGCGTTCGCTGCCGATGGGCAGGAGGGCCTTGCCCTTGCCGCTCAACTGCGCCCCGACGTCGTCCTGCTCGACGTGCTCCTGCCCGATCTCGACGGCTTCACAGTGTGCGCGCGTCTGCGCGCTGACCCTCACCTGGCCGAGGTGCCGGTGTTGATGATGACGGGCCTCAGCGAGCGCGAGCATCGCCTGCGCGGGCTCGAGGTCGGCGCCGACGACTTCATCACAAAGCCGCCCGATCCCGAAGAACTGCGCGCGCGCCTGCGCACGATCACGCGCCTCAATCGCTATCGCACGATGCAGGCCGAGCGCGCGCGCTTCAGCCGCCTCGCCGAGCTCTCGCCTGACGGCATCGCCGTGCTCGACGGCGCCGCCATCATCCAGCATGCCAACGACACCCTGGCCCGTATGCTCGGGCTGCCCGGCGCCGCCGACCTCATCGGCCGACCGTTCACGCTGCTGGTCCACCCCAACGACAGTTCGCGCGTCTCAGCGCACATCGCCCAGATCTTCCAACGGCCGAGCCGCAACGCGCGTCTCGAGGTCCAGCTCGTCAGAAGCGACGGATTGAATACGGCCGCCGAACTGGTCAGCGGCGAGCTTGTCATCGATGGCCGACAGCTGGTCCAGGTGATCGCGCGCGACATCTCAGAACGCCGGCTGGCGGAGATGCAGATTCGCATGCTGCACCGTGATCTGCTCGACGCCTACGACGCCACGCTGGCCGGCTGGGCACGCGCGCTCGAGTTGCGCGATCAGGAGACGCAAGGCCACAGCCAGCGCGTCACCGACATCACAGTGAAGCTGGCCCGGGCTCTCAACTTCAACGGCGAGGAACTCGACAACGTGCGCCGCGGCGCGCTCCTGCACGACATCGGCAAGATGGGCGTGCCCGACGCGATTTTGCTCAAACCCGGGCGCCTGACACCTGAGGAGCGCCAGATCATGGAGCAGCATCCGGTGCATGCCTACCAGATGCTGATGCCGATCGAGTTCCTGCGACCCGCGCTCGACATCCCCTACTGCCACCATGAGCGCTGGGACGGCGGCGGCTATCCGCGCGGCCTGCGCGGCGACGAGATCCCGCTGCCGGCCCGGCTCTTCGCCCTCGCCGATGTGTGGGATGCGCTCACGTCGGACCGGCCCTATCGCGCGGCGATGCCGGTGCCTGAAGTGGCGACGCTTATCCGTTCCAATGTCGGCACGCACTTCGACCCTCAAGCCGCCGACATCTTCTTCAGCGTGATGGGGCTCGCCGAACCGGCGGTGATCGTCGCGCCCTAGCCCGCCCACAACGCCCGGCCAGCTGCGCGCAGCGCTCCGCCCGGGCCCGCACCCGCCTCAACCGAAAACCCAAAGCGTCGCAGCGTCTCGGGCCAGATCAGCCAGGTCAGGCCGAGCAGCGGCTGGATGAGCGGAAAGTAGCCGTAGTCGGCGCCGAAGTGAGCCCATACCGTGTGCGCGACGACGTCCGGCCACAGGTAGCTGAGGGCGCCAATCGCCAGAACCATGACCGTTTCGAAAGCCAGCGCTGCCACGCCCACGCGCCAGGCCCAGCGCCGTTTCGTGAAGAACGCCACGGCGGCCGCCAGATAGATCAGCGCGGCCAGGCCCGAGAGCGCGATCGACAGCGGAGCGAGATCGGATCGAACAAAGGCCTGGTAGATCGCGCGCACGCCGG
>CAYZRP010000262.1:0-3084 GCA_964480865.1 uncultured Anaerolineales bacterium | reverse complement strand
CTGGTACCGAGTGGCTGCTCATCCTTCGTCACGCCCCCCGCGTGGCGTGTCATCCGAAGAGTCGAGCACGCTCCCGCGTGACGTGACAACTGGAGTGCCGGTTGTGCCCACCGCGTGACGTGACAACCGGAGTGCCGGTTGTTCCCACCCCGTGACGTGACAACCAGAGTGCCGGGTGCCCCCCGCGTGGCGTGACAACTGGAGTGCCGGTTGTGCCCCCCGCGTAGCGTGTCATCCAGAGCGCCCCTGATCTACGCCATGAGACGCGCCGAATGAGCGCGAAGGATCTCCTCCGCAGACTCGTCTGCCTTCGGAAGCCATCCTTCTGAAGGCAGACGAGTCCTACAGGAGATCCTTCGCGCTCATTACAGGAGTCTGATTGTGGATACGGTTAGGCGCTCTGGATGACACGCTGTGCGCGGAAGCATGGCGCTCTGAATGACACGCCACGCGGTGGGCGCGCACGGTGCTCTGGATGACACGCTGTGCGCGGAAGCATGGCGCTCTGAATGACACGCCACGCGGGGGACGTGCTCGACACTTCGGATGACACGCCACGCGGGGGCGCGCACGGCGCTCTGGATGACACGCCACGCGGGGGGCGTGCACGGCGCTCTGGTCGACACGTCACGCGAGTGGTCAACGCTGTGATTGACACGGCAGGCGCGAACCGAGGCACCCTGGATGACACGTCCCGCGAGTGGTCAGGCGCTCTGGCTGGCACATAGGGAGTGCGGACGAGCGCTTTGAATGTCATGGCGAAGGAGTGCAGCGAGGCCAATGACCGCCTGTGCGCAGGGATTGGTCGAGCAAACAAGCTAAAGACGAAGATTGACCTCCCGTTCAACCTTCGTCAGTCGTTGTATATCTTTCGTCAGCGCTGCGGGCACCAGTTCTGTGGTCTGCGGTCCGCAGTCAGCGGTCTCCCTTACGGTTTCACAATGTCCACGCTCGTGACCAACATACTGTTGCAGCCGGCATCCTGCCAGTACTGGCCGGTGGGCTGATCATCCGCGTTGAGGAAGTCGATGCGTAGGATTTCGGGGCCCGCGATCTTGACGACCTGCCATTCGTCGAGAGTGAGGAGCTCGTCGTAGATCGACTCATCGAGCGGTGTGATGTGCAGCAGGTTGATCGTGCCGGCAGGCTGCTCGTTCGCCCACCAGGTGAAGTGGTGATCGAAGACGTTCGTGGTGACACGGCGCGAGTCGGCGTAGTCGCCTGCGGTCACGAGGACGTCATGGGTCATGAACGGCAGCGAGCCATCATGCCAGTGCTCGACGTGGCGCACTGTGCCCATGAATGTCGTCGGCGGGCGTTGCTCGTACGAAAAGGCCCAGCGTGTGCCGTCGCTCACCCGGGTGAGGTGCTTGTAGTCACCGGCGAATTGCAGGTCGTTGAAGGCCGGCCGGGCGATGCCGCCCAGATCAGAGTTGCTGCGTGAGAGCTCCCACCCGAGGAGCCCGAGCACGGCCATCAGGCCGACGAACGCCATCACCCACAGGTGCAACGGCAACTGGTACAGGAACGTGATTGGCGCGAAGACCCAGCTGGTGCCGGGCTCAGGCACGGCCTCATCGGTCGGATAGGAGACGGGCATACGCATCACGAGGACGATACAGCCCACCCGGCCGGCTCAACAGGTTGGGTCGGGGCGGGCTGGATAGCGCCGGTTGTGGACTGTTACAATCGCGCAGCGGTTCGGCGTGCACGCTGTGCCGCCGCTTTATGGAAACCCCTCAACCCGATCTCGACCCCTCCCTGGAGCCCGTCAGCGAAATCGCGCGGGGCGCTTCCTGGATCGCCCTCGGCAACATCGCCAGCCGCGTCCTGGGCTACGTCCGCGAAGCCGTCAAAGCCGGCCTCTTCGGCACCGGCGCGCATGTCGACGCCCTGCAACTGGCCTGGACCGTGCCGCTGCAGGTCTACGACCTGGTGACCGGTGGCGTGATCAACTCGGCCCTGGTGCCTGTCTTCAGCGAGTACGCGGCGCCGGGCCGCGATCGGCGCGAGCTCTGGCGGCTGGCCGGCGCCGTGTTGGCCCTGGCCGCGGCGGGCGTCAGCGCCCTTGTGGCGCTCCTGATCCTGGGTGCGCCGTACCTCGTGGCCATCCTGGGCCGCGAGCACAATGCCGAGGCTCAAACACAGGCGGCGGATCTGTTGCGACTGATGCTGCCGGCTGTTGTGTTGATGAGCCTGGCCGGCGTCCTCACGAGCCTGCTGTACGCGCTCAAGCGCTTCTCGCTCCCGGCCTTCAGCACCACGGTCTTCAACGCCGGCATCGTCCTGGCGACGATCCTCCTCGCCGGGCGTCTGAGTGTGACGGCCATGGCTGTCGGCCTGCTGCTGGGCGCGGCGCTGCAGGTGGCCCTGCAGATTCCGGGCCTGCGGGATGGCTTCTCGTCCCTGCGTTTCAGGCTCGATTTGAACCACCCGGGCCTGCGCCGGGTCTTGAAGCTTTACGCGCCGATTGTGGTCAGCACGATCATCTCGCAGCTGGCGATCTACTTCGCGCTCGGCGTCGCCTGGGAGTCCGAGGGCGCGATCGGCTGGATGAATTACGCGACGACGCTGTATCAACTCCCGCTCGGCCTCGTCGGCGTGGCCGTGTCGGCGGCGGTGCTGCCGACGCTGGCGCGCCAGGCATCGGCCGGGCAGGACGTCCGGCCGACTCTGGTGCAAGGCCTGAACCTCGTCCTCGTCCTGATCGTGCCGGCGACGATCGCGCTCTTCATTCTGGCAGTGCCGGTTGTGGGCACGGCCTTCGAGCGCGGCAGGTTCACGGCGGTTGACACCCAGACCACGGCCGACGTGTTGCGCGTCTTCCTGGCCGGCCTGACCTTCGCGGCGGTGGACCTGCTGCTGATCAATGCTTTCTACGCGCAGCAGAACACGTGGGTGCCGTCGGTGATCGGTGTGATCACGGTCGCGATCAACATCTCGGCACTGCTGATCTTCCGCGGGCCGTTCGGCTTCTACAGCGTGATGATCGCCGACGCGCTCAAGCAAATCACGCATGCCCTGGTCACGGGCTGGCTGCTGTCGCGCCGGATCGGCGGCTTCAGGGGCAGCGGGCTGTGGCCG
>CAYZRP010000261.1:0-3112 GCA_964480865.1 uncultured Anaerolineales bacterium | reverse complement strand
ACGCCGGCGTCCTCGAGTACTTCCGCGGCGGCGGCTGGTCGTCGCGCTTCAAGACCCGCGGCGGCATGCCCGTGACGATGGCGCGGCTCAACCTGGTGAAAGGTCTTGGCCCGGCGCTGCAGGTGGCCGAGGGCTGGACGATCGAGTTACCCGACGCCGTGCACGAGACACTCGACGCGCGCACCAACTACACCTGGCCGACGACCTGGTTCGTGCCAAACGTCACCGGCCAGGGACCGTTCCGCGACGTCTACAGCGTCATGAACGCCTGGGGCGCCAACCACGGCGCGTTCGGCTACGGCCACTACGGCGCGGATCTGATCACGCTGGCGGCGATGCTGCGCATCCCCGTCTACATGCACAACGTCGCCGAAGACGCGATCTTCCGCCCGAACGCCTGGAACGCTTTCGGCACCGCCGGGCTCGAGGCCGCCGACTTCCGCGCCTGCTCGACCTTCGGCCCGCTCTACGGGAAGCTCGCGGCATGAGTGGCCCGGCCTTCCTCGCGATCGACCTGGGCGCGGAAAGCGGGCGCGCCATCGTCGGGCGCTTGAGCGAGACCGGGGTGGCGCTCGAGGAAGTCCACCGGTTCGCGAACGAGCCGGTGCGCGTCGGCTCGACCCTGCATTGGGACGTGCTGAGGCTGTGGCGCGACATCCGCCACGGCCTCGGCCGCGCCCTGGCGATCGCGGGCGATGGCCTGGTCAGTGTCGGCGTCGACACCTGGGGCGTCGACTACGGCCTGCTGGCCGCGAACGACGAGTTGCTCGGCAACCCCATCCACTATCGCGACCATCGCACCGACGGCATGCTGGACGCCGTGTTCGAACGCGTCCCGCGCGCCGAGGTCTACGCGCGCACCGGCATCCAGTTCATGCAGCTCAACACGCTGGTCCAGCTGTTCGCCCAGGCGCGCTCGGGTTCGCCGCTGCTCGCGCAGGCAAAGCGGCTGCTGAACATGCCAGACCTGTTCAACTTCTGGCTCTCGGGCGAGCAGGCCAGTGAGTTCTCGGTCGCGACCACCACTCAGTGCTACGACCCGACGTCCCGTGATTGGGCGCGCAACATGCTCGAGGCGCTCGGCATCCCGACGGCGCCGCTCGGCCCGATCGTGCCGACGGGCACGCGCCTCGGCGGGTTACGGCGCGGGCTCGTCGATGAGTTCGGCGGCGCGCGGCTGGCGGTCATCGCCAGCGCCGGACACGACACCGCCGCGGCTGTCGCAGCCGTGCCCGCGACGGGGCCGGACTTCATCTATCTGAGCTCAGGCACCTGGTCGCTGATGGGCATCGAGTCCGTTGACCCGATCATCAACACTCAGAGCCTGGCGTTCAACGCCACCAACGAAGGCGCCGCGAACGGCGGCTTCCGCGTGCTCAAGAACATCATGGGCATGTGGCTGTTGCAGGAGTGCCGGCGCGAATGGCTCGCCAACGGCCGGATGTACGACTACGGCGAGTTGGCGGCGCTGGCAGAGGCCGCGCCGGCGTTTCGCTCGTTGATCCGGCCTTCCGACCCGGTCTTCCTCCACGCCAGTGAACCTGGGCGCACGATGACGGGCCGGATCCAGGCCGCCTGCCGCGACACCGGCCAGCCCGTGCCCGAGACGCCGGGCGAAGTGACCCGCTGCATCCTCGAGAGCCTGGCGCTCGAATACCGCGCCACAGCCGAGCAGCTGGATGTGCTGCACGGCAGCGCCCTGCCCGTCATCCACATCGTCGGCGGCGGCAGCCGCAACGCGCTGCTCAATCAACTCACCGCCGACGCGACCGGCCGCACCGTCGTGGCGGGGCCGGTCGAAGCGACCGCGCTCGGCAATGTGTTGGTGCAGGCCGTGGCGACGGGCCACCTCGAGTCGCTCGCGGCGGGCCGGCGACTGGTCGGTTCGGCCAGCGACATCGCGACATTCACGCCAAACCATCGCGCGGCCTGGGACGACGCCGCCGCGCGTCTGAAGGAGTACGCATCGTGATCGAAGCACCCTATCCCACCCTCGACGAGATCCTGGCCAACATCGGCGAGACCGGCCAACGGATCTGCGAGATCGAAGCCAGCGAAGGCGCCGCCGGCAACATCTCCGTCTACCTCGGCTGGCCGATCGAGCTGCGCCGTCAGTTCCCGGAGGTTTCGAGCATTGACCTGCCGATCGCCGTGCCCGACCTGGCCGGCGCGACGTTCATCGTCACCGGCTCGGGCCGGCGCCTGCGCGAAATCGCGCACAACCCGTATGCGGCGTTGGCCTGCATCCAGATCGACGAGGGCGGCTGCACCGGGCAGGTCCACACCTCGCGTGAGCGCCAGTTCGTGCGACCGACCAGCGAATTCAACTCGCACCTGGCGGTCCATGCCGATCAGATCAAACGCAGTGGCACGAATTTCCATGCTCTGGTGCATGCCCAGCCGCTGCACATCACGTACTTGAGCCAGATCCCGCGCTATCGCGACACGATCGCGTGCAGCCGCGCGCTGCTGCGCTGGCAGCCCGAGACCATGATCATGCTGCCCGAGGGACTGGGCGTGGTGCCCTTCGCGGTGCCGGGCTCGGCCGAGTTGATGGCGGCCAATGTCGAGGCGCTGCGTAGTCATCAGCTCGTCATCTGGTCCAAACACGGCGTGATGGCACGCTCCGACATTTCGGTGAAGCGCGCCGCCGATCGGATCGAGTACGCCGAGACCGGCGCCCGCTACGAGTACATGAACCTCATGGCCGGCGAGATCGGCGAAGGGCTCATGGACGAGGAGTTGCGCGCCATCGCAAAAGCTTTCAATCTGCAACAATCGATGTATTGAGCACTTGTGCCGCTCAGATAAGCATCGGTATTCAGGAGCAAGAACCAAGTAGCCGGTCCGTAGGGCGCGCCTGTTAAGCAAGGCGGAAGACAAGGTCGTGACCGATCACGATCACGGCCTTTCCAATAGCGGCGGCAGTGTTCAAACCTCCGACCTCTGAGCGCACAGCCCGACCCTATCTGGTTTGTTTAGAATGACGTTCGAACTTATGAACCAAAAGTTATGAACGCCAAGAAGGTCCGTGCTGAAAACAAAAAAAGGCCTGGATTTCTCAAGAAATCCAGGCCTATCAGTAGCGGGGGCAGGATTCGAACCTACGACC
>CAYZRP010000260.1:0-3131 GCA_964480865.1 uncultured Anaerolineales bacterium | reverse complement strand
GCCGATGAAGTACTCGAGCATGGCCTCGGTGATCTCGAACTCCGAGATCACGCCGTCGCGCAGCGGCCGGATGGCCACGATGTTCGACGGTGTCCGGCCCGCGATCTCCTTGGCGCCGGCGCCGATGGCTTTCGGTTCCTTCGTCTTCTTATCGATCGCGACCCAGGACGGCTCGTTGATGACGATGCCCTTGCCGCGCACACTGACCAGGGTGTTGGCCGTGCCCAGATCGATGCCGATGTCCAGCGAAAACAGCCCGAGCAACCAGTCCACCGGCCGCTTGAGCTGACGTCTCCAATCTAATGACAATTCGGTCTCCTTCGGCGACAGCAGAGCATTATAGCATCGGGGGATTTCCCGCCAGAAATGAACATAACACGACGAATGACGAAGGACGAACGACGAAGGTGGAATGGCCTTTCCACCTTCGTCGTTCGTCCTTCGTCATTCGTCGTATCATGCCCCCATGCGCGATCTGCTCGCAGCCGTGGCGCGGTTGACGCCCAAAGGCCTGTCGATCCTGGTGGCCGTGTCGGGCGGGCCGGATAGCCTGTGCCTGCTGGATGTGCTCTCCCGGCAGGCAGTTCGCCGCAACTGGCGGCTCGGAGTGGCCTGCCTCGATCACGGCCTGCGACCCGAGTCGCGAGCAGAGGCCAGGCGGGTGCACGCCGAGGCCGAGAAGCGCGGCCTGCCGTTCTATTCAGCCCGCCTGGATGTAAAGGCTCGTGCTCGCCGCCGCAAGCTGTCGATCGAAGCTGCAGCCCGCGAGGCTCGTTACAGCTGGCTGACGAAAATCGCCCGCCAGCACGGCTTCGACGCCATCGCCACCGGTCACACCGCCGATGACCAGGCCGAGACGGTGCTGCTCCGGCTGTTGCGCGGGGCCGGCTCCACGGGCCTGGCGGCCATGCGCGTCGACGGCGTCGTTCCGGGCTCGCGCCCGCCGCTGCGCCTGCTCCGGCCGTTGCTCACCACGACGCGGGCCGAGGTCGAAGCCTACATCGCGACGCGCAAGCTGAACCCCAGCCACGACGCCAGCAACGCTGATCCGGCTTACACGCGCAACCGCGTCCGTCGTGAGCTTCTGCCCGTGCTCGAGGCCTACAACCCGAATATCCGTCGTTCACTGGCCCGGCTGGCCGAGGTCTCGGCCGGTGAGGCCGATGCCCTCGATGAGTACGCCGAGCGGCTGTGGGCGGCCCTTGCTGCGCGACCCACCCCGCACGGCCTGGTCTTTGATCGTGAAGCCTGGAGCGGCCTCTCCCGTGCGGCGCGGCGCCTCGTCCTCCGTCGTGCCGCTCGGGCTCTGCTCGACGAGGACGTCGAGATCGGCTTCGATGCGCTCGAGGCCGCTGTTGCGGGGTTGGAGGCGCGTGGATCGGGCCGGCAGTTCGAGCTCGGCGGCGGAGTCACGGTGACCGTCGAACCGAAGACTCTGCGCCTCTCGCGGATGGATCCGCCCGGCGCAGCTGCTCCCGGTCGACTGTTGCTACGGCGTGTCAACGTGGATCTGACCACTGTGCGCGCCAACCCTGACTCGGGCACGGCCTACGTCGACCTCGACGTTCTCGCTGAGCGCCTCGGCCATCCCGCACGTGCCGCTGATCTCGAAGTGCGCGTGCCTCGTCGCGGCGACCGCTTTCAGCCGCTCGGCCTGAACGGCCGCTCGCAGCTGCTCTCCGACTTCCTCTCCAACGCCCGCGTCCCACGCGCGCGGCGTGTCTCCGTTCCGCTCGTGCTTTGCGCCGGCGAGATCCTGTGGGTCGTCGGCCATCGCCCGGCCCACTGGGCGCGAGTCACGGAAAAGACATTGGCCATTGGTTATTTGCTATTGGCTATTGAGAATCCAATAGCCAATAGCAAATAACCAATGGCCAATAGCCTGTAGCTATTTGGTTTCGAAATCGAGATTGAAATCGAGCGGAGTCTCGACGTCGCCGGAGAGGTCGAGGTCGTCGGCAGAGGTGTCGGCGTTATCGGACTCGGTGAGCGAGTCGACCAGGCGCTTGAGCTTCATGCCGATCTCGCGCCACTGGATGCGCGAGAGGCCGAGGTAGCGGCGGATGAGGTCGTCGTCGGTGCCGATCTGAGCGTGGCGCAGTGCGAAGGTCCAGCGGCACATCTCGAACGAGATGTGTTTGCTGAGACCGGCCGCGATGGTGATGTCCTCGAGCAGGTATTCGAGCCGGCGCGGCGAGTAGGGGAAGACGTTGCGCTCGGGCTGCTCGAAGGCCAGATAGGCGCGATAGACGTCGGCCCACTCCGGCGTCAGCGGCAGCTTGCGCTCTTTGAGGCGATGTCGCGCTTCTTTGTAACGCACCCACAGCGCCGGGCCGGCGGCGTCCTCGAGGTCGATGTGCGTGAGTTCGAGGCTCAGGCACTCGCTCTTCTTAATCCCGGTCTGGAGCAGCAGCGAGAACAACACGTACGGCCGCATATCGGGCTTGTCAGCCAGGCGCCACAGCCGATGGGCGGCGGAGAGGGCCTGCTCGACTTCCTCATCGGTGAGGACGACGGGCAGGGGGCTGAGCACCGACTGCTGGATGATGGTCTCTGACGGATCGTGCGGCAGGACCCGCCCTGTCTCCAGCCAGCGGAAGAAGGCCTTGAGCGACGTCACGCGGCGCATATAGGTCTTGGGGCTGCGGCCGCTGATGCGCTGATCGTCGAGCCAGGTCTGCAGGTCGTGCGTGGCGATGGCGTTGATCGGCCGATCGAGGCCGAGGAAGCGGCCGAAGAGCCGCAGATCACCGCCGAACGACTTGACGGTGTTCTCGAGCGCGCCATCGCGGCGCAGGTGTTCTTCCCAGGCCAAAATCGCGGCGATCAGCGTCGTGCTGGGCCTCAGGCCCAACCCGCGTCGCGTCGCGGCCGGGGCTTCTTCAGCCACACGCCCGCTCGTATTCGAAAAAAGAGGAAGCTGCTCAGGCACGCCGCGCGATCATAGCCCAGTTTTCCTTACGCGCAACTTTTGCAGGCGTCAGGTGTCAGGCCTCGGGCGTCAGGGCCGGAAGTTTCGCAATGTTAAAGCGTGGAGCGGAGAGCGTGGAGCGGAGAGCGTAGAGCGTGGAGCGTAGAGCGTGGAGCGTAGAGCGTAGAGCGTGGAGCGTGGAGCGTGGAGCGTGGAGCGT
>CAYZRP010000259.1:0-3223 GCA_964480865.1 uncultured Anaerolineales bacterium | reverse complement strand
CAGACGGGCAACAGCCGAAATTGGGTGCAGGCTACCGCCGCGCGCCAACCCACTCTTGACCTGTCGGGCTCATTCCCACGGATGGTGTTCGTCCGCGCTAGCGACCAAAGGCTGAACGGGAGCGTTGCGCTGCGCGGCTTTGGCCGCAACCTTCCGGGCGCCTCGCAGGCGGCCGTTTGGATGTTCGATGTTATCGCGCAGCAGCAGTCGGTCATGTGGCAGGGGCGCGGCGATACAGCCAACACCCCGCGCTCCGGTTGGCAAATGCAGACGGGCTCCAATGTCCGGTCTCACAGCAGCCCCGGGGACGCCGGCGGCACCAACATCAGCGTCTCGCTTTCATCTATACCAGTATCGACGTGGTTTTCTTCCGTATCGGTATTTAGGTGGGCGGCCGGGCTAAATACACTAATGATAAACAGCATCCGCGGACACACAGCATACACAGCGGTGCTACGTCGGGCGCAATCGCATGATCGAAGGTTAAGCGTTGTTCAAGCGCGCTTAATAAATAGGGACCGGCTGTTGCAAATTGTTGGGGAGGGGATCGATTGGGTCGTTCGAGCGCGCCGGGCTCGGGTTGTCTTTTTGGTTCTTGGGTCCGGAGCAGACCTCAAGACAGGCCGGGGCTTCGTCACTGCTGACGAAGCCCCGGCCTCACAATGGGGCGGTGGGGCTTACTGGAGGCCTGCGGGCCAAGGGTCAGATGTGCTCATCGGGCCCTGCGCTGAGTTCCTTCATCGTGCCGCTGTTGATGAAGATCACGCGTTCCGCGATATTGACGCAGCGGTCACCGATGCGTTCGAGGTTGTGTCCGGTGAAGAGCAGGTACATGGCGCGAGCCGAGCTGGTCGGTTCGTCGGCGATGAGTGCTACGATTTGGCGAAAGACATCCTGGTACAACTCGTCGATGACGTCGTCACGCCAGGCCACACTCTGAGCGAGCTCGGAGTCGCGTCTGACGTACGCGTCGAGGGAGGTGCGCAACATGGAGCGACCCTCATCGGCCATGCGATGAAGATCGACAAGCGGCATCAGCGGTAACTGCGAACCCATGCGCAGGACGGTCTTGGCGATGCCAGCGGCATGGTCGCCCATACGCTCGATCTCACTGGCGATCGTCAGCCCGGCCACAATGGCGCGCAGATCCGTGGCGACAGGTTGCTCGCGGGCGATGAGCAGGAGGCAACGCTCTTCGATCTTGAACCGGACTTCGTTGATGCGCGCATCCTCAAGGGCGACGCGTCTCGCTGAGTCGAGATCCTGATCCTCAAGGGCCTGAAGCGCACGGGCCAATGCCTCATCCACGAGGCTGCCCATCCGCAACAGATCGTCCTGAAGTCCATTCAATTCTTGATCGAAGTGCAGGCGGTGAGTGGTGGTTGCCATGGAGCTCCTGTTGTGGCGTTCGCGCGTGCCACGCCGTTAGGTGATTGAGTGCTGAAGAACAAAGTGCCGCGTCGGAGAAGATGCCTGGTGCACCACGAACTCGAGCGCTTGAGCTACCGGCAGGATCTCGAGGCGGCCGCTCAGCCGGCGGGTCACGACGGGCAGGCTGCCCGAATCCCCTAGATGGATCTCGACCCGTACTGGTCGACTAACGCCGCGGGTGATGTGAACCGACTCGACGTCGTCTGTTTCACCCTCTGCGGCACCGACACGGCCTTTGCTCAGATCCAGCACGTCGGCGGTTGTCAGCACCGAGGCTTCCAGCGTCAGGCTTGCGCTCTTCTGATGATGCGCGTGCAGAGCGTGCAGAATCTCGGCGCTGAGCGCAGTGCGTTCGGCCGGATGGTACAGGCCATCGAGAAGCTGAGCGGCTTTGGCATGCGCCAACAGAAGACCTGCGCCGCCCGGGTCGGCGACGCTCACGCTGAGCCCGATGTCATGCAGAGCGGCTGCGAGGACGACCACGACCTCGGCATCGGCACGCGCCAGGTTGTGCCCGTCGACGACGCCAGAGCGATGGCCCGCTTCGAGGAGAATGCGCAGAAGACGCAGGCCGGCGTTGGCGACGATTCGGGCGTGTGTTTCGCCGTGATCGCCCAGCCCGCAACGCTCCCCGGCGTTCACGTTCGCGCAGCGCCAAAGCTGCCGTAACTCTTCATCGGCATCGATCCGCTCGACCAGCGCCTGGAGCCGTGGGTTGTGCTTGGCTGGCACGCTGAAGGCCGGATGCCGCGACGTTGTGGCAGTGGCCCGTGGGCGGACCGGGAGCGCAGGCTGGATCATCGGATTCATCGGGTTCTTTCGAGCGACGCTCAGCACCGGTGTGGCTTATCCGAAGCGCCCGGAGACGTAGTCCTCGGTGCGCTTGTCTTTCGGGCGGGTGAAGATCGTGTTGGTGTCGTCGAACTCGATCAGGGTGCCCGAGCGCTTGCCGTCCTCGGTCAGCATCATCATGGCCGTCCGGTCCGACACGCGCGCCGCCTGCTGCATGTTGTGCGTCACGATGATGATCGTGTAGCGCTGCTTGAGCTCCTGCATCAGCTCCTCGATCTTGATCGTCGCGATCGGGTCGAGCGCCGAGCACGGCTCGTCCATCAGGATGATCTCGGGCCGGATCGCGATCGTGCGTGCGATGCACAGGCGCTGCTGCTGCCCGCCCGAGAGGCTCAGCCCACTCTGCTTGAGCTTGTCCTTGACCTCCTCCCACAGGGCCGCGCCGCGCAGGCTCTCCTCGACCAGCCGATCCATATCGCCGCGGTAGCCGTTCAGCCGCGCCGCCCAGGCGATGTTGTCGTAGATGCTCTTCGGGAAGGGGTTGGGCTTCTGGAAGACCATGCCCACCCGTCGCCGCACCTCGACCGGGTCGACGCTCGGCGCGTACAGGTTCTGGCCATGGAGCAGGATCTCGCCCTCGACCCTGGCGGTCGGGACGAAGTCGTTCATGCGGTTGAAGGCGCGCAGCAGCGTGCTCTTGCCGCAGCCCGACGGCCCGATGATGGCCGTGATCTTGCGCGCTTCGACGCCCATCGACACATCATGGATCGCCTTGAACGCGCCGTAGTAGATGTGAAGATGATTCGCCTCGATGGCAGTGCCCGTCTTCTCGCCGCTGGATGCGGCTGTGGTGGTCAGTGGCTTCAGCCGGATGGCGTCAGTGGTCATGGTCGTATTGGTTACCGTGCTGGTGTCGGACATCAATTAACCCTCCGGGCGCTCAGCCGATTGCGCAGGATGATGGCGGACGCGTTCAGGGTGAGCAGCATGATCAGGAGCA
>CAYZRP010000258.1:0-3263 GCA_964480865.1 uncultured Anaerolineales bacterium | reverse complement strand
CTCGGGTTGTTCGGACATTGGCTATTGGTTATTGGCTATTTGCTATTGGCTATTGGTCCTTCAATAGCCAATAGCAAATAGCCAATGACTCAATGTCTCACACCCACCCGCGCAGTTCCATGGCCTTGACCACGCGATCGATGGCGACCATGTAGGCGGCGTCGCGCATGTAGACGTCGCGGGCTTCGGCCATGCTGACCACGCCCTTGAAGGCCGAGGTCATCTTCTGGTCGAGGCGACGCAGCACGGCGTCGTGTTCCCAGTAGTAGTTGGCGTCGCTCTGCACGCTCTCGAAGTACGAGACCGTGACGCCGCCGGCGTTGCACAGGAAGTCGGGGATGAGGAAGGTGCCGCGTCCGCGAATGACCTCGTCGGCCTCAGGCGTGGTCGGGCCGTTGGCGCCCTCGGCGATGATCTGCACCTTGGGGCTGATCGAGCCGACGTTCTCGGCCGTCACCTGGCCCTCGAGCGCGGCCGGGATCAGCACGTCGACGTCCTTGGCGATCCAGGCGTCGCCGGGCTCGATGCCGTAGCCGGCAGCCTTCGCCTTGGCCTTGTCGACAGTGCCGTACTGATCCGTGATCGACTGCAGGAACCTGGCGTCGATGCCGTCGTCCTTCGAGAAAGTCACGGCCGCCTTCTCGTGGCGGTCGTAGCACGAGATGCACACGACAGTGCCGCCGAGATCCTCAGCGAAACCGCGCGCCGCGTACTGGGCGACGTTGCCAAAGCCCTGGATCGCGGCCGTCGTTTTGCGCGAGTCGATCTTGAGCTTGGCCATCGCCTCGCGGACGGTGTAGATCACGCCGTAGCCCGTCGCCTCGGTGCGGCCGAGCGAGCCGCCGCCGCCGACCGGCTTGCCCGTGATCACGCCCGGCACGTACTGGCCGGTGAGCTTCGAGTACTCGTCCATCATCCAGCCCATCATCTGCGGCGTGGTGCCCACATCGGGAGCCGGCACGTCGATGCGCGGGCCGAGGTTCTTCCAGATGCCGTCGATCCAGCCGCGGCACAGGCGTTCCTTCTCGCCGACCGACAGCGTCGCAGGGTCGACGACCACGCCGCCCTTGCCGCCGCCGAGCGGCAGATCCGCCGCCGCAGTCTTCCAGGTCATCCACATCGCCAGGGCGCGCACCGTGTCGAGCGTCTCGTTCGGGTGGAAGCGAATGCCGCCCTTCGCCGGGCCGCGCGCGTCGTTGTGCTGAACACGAAAGCCGAAGAAGACCTTGATCGTGCCGTCGTCCATGCGCACCGGGATCTGGAACCGGAACTCGCGCAACGGCCAGCGCAAGATCGAGCGGATCTCGGAATCCAGGTTGAGTTGATCGGCCACCCGATCGAACTGACCCTGCGCGGCCTCAAACGGATTGAACACAGGCGCTACCTTGGTGGACATCGTGGTCCCTTCCATTGGGTCATTGGCTATTTGCGATTGGCTATTGAAGACTCTTTAGCCGATCGCAAGTAACCAATAGCCAGTAACCATTAGCCAATAGCCAATGATTTAAGTTTTTCCGCCAGCAGCCCACGGATGACCTGCGGGTTGCCGCGGCCTTGAGTGGCCTTCATCACCTGGCCGAAGAACCATTGCTCCACGGTCGGCTTGCCCGCGAGGAAGGTCTTGACCTGCTCGGGGTTGGCGGCGAGCACCCTGTCGATCAGGGCCTCGATCTCGGCCGTGTCGCTGACCTGAGCCAGGCCTTTGCTTGCCACGATCGCGTCGGCGTCCTGGCCGGTCGCGAACATCTCTTCGAAGACGGTCTTGGCGGTGTTCGAGTTGATCGTCCCCGCGGTCGTCAGAGCGATCAGGCCCGCCAGCGCCCGGGGCGTCACTTTCGCCTGGTCGATGCTCAGGCCGGCGGCGTTCATCAGCCGGAAGAGCTCGCCCGTGATCCAGTTCGCGGCCGCCTTCGGCGGCACCGCCTTGGGCGCGGCGCCGGCCGCGCAGACCGCCTCGAAGTACTCGGCCACCGCGCGCTCCGACGTCAATAGATCTGAATCGTAGCGCGTCAGGCCGAAAGCGTGCATGAAACGATCCCGCCTGGCGGCGGGCAGTTCGGGCAACTCGGCGCGAAGGCGCTCGATCCAGGCCCGATCGATCTCCAGCGGCGGCAGGTCGGGCTCGGGGAAGTAGCGATAGTCGTGGGCGTGCTCTTTGCCGCGCTGCGACACCGTGACGCCGTCGGCGTCGTTCCAGCCCATCGTCTCTTGCGCCACCGAGCCGCCCGACTCCCAGACCGCGCTCTGGCGCTCGATCTCGTAAGCCGCCGCGCGCTCCATGGCCTTGAACGAGTTCAGGTTCTTGACCTCGGTCCGCGGGCGAAGTTCGTCGCTGCCGGCCGGCCGCACAGAGATGTTGGCCTCGAAGCGGATGACGCCCTTCTCCATGTCGCCGTTGTTGACGCCCAGGTAGCGCAGCAGCTGGCGCAGCGCCGTCGCGTAGGCGCGCACCTCTTCGACCGAGCGCAGGTCCGGCTCGGTGACGATCTCGAGCAACGGCACGCCGGCGCGGTTCAAATCGACGAGCGAGGAGTCCGAAGAGCGAGGAGCGAGGAGCGAGGGGCGAACGCTGCCGCGCTCTTCGCCCCTCGCTCCTCGCTCCTCGGCATGATTGAGCTTCCCCGTGTCTTCCTCGAGATGCACGCGCCGGACGCGCACGCGCTTCGGGCCGGCCGAGGTCTCGATGTCGAGATAGCCGTTAATGGCCAGCGGCAGCTCGTACTGCGAGATCTGATAGCCCTTGGGGAGGTCGGGGTAGAAGTAGTTCTTGCGGGCGAAGACGTTGACGTCGGGCACCTCGCAGTGCAGGGCCAGCGCCACGCGCAGGCCGAATTCGACGGCCCGCTCGTTGATCACCGGCAGCGTGCCAGGCATGCCCGCGCACACCTCGCACACGACAGTGTTGGGCGCCGCCGACGTCGAGTCGACCACGGCGCAGCCACAGAACATCTTCGATTGAGTCAGCAACTCGGCGTGGACTTCCAGGCCGATGACGGGTTCGTAGGGCATATGGAAGGTGTCAGGCGTGAAGGGCCGGCCCTTGTGGCCGCCCTACTTCGCCCGTTGATCTTTCGGAATCACAAACCGCATCGCGCTCTCGCAATCCGAGAGCGAACAGATCTTATTATCTACCAGGCCGGCAGCTTTGCCGAGTGGGATGAGTGAGTCCTGCTTGAGATACCCCGCCCCATTGGCGGCCCTGCCGGGCGCGCTCGGAGTGCCCTTCTTGGCCGTGATCACCCAGATCCCGCCGGCCGGCTCGA
>CAYZRP010000257.1:0-3271 GCA_964480865.1 uncultured Anaerolineales bacterium | reverse complement strand
ACGCTCCACGCTCCTCACGACGCCAGCCAACCCTGACGCAAGGCCGTCGCGACGGCCTCGGCCCGTGAGGCGGCGCCGAGCTTGGTCATCGCGCCGCCGAGATGAAACTTGACGGTGTGCTCGCTGATGCCGAGCCGCAGCGCGATCGCCTTGTTCGTCAGGCCGGCCGCCACGGCGCGCAGCACTTCGATCTCACGTGGAGAAAGGCCCGCGGTCGGCGAGTCGCCCCGCAGTTGCTCGAGCAGGGCGGCTGTCGAGTTCGGCGGCAACACCGGCGAACCCGCGATCACGTCTTCGACGGCATCGACCAGATCAACGCCCGTGATCGTCTTCGACACGCAGCCACGCGCGCCGGCCTGCAGCGCCGGCAGGATGCGCGAGTCGTTGGCCGTGTCGCTGAGCGCCAGGATCGGCAGGCGCGGCACCGAGCGTCGGAGCTGCACGAGCCCGGCGGCGTCGGCCGCAGCCTCGAGCGCGAGATCATAGAGGATGGCGTCGACGGCGCCCGACTGCGCCCATTCAGCCGCAGCCAGCGCGCTCTCGACACTGCCGACGGCCATCACCTGCGGCCGATCGGCTTCCTGGATCAGAGCAACCAGCCCGGCGCGCATGGCGGGATAAGGGGAGACGAGCAGTAGGCGCAACATGGGTGAAGTGTAGGTCCCGCGTGTTGGCGTCAGATTAGCACACGGCAGTACAATCCTCGGATGCCCGCGTCGGAATCCGCTCTCCTGATCGCCGTGCCGGAAGCCGAGCCGCTCGTGACTGAGTGGCGCGATCGTTACGATCCGGTTGCCCTGCAAGGCGTGCCCGCCCATGTGACGGTGCTGTTCCCGTTCAAGGCTCCAGAGTCCGTGACGGACGCCGATCTGGAAACGCTCAGCGGGACGTTTAGAGATTTCGCCGCCTTCGATTTTGAACTGGCGGACGTCAGGAGTTTTCCGGGCGTGTGGTTCCTGGCGCCCGAACCTGCCGGCGCCTTCAAGGCGCTGACCCGCGCCGTGCAGTCGCGCTTCCCGGATTACCCACCCTACCGCGGTGTCTTCGGCAACGATAGCGTTCCGCACCTCACTGTTGCCCAGATCGCGGATCCCACCGCGTTCACGGCGATCGGCGCGCAACTCAAGACTGCGGCAGCAAGCGTCCTGCCATTGCAGGCCCGCGCTGAAGACGTGTGGCTCATGGACAACACCTCCGGTCGTTGGGCGGTCCGACGCCGCTTCAACCTCGGCTGAGAGCCACCCATGCCCCTGACGATCCCGTCGAAACTCGAACTCGACGCCATCGACGCCGTGATCGAGTTCAAGCGCCTGCGCGTCCTCGAGATCGGCGCCGGCGATGGCCGCCTGAGCCATGCGTTGGCCGGGCCGACGCGCTACTGGCTGGCCACCGACAACGATCGCGACGAGTTAGCGATCGGCGCCGAAGAAGAGTCGAAGGTCGCCAAACGATTGCGCTGGGCTGTCGCCAATGCCGGTCAGTTGCCGGCGAAAGATAGCAGCTTCGATCTCGTGTTCTTCACCTGGTCGTTGTGCTGTGTGGCCGAGGCGCAGGCGGCGGCACTGCGCGAGTCGTGGCGTGTCTTGCGTCGCGGCGGTGTGCTGCTCGCCATCCACGCCACGGACGCCCGCGCACAACTCGAGGTCTGGCACGCGATCAGCTCGACGGGCACGACCACGGTGACGGCCGAGAATCTTGAGGCTGTGAATCGGACACCGCTCGGCGCGCTCGATCACGACCTCGAAGCGCGCCGGCACTTCACGCGGGCCAACGACGCCCTGCTCGATGTGCTCGACAGCGGCGGCTTCGAACACGCCGGGGTCAAGGCCTTCGAGTACCAGTATTTCTTCGATGACCTCGACGAACTGACCGATTACCTCGAGGACAGCCACGAACACGCTCGCCCGCATGAAGGCCAACTCGAGGCCGCCGTCGCAGCGATGCGGCGCGCCCCGACGGCCCCGAAACTCGTCCTTATCCAGCCCAGCATGGTGGTTGCGCTGCGCAAGTCGAGTTAGCGAACGGGTGGGCGTGGCCCGCCGGTTCTGCAAAATGTTTACAATCGCTCTATGTCCGCAAACACGCCCTGGCGCCTGATCCGCACACCGGCCATGACCGGCCCGCTGAACATGGCCATCGACGAGGCCATCCTCAACGCCGTCGCTGAGGGGGCATCACCGCCGACGCTGCGCTTCTTCGCCTGGGACCCCGCGACGTTGTCATTGGGCTATGGTCAGCCGATCGCCGATGTCGACCCGGGACGATTGGCGCAACGCGGTTGGGGGCTTGTGCGCCGGCCAACCGGCGGGCGCGCCATCCTCCATACCGACGAGTTGACCTATTCCGTGACGGCGCCGATGGAGGAGCCCCGCGTGATCGGCAGTGTCGTCGAAAGCTACCGTCGACTCAGCGGCGGCCTGCTGGCCGGGCTGCAGCGCCTCGGCCTATCAGCGCGCGCCGATCCCAAGGACCCGGCCAGCACGACGCGTGCGCCCGACGGCACGCCGATCGTCAACCCGGTCTGCTTCGAAGTGCCATCTGACTACGAGATCACGGCCGACGGGCGCAAGTTGCTCGGCAGCGCTCAGGTGCGTAAGCGCGGCGTTGTCCTTCAGCACGGCACCCTGCCGCTATGGGGCGACATCACGCGCATTCTCGACGGCCTGGTTTACGCCGATGCCGAGCGCGAATCCCTGCGCGCCCGGGTGCGCTCTCGCGCCGCCACACTCGCTGACATCGGCCTGCACGCCTCATGGGAGGATGCCGCTGACGCGCTGGCTCAGGGCTTTAGCGAAGCGCTCGGGCTCATCCTTGAGCCCGGGGAGTTGAGCCCCCGCGAACGCGCCGACGCTGACCGTCTCGTGGCCGAGAAATACGGCGACCCGGTCTGGACGGCAAGAGTGTAGAGGAAGACCGCGGACGGCGGATTGAGGAATGACGAACGACGAACGACGAATGACGAATGACGAATGACGAATGACGAAGGTTGAGTGGTCGTTCGTTGCGGTCGTTGTCCTCCCCGTCTGCGCAGAAGATCGCGTGTCATCTGCGCGCCCGTTCACACGCGTTGCGTGCCATCCAGCGCGATCCCTCGCCCACGCGTTGCGTGCCATCCAGAGCGATCCCTCGCCCACGCGTGGCGTGTCATCCAGAGCGCCCGGCCCTCCCACGTTGCGTGTCATCCAGAGCGATCCCTCGCCCACGCGTGGCGTGTCATCCAGAGCGCCCGGCCACCTTTACCCGAAGACAAGCCGAATGAGCGCGCGGGAGG
>CAYZRP010000256.1:0-3293 GCA_964480865.1 uncultured Anaerolineales bacterium | reverse complement strand
CTTTGCCCCGGCCCATGCCACCCCTCGTTTTCTCGGAAGAATCAGATCAGGCATTTCGAGTGCGATGGCCCTGGGGCTGGGGCGGTGTCGAGCGAGGCTATCGAGCGCAGGGGTATCATTGGCGCAACGCTGAATGCCACAAGGAAACGACATGTCTGCCTCCACCGCTGCTCCCCGCGACCTCAACAAGAACGGCAAGATCGACATCTATGAAGATCCTGCGCGCCCGATCAACGAACGCGTTGAAGACCTGCTTGCGCAGATGACGCTCGAAGAGAAGGCCGGCCTGATGTTCCACAACATCCTGCCGGTGGGCATGGACGGGAACCTGGTCGAAGGCAACACGATGTTCGGCCCGACCTCGACGGCCGCGCTGGTGCGCGATCAGTACCTGAATCACTTCAACGTGCACGCGCTGCCAGACCCGCGCCTGGCCGCCGAGTGGCACAACAAGTTGCAGGCACTGGCGGAGAGCACGCGCCTTGGCATCCCGGTGACGATCTCGTCTGACCCGCGCCACGCGTTCAGCCACAACCCCGGCGCCGGCTTCGCGGCCACCACGATGTCACAGTGGCCGGAGCCGATTGGCTTCGGCGCGATCGCCGACGAGGCCGTCGTGGCCGAGTTCGCCGAGATCGCGCGCCAGGAATATCTGGCGCTCGGCATCCGCGTCGCCCTGCACCCGATGGCCGATCTGGCCACCGAGCCGCGTTGGGGTCGCATCAACGGCACGTTCGGTGAGGACGCCGCGCTTTCGGCCAGGCTGGTCGGCGCGTACGTTCGCGGCTTTCAGGCCGGGCCGCTCGGCCCGCAGAGCGTGGCCTGCATGACCAAGCACTTCCCGGGCGGCGGTCCGCAGAAGGACGGCGAGGACCCGCACTTTCCGTATGGGCGCGAACAGGTCTATCCCGGGAATAACCTCGAGGGCCATCTGCCGCCGTTCGAAGCCGCCTTCGCGGCCGAGACCGCGCAGATCATGCCGTACTACGGCATGCCGATCGGCACTCACTGGGAGGAAGTCGGCTTCGGCTTCAACAAGAGCGTGGTCACCGATCTGCTGCGCGGCACATACGGCTTCGACGGCGTGGTCTGCACCGATTGGGGCCTGATCACGGATCGCGAGATGGGCGGCGTGGTGATGCAGGCCCGGGCCTGGGGCATCGAGCACCTGGCCCCGGTCGAACGCGTCAAGAAGGCCCTCGACGCCGGCGTCGACCAGTTCGGCGGCGAGGCCTGCCCTGAATTGATCCTTGAGTTGGTGCGCAGCGGCCAGATCAGTGAGGCGCGCCTCGACGAGTCGGCGCGCCGGCTGCTGCGCGACAAGTTCAGGCTCGGGTTGTTCGACAATCCGTATGTCGACGTCGATGCCGCCGAGCAGATCATCGGGCGGGCGGACTTCCGCGCCGCCGGCAACCTCGCGCAGCGCAAGTCGCTGGTGTTGCTCAAGAACGGCGGCGCGCTGCCCGTGCAGGGCCGGCCGAAGCTGTATGTCGAAGGGATCAAGACCGACGTCGCCGCGCAATACGCCGAGGTCGTGGCGACGCCCGAAGAGGCCGACCTGGCCATCATCCGCATTGCCACGCCGTACGAGCCGCGCAACCGCGAGTTCCTCGAGACCTTCTTCCACGCCGGCGATCTGGACTTCAAGAGCCCGGAGAAGGAACGCATCCTGACGCTGCTCGGCAAGGTGCCGACCATCGTGGACCTTTACCTCGAGCGCGGCGCCGTCATCCCCGAGATCGCGGCGACGGCAGCCGGCCTGATCGCCAACTTCGGCGCGAGCGACGAGGCGCTGCTCGACGTGGTCTTCGGCAGGTTCGCGCCGACCGGCAAACTGCCGTTCGAGATGCCGTCGTCGATGGAGGCTGCTCGCGCCCAGGCGCCCGATCTGCCCGGCGACTCGCAGGATCCGCTGTTTCGCTTCGGCGATGGCCTGACCTACTAGGCCTGACCCATCGCGTGGATGGCCGTCGCGGTCACGATGCCAGGATCGCGGCGGCCACACCGAGCACGGCGCTGAGCCCGATCAAGACGAGCGCCGCCCGAAACGGCGCCGAGGCTCCCTCGACCTCGGCCTCGGTCGGGCGCGTCGCGCGGTACCGGATCGACACGCTGTCGCCGGGGGCCTTCGCTCCGCTGCCGTGCGCCCCTGCCTGGAAGCGGATCACGTCTCCCGTGCGCGTGGTGAAGACGATCACCAGGTCGCGCACCGTCTCGGGATGTGGCACCGCCCTCGGCACGTCCTGAACCATCACTGTGCGTTTGACGACGCGTTCGACGGTGCCGGTGGCCGGCGTGCCGATCACGCGCAGCGGGCAGCAGCGCCAGATGAGGATTCCCGCGCCGAGGCCGAGCCCGACGGCGATGACGATCAGCGCCGTGCTGGCGTCCTGGATGTTCATGCTGCCCCCTTGTTCGTGTCCTTCAGCATCCGCGATCGACAGGGGCCCGCGCGCTTCGAGTTCATCCTGGCGCCCCCTTTGTCGATGGGCCGCGGGCCAGTTGCCTCAGCACGCGCAGGAAGAGTTTGCGCTGGCGCCGGGTGCCCTCTTCGAAGGTGTGCTCGGCGTCGACGTCGGCGAAGCGGGCGTAGAGCATGAGATCCGCAGCGTCGCCCGACGCGATCGAGTCTTGAGGCAGTCGGCAGATCGCCTCGAGGATCTCGAGCGCCTTGTGCGTCTCACGCACGGCCGGATCGACCTGGCCCGATGTCTGAAACTGATAGGGGATGACTCCCAGGATGTCGCCGAGACGGCTGTTGACGCGCCGGTGCAGGTCGTCGTCGAGGAACGTGCCTTTTGGATCGACGTCGAGGGCTTCGCTGATGTCGTAGCGGAGTTGCCCCACCTCGTGGCTGTGCACTAGCTTCCGAAACTCCTGTTCAGGATCCTCCAACAGCCCGCGGCAGTAGTGGCCGGCGAAGTCTGTGAGGTCGACGCCGACCGGCAGGGCCTCGATCAACTCGCGCCGCGTCTCGATGAACTCGCGCGTGTCGTCGGCCGATTCGGGAAAGCCGTCGTAGAGGAAGAACCCGACGTCGAGCACGGCTTCGGGCAGGCCTAGCGCCGGCGCAGTGCCGGGCTCGGGCATCCGGCCGATGGTGCCGAGCGAGATCAGTCGATCGCCGACGACCACCTTGGCCAGCTTCGCTTTGGCGGCCTGGGCATCGAGTTGCGCGAGGATGGCGGCCTTGCGGGCCGGATCGGCGTGAAAGCTGAGTGGCATGGCGTGGAGTCGGAGTCAAGGCGACAGGCTCACATCACTCCGTGAGCCTGTCGCCCATTGTACGCGCG
>CAYZRP010000255.1:0-3304 GCA_964480865.1 uncultured Anaerolineales bacterium | reverse complement strand
ATCCAGAGATGGGTGGAGCCGTCAGTCCAGCGCGCGTATTGATAGGTTCTAGTGACGCGGGCCCCTTCGCGCGGCACTTCTTCCTCGTAGAGCAACAGATCGCGCTGTGGTTCGAGCAATCGTCCCTTCGGGAGTTGCACGCCTTGAATGCCGCCTTCGCCGAACTCCGGCAGGACACCTCGCTTGAGTCGCACTGTTGTACCGTCCTTGACCGGCAGCAATGGAATCCAATAGTCCGGCACCCTGGTACCGAGACGGTACACCAACGGGGCGCCATCACCGTCGGCGGCAGGCGGGGACGGCTGTTCCGCCTGCGTCTCGTGATAGGCCTCATGTCGATCTAAAGGGCGACCGGCAGCGCTCTCGACGACCCGCTCGACGGCCCAGGCCAGGTTGGCCATTTCATCTCGCAACAGCGACAGATCTTCCATCGGCTGGCTCTCCAACATCGGACCCAACACGGGTGGCAGGAACAACAGCCGCTGGCTGTCGTTCGTGAGGCTGAACATGCGCCAGGGCGACGCGGGCCCGTCGACTTCGTTCGCATGAGGAATGAGGAAACGTTCGCCGAACGTGTTGGTGACGACGAGCGCGCGGATCTGTGAGAGGGTGCCGACAGGTACGTCGAGCGGCAGTAGAAACCAATCATTGCTGTATTCCAGTGCGAACTTCACGAGTAGCAGGCGGGCCAAGTCTTGTGGTGCTGCCTGGACGCTCGCAAAATTGACGGCCCCGTCTTCGAATTCCCAAAAACGCGCAGAGGGCATGCCGCGAAACGAGACCGGTGCAGGGAGAAAGGCTTCCGTGAGGGACGTGCGGCTGTCGGTGGCGCCCAGATTGTTTCCTGAACTCGCCGTGAACGAAAACCAGTCGAGACGGCCATCCAGATACTCCGGCGCGGTCAGCACCACTTCGCCTGCTGCCGTCTTGCCTGCGATACTCAGGGTGTATTCCATCCGTTCTGGAATCCAGGCGGACGGAGCGGCGCCCTGTTGGAACAGGCCGTCAAGCCAGCTCAACCAGTTCGTCACGAGGCCGGTCACTCTTGGGCGGTCGCTCTCAGCCACCTGATCCAACGGCGCCTCGCGAAATAATTCCGCCATACTGTTGCTTGCCTGCAGTGCGCGAAGTCGTGCGGCGAACCGCAGCCCATCGATGGTGCGGCCGCTTAACACGCGGATGAAGGAGAGACTTGCGGCGTCAATTTGCTTGGCCTGCTCTGCAGAGGGGATGGTTAGGACATACGTACTTGCCAGCCACTGCGCGCGGCTGGGGCCAACTCTGGCCGTATCCAGCAGGCGGAGTAAATGTCGTCCCGATTCGGCCGCGAGCCGCCAATTGGGGCGCGAGCCGTCTATCACTGGTTCCGCTTCCACCAGCGTTTCCAGGGCCAGGGCGTCGGCTGTATAGGGTCTGGCCGGATGTGGGCCGGAGCGCGGCCCCGGTTGATAGCGGGTGACGGCGGCAGTGTCCACGATCACCTGCGCGGCGGCAGGTGAACCGGCATCGGCGCCGTTGAACTCGCCGAACTGCCATTGGCGTCCCAGCATCCACAGCGGGTCGTGGATCCGCGCCTGCAAGCCATCTTGCAGGTCGGGGTTCTGGGTGCTGAGGTCGAGTCTGATTCGAGAAGGCATGACTAGGCTCCTATCGCTGGATCGATGACGCTGGTGAAGTCGAGGGAGCCGCCGGTAAACAGCAGTGCGGGCGCGGAGGCATCTTGCTCACCAGACCCCACCGGTTGCAGCGCACGTTTACCGGCGCGGTCCCACGTGGCCATGCCGTCGAACAGGGTGAAGGCCATGCCGTTTACGATCCGTCCTTCGACCCCCACGGTGGCGGCGGGCACTTCGAGCCGCACCCAACGACCGGGTGGAGGCAGGGGGCCCATGTATTGGCGGCTGACGGTATTGTCGGTGCCCCACGGAATGAGGTTTTCACCCCAATAGGCGCGGTGCTCCCACGTGCCGTCGTTCCACTGCAACATGACCTGTCGAGGCATACGCGCGGGATCGAGATAGATGTGGGCGAACAGGCGGTCTCCCACATTGACGAACAGTGACGCCTTGGCGCCTTGGAAAAAATGCTGGTGCATGCCGGCCGCGAAAATCGATTGATGGGCGCGCTTGCCGGATAGCGGTTCCGGTTTCATGCGAATCCAGGTCCAGGTCTCACCATCGCCCAAAGGAGCGGCGCCTTCCGGCAGTTGGTCTTCCACCCAGATCAGTTCCTCGCCGCTGTCCGGCGCGACGGTGCGGAGTCGAGCCAAGTCCATCGTGTCTTGCAGGACGGCTTCCAGGCTGTTGAGGTCCCAGGTCGCGCGCCGATCCGACGGCACCGCGAGCAGCAGCGCTTGCGGTGGGGCACTATTAGGCTGATCGTAATGAAAGGTTACGCCCGTCGTTTCGCGCGGACTCGGTACCGTCTCCACCCATTCGTCGATCAAGAGCCCCGCGAAGGGTTGATCGAAGCGGAGCGGTTGCGGCGACGACATCTGCGCCACCAGCGAGAGGCGCCCTCGCGGAAAGGGCTGGCCAGGCGCCGGCGGCAAGGCCACCCAGCGATCCTGCGCCTGAAAGGGGAGTTGGCCGACGTGGAATCGGAGTGCGGCACTACCCACTGTTTCGCCATACAGCATGGCCTCGTTCAGACGTGTCGCACCGGGCCTGACATAGGCGGCACGCTGAAACCAGGTGACGGCGGCCATGGGGTCCTGTCCCTGGAGCGAGAGGCTGGCGCCGAAGGACTCATTCAATTGTGCCGCGTTGGTCGCGGTCACCCGGGGCAGTGCCAGGAAGTCCTGGCCAAAGATGATGCGGATACGCGCCAGGTCATGATCGCGCCGTTCTTCCGCGGTGGCGTTTGCACGCACAAAGTTCTGATCGGATTCGGCCACACGGTCCATGCGCCGTTGCACTTCACGCAGGACCGACCGTGCCTGAGCCAGGAGCACCGATCGCGCGTCCGATCCCGTTCCGCCGATGTCCAACGGAACCGCACTGGGTATGCCGAAGTTCGCCAAGCCAAGCAGGGCGCGGCGAACGTCGTCCAGGCCGGCAGTCAGGTCGTCCGATGGTGGCGTTGGGAGGAGGCCGTTCAGCACTCGATGCGCGTCGGTCAACGCGTGCAACGCGCGGGTGGCACGGCCGGCAAACTCGTCATGGTCCAGGCCTGAATCAGCAGGTGATTCGGGCAACGACAGGTCGCGGCCGTCCAGGGATCGGGCATTGCTGAGCAGGCGTCGCACCGTGGTCGCGACGTCACACCATTCGGCAACCCAGATGATCTCCGCGCACCAGCTGTT
>CAYZRP010000254.1:0-3314 GCA_964480865.1 uncultured Anaerolineales bacterium | reverse complement strand
ATCGCGAGCATGCCGAGCACGATGCGGCGGTCGGCGTTCTCCCTGAACACGACCCAGGCGATCACGGCGGTCAGCACCGCTTCGAGGTTGAGCAGCAGCGACGCGGTCGCGCCGCTGGTGCGCGTGAGGCCGAACATCAGCGCGAGCGGGCCGAGCACGCCGCCGAAGAAGATCGCCCCCAGCAGCCACGGCCATTCACCCCTGGCCAGGCCGGACGGCGTCCAGCCACGATCGCGGATCAGGCGCGCCGCAGCCAGCCCGAGCCCGCTGCCAAGGTAGAGCAGGCCAGCCAGCAGCCAGGGCGACATCTCGCCGACCAGCAGCTTGGCGAACGGGGTGCTCGCGCCGAACAGGGCGGCTGCGAGCAGCGCATGGATCACGTAGATGTTGTTCATTGCCCTTGCTCGGACGGAGTGGCAGCCATCCGATGGAAACGATAGCGGGAAACGCCCCCACCCCGGCGGGATGGGGGGCTGCGCTTACAGCACGCGCTCGATCCTGGCGTACTCGCCCTGGGTCTTGAGCGTGACGGTGACGTCGTAGCCGGAGCGGTTGCGCCAGAACCAGCCGTGCTTGCCGTCGAACGCGGCGACCAGTTCGCCCTTGCTGCCGAGCTCGTTACGTCCCTTGCCGTAGCCGTGATAGAAGTCCTTCGGCGCGTCGTAGGGGTCGCCATGGGTGTCGAAGTTCACCGGGCCGCCGGCGCTCGCCCACTCATAACGAACGCGGTGGTCCTTGTTCATCGTCAGTTTGACTTCGGCGCCCTGACCGGGCTTGAGCGTCACGGTCACCGTGTCCTGTCGTGCGGCGGCGGGCGTGGGCGCGACCGCTGCGGGCGGCAGTGTGGCGACCGCGACCGGCGCAGGTGCCGGTGCCGGGACAGGCGCCGCTTCGGCACGAACCGTAGGCGCGACGGCTACGGGCTGTACGGGCGCCGTTTCTGTGGCAACGCGCTCGTCGGCGCGGGCCTCGGCCGCGAGCGAGATCTTGATCTCGCCCATCGGCGTGAGGCCCAGGGCGCGGCCGATCCCGGTGGGGTCGATGCCGTACTCGGCCGGCAGTACGGTTGTGACGAGGAGCCCGCCGGCGATCAGGGCAGCGAGGGCGGTCGAGCGCAGCAGCTTGCCGGTGGTCGGCAGGTCGGCGCGTTTGGGAAGGTCGGTGTTGTACATGGTGGATGACTCCAGGAATCTCAGGATACGAACAGGCCGGTGAGCTGATAGCCGATCAGCATGAACCCGGCGCACATCATGGCGACGTTGGCGGTATAGGCGTGCTGGAAGAAGCCGGCGGTACGACGCCAGAAGCCGATCGCGATCAGGATTGCGCCGAGCGCGAGCAACTGGCCGATCTCCACCCCGACGTTGAACGCCAGCAGGTTGGGCAATAGGCCATCGCGGGCGATCTCGAACTCCTGGATCTTGGCCGCCAGGCCAAAGCCGTGGAACAGGCCGAAGACCAGCGTCGCCGCCTTGGTGTTGGGCTGTACGCCGAACCAGCGCTGGAAGGCGCCCAGGTTGTCGAGCGCCTTGTAGACGACCGACAGGCCGATGATCGCGTCGATCAGGTAGGCATTGACGTTCACCCCGGCGTAGACGCCGTACAGCATGGTGACCGAGTGCCCGATCGCGAACAGGCTGACGTAGAGCGCGATGTCCTTGAGCTTGTAGAGGAAGAAGATCACCCCGGCGAGGAACAGCAGATGGTCGTAACCGGTGACCATGTGCTTGGCGCCAAGGTAGGTGAAGGGCAGCAGGTGCGTGCCCGAGATCTCCTGGATGTAGCCCTTGTCGCCCTCGGCCACGCCGTGGGCGTGCGCGAAAGCGGTCAGGAGCAGGTAGAGCAGTACGCCTGTGAAAGCGTACAGCAGCGGCCCGGAGCGTGGCAGCACGGCTGCCCGCCCCCGGCTGGGGAAGGAATGCGTCATGAGAGTCTTCCGATGAAGTTTGCTGGGTGAGTCCGGCGCTTCACGCGCGCGGAACTCGACAGGTCAAACGATCAGGAGACGTTTTGGCGGGCGCTCGAGCAGGGCGCAGGGCGCAGGATAGGCGGGTCGACGCTCGTCGGCGAGCCACTGATCGGACAACGGTGGGATACCCATCGCGTGCGTGGGCGGCACGTTCGGCTTGTCGTGACTGTGATCGGCCGGGTTGTGCCCGTGTTGGTGGGGGCCGCCCTCGTCCTCGAAATCATCATGGCGATGGCCATGATCGTCCTGACCTGTGTCTGCATCGGCAAACGCATGCGCGTGCGTGCTTGCACGCAAGGGGTCGTGAGACAGCGAGATCGCGCTCGAGAACGCGAACAGCGCATGCGAGAGCATCAGCAGCCCGATCACCCCCCTCACCAGCATGCGGGCGATCTTTCGCGAGAAGACGGACGAGGAGGCAAACACGGTCATGTCGGGTCGGTTTCGCGAGGGCTGGGCGCCTTCGGCGATCCGTCGGCCGTTTTATACAGGAGTCCGGATTGTTGCGGGAAATTCGCAACAAACGGAAACGTCAGGGCCGTGGCGAGAATCGACCCGCCCACGTGTGGGCGCAACTCCGTTGCCGGCACCAAGGTTGGAGATGACGCAACGAGTGCAGCGGGCGGGAGTGTGGTCCGGATGGCCGTTATCCCGATGCGGTTTGCGCGGTCGCCGAGGAGGGATGAGCCGCAGAGATGGGTAATAGCTTGAACAGAACGTTGTGGTTCAAACATCAAACAACACCCATCAGCTTGGGAGGTTTGGTCTTGAGCTATCTCGTCCGTCTTGTGAGCCTTCCCAAGTCATCAACCGGCTGCATGCGCGTCTGCCGTTCGGTCAAGGCCTGGGGCTGACGAACCCTGGCTCGCCAACCCTGACCGTACCCTTGCATTCTTATGACCTAAACGTAATTACCCGGTCACTGCCCTGTCAGTGGTCGGCTCCTATGATCGAGTCCATGGTTACTCAAGCACGAGCAGCCAATCTGGACAACTGAACAAGGAGCCACCATGAAAAAGTCGATCATCGCCACTCTCGCCGTCTCGGCCATCAGCAGCCTTGGATCTTCCGCTGCGTTCGCACACGAAGACTATTCCAAACGCGGTACGTTGCACTGGCTCGAGCATGTCCAGGCACGCG
The DNA here is from genome assembly GCA_964480865.1 of uncultured Anaerolineales bacterium. GTDB lineage: Bacteria > Chloroflexota > Anaerolineae > Anaerolineales > UBA6663 > UBA6663. Next base: position 205 of record CAYZRP010000254.1, on the reverse strand, counting down.
CTTCGAGCCCGACCGAGCGAGAGCTGGCCACGTATGGCTACGCGAGCAACGCCACACCCTCCCGCACCGTGATCGTCAATGCGGACACGCGCTACATCAACGTCACGCGGCTCGAGACGGTTGCCCTGAAGGTCGGTGACAAGACGGTCAACTGGACCTTCGACACCATCGGCACGAACAGCTTTCCGCTTTCGAAGGTGATCCA
>CAYZRP010000253.1:2300-3432 GCA_964480865.1 uncultured Anaerolineales bacterium | reverse complement strand
TCGCTCCACGCTCCACGCTCCACGTATATAATGCCCGCGTGACCTCATTGCCCGCTTCATTGATTGTGTTGCGGCACCTGGCCCGGCGCCTGGAGGCCGCGCTGCCGCACGACACGGCACTGGACTCGATCGTTGAGACGGTCGGGGTGGCGCTCGACCTGCGTGAGGCCACGATCTGGCTCAAGCGGCTCGACACTGGCGACTTTGAGCCTGTCGCGCGCTACCACTCGCCGGATGACTCGACGGGCCCGCTCCAGATGGTTTCCGAGCCCCGGCCCTGGCCGCCGACGGCGACCGATTCGCAGATCATGCGCCGGGGCTTCCTTAATCTGCCGTTCGAATACGAGAGCGAGGTGATCGGCGAGATCACGATCGTTCCGTCAAGCGCGCAGGGCCCCGTCGACGACGCAGCCCGCGAGATCCTGAACGACATCGCCAGGCGCATCGGCCCGGTGGCTAACGTCGTGCGCATGACCCACGACCTGCGCCGCTCGAGCGAGCGTCTGGTGCTCGCCCGTGAAGAGGAACGCCGCCGCCTCCGACGAGATCTGCACGACACGATTGGGCCCACCCTGGCCGCCCTCAACCTGCGCGCCGGCTCCATCCGCAACCTGATCCGCAACGATCCTTCAGCGGCCGAGGCCGAGATGACGCAATTGCGTGAGCAGTTGCGTTCTGTGATCACGGACATCCGTCGCGTGGTCTACAATCTGCGGCCGCCCGCGCTCGACGAACTCGGCATGCTTTCAGCGATCCGCGAGCACGCCATGCAATTCGCGTCGCAGGGCTTGCGCGTGGAGTTCGATGTCCCCCAACACCTGCCGACGCTCCCGGCCGCGGTCGAACTGGCGGCGTACCGGATCATCATCGAGGCCATCACGAATGTCGCCCGGCACGCCGACGCCGAGAATTGCAGGGTGCGGCTGAGCATCGCCGATAACGTGTATATTGAAGTGATGGACGATGGCGTCGGGCTCGGGCCCGACCAACGTGCCGGGGTAGGGATCTCGTCGATGCGTGAGCGCGCCGGCGAGCTCGGCGGCGACGTGATCTTCGAGAGCCCGCCGGGTGGCGGCACCCGCGTGCTGGCCCAGTTACCGCTTGGCCTGGCACGTGATCTGGATAGCCTCAA
>CAYZRP010000253.1:0-2200 GCA_964480865.1 uncultured Anaerolineales bacterium | reverse complement strand
GGCCGAGCTGATCGGGTGTACGCTGAACAGGCCAGGCCTGGACGAGGAGAATGACCGATGACCAATCCCGTGATCCGCATCCTGCTGGCCGACGACCACAAATTCTTCAGGGATGGCGTCCGTTCGTTACTCAACTCGGTGCACGATTTCGACGTCGTCGGTGAAGCCACCAACGGCGAGGAGGCCATCAGCCTGTCGACCGAGGTCAAGCCCGATGTGATCCTCATGGATCTGCAGATGCCCGGCCTGAATGGCGTCGAGGCCACGCGCCGCATCGTCGACGTCTTGCCGAATGTTGGCATCATCGTTGTGACGATGTTCGAGGACACCGACTCAGTTCTGGCGGCCATGCGTGCCGGCGCTCGCGGCTACATCCTCAAGGATGCCGATGAGGATGTGTTGCTGCGCTCGATCCGGTCCGTGGCGCACGGTGAAGCTCTCTTCAGTCCGTCGATTGCGCGCCGGCTTTTGACCTATCTCGCCGACGTCACGCCGAGCGCGTCGCGGCTATCCTTCCCTGAACTCACCGAACGCGAGCGTGAAGTGCTCGCCCTGATCGCCGACGGCCTCAATAATCAGGAACTTGCCGATCGTCTGGGTTGCAGCCTGAAGACCGCCCGCAATCACGTCTCGAACGTGCTCTCGAAACTCCACGCCGTCGACCGCAACGAAGCCATCGCGCGCGCCAGGGCCGCCGGCCTCGGCACCAATCGCGCCTGATCGAGCTCAATCCATCGCCACCTTATCGATCGAGTTCAGGAGGATCCTGCTATGTCTCGCCGTCGTCCGTTGTCACTGATGTGGGCGCTGGCTGCGCTGGTCTCGGCCAGCCTGGCTTGCGCCACCCTCAACCCAGAGCCCAATGACTTCCCGCCGCGGCCGACCGATGTCGGCCAGATTGACAGCGTCGAGCCCACGGCCGCTCCCGAGGCAACTGAGGAGCCAGGCGACATTGGCTCCGACGATGAGGCCACGGAAACGGTTGACGAGATCCCCACGGAACCGCAGGGCGGCGACGACAGCACTGACTACTGCACGAACGCCCCCGAAGATGTGCCGGTGATGGATGTCTCGACCACTTTCACGTATTGCGATGCTACGACCCTGTCCTTCCAGACAAGCGAAGCATCGTATGAGGACGTGTTGAAGTATTACAAGGACGAACTCGAGGCCGCCGGCTGGGCTACCGACGACACCGGCATCGCCGTTGAGACGACCGACGCGGCGGTGCTCTACTATTCCAAGGATGGTCGGCACATCATCGTGACGGTAAGCTACTCCAGCACGGACAACATGACGTCCCTGCAGGTGATCGTCTCACCCTGACGACGAGGTCTCGCCGTTTGGGCGAGCGCAAGGAGGCAATATGCCAAAGATGCAACGCCAGGTTGGGTTCGCCGTGACTGTCGCGTTGATGCTGAGCACCCTGGCCTGTGGGAGCATCGGCGAGGCCATCAACGCCAACCCGGCTGTCCAGACCGGCCAGGCCGTGGCGACTCAGGCCGACGAGTTGGGTGACCTGGCCGCGACCGCTCAGGCAATGGCCACAGACATCGGGCCCGGCGCGCTCGAGACCGTGCAGGCGGCCGCCACCGACATCGCCGATTCGGGCATTGCCGAGACCGCGCAGGCCGTCGTGACCGCGGTCGAGCTCGGCGAACGTCCGGCTGACATCCCGTTCCCGGACACCGTTGACACCAATGGCGCGGTCTTCACCCAGTACGGCGGCACCTTCAATATCAAGCAGCCGTACGCCGAAGTTGTCCAGTACTACAAGGATGAGATGCCCAACAATGGCTGGACGCTCGAGAGCGATCTGTCGCTCAGCGACACCGGCGCGATCCTGACCTATTCACGGAGCGGGCGTGAGGCGATCTTCACGATCTCGTCTCTCGACGACTCGACCACGACCGTGATCCTCGTCGTCAGCGACAGGTAGGTCGGAGGGCTTCGGCGCCTTCGGCGCTTGCGCGACGGAAGCGTTTGCGCGACGGAAGACGAATGACGAAGGACGAATGACGAAGGTTGAAGGGCTGTTCAACTTTCGTTGTTCGTCCTTTGTTAGTTGTCGCCGGTGCGTGTTTGCCTCACTGCGTTTTCGGAGTGGCGGCTGCGTCAATTCCCGTCGCCCGCGTGGGGCGTGGAGCGTGGGGCGTGGGGCGTGGAGCGTGGGGCGTGGGGCGTGGAGCGTGGAGCGTGG
>CAYZRP010000252.1:0-3460 GCA_964480865.1 uncultured Anaerolineales bacterium | reverse complement strand
GCGTGTCATCCAGAGCGCCCGACCTCCTCGCGCGCCGCGTGTCATCCAGAGCGCCCAGCCCTATCAGCCCGAAGGCTACTGCAATGAGCGCGAAGGATCTCCTGTCGGACTCGCTGGCTGTTGTCAGGGCCTGAGGAGTCTTCGGAGGAGATCCTTCGCGCTCATGACAGAGGGCATTGAGCAAAGGTGGCTGAGCGCTCTGGATGACACGCGGCGCGCGAGGGTTGGGTGCTCTACATGACACGCGAGGGCTGGGCGCTCTGGATGACACGCGGCGCGCGGGGCCAGGCGCTCCGGACGGCACGCAACACTCGAAGGACATAGCGCGCCATTCAACGACGAGTTCACCGCAGAGCGCTCACGGACTCATGTGTCATGAACGGCGAAGGACGAAGGACGAAGGTGGAATGGCCATTCCACCTTCGTCCTTCGTCCGTCCTTCAGCCGTCCGCGGTCTACCGTCTACCTCGCCACTTCCCAGGCCAGGTGCGCGATCTCGGGCGCGATGAGCTTCTCCCAGGCGACCTGCACGGCGTTGGGCGAGCCGGGCGTCGAGATCACGACGCGGCCCCGGTAGGTGCCCGCTGACGCGCGCGACAGCATCGCCGCGGCGCCGACTTCCTGATAGCTGAGCATCCGAAACAACTCGCCGAAGCCGGGCATCACCTTGGCATACCTGCGATTGAGGACATCAAAGGTAGTGTCGCGCGGCGCGATGCCGGTGCCGCCATTGAAGACGATGATGCGCGCTCCGGCTTCGACAGCCTGATCAAGCACCGTCTCTACCTGGGCGGGCTCGTCTTTGATGATCGCGTAGAACACGACCTCGTGTCCCGCCGCCGCGATAGCGGGCTTGAGGTAATGGGCATTCGTGTCGGTCTCTGGCGTGCGCGTGTCGCTGACCGTGATGATTCCCACCGGCACCGGCCCGCGTTCCGCGGCAATCGCCTTGTGTTGTTGAGTGCTCTCAGAAGTCATGGCTTCATGATGCCATAGCTGGGCCGGGGGATGCAACAGGGCGAGGAGCGTAGGGCGAGGAGCGAGGAGCGAACGCTACCGCGCTGCAGCGTTCGCCCCTCGCCCTACGCTCCTCGCTCCACGCTCTTTGCCAACTCGCTCAAGGTCGAGGCCACCTGCGTGCGGCCGTGGCGCTGCACGTCCCAGCGTGAGCCGTTGGGGTGAGCGGTGATGATGATCTCGGCCTGATCGGAGCGGGAGACGAGGCTGCAGCCGACGCGTTCGAGCGCGCGCGAGGCCCACAGGGCGGCGGGGCCGGAGCCGTTGACGAACGCACCCGGGCCGGCCGGCTGACGCAGCTTGAACACGCCGAGGTCAGGGTCGAACCGCACGTCCGGGCTGCGAAACACGGTGTCGAAGGCGCCCGCCAGGGCGAGATCTTCCGGGGCGCCTGAACTGAGCTTGCGTTCATCGGTCACGAGCCAGACGGTGTCGGCGGTGCGCAGCGCAAGTTCGAGATCGTGTGTTGAAAGCAACACGGCCAGGCCGGTCTCGTGCGCGAGGCGCCGCAGCAGGCCCGTGATCTCGACCCGACGCTGGACATCGAGGAAGGCGGTCGGTTCGTCGAGGAGCATCAGCCGCGGCTGTTGCGCCAGCGCTCGCGCGATCATCACACGTTGTCGTTCGCCGTCGCTGAGCGCCGTCACCTGACGGTCAGCCAGGCCGCGCGAACCGGTCGCCTCGAGTGCCCAGGCCACCAGGGCGTGGTCGTCTTCGCTCAACCGGCCGCTCCAGTCCGTGTGTGGGTGGCGACCAAGTTCCACGAGCTCGCGTGCCGTCAGGAGCCCCGGCGTCACGTTCTCGGTCAGGACGACGCTGAGGCGCCGCGCCAGATCTCGTGCCGACAGGCTCTCCAGCGCAACGCCATCCAGCACGATGGCTCCGCCCAGCGCCGGCTGGGTGCGACTCAACGTGCGCAGCAGCGTGGACTTCCCGGCGCCGTTGGGACCGAGCAGGCACGCGAACTCACCCACCTGCAGTTCGAGGTTCAGGTGTTCAAGAATCGGCAGTGCGCTGTCGCGCCCCTGTCGATAGCCGATGGTCAGATCACGGGTCTGGAGGATGATGCTCACCGCGACATTATCTCGCAGGGCCAACGAATGACGAAGGACGAACGACCTTCGTCGTCAGGACACCACGCGCGTCAGGGCCTGAAGGAGGCCGGGCAGGGTGGGCGGGCTGGCGAGTTCGGCGAGTTCGAAGCCGTAGGCCTCAGCGGCGCTGGCGGTGTCGACGCCCACGCAGACCACGCCCTGGGCAGCGAGCACGGCTGCCGCTTCGGGCGGCATCCGATCCAGCAGGGCGCTCAGGCCATGCGGCGCGTGTCGGCCGATGAGCGCCAGGGCGTCGATGCCCTGGATGATGGCCGCGACGGTCGCGGCGCTGAAGATCGGCGGACGGACGTCGGGCACCTGGTCGATGTGCGCGGCGCTCAGATCCTCGAACGGATCCTTGCGATGCCCACCGATGACGAGCACGCGCGCTCGCGAGGGCATGGCGCCGATGGTGCGCGCGTCGAGGCCCCAGGCTTCAAGGGCCACCCGGGTGCGTGCGTTGCGGGCAATGGTCGTAACACCCGTGAAGTCCCTCGAGGTCAGGCCGAGCTTCAGGGCGGCCGAGCGCGCTTCCTGCACCACAGTGGCGCCGTCGAAGATCAGGGCCGAGTACTCACCCCGATGCTCGAGCCCCAGACGCAGCGCTGCTTCGTCGAGGAGGGGCGGCGGGGGAACCGGCAGGGCCAGAGGCACCGCGCCGCACATAGCGAGTTGCTGAGCGAGTTCCTCAGCCTGCGTGCCGGTGTGCGTGTATGCGATTCGCTTGCCGCTCAAGGCGTCGGACATGAGCCGTATTGTAGTGGAGGTCCGGGTTGGGCGATACCGCGCAGCTTCCTGGGGTGCTCAGCGGAACCCCGCCGTCTGACCGGGTCGGGAGCCCGGGGCGACAGAAAAACGAAACCGCTGGCAGAGGGGCAAACCGCGATCGCGTAGAAAACAAAAAGCCCGCGTGAGCGGGCTTTTGATCGGCAGGCGGTGTCTGGTTCAGGCCAGGTCTTTGAGGGACTTGCCTTCAGACTTGAGCGCGGCGGCCAGGCCTTTGCGGTCGATCGTGCGGATCGCGCGAGCGGACAGCTTGAGCTTGACGAACTTGCCGAGCTCCGGCACCCAGACTTTCTTTTCCTGCAGATTGGGCTCGAAAGTGCGGGCCGTGTGTCGGTTCGAGAACGACACGTTCTTGCCAAAACGAACCTTCTTGCCGGTCAGATCACAAACGCGGGACATGTGCGTACTCCCAAAGCTACGGTGTCGGTTTTCGGGCGCCGTTCAATGGGCGCGAAGGTGAATTGTACCAGAATGTACAGGGGGAGGGAAGAGGGAGCGTGGAGCGGGGAGCGTGGAGCGTAGAGCGTAGAGCGTGGAGCGTGGAGCGTGGAGCGTAGAGCGTG
>CAYZRP010000251.1:0-3494 GCA_964480865.1 uncultured Anaerolineales bacterium | reverse complement strand
GGTCCTCAAGCGACTCGCGCACGCCGTTGCGTCGGCCGTCGATCGCCGGCCGGATCCCGATCTTGGGCAGCGCGCCCACCAGGCGCTGGGTTGGAGGGTTCAGGGGAAGGGTCATGGTTGGGGTTCCTTTTGGTCAGACCGCAGACGGCGGACCGCAGACCGCAGCAGGTAAGGACACATCGCAGGCGCCCTGGAATATCGCGTCTGCGGTCCGCCGTCTGCGGTTTGCGGTCTCTCCGCAGTTTAACTCAGCAAGCGCTCGATCAGCGTGCTTTCTTCGATGGCCTGTTCCGGTGTGAGCGCGCCCATTTGCATGGAGCAACTCCACACGCAGCCGGGCGGCAGGATCAGGACATTGCCCTTGGCCTTCTCAGCCGTGTAGCCCTCCGGCTCGGCCGTCGCCGGCAGGAGCATGCCGATCGCGTCTTGATCCGCCGTGCGGCAGATCCAGCGCACGCCCTTTGGCAACTGATCCGGGCGATGGCGCATCACGTCGGCGCTGCCGTCCGGGTGCACCTGCAACGTATGCGCCCAGCCGGCCTCGTCGACGACGTAATCGATGAAGAAGACGACCTCAGGATCGAAGGCCAGGCCTTCGGCCAGCACATGATGCGCCGCAGGTTCCTGGCTGAGTTGCGTCAGGAACTCGGCATAGCCGGGCTTGACGCGCACGTGTGAGGGGATGCTGGTGCGCACGCGCACATGGGCCGGGTCGGCCGGTGCGCTATAGACCAGGCGGCCACCGTTGACCGGCCGGAAATTGGCGTGGGCGAGGTACATCAGTTCCATCTCGCTCCGCTTGAGGTTCGTGATCGTCAGTGAGACCTCCACCACCGTCGAGCCGGCGCGCAGTCGCACGATGGGCTCGGCCGCGTAGTGATGGCTGAACGCGACGGTGTGCTCGTAGCGCCCACCGACGTCGAGGTAAAGACCGTGCTCATCGGCGCCGGCTTTGATCCAGGCGCTCTGATAGGGGGCATTGGGCAATTCACCGTGGAGCGGGTGGCTGTCGCTCGCCGTCGGCACGCCCATGGCGGTGGCTCCGCAATGGATCAGGAAGCCGCCGTAGTTTTCGAGATAAGTGCGCGTGGCGTTGGGCCTGTCGAACATGGACCGCATCGTCAGGTCGCGGCCCAGGAACCGGGCTGACCAGATCTGCTGGCCCTGATAGGGCAGCATGACGATCTCGCCGGCGTCGTTGCTCAGACGCAATCCGCAGACGCCGCTCGAAAAGCGAAACGCGCTGGCGCGTAGCGAGCCATGCTCGAGCAGCAGGCGTTCATGCTCGCCGAAAAACGCGGGTTGCAGATGGAGGGTGGTGTCGTGAACGCACATGGAGGGAGGTCAGCGGTGGCCTCCACCCGGTCCGGGCGGAGGCCACCGCAATCGAAACATCAAGACCGAGGTCCGGTTCGGACCGTGGCCTTACTTGTAAAGCAACGGGGCGATGTCCGCCGCGTCGATGTTGCTTGCATCGAACCAGTGGAAGCCGGTGTCGATGGTCTTGGGCAGGGTCTCGCCGTTGATGGCCTTGACCGCCGACTCGACGCACTTATAGCCGATGCCGATCGGGTCCTGCGTGATCGCGCCGGCCTCGACGCCGCTGCGGATGGCGTCCATCTGCTGCTGGCCCGAGTCGTAGCCAATGACCACGATCTTCTTTTCCATGCCGAGCTCCTTCACAGCGTTGAGCACGCCGATGATTGAGCCCTCGTTCGCGCCGAAGAAGCCCTTGAGGTTCGGGTGCGCGCCGATGATGGCCTTGGCCAGGTCGGTGGACTTGAGCTGGTCGCCGCCGCCGTACTGGATGTCGACGATGGTGATGTTCGGGTACTTCTCTTCCATGCGCTTGACGAAGCCGTCGCGGCGGTCGATGCCCGTGCGGCTGGTCTGGTCGTGGACGATGACGGCCACTTCGCCGGATCCGCCGATGAGCTCGGCCATCTTGTCAGCTGCCATGCCAGCGGCCGCGAGGTTGTCGGTCGCGGCGGTGGTCGCCGGGATGTCGCTGTCGACGCCGGAGTCGAAGCCGATGATCGGGATGCCCGCTTCCTTGGCCTTCTCGAGCAGCGGGATCGCGGCCTTGCTGTCGAGCGCGGCCAGGCAGATCGCGGCCGGCTTCTTGTCGAGCGCGGTCTGGAGCATTTCGATCTGCTTGTCAACCTGCGACTCGTTCTCGGGGCCTTCGAACGTGATGTCGACGTTCAGGTCCTTCGCCGCGTTCTCGGCGCCGAGTTTCACGGCCTGCCAGAACTGGTGCTGGAAGCCCTTCGAGATGACCGGGATGTACGGCTTGGCGCCCGTGGACCCACCGGTTGAAGCGGTCGGCGCGGCAGCCGGCGTGCAGGCACCGGCCATCGCGGCGGCCGTGATCAGACTGAGCGCGGCAGAGAGCATCTTGTAGCTCTTCATGGAGGTTCTCCTCTTGTGAATAGGGACGGAAGACAAATTGAGCGAGCATTCGTGATCGACGTTGTGAACAGGCCCCTCCTTTCGATCGTGGCGTCTTGCCCTCGAGCCTGGGCGCCGATGACGTCGATCGCGCGCAATCGTGCACTATCGCGCGCGATCGAGTCCTGTCGGTGCAGGCGCTCGGCGTTTACCGCTGCCTGCGCCGGATCAGGTCCAGGTACACGGCCAGCACGACGATGGCGCCGGTGACGACCAACTGCCACTCCTGCGGCACAGACAGAATGCGCAGGCCGTTGGTCAGCGTGCTGATAATGAAGGCCCCGATGACGGTGCCCAGGATCGTGCCCTCGCCGCCGCTCAGCGACGTGCCGCCGATGACGGCCGCCGCGATCGCGTCGAGTTCATAACCGGCGCCGAGGCTCGGCTGGGCCGAGTTCAACCGCGCCGCAATGACCACACCCGCCAGGCCTGCGAACAGGCCGCAGACCACGTACACGGCCGTCTTCCACCAGGCCACGGGCACGCCCGAGAGCCGCACGGCCTCTTCGTTGCTGCCGATGGCGAAGGTGTACCGGCCCAGCACCGTCCGCGACAGCACAAGGCTGGCGATGACGGCCGCGCCGAACATGATCCAGACCGCATTGGGGATCTCGAAGCCCGGAATGCCGATGACCGAGCCCATGGCGATGTCGCGGAAGCCGGCGGCATCGTTGAAGTAGATCGGCGTCAGATCCGAGATGACCAGCGACAGGCCCTTCGTGGCGTTGAACATGCCCAACGTCGCGATGAACGGCGGGATCTTCATGCGCGAGATCACGGTGCCGTTGATGAAGCCGGCCAGGCCGCCGGCGAGCAGGCCGCCGAGCACGCCGATCGGGATCGGCAGGCCCATGTTCGTGATCAGCACACCGGTCATCACGGCCGCAAACGTCATCGTCGTGCCGACCGAGAGGTCGATGCCGCCGCTGATGATCACGAACGTCACGCCCAGCGCCAGAATGCCGTTGACAGCGGTCGCCAGCAGGATGCCGACGATGTTGCTGAACTGGAAGAAGTTCGGCGACGCCACCGAGAACACCACG
>CAYZRP010000250.1:0-3511 GCA_964480865.1 uncultured Anaerolineales bacterium | reverse complement strand
GTCGGTCTTGGTGCCAGCTTTGAGCTCGAGCACGTAAAGCCCCGGTGCGACGTCGGCCGGGATGAGCGTCTCGAGACGCCGGCCACTCCATAGGTCGTCATTGCGTCCCGGCATAGGATCGGCGCTGTATTCCCAGGTGGTTACCACGGCGAACCGATCAAGGTCGGCTGGCTCCGCTTGCGGGCTGCCGCCCCACATGTCTTCGACACGGGCGGCCTGGCTCACGAAGTCTTCAACAGGCACAGCCCGAAGGGTGAATTGCGCCTCAAGGCGAGCGGCTTCGGCGTCGAAGGCGAACTGGACGGCCCGCCGGCCATCGGCGTCAACCACCTGACCAAGGGCGCCGATCCCGAAGTTGCCCACAAACTGGCCCCACCGAGTCGTGAAGCGATGGCTGAGTGGCGCACGCAGGCCCGCTCGGCCGTCGAGCAATCTCAGCGACGATGCGAGAGTGACTGTGTACGTCGTGTCGTGTTCAAGGAAGCCGCTTTCGGGCATGAAGACCAGAGTGCGCGGATCTCGCCACTCGAATGCGCCGGCGGTGCGGGGCGCCAATGCAAACGCGGCTTCAGCGGTCGCAGCATTCACATCCTGTGAGAAGTTCACCACGACGCCGCTCGAAATCGAGGCGTTTTCGCCTTCCGCAGGTTCAATCGTCGCAAGCGGTAGGGTTCGAAAGTGTGAACGAACGTCACCGTCGATCAACTGGCCGTCTTCATCCCAGAGTGGCGCGCTGAATCGCCAGGTGTACCTCGTGTCCGGGGAGAGGGTGCTGGCCGGCGTAAAAGTCAGCGTTCGGGTGTCAGCGCTATAGACCGTAGTGCCTGGGATGCGCGGCTCGAGCGCAAAGGAACGTTCGACGCTCCACGGCTGCAGATCGTAATTGAAGCTCAGCACAATGGGCGTTGAAGGGCCCGGGACATCGGGCGCCGTCGCCTCACGGATCAACGCGGGCTGGCTGTACTGCCAGCTGACACCCTGCGGCAGCGGTTGGCCTTGCGTGTCGTGGGCCCGGCGGTCAAGGGTGAACTTCAGTGTCGTGGCCGGTGCCAACGGCTCGTCGGCCGTGAGCCGCAGATCGCGGGCGTCGCTGCTCCACTCCAGCGAGAAGGGCCCTGCCGGCACGATCTGCAGCGCGGCCGTCACACTGGCTTCATCCATGGCTTTGTTGAAGTGCAGGACGATCTGTGGTCGACGTAGACCGGCGGCGTCCGGCGTGGCCATGTGCGTGAGCAGGGCCGGCTCCACCAGCCCGCCTGGTTTGGGAGATCCGCCGGCGTCAGGCGTGGCGGATGGCAGGGCGACCGGTGTCGGCGTCGCGGTCGATGCGTAGGTCGAGTCCGTCGGCTGCGGCACTTGGGGTGAACAGGCCGACAACAACAGCCCTATTGCGACCAGGGTGTGAATAACGGGTTTGAACATCATGAGCCTCCAAGGAAAAGCGCTATGTCCTCACCCTAAGTCGTGGTTGTTACCTCGCTTTCAGCCGGCTCGTTCAGCGTCGGTCATGTGTCATTACCGTTTGGTCACACTCGATTGACACGCCAAGTCGGGGGGCTATACTCGTCGCCATGTCCGGGCTGCCGCTGATCTTGTTGGTCGACGACGACGATGCTATCCGCGTCGGCCTGGCCGCGGCGCTTCAGCGCGCTGGCCTGCGGACGATTGAGGCGCGCACCGGGCTTGAAGCCCTGCGCCTGATCGAGCAGCAGCCGCCCGACGTCATCGCTCTCGACATCCTCATGCCCGAGCTCGACGGCCGCGAGACCGTGCGACGCCTGCGTCAGGCCGGCAACTGGACGCCCGTGATCATGCTGACCCAGATCAGCGCCACCGGCGAAAAGATCGCCAGCCTCGAGGAGGGCGCCGACGACTTCCTCAACAAGCCTTTCGACTCGTATGAACTGATCGCCAGGATCCGCGCGTTGCTGCGTCGCCAGGCCGTCGCCGGGCGGCCCGCCACGCTGGCCGCCGTGCTCACGGCCGGCTCGCTCAAAGTCGAACGCGAGACTCAGCGTGTCTGGCTTGAGGATGCGCAGGTCGCGCTTTCGAACAAGGCGTTCGGCGTGCTCGCGCATCTCATGAGCCGGCCCGGTGTCGTGGTTTCACGCGAGCAGCTCCTCGACCAGGTGTGGGGCTGGGATGACCCGGCCGGCAGTCGCACCGTCGACGTCCGAATCGCCGAGATCCGGCGCAAGATCGGCGACGGCTACATCGAGACGGTTCCCGGCGAGGGCTACCGCTTCGTCGAGGAGACATGATGCGGCCACGCGTGTTGCGGTTCGCGGCCGCGATCGTGCTCGTCATCGGCCTGGCGCTGGCGCTGGTACTGCGACTGCTCGCGCCGACCACGGGCCTCGACGTGCGTTTCCTGGCCGACCCGGCCAGCCTGGTCCTGGGCATCGCCGTTCTGCTCGCGCTCGCCCTCGCGCTCTCAGCCTGGCTTGTGGACCGATCCGCCCGGCGCCTGGAGCAGGCGCTTTCCATGCAAGCCTCGGCGCAAGAGCTCGAGCGTCGGCGCTTTATCCAGCGCCTCGATCACGAACTCAAGAACCCGATGACGGCGTTGCAGATCCAGCTCGACAACGTTCAGGCCGCCTTTGGCGGAGCAACCGACCACGCGCCGAGCGTCACCGAGGCTCGCATTCAAGCCGATCGTCTCGGCCAACTCACGCGTGGCCTGAGGCGTCTGGCCGATCTCGAGTCGCGTCCGCTCGAAGTCGAATCCGTGGAACTTGAAGAACTGCTGGCCGAGGTGCGGGAACTCATCAATCAACCCGAGCGCGTCGTCGTCGAAGTGCAGCGCTCGCCCTGGGCCATTCCACCTGCGCGCCTTGATCGCGAGCTCGTGCTCATGGCTTTGCGCAACCTTGTCGAAAATGCGCTGAAGTATTCGGAGGCCGACGGCAAGGTTCAGGTGCGGGCGCGTGAGGAAGGCGGCGCCTGGGTGGTCGACGTTGTCGACAACGGGCGCGGCATCGCAGCAGAGGATCTGCCGCACGTGGCTGAAGAGTTGTATCGGGGCGCCAACGTTCGCGACGTGGCCGGGAGCGGCCTCGGCCTGGCGATGACGCAACGGATCGCCGCTCGGCACAACGGTGTGCTGACTGTCCGCAGTCGACCCGGGCAGGGCACGATCGCGTCGTTGCGCCTACCTGTCGAAGGGTGAGCGGCTATGCGTCTCTCCCGTCGCTCTCGCCGCGTTGGGGTCGGGATCCTGAGCTTCGGCGCTCTGGCTCTCAGCGCCGGCGTTTTTGCGACAGGGCGCGTCGGGCTACAACTGGCTCCTGTGACCCATACCCCGGTCGTCACGGACGCGGCACCAACTCGTGTCGTCGCGGTGACGTTGCCGACCGCGACCGTCGCTGCCCAATCAACTTCGACGGCCCCGCCGCCAACCAGAACCATCACTGCGGCGCCGACGCGCATCCCCACACTTACGCTCACAGCCGGACCGACCGACTTTCCTGCGGTGTTGGAGCGGCGCTTCGGCGGGAGTGGCCTGCTGACC
>CAYZRP010000249.1:0-3574 GCA_964480865.1 uncultured Anaerolineales bacterium | reverse complement strand
CAACTTATCTGGGCGGCGGCTTCGGGCGCCGCCTCTACGCCGACGTGGTGGCCGAGGCTGTCCAGCTGGCGCTGCTGGTGCGCTGGCCGGTCAAAGTGGTCTGGACGCGTGAGCAGGATCTGCGCAACGACTGGTATCGCCCGGCCACGCACAACGCTGTGCGCGTCGGTCTCGACGCCGACGGCCTGCCGGTGAGTTGGTCGCACACCATCGTCGGACCCGACTACATGGTTCACGGCCTGCCCGTGCTGTTTCAGAGCATGCTGCCCTATGGCATGCCGCGACAGGCGCGCAACCTGGTTGACGGTGGCTTCGGTCTGGTCGCCCCAATCGTGATTGCGGGCCGCAAGGCCGTCGAGGGAGCGGGTCCGTTGCCGTACGACATCGCCAACGTCCGCGTCGGGTACGTGGCCGACGACCCCGGCGTGCCGACCGGCTTCTGGCGTTCGGTGGCGTTCTCGGCCAACGTCTTCGTGGTCGAGAGCGCGATCGACGAGATCGCGGCAGCCGGTGGACACGATCCCGTGGCGTTCCGCGAGCGCTTGCTGACGACGGCGCCGCGCCTGTTGCATGTGGTGCGGCTGGCGGCTGAGCGCGCGGGCTGGGGGCAGGCCAGCCCCGGCGTTGCCTGCGGCATCGCGGCCATGGACTTCCAGGGCACGCAGGTCGCGGCCGTGGCCGAATTACGCGACGACGGCTCGATGTGGCGGTTGAACCGCCTCGTGTTCGCCGTGGATTGTGGGCGCGTGATCCATCCCGCGCTCGTGACCGCGCAGATCGAAGGCGGAGCGGCCTTCGGCCTGACAGCGGCGCTCAAGAGCCACATCACGGTGAGCGGAAGAGCCGTCGTGCAATCGAACTTCCACGACTATCCGCTGTTGCGCTTCGCCGAGATGCCGGCCGTCGACGTGCTGCTCGTCGACAGTGACGCGCCGCCCGGCGCGGTCGGCGAGTCGGCGGTGCCGGTGGTCGGGCCGGCCGTCGCCAATGCCCTGTACGCCGCCAAGGGTCTCCGCGAGCGTGCCCTGCCGATCTCGGCCGAGGCCTTTGCCTCAGGCGGCCGCTCATGAAGCGGCGGTCTTCTCGGCGCGGGATGTTCATTCCTCTTGTGGACGCGGGCCTCGTCATGCTGGGGGCGTCGGCGTTCGTCACAGGCTTTGAACTAACGGACATCCACGTCTGGCTTGGCCTGATGGTGGCGGCGGCCCTGGCCGTTCACCTCCATCAGCATCGACCGGCCTTGTGGGGACCCATGCGTCGATGGCTGAGCCCGCTGGCCTTGCGTGTGCGTGTGCGAGCTGTGCTCAATATCCTGCTGCTCGTTGACGTCGGCGCTCTGGTGTTGAGCGGCGTGATCGTCAGCCAGATCTACGCGCCGTCCGTCTCCCGCTTTCATGCGGCGACCGCCTGGCTCATGGTCGCCCAGGTCGGCCTGCATCTCGCGCTCAATGTCCGCTGGATCTACTCACACCTGAAGCGCCTGATCGGTCGCCGCTTCAGTTCATCATCCGTGTCGTGTGCTGCGACGCGTTCAACACAGGAAAGGTGATCTCATGCCACGCCTTCGTTCTCTTTCACGACGTGGATTCATGGTCGGGGCTTCGGTGCTCGCCGTCGGCGGCCTGGCCGCCTGGTCGGTGCAGCAGCCCACGATCGGCTTCACGGCCACACAATGTGGCGTGGCCGGTACGGGGAAGCGCAGGCTCCTGGTTGCGTACGGCAGCCAGTACGGGACGACCGGCGAAGTGGCCGACGCGATCGGCAAGGTCTACTGCGAGGCCGGTCATGCCGTCGATGTGGTGCGGATCCAGGACGATCCAGATCCGTCGGCCTACGACGCTGTGGTGATCGGCGCGCCCGTGCACTCGGATGCCTGGTTGAAAGACGCCGTGACCTACGTGGGCGATTATCATACGGCGCTTGCCGGTATGCCCGTGGCTTATTTCTTGACCTGCATGACCTTGGGGATGTCGCAACAGCCTGAGGCCCGACAGCGCATCGCCGGGGTCTTCACCCCCGTTCGCGATGCGCTTCCGGATGTTCAACCCATCGACACGGGGTTGTTCGCTGGCATGCTCGACTTCAGCCGGATGTCGTTTGCCACCCAGTTGCTGTACTGCGCCTTCGCCGAAAACTCGACCGAGGGCGATTACCGCGACTGGGCCGCGATTCGAAACTGGGCGACGTCGATCCAGCCTCAGCTGACGGCCGGGTGAACGCGCACCAGATCGCGGAAGACGAAATCGTGTGCGTGGCGTTCGTCGGCGGGGTGGGGCGAGTTCAACACCTCGCGCCAGTCGCCGGGATCCCAGGCCGGGAAGAAGGCGTCGGCGCCCTCGATGAGCGTGTCGACCTCGGTCAGGACGAGGCGCGTGGCGATCGGCAGCGCCTGTGTGTACACGGTGCCGCCGCCGATCACGAAGAGCGGGTCGTCGGCCTTGGCCAGCGCTTCTTCGAACGTGTGCACCGGCTCCACCGACGGCGCGTGGAACGACTGATCGTGCGTCAGCACCAGGTTGCGGCGGTTGGGCAGCGCGCGACCGATGCTCGTGAACGTGCGCCGGCCCATGAGAATGGTATGACCCGTGGTCAGCGCCTTGAAGCGCTTGAGGTCATCGGGCAGGTGCCAGGGCAGGTTTCCGTCGCGTCCGATGCCCCCGGCGCGGTCGAGGGCGACGATGAGAATGATGTCCATGGTTCTTCGACGAATGACGAAGGACGAATGACGAAGGTTGTGTGAGACGACCTTCGTCATTCGTCTTTCGTCATTCGTCGCCTTTACACCGCGATCGGGGCCTTGATCCCCGGATGCGGATCGTATTGCGTGAGCTCCAGATCCTCGAAGCGGAAGGCGTTCAGATCACGCACCTCAGGGTTGAGGGTCAGCGTCGGCAACGGGCGCGGTTCACGTGCGAGTTGCCGCAGAGCCTGCTCACGGTGGTTGAGATAGAGATGGGCGTCGCCCAGGGTGTGCACGAAATCGCCGGGCTCGAGCCCTGAGACGTGCGCGATCATGCGCGTGAGCAGGGCATACGACGCGATGTTGAACGGCACGCCAAGGAATACGTCGGCGCTGCGCTGATAGAGCTGACACGAAAGCCGACCGTTAGCCACATAGAACTGGAACAGGGCGTGGCACGGGGCCAGCGCCATCTTGGGGATGTCGGCGACGTTCCAGGCGCTGACAACGAGCCGCCGCGAGTCGGGGTTGCGCCTGATCTCGCTCAGCACCCAGCTGATCTGGTCGATCACCTGGCCGTCACGGGCTTCCCACGAGCGCCACTGCTTGCCGTAGACCGGGCCCAATTCGCCGCGCTCATCGGCCCACTCGTCCCAGATCGTCACGCCGTGCTCCTGCAGGTAGCGGACGTTGGTGTCACCCTGCAGGAACCAGAGCAACTCGTAGGCGATGCTCTTCCAGTGCAGACGCTTGGTCGTCATCATCGGAAACCCGGCGCTTAAGTCGAAGCGCATCTGGTAGCCGAACACGCTCAGCGTGCCCGTGCCCGTCCGGTCCGACTTCTCGACGCCGTGATCGAGGATGTGCTGGAGGAGGTCCAGGTAGGTCCGCATG
>CAYZRP010000248.1:0-3587 GCA_964480865.1 uncultured Anaerolineales bacterium | reverse complement strand
CCCATTCCGTCAGGAGCGCGCGCAGCACCTGGCTGGGCGCCCCGAGTTCATTTCGTCGGCAGCGCTGCACGAAGCGCTGTTTCAGGTCCTGCTGGACCCAGGGCCGAATGGTGCGACTCGCCTCGCGATGGGTCATAGGTCCGGATTGTAGGCTCAGAGGCCGGATAATCCAAATTGTGTGCTATCTAACCAGATAATGTAAGCACTATCGTTCTAGATGGGGTCAGGGCGATCGAACGACGTCCTGTCCCTCGTCTGCCCTTGTGTAAATTGTGTGCTATCTAGCTGGATAATGTAAGCAATATCGCGCTGGCGTCGAATCGTGTGCCATCTAGGCCGAATAACGGCCTCCTAATTAGGGCAGGGCGCTTCCGAGCGGCCGGGCCGACGAGCCACTCCCGGTGAACGCGCAGGAGCTCAGGGCTCGCCCCAGGCGAGAAGAGGCGTCACCAACCGAATTGTGTGTCATCTACAGAGATAGTGTCAGCGCAATGCCAGGGCTAATCCTGTCTCGGCGTTTTTTTGCGAGGTTGTTTCTTAGCGCGGCGGCCTTCGCCCGGAAGGGGGGGAGGGGTTCCGTACTCGTTATTGCCATACCCGGTGATGAAAGAGCGAATCACGTCCCAGAGCGAACGACCCTCGGACTTCGCTCTGGCCCGCGCCCGCTCGATGTCCTTCTTCGAGGCGCGACCGCTGATGACCTGGTCTTTCCGCGGGGGCCTGTCGTCCGCCATAGTGCTGACATTGTACAACAACGGTTTGTGACCCGGGGCCGGGGGTGGCCATTAACGCCTTCCAAACGTCGCCTTGACGAAACCAGAATAGTGCTTACACTATCGAGAAATATAGTGTAAGCACTATGTGGCAAGTACCGCCACTTTTGACAAAGTTCGCGGCGGGCAGGTCACCCAGGAGCCGGTCTTTCCCTATGTCGACTCAGGTATACGAAACTGTTTTGCGCTCCGGTCTCGAATCTGCTCCGGACCCGATGGGTGAGGTGCGCCGAGCCGACCTGGCCTTCCTGCGTTATCACGGTCTGACCGAGTGGCTCGTCTGTCAGGACATCGACCTACAACCCCAACCGTGCACCGTGGAAAGTCTCCCAACCCTGACCACCATTAGCACCTCCGTGACCTCGGAGCTCGCCAGCCTGACCGGGCTGGGACTGACCAGCTTCTTCCTGCATCAACATGTCGGCCGCGTCTACGCGATCGGAATGGAGATCTCTGTGGGTGAAGACAAGGGCGGCCACCGACGCTCGCGCATCGTGCATCCGCCCTTGCCCTGGCTGGTGGGTGTGCCGGCCTCTTGCCGCGAAGTCGTGGTGTGGCAACGCGGGCTTGCCGCCAACATCGGAGCCATGATCACCTACCGCGGCGGCTGGCCGGGTTCAGCCACACCCGCGGCGGTGCGGGACCTGCTGTTGCAGGGGCTTGCGCTCGGGCTTTCGCGTCCGGAGCTGGCGTACTGGCTGCTCCTGTTGCAGATGCTTGAAGCGCATTACGCCCGACCCATCGGATCTTGCGGGTGCGCGGCCATGGCCGTTCCCGCCTGACGGGAGGCATCGTAGCGCTCATGGCCTCAGACAATCTTTCCGAACGTCCCGCCGATGTGGTTCGCACAAAGAAGATCCTGGTCACGCACTGGATCCAGGAATTGATCGCGGCTGCTCACGGCCAGGAGATCGAACAACGACGTCCACTGCAGATCTTGAATGGACACGTGGTGGCCGGTCCACGCTCCGCCGCCGTCGTTCTTGACGCCGGCGTCGAGAACGGGCGTCTGCTGAGTCTGCTCGGCGCACACGAGAGCGCGCTGGTGCGCCACTATGCCAATCGCTGCAATCTGCCCTATGTCGGTCAACCTCAGGTGTCGATGCATCCGCGCGGCGTACGCGTCGAGGTGCGCTGGGAGAACCGCCTGGCCGAGACCGACGTACGCCTGACCGACGTGACCCTACGGCCGGCCGGGCTTCGCATCCGCGGCGACGGGTATGCCATCGGCTGGACCGTGGGGCGCAGCGAAGCCGGGCGCACGGTCGTGGCCGAATTGGGCGACTCCAATCCGCACTATCTGGTGGCCGGTGAAACGGGCTCGGGCAAGAGCGTCGCGCTGATGTCCCTGGTCGCGCAGCTGGCTCCGCTGGTGGCCGACCGCAAAGTCGACCTGATCCTCCTGGACGGCAAGGGCGGGGTGGACTATCGCGCCTCGGGCATGGATCGCCTGGCCAATCTGGTCGGTCCGCTCGTCACCGACATTCAGGAAGCGCGCCTGGCGCTCGGGTGGGCGCTGGCGGAAATGAATCGCCGCCTGGATGAGCGTATCGACACGCTGCTGCCCTTGATCCTGATCGTCGACGAGCTGCGGGTCTTCGCGGACGATCCGTATTGCATGGACGTGCTCAGTCATCTGGCCGCGCGCGGTCGCGGGCTGCGCATGCACCTGGTCTGCGGGACGCAACATCCCACCAATCGTTTCCTGGGCGATGACTCATCGTTCAAGCGCTCGATCCCCGGGCGCATCGGGCTGCGGGTGACCGACGTCGACGCCGTGCGCACGGTGATGGGCGACACGACCTATCGTCTCGATTACTTGGGGGGCAGTGGCGACGCCTATGTGCGCACGGTCGAAGCGACTCATCGTGTTCAGGTGGCGTACGCGACACGCGATTTGATCGATCGTCTGCCGCGCGGCGCGGCGCATCTCGAGGCCTGGCCCTCGACCTCGCCTGAGAACGCCTCCGCCAAGGCCGGGCGCTTCAGTGCGGAAGATATCGCTCACGCGGTGCGCGTGATTGGCAGGCACGGTCTCGACGTTGGACGACCGCGCCTCCAGGAAGAACGCACCCAGCCCTGGTTCGCCGGCGGCGTGGAGCAGGCGGCGCTGGGACGCAAAGGAAGCCAGCAGGCCTCGGACCTGCTGGCTTTGGCCAAGTCGCTGTGGAAGCTCGGGATCCGGGTGGTCGAGGACGACGCCGCGATGCCGGCCTGGATCGAACCGCAAGCGGCGCCGGATTGGTGGCAGGAGAGTTGACCATGCGCGAATTCGTCATGCTGCTTCGAACCGACTCACTCGGACACACGCTCAAGCTGGTGGCCGTGATCCTGCTGGTGCTGGTGACGGGGTGGGGCGGCTACTGGCTCGGCAGTCGCCTGCAGCCCGGCGAGACCCCGATCGCGTTTGCGTTGTTGAGCATGGTGTGGGTCATCACGGTGCTGGTCGCGGTGGTCGTGGTGCCGCGCATCCTGACCTGGCTCAATGCGCAGTTCAAGGATGGCGCTCAGCATGCGCTCCAGGTGGGCACGTCGATCGCCGAGATCAAGAACCAGCGCGTCTACGCGACGGCGCGTCGTTCAGCGTTGGATCTTCCCTCGCTGAACCGCCCGTCCGCACCGCCGTTGCAGGCGGTGGCGCGCGAGGCGCTGCCCATGCCGCGCATCCAGGTCCTGGACGAAGACTGACCGGCTCGAGACACCGATGACTGCTCCGCGACGTCCGTTGCCGGCGCGCCGGCGCCGACGGCCACGCTGGCTGACGTTTGAGGCCGCCGCGACGGTCGGCACCGCGCGGCCGACGGTGGTGCTGAT
>CAYZRP010000247.1:0-3563 GCA_964480865.1 uncultured Anaerolineales bacterium | reverse complement strand
ATCAGCGGTCAGCGATCAGCGGTCAGCGATCAGCGGTCAGCGATCAGCGGTCAGCGATCAGCGGTCAGCCTACGCTGCCGCGACTTGGCCGGCAGGTTGGCTGACCGCTGATCGCTGATCGCTGTAAGCTACCCGTTCTTCCGCTGGAACTCCGCCATGAACTCGGCCAGCAGAGTCGTGGCCGCGACCGGGACGGCGTTGTAGAGCGAGGCGCGGATGCCGCCGACCGAGCGGTGGCCTTTGAGGCCTTCGAGGCCCTCGGCTCTGGCGGCCTTAACGAACTGGTCTTCGAGCGCCGGGTCCGGCAGCCGGAAGGTCACGTTCATGTCGGAGCGGCTGTCAGCGAGTGCGTGGCCGGCGTAGAAGCCGCCGCTCTGATCGATCGCGGTGTAGACATTGGCCGCCTTCTCGCGGTTGATGCGCGCGATCTGCTCCAGGCCGCCCTGCCCCAGGATCCACTTGAACACCAGGCCGGTGACGTAGATGTTGAAGCACGGCGGCGTGTTGTAGAGCGACCCGTGCTCGCTCAACAGCTTGTAGTCCATCATCGGCGGCACATGATCGGGCGTGCGCGCCAGCAGATCGCGTTTGATGATGACCATCGTCGCGCCGGCCGGACCGGCGTTCTTCTGCGCGCCGCCGTAGACGAGGCCGTAGCGCGAGATGTCGAGCGGCCGGCTGACGAACTCCGACGAGGCGTCGCAGACCAGCGGCACGTTCTCGGGCAGGTGCGGCAGCGCGTGGTACGACAGTCCGTTGACCGTCTCATTGCTGCAGATGTAGGCGTAGGCCGCGTCGGGATCGACCGAGGCCTCGCCGTTGACCGGGACGTGGACGAAGTTCTGGGCGCCGCCGTCGTAAGCCACACGCGTGGCGCCGTGGCGTTTGGCTTCTTTGTAGGCCGCCTTCGACCAGGAGCCCGTGACGAAGTAATCGGCCGACTTGCCCGCCGCTCGCAGGTTGGCGGGGATGGCCGAGAACTGCAGCGAGGCGCCGCCCTGCATGAAGATCACGGCATAGTCGTCGCTGATCTGATACAGGGTGCGCAGGTCGGCCTCGGCCTCGTGCAGGATCGCTTCGAAAGCCTTCGAGCGATGGCTCATCTCCATCACCGACATCCCGGTACCGCGGAAGTTCAGGAGCTCGGCCTGCACCTGCTCGAGCACCGACACCGGTAACGCGGCCGGGCCGGCGTTGAAGTTATAGACGCGCCCATAGGGCAGATTGACGGTCATGACGGTCCCTGTTTATCCAGCGTGTCGCTGGCGCAAATCGGGTGGTCTGAGCGTCAGCCGTGCGCGGCGCTCAAACCACCCTGCGGTGGTTGACGACGTTGCCTCGTGAAATCCTTCACGGGGAGGCAGAGAGATTATATCGAAAGGGTGCTGGCGCTCCGTGGCCAAGGTGCACGAAAACCCAGCAGAATAGATGGCGAAAACCGAACGAGCCGTGGATCTTGGCGGCGCCAGGGTCCACGGCTCGTTCGGTTTTCGCCCGGCAGCCTCAGGGAATCATTTCGGGCCGCATCGGGATGATGAGCGTCAGACCCGCGTAGATCGTGTCGCCCTTGAAGTTGTAGTTGGCGATGCGGATGAAGTCGACGCTGATCTGAAAGCGCTCGCTCAGGCCCTGCAGCGTATCGCCTTCCTGCACGGTGTACACCACGGGCTTGCGCGGCGGGTTCGGGATCGCGAGCATCTGACCGACGCGGACGGTGCCGTAGCCGTCGAGGCCATTGGCGGCGATGATGTCGGCCCAGGTGACGCCATACCAGATGGCGATGCGCTGGATGCGATCACCGCTCTGCACTTTGTACGTCACCCAGCCGGCGGGCACGGCGGTTGGCGGCGCTTTCGTGGCGGTCGGGACCGGCGCCGGGATATACAGCACCTGCCCGGGTCGGAGCTTATCGGTGGTCAGACCGTTGGCCTGCATCAGTTGGTCAACCGGGATGCCGTAGGTTCGCGCGATCCGCAGCAACTGATCGCCCTCCTTGACGACGTAGGTGCGCGCGCCGGGCGGGAGAGCCGTCTCGGTCTTGTAGGTCACCTCAGCCGTCGGGATGAAGAGCACCTGGCCGACCTGGATATTCTCGCTGACCAGGCCGTTGGCCTGGAACAGTTGATAGAGCGGAATGGAAAACGCTCGCGCGATCTTGATCAACTGGTCGCCCGCCTGAACGATGTAGGTGCGAGCGTTCGGCGGCAGCGCCGTCGTCGTGCGGGTCGGGTTCGCCGAGGTGACGCGCGGCGGAATCGCCAGGACCTGCCCGGGATAAATCACGTCAGATTCCAGATGGTTCGCGTCCTTCAACTGCTTGACGGACACACCGTACTGGACGGCGATGCGGGCCAGATAATCGCCGGGCTGTACGATGTACTGGCCAGGGCCGGGGGTCAGCGTCGGGGTGCGCGTGGCGCCGGCCGTGGGGCGAGGCGTGAACGTCTGGCTGGCGGTGGCTGTCGGGGTCGCAGTGGCGGCGTTCTGGGCGGAGGCCGCGGAAGGCTGCCAGAGTCCGGCCACCAGAGTGGCCGTGAGGCCCAACGACGTCACGATGACAGCGAGCGTGCGGCAATCGGTTTGGCGCATGTATCCATCTCCTTCGAGCGAGTGGCAGCCCCTGACATAAGTCTACCCAAAACCCAGGATGCAAAAAACGGACCCGCCAGCCTGAGGGCGGCGCGACACCCAGATAAACAAAGACAGCCGCGGATAGCGCGAATTTCGCTGAAAAACGGGTCGAGCCACAGCCTATCTGTTGGCTCCGGACCATCATCCGCGAAATCCGCGCAATCCGCGGCTGTATGGAAATGCAGGGTTAAGCCGGCGCGGCGGCTCCGTTGAGGGCTGTGCCGTTCGATCCGGCCGACTCCTGGCTCTGCTCCTGCAGCCGGAACTGGCTCATGTACAGGTCGTAGAAGAAGCCCTTCTGCGCCATCAGCGCGTCGAACCTGCCGCGCTCGATGATCTCGCCGGCCTTGAGCACCAGGATCTCGTCGGCGTTGCGGATCGTGCTTAGCCGGTGCGCGATGACGAAGGCCGTGCGGCCCCTGAGCAGTTCGTCGAAGGCGCGCTGAATCAGGCGCTCGGTGCGCGTGTCGACGCTCGACGTGGCTTCGTCGAGGATCAAGATGCGCGGGTCCGCCAGCGCCGCTCGCGCGATCGAGAGCAACTGCCGCTGACCCTGGCTCAGGCCGCTGCCGCGCTCGCCGAGCACGGTGTTGTAGCCCTCGGGCAGGCGCTCGATGAACTGATCGGCGCGCGCCAGCTTCGCCGCTGCGATGACTTCTTCATCGGTGGCGCTCGGCCGGCCAAAGCGGATGTTCTCCATCACGGTCGTGCTGAACAGGAACGAGTCCTGGAGCACGATGCCGATCTGACGCCGCAGCGACTCGAGCGTGACGTCGCGGACGTCGACGCCGTCGATCTTCACGGCCCCGGCCGTCACATCCCAGAAGCGCGGCAGCAGGTTGATGATCGTGGTCTTGCCGGCGCCGGTCGGGCCGACGATCGCGATTGTCTGGCCGGGCTCGGCCGTCAGCGTGACGCCCTTGAGCACCGGC
>CAYZRP010000246.1:0-3722 GCA_964480865.1 uncultured Anaerolineales bacterium | reverse complement strand
GCGAGCGATTACGATGCGGTCCCAGATGAAGGAGATGTTCGAATGGCCATGAACCTGAATACCTACACAGAAAAAGCCCAGGAGGCCCTGCTCAAGGCCCAGGCAATCGCCGTTGACAACGGCAACTCACAGATCGATCCCGAGCACCTGTTGAATGCGCTGCTGACCCAGGAGGGCGGGATCACCCCGGCTGTCATTTCAGCCGCCGGCGGCAGCCCGACCCGGATCAACGACCTGATCGAACGCGAGGTGCGGGGCAAGCCAAAGGTCAGTGGATCGACGTCGACACCCACCTTGTCACGAGACGTCAGCCGGATGACCGACACAGCCGAGGCCGAAGCCAAGCAGATGCGTGACGAATTCGTCAGCACCGAGCATCTGTTGATGGGTTTGGCCCAGGCCGGCAGCGGCTCCCGGCCGTCTGCGGCGACCCGGATCTTGAACGAGGGCGGCATCACCCGCGACAGCATTCTCAAGGCCCTGGTCCAGGTCCGCGGGAGCCAGCGCGTCACCTCCGCTCAGCCGGAGGGCACCTACCAGGCGCTCGAGAAGTATGGGCGTGACCTGACCGAGGCTGCCAAGCAGGGCAAGCTGGACCCGGTGATCGGGCGCGACGAGGAGATCCGCCGGGTTATTCAGATTCTGTCCCGCCGGACAAAGAACAATCCGGTGCTGATCGGCGAACCCGGGGTGGGCAAGACCGCCATCGCCGAAGGCCTCGCCCAGCGCATCGTGCGGCGTGACGTGCCCGAAGGCTTGAAGGACAAGCGCATCATCTCGCTGGATATGGGCGCGCTGATCGCCGGCGCCAAGTACCGGGGTGAGTTTGAGGAGCGGCTCAAGGCGGTCCTCAAGGAAGTGACTTCGAGCAATGGCGGGATTATTCTCTTCATCGATGAACTGCATACCGTGGTCGGAGCGGGCAAGGCCGAGGGCGCGATGGACGCCGGAAACCTGCTCAAGCCGATGCTGGCGCGCGGCGAATTGCACTGCGTCGGCGCGACGACCCTCGACGAGTATCGCAAGCACATCGAAAAGGACGCCGCGCTGGAGCGACGTTTCCAGCCCATCATCGTTGAGGAGCCCAGCGTCGACGACACGATCAGCATTCTGCGCGGCCTGAAGGAGCGCTACGAGATTCACCATGGCGTGCGGATCCAGGACGCGGCCGTGATCGCGGCCGCAACGCTGAGCGCGCGCTACATCAGCGATCGGCAGTTGCCGGACAAGGCCATCGACCTCATTGACGAAGCGGCCAGCCGGGTCAAGATGGAGATCGACAGCAAGCCAACGGCCCTTGACGAGATTGACCGGCGCGTGTTGCAGCTTGAGATTGAGCGCGAGGCCTTGAAAAAGGAAAGCGACGACGCATCGCGCGAGCGGCTGCAGCGGATCGAAGGCGAGATCGCCAGCGAGAAGGAAAAGGGCAACGCCATGCGCGCGCAGTGGGAGACCGAAAAAAAGGCCATCCAATCGGTGCGCGGCCTGCGCGAGCAGATCGAGGCGACCCAGGTCAAGATCGAACAGGCTGAGCGCAGCGCGGACCTGGCCGAAGCCGCCAAGCTGCGCTACGGCACGCTCCTCGATTTGCAGAAGCGCCTGCAACTCGCGCAGGACGCCGAGGGACCCACCGGCGCGCGGCTGCTGAAGGAGGAAGTCGGGCCGGACGAAATCGCCGCCATCGTCAGCCGCTGGACGGGTGTGCCGGTGTCGAAAATGCTGGAGGGCGAAACCGCCAAACTCCTGCGGATGGAAGAGCGCCTGCGCGAGCGGGTGATCGGCCAGGACGAGGCCCTGCGGGTGGTGTCGGGCGCGGTCCGCCGCGCGCGCGCCGGCATGCAGGATCCGAACCGTCCGATCGGCTCCTTCATCTTTCTGGGGCCAACGGGGATTGGCAAAACCGAGACCGCCAAGGCTCTGGCCGAGTTTCTCTTCGACGACGAGCAGGCGATGATCCGGATCGACATGAGCGAGTATCAGGAGAAGCACACGGTCTCGCGCCTGATCGGCGCGCCGCCGGGCTATGTCGGCTATGACGAGGGCGGCCAGCTCAGCGAGGCGGTCCGGCGCAAGCCTTACAGCGTTGTGCTCTTCGACGAAATCGAGAAGGCCCATCCGGAGGTCTTCAACGTCCTGCTCCAGGTGCTGGACGATGGCCGGCTGACCGACGGGCAGGGCCGCACGGTGAACTTCAAGAACACCGTCATCATCATGACCAGCAACCTGATTCGCGGCGTGCCGGAGGAGTTGGAGACCGGGCCGGGCTCGGACCGGCGGGCCGCGTCAGCCCAGCGCGATTGGGTGCTGCGCGAACTGCAGAAGCATTTCCGGCCGGAGTTTCTCAACCGGATCGATGACATCGTCATGTTCCGCCGGCTGACCGACGAGGACCTGATCCGGATCGTCGATGTCCAGTTGTCCAAGCTCATGAAGCGGCTGTCCGAGCGCAAGCTCTCCCTGGTCGTCACGCCCGCGGCGCGGGCGTATCTTGCCCATGCCGGCTACGATCAGCAGTTCGGCGCGCGACCGCTCAAGCGGGCCATCCAGAACGAGTTGCAGGATCCGCTGTCGATCAAGCTGCTCGAGGGTCGCTATCGCGAGGGGGACACGGTCACCGCGGATGTCGGCGAGGATGGCATCGAATTGAAATGAAGCGGGGGTAGCCGAAGGCATTGCCTTCGGCTACCCCCGCTGTTTCACACGGATACGCCGAGGTCCGCCGCGCAGGCTTCGATCTCGGCCCAGGTCGCGTCGGGCAGGGGCACCCCGGCCTTGAGCCGGGCCTCGCGTGAGCGCCATTCCGGATCGCCCGGAAGCAGGACTTCCGAAACGCCTTGGGCAGGCTGGGAGCTGCCGACCTTGGCGCAAAAGGCTTCAACCCGCTCGAGATACTGATCGCGGGGGGTGAAGTCCTCGATGTTGAAGGCCATGATGACGGTGCCGTTGCCCGCCAGAAAGCCTGAGGCAAAGCCGGGTAGACAGGAGGGACCGAGGCCGGACAGACCGCCGCCGAGCAGTTCCGCCATGACGCTCAAGCCGGAACCTTTGTGCAGTCCAAACGCGACAAGCGAACCCCCGTCGTAAAACGCCTTGGGTTCAACACTCGGCGCGCCATTGACGTCGACGATGTTCCCCGGCGGGACCTGCGCGCCTTTTGCCAGCGCGACCCGAACCTTGCCCTCCGCCACGCCGGCCGTGGCGAAATCGACCAGCACCGGGCGTTTGCCGTTGAGGCGCGGGACGGCAAAGGTCACGGGGTTGGTGCCAAACACGCGGGCCCGTCCGCCAAACGGCGCAACGGCCGGACCGGCATTGCAGGTCGCAAACGCCAGCATTCCGGCGTCGGCGATCATCGCGGCGTATTCGCCCAGCCGGCCGACATGGTTGCAGTGGTCGATGGCGACGGCGGCGACACCCGTGTCGGCGGCAAGGGCGATGGCCGTGCGGGTGGCCAGGCGCGCGGCCGGCTGGCCCCAGCCCCAGTGGCCGTCGACCCGGCGCATGGCCAGGCCAGGCCGACGGGGCGTATCGACGGTGGCCCTTGCGCCAGCCAGGACCTTGCCGTCCCTGGCCATCCGGGCATATTGGGGCAGACGCATCACCCCATGCGAGTCGTGGCCGCAGAGGTTGCCCTCCACCAGCGACTCGGCCACATCGTTGGCGAATTCAGGCGGCGTGCCCACCGCGCCGATGACGGCGCGCGAGATGGCCAGCAAACGATC
>CAYZRP010000245.1:0-3907 GCA_964480865.1 uncultured Anaerolineales bacterium | reverse complement strand
CGCTCAGCAGGACGTCGCCCACGGTGTCCTCGATCACGTCGGCGCCGACGGTGGCGCTGCCCAGCATGCGATTCTGAGTGGCTTTGTCGTAGACGCGCTCCGCCGTGCTGACATCGCCGCGATTGGCCACATGCACCAAACGCACGGCGCCGGCTTCGGCCAGGTGCACCTGCAACGCTTCGCTCTCGGCCGTGAGGCCCAGGGCGGCGCGCTCGATGTCGACCCGGCTCTGCACGTCGGGCGACCACGTCGGCGCCCAGGTCGTCTGACCGCACGTCGGCGCATGCCCCCCACCCTGTTCGCCGATGAACCGGCCGCACTGCGGGCACTTCGACACGCCCAGCGCTTCAGCCCAAAGCGCTTCGACGCGGTTGCCGCGTCGGTCGGCGCGCTTGTTCGGCTGGTTGTAGCCGTCGGGGCGGAACGGCACGTCGACGTGAACCACATCCGTCGCGCGATCCTGGACATTGACGCCCGTGCCGCCTTTGCTGCGGTGCATGATCAACACGCGGATCTCGCCAGAGCGGGCCCGGGTCTTGATCTCTTCGAACTCGAGCGGCTTGGTCGATCCCGTGACCAACGCGATCTCGGAGTCGGGGACGCCGAGACGGGTCAACCGGTCGCGCAGCTCACCATGCAGCGAGATGTTGCTGCTGCCGCCTTCCACGCCCGTGTCCAGATAGACCAGCGATAGGCCCTTGATCGCCTGGGTGGCCGCGCGCCGTTCGACGAGGTAGTCCGCGACGCGGTTGACCTTGTAGTTCGGATGATCCGGCGCGGCGTTGACCTCCGGCACGAGGCGGGGATCGAGGGCCACGCGGCGCAGCGTGGTGTTGGCCCACAGGCCGAACGGTTGGCCGCCGGTCAGCTGCAGGCGCCTGGACGGATCGCGTTCGCGCCGCACGCTCACGATCATGTCCATCGCGGCATCGAGCTCCGGATAACTGCCGGTGCGCAGGATCACGGCCTTGCCGCCGTGCACGCGCGGCAGATGCGGCGCCAGCTCGGGGATATCGCGCGCGCTGAGCCGAAACTCCATGTTCTTGCCGAGCGCCTTGAACAGCGTCCCCGCATTGGTGATGCGGGCCAAACGATCTTGCTTGACGAAACCCCGACCGGTCGGATCCGGCACGAAGCGCTCTTCCATTTCGCAGTAGGCGCGGCGCCAGGCGTTCAGGGTGTAGACGCCGTTGGCGCGGAGCCACTCCGGCTGCAGCCAGAGCTGCAAGGTGTGAAGTTCCTGGCTCATCTCGTTGGTGGTCGGGTCCCCGGTCGAGATCACGAGCCGACCGCGTGGATTGGCTGCCTTGAGATGGCGCGCCTTGAGCAACGCCTGCACGGCCGCCGGCGTCCGTCCGTGGAAGTTCTTGAACGTGTTCTGGAACTCGTCCACCATCAGGCAGTCGACGCCGAGCATGTCCCAGGTCATGTCGCCCTTGCCCGCGACGGAGTTGCGCTCCGCTTCGCGCACCAGGCGCTGGCGGTAGGTGGCCAGGCGCGCCAACGCGCGCTGCAAGGCATTGCGCTCGTTGGTTGAGCTGCTGTTCTGAGCCGCCTTGAGTTGCTCTTCGAGTTGCGCCCGGGTGTCGTCGACGGCGGCCAGGTCGGACTGCAGCGCCTGCTCGGCGCCGGCGGTGCTGAGTGGGATGCGCGTGAACGCATCGTGCGTCATCAGGATCAGGTCGTAGTCGCCTTCGGCCACGTTGCGCAAATACTCACGGCGCTTCTCCGGCGTGCTGACGTGATGGCCTTCCACCACCATGACCTTGGCGCCCGGCGCGACGCGCTGGATCTCATCGCGGAGCGGCAGCATGTTGCCGGCCGGCTCGACGATCACGGGCTTCTTGAACTGCCCGAGCCGACGTCCTTCGAGCGCGATGCCGAACATGATCCGACTCTTGCCGGCGCCGGCGTCGAAGAAGCAGCCGAAGTCGCTGTTGACCCCGCGCCAGATCGCATTGCGCTGATAGTGGGTCAGCGGCTCACGCGCCTGAAGGTCGGCGCTCATCCAGGGGAAGGTCAGGTGCGAACCGTTCCACTCGCGCGGCACGTCGCTGTTAAATTGGTCGTTGTACAGCAGGGTCAGGCGCTTGGCGCGTTCCGGATCGCTCCAGAGCCAGCGCACGAATTCCTCGTTGAGACGCCTCTGCATCGTGCGCGCCTGACGCGTGGCGGCTTCGTCGGCTTCATACACCACCGGCTGGCTGAAGGCGAACGCCGAGTCGATCGAGACACGGCCTCCGCCGCTCCCGTCCAGGTCAACCCGCACCGACGGCCACTTCACGCCATTGCGGGCGGCCAGGCGCTTGGCATCGTCGGACAGCTGGGTCGCGAGGCCGGCCGAGATCTGGCCGCTCACGGCCAGGTCCTCGAGCAGGCGCGCCGGCACCGGCTGGCTGAGATCCAGCGGTCGCAGGCGGCGCACGACGACCTTGCGGCTGTTGAGCGAGGCCGAGATCAGGTCGATCGCGGTCTTCTGTGGCGTGCCCCACTTGGCCGTGTTATCGGCGCTGCTGCGACCGCGCCAGGCGCCCTGCTCCAGCACCCAGTCGCCGCTGAGCGGGTTGCGCCGAACGCTGACCTTGCGCTGATCGTGGGTCGGGACCAGATGCTCAATGAAGGCTTCGATGTCCGCCTCGGGGATCCAGCCCGCGCCCAGTGCGGCCATGATCCCGACTTTGCTGGTGATGTCGCCCGGGGTCTTGAGCGGCGGCAGCACCGCCTTGAGCGCCTGAGCACTGCGTTCGTACTGCGCGAGCAGGCGGGCATCGCCGGCCTGTTGAGCGGCGCGAATGGCCAGCTGGGTGTTGCGCAGTTTCACGCGTACGTTGCCCGACAGGAACGCTTCGGGCGTCTCGAGGTGACCGCCGGGAATGCGGTACGCCAGGCCAGCCGCGACGAGCTCATCGGCGACCGCTTCCTGCGGACGATGGAGCAGCCCGGCCAGATACGGCAGGTCCAGGCGGCCGTGGACGTTCTGCGTCTCAAGGAAAGCCTGTTCGAGCGTCTCGATCTTGGGCGACGCCTGAGATGTCAGGAAGGGCGAGCGGAACTCGCGTGTCCCCAGCGTCACCGGGTTGGCATCGGGAGGCTCAAGCGTGAGCACCGACGAGAGACCCGGGTAGGCTTCGAGCGCGGTCCAGGTCTCGGCGCTGCGGACCGGTCCATGGTCGCGGATGTAGCCGCGATAGGTGTCCGTCAGGGTCTGGCGGACGTCGTCGAGCGCGGCCAGCGCCACCTCGGTATGGGCCTGACCCGCCACGCGCTCGGCGTTGAGCACATCCTGCAGTGCCTGGCGCAACCCCATCAGATCCTGCAGATGTTTGGAGCCGGACAGCGCGCGCGCCGGCGGCAGAATGTCGCGACCGGCAGCCTGCACCGGGTGCGCGGGCCCGCGACACACGTGCGTGGCCGGGTTGTAGAACTCTCCGCACACCGGACATCGCGCCGCGCCCACGGCGAAGCCATCGACGGGCAGCTGACTCACGATCGCGGCCGAGCCGTCCGGCGCGCTCCACTCGAGCGGCGTTCCAAGCTGCCAGTCAGACGGCGGCGCCACCCCGGCCGGGCGCTTGCGCAACAGGAGCAACGTTGCACCCCCGGCGCCGGCGTGGCTATACCCGTCATCCGGGCGCTGGTTGGCCACGGCGGCGCTGGCCTGCACGGTGCCGAGCACATCCGCCTGAGCCGCCAGGTAGCGGCGCACATCGTCGTCGCTCAGATCGGCTTCGGAACCGGCCGGCAGGGTGATGGCCACCACCCCACCCGGCTTGACCTTGTCCAGGGCCTTGGCGGTCGCATGCCGAACCTGTGTGGCCAACAGACCGAGTCGCTTGTTGAAGGCGGGATCTTTGACGCGCTCCTGCCAGCGATAGCCGTCGAGCGTCACCATCGCGACGTCGAAGAA
>CAYZRP010000244.1:0-4061 GCA_964480865.1 uncultured Anaerolineales bacterium | reverse complement strand
CTCGCGCAGACCGTGGTCTTCGATTGGCTTGACCGGGTCTTCGACCACGACTCCGGTGACGTCCGCCTGCTGTGCTGATTAACAAACGAAGGTTGGCAGTGAGCCAACCTTCGTCGTCTTACAACGGGTTGTCGTCAAAACTCAGGCCGCTGTCGGCTCCGTGGTGATGGCGTGAACGCCGGGTTGGCGATAAACCTGGGTGGTCGACAGGTTGGCGTGGCCAAGCAGTTCCTGAACGCGGCGCAGGTCAGCGCCGGAACCCACAAGATAGCGAGCGAACGAGTGCCGCAACGTATGCGGCGTGACTTCAGTGGAGATCCCGGCCGAGTCTGCCGCTTCCTTGATGATTAACCAAACCCCTTGTCGGGTTAGTTTCTTGCCACGATGATTCAAGAACAGGGCATCGCCCGAACCCTCGCCGGCGAGCTCGGGGCGCGCCTGCTTGAGGTATGTCTCGAGCGACTGGCGGGCGCTGCCCAGTGGCACGTGCCGATTGCGATCGGCCTTGCCGCGACAGAGCACTTCGCTGCGTTCCCAGTTGATATCCTCCTGGCGCAGGTTGACGACTTCGGTCACACGGAGGCCGGTTGCTGCCAGGAGCTCAAGAAGCGCCGCATCTCGCAGGGCTTTGGGCCCAAAACCGCGCCGCGGAGCCGCGAGCAGCTGCTCGAGCTCACCCTGGGTCAGCGTGCGTGGTATCGATTTCTTGATCCGAGGCGAGTTCAATCGACTGGCCGGATCAGTGGTCACCAACTGACGATCTGCGAGATAATGGAAGAAGGACTTCACAGCCGCGATCTTCCGGGCCACTGTGCTGGGTGCATAGCCTCCATTGTGGCTTTGCAGGTAGTCGGGATATGCCCCTACCAGGCTGGCCGTGATGGAGCCCGGGTCAAAGGCGCCGCCCTGCTGCCCATGGATGTACTCACCGAACTGGGTCAGATCGTTCTTATAGGCTACGACGGTGTTCTCAGAGTACCCCTTCTGAGAGCCTAAAGCCTGCAAAAACTCGGTCAAAAATGGTTCCATGACAACGCTCCCCGTCCTACTTTCTAGTATAGCATGTTTGCATAAGCTACCCTTTGGGGTCAAGCTGGGGACAGTTGGCGTTTGCTAACTTTATGTGGCTGGCCCTTCTGTCGAGAAACTGAATTATGTCTATCACCCCGATCGAAAAGTTGGTATTTACCTGGCATGCTCAGGGCGCCGACCGTGTGGCGCGGACCCGGGCTGAACAGCTCCTCTCTAACTCACCGTCGCCTCGGTTAAGGGCCCAGCACGCCGAAAAGGGTCTGCGCCTGTTCCGGCGCCCCGCCCTGTTCGTCGAAGAGTTGCTCAAGCTGGCGCAGGTCGATCTGGCCCATGCCCAGCAGGTCGCCGCTCATGCCCTGGCACTCTTCGACGCCTGCGCCGCCGACCACGGCCTTGGACCCCGTCACCGCCAGCTGCTCGAGCAGATGGCATTGTTGCATAACGTCGGGGTCAGCATCGACGAGCCACGGCATCACCTGGCGGGCCGAGACGTCCTGCAGGCTGTGCGCCTGGTTGGCGTCACGCCCCTCGAACAGCGCGCCATCGCCTGCGCCGTGCGGTTCCATCGCAAGGCCGTCCACGCGAAAGACGAGCCGCTCTTCACTGGCTTGCCCGTTCGTTGGCAGACCCCGACCCTGCTCCTGAGCGCCCTGCTCCGCATCGCCGATGGCCTCGACTATTCCACCTCGCAGACGACGCAGCTCACGAGCATCGAGCGCGACGGCAACACGCTGCATCTGACCATCATGGGGCCGGAGGCGGCACAGGACGCCGCGCGTGCGCTCGCCAAAGCCGATCTCTGGCGCGTCGTCGCCCAGGAACGGCTCGAGGTTGTCATCGTGCCTGACCTGGAGTCGCTGGCGAGCCGCGATTTGAAGCCGTCAGCGAATCTTGTGACCGCCTTCAATCGAGCCCTGGCGGATCAACTCCGCCGCTGGCATGCCTCTCAGCCCGGCGCTCAGGCTGACGATCAGCGCAGTCTCAAGGCGCTGCGGGCCGCCGCCAGGCGCAGCAACGCCGCCATGTGGGTTTTCGGCGACTGCTTTCGACGCAAACCGGTCGGCGCGCTTCGCTCCCGCCTCAAGGACGCAGAGAAGGTCCTGGGTGAGGTGCGTGATTGGGATCTGGCGATCGACGAGGCCGCGGAGGCATTCGAGGGCGAGGACAATGGCCTGCTCGCCGACTGGCGCAAGCAACATGAGCGGGCACGCAAGAAGGCAACGGCCTGGTTCGATCAGGAGGCCAATGCGCTCCGCGATGATCTCGAGCGGTTTTTGGTGGAGACACCGTTAAAGAAAGGATCGACGTTCCTGCTCGGCCATGAAGCGCCAAAACTGCTGTTGCGTCCGTTGAAGCGGTTGCGCGAGGCCTTCAACCAGCTCGACCACGACGACGAACTGCCAGCCTTACATCAGGTGCGCATCGCGCTCAAGCGTGTGCGTTTCACGATTGAGTTCCTGGTGCCGCTCTACGGCGAGCCCGCTGAGAAACTGCTGCCTGTCTTCATCCGCGCTCAGGATCGCCTTGGCGGCATCAACGACCTGCACGTCGCGCACAACCGAGTGCTCGACTACCTCTCGCGCAACCCCGGTGACGCCGACGCGCTCGACTACGCCAGGCTGCTGGCGGGGCAGATCAAGAAGCAACTGGCTAAAGCCGAGGCCGACGTACAGCCCCTTCGCCCAGACGTGCTGGCCGTCGAGTTCAGCCGCTGGGCCCTGGAGTCCGGGCCGGTCGTCTTGCATGTCGATATGAAGCTCGAGCCCGAGAACGATCTCGATTGAGTCTGGGTGTGAACGATCGCGAAAGCTCTCCGCTCTGCTCAGGTGCGAGCGTCCGCTTTGGGGGCACGCTTGCGGGGAAATCACATATCCTGTCATCGAAGGGAAATTGCCGCGGACATCGGGGAGGGTGAGCCTCATCACCCGCCAGCCCGTGGGCCAATCCTTCCCGATGCATCATCGACGGACCCGGACAAACGGGGGC
Source organism: uncultured Anaerolineales bacterium (assembly GCA_964480865.1). Taxonomy (GTDB): domain Bacteria; phylum Chloroflexota; class Anaerolineae; order Anaerolineales; family UBA6663; genus UBA6663. Next base: position 1,043 of record CAYZRP010000244.1, on the reverse strand, counting down.
GCGATTGCCTCACCACTGATACCGATCTTCGCTTGTGAAGATGGCGCGCTATAATGCCCACATGTGTGTCTTTTGTGCCGCCATCCCCGCAGCCGCCGCGCTCGGTGCCGCCGCGCACGGCAAACAGACGGAAGCCCGGCGTCGGGCTGCCGATGCCAGCCAGGAAAACGACTCACCTGAAGCCAGCCCAATCACGACGACAACCCGACCTTTGCCTATCGCGGCCATCACCGGCGTCGTGATTGCCAGCCTGATGGTTGGTTCCATCGTGACCCACGTCACCACAGCCACCGGCACCTAGGTTCGTGACAGCCGGCGTCACCCAGGGGGAAACATGATCATCGGCAAGCAACACCGCAACAAGCCCCTCATCAGCCTGACCGACGGCAAGCACGTCGGTGAGGTCAAAGACTTCTACTTCGACAGCAAGCTGACGACCCTGGCGGCAGTCTTCACCGGCAAAGAGGGTTTGCTCTCGCGCAAGACGTTTGCGGTGACCCGCGCATCAATCAAAGTGCTGGGCATCGATGTCTGGCTGGTCGGCGGGCCGGACGTGGTCGTGAACATCGACACGGTGCCGGAGCACGAAGATCTGATCAAGTTCGACGATGTACGTGGCCGCGATATCGCGACAGAGGGCGGCAGCAAGATCGCGGTCGTCGATGACGTGCTCCTCGATGACAACGGCAAGGTGCTGGGCTTCGCGCTCGGCAAGGTGCTCGTGCCTGGCCCGCTCGCCGAGCGCAAGGCCATCCATCGTGATGCGATTACGAGCTGCGGCGGCGCCAAGATCCCGATGGTCGCCGTGATGACCCAGGCCGAGTCATTGACGATCCCGGGCTACGAACCAGGCTGACGACGAGGCGATCGACGAATCAAAAGCGACGAAGGGTGAATGGTCATTCACCCTTCGTCGTTTTCGTTTGCGTATGCCTCAGTTGCGCCGTCACTCGGCAAGGGGTCAGGCACGCCCGGGCTTCCTCGCGTGGCGTGTCATCCAGAGCGCCCAGCCACCTTTGCTCAATGCCCTCTGTAATGAGCGC
>CAYZRP010000243.1:0-4227 GCA_964480865.1 uncultured Anaerolineales bacterium | reverse complement strand
GCTCGCCAGGTGAGGAAGAGGCGCAGCGTCTCGCCGACCTTGACCTCGGGCAACGCGCGCTCGACGCCGACGAGTTGCAAACCCGGTGCCGCGTCGATGATGGCTTGGTCTGGCGCTGCAGTGGGCCGATCAAGAGTCTCGGCACGGGCCTGGGTGCGCGCGAAGACCCAGAGCTCGGCCGTCGGGCTGTAGTCCCAGCTTCGGCTCGCAACGGCATGTTCCTGGAACCAGCGCAGGACGAAGTGGTCGTAGTCGTTGAGCAGCGACTCGCGGGTCAGCAACAGCCAGACCGCGTCATGAGAGGCCCATACCTCCTGAGCGTAGCGTTCAGCTGTTGCGGCATCGCCAACATAGATCTCGAAGGGAACGTCGCGGCGGGGTTGTTCGCCGATCTCGTACGCCACGATCGGCCACTCGCGGTTGTTATGCAACAGCAGCCCGTCCTCGGGTCGGCGATACGCCTGCAGGGTCAGGCCGGCCGAGCGAAACGTGTCTGTGGCATAGCGATCGGTGTAATAGATGCGGCTCGAGGCTGCCATGACGCCGGCGAGGGCAACGACCGCGATCACGCCAGGCCAACGCCAGCGCGTGATCACGATCGAGAACGCGACGCCGAGCGCCATCAGCGTCCACGGGGTGAGGCCAACTAGATAGCGCGGCGTCGGCGCGAACGTGAGCTGAAAATCCCAGGGCTGGTTCAGGATCCAGATCAGGCTGATCGTGGCGGCTGCGCCAAACGTCGCGGCCAGGACCAGGCCCAGGTCGGTCGCACGCGCTCGCATCCGTCGTCGCCGGAGGATCCAGGTGGCGAGCACCACGGCGCCGATGGCCAGCGCGTAAGTGGGCCAATCGGCCCAGGCGGCCTCGGGCGCCGGCGCGGAGCCGACGAGCAGCGTGTTCAGCCACAGGCCGAGCACGTCCAGCAGACCGACGGGCGTCGCCTCGCTGAAGCGCTCGGGTTTGTAGGGCAGCGCGAACCACAGCCAGGGCAGCAGGCTGAGGGCCACGGCGATGTTGGCGCCGATCCAACTCAGAACGCGCCGCCGACGTTCGGCGCCGGCCCGCAAAGCAAGCGTCAACAACCCTGCCAGGCCGAGCGCCGCCGGCGCCAACACGAACAGATAGATCGTGTGCAGCCCGGCCGAGCACAACAGGACGTACGCCACAAGTGCTCGCCTGCGCCCATCGCGCAGATACGCCAGCATCGCCGCCAGCGCCGCGACGGCCAGCAACATCGCCAGCGCGTACATGCGGACCTCCTGGCTGTACCAGATCGAAGGCCGATGCACGGCCAGCAGCGCCAGCGCCACAAGCCCGGCTCGCGCATCGACGTGCCGACGTAACACGCGATAGGCAAGTGCCAGGGTCAGTGTGCCCGCGACCACCGACGGGAAGCGCAGGGCGAACGCGCTTTCACCGGCCAGCGCGCGCCAGCCATGCAGGATCGCAAAGTACAGCGGCGGGTGAACGTCGCGCGCGGTCTCGACCGGCAGATCGGTCAGCGACTGCCGCGCCATGTAGACCGAGAAGCCTTCGTCGTACCACAGGTTCTTGTTATCGAGCCGGTAAGCGCGCAGCCCGAAACCGATCAGACACAGCACGAGCGCAAGAAGGTGAGGAGACCGCAGACGGCGGACAGCGGACCGCAGTCCGTGGAGGCGAATGTCGCCTGACGGTTGCGCCGCTGGAGAATTGATTGCGGTATCAGGCCGCTGAGGCATCGCTGATCGTGTCGTAGATCACGACCTTGTCCCAAAAGGTCGAACACGCTTCGCGGAACCTGTCGTGGATGGGATCGACCTGATAGCGATCGTGGGCGGCCTGATCCCGGAAGACGACGATGAGCCCGGTCGAATAACCGCGCTCGATGATGGCGCGATCCGTTGGGGCCGGTTGCCCAACATAGGCTCGCTCGACGCTCTCGATCGTGGTCAGCGACCGCACACCCTCGATGAATCGCGAGTGCTCCTCACCTGTCAGATCGGCCCGCAACCAGAAATACACGGCATGGACGAACATGGGGTACCTCCCTCGAACTCGCCACATTATAGATTCGAGGAGCGAAGGGCGAAGAGCGAAGGGCGAAGAGCGAAAGACGTTTCCCCGCTCGCTCCTCGCCCTTCGCTCCTCGCTCCTCGAAGACATCAGCACACCTGTTCGAGAGGATATAATCCCACCTGCATGCCAACGTCTGAACAACTTCGCGCCAAACTGGATACCCTGCCGACCAAGCCGGGGTGCTACCTGTACCACGACGCCGCCGGCAAGATCATCTACGTCGGCAAGGCCGTCAACCTGCGCAACCGCGTGCGCTCGTATTTCCACGGGACCGTGGATTCGGCCAAGACGGCGGAGTTGGTGCGCCACATCGCGGATCTCGAATACATCGTGGTCGGTTCCGAGCTCGAGGCCCTGATCCTCGAGATGAACCTGATCAAGAAGCACCGGCCCAAGTACAACATCCGCCTCAAGGACGACAAGCGTTACCCGTACATCAAGATCCACTACGCCGACCCGTTCCCCAAGGTGACGGTGACGCGGCGCATGGACGATGATGGCGCGCGCTACTTCGGCCCGTACACGAGCGCCTGGGCGGTCTATCAGACCCTCGACGTGGTGCGCCGGATCTTCCCGTATCTCACCTGCGACCGCGTGATCACGGGCCACGATCCGCGCGCCTGCCTGTTCTACGACATCAAGCTCTGCCAGGGCCCGTGCATCGGCGCCGTTGACCAGGCCCAGTATCGGGCCATGATCGACGACCTGGGCCGTTTCCTGCGCGGCCACACCGAGCCGGTGGTGGCGCGGCTGCGCACGGAGATGGCGAAGGCTTCCGAGGAACTGGCCTTCGAGCGCGCCGCAACCTTGCGCGATCAGTTGCTGGCGATCGAGCGTGTCGTCGAAAAGCAGAAGGTCGTCACGCAGGAGCAGATGGACAGCGACGTCATCGCTTTTGCGCGCGACGAGCGCACCGCCTGCGTCCAGGTCTTCTTCGTGCGCGCCGGCAAGCTGATTGGCCGCGAGTACTTCGTGCTCGAGGGCACCGAGGAGGCCGCCGACGTCGACGTGATGACTCAGTTCGTCGAGCAGTTCTACAGCGAGGCCGCTTATGTGCCGCCCGAGGTAGTGCTGCCGGAGGATATGCCCGAGGCCGAGATCGTCGGGCAGTGGTTGCGTGGCAAGCGTGGCGAGAAGGTGCTGCTGACGGTGCCGCGGCGCGGCGTCAAGGCGGATCTGATAAAGCTGGCCGCCGAGAACGCGGCCGACACGCTGACCACGCTCAAGGCTGAGTGGGATGCCGACACTCTGCGTCAGGAGCAGTCGCTGTCTGAGTTGCAACAGGCGCTGGCGTTGCCGAAGCCCCCGAACCGCATCGAATGCTTCGACATCTCGAACACGCAGGGTGTGGCCACCGTGGCGGCCATGGTCGTGTTCGAGCAGGGTGTGCCGCGCAAGCAGCACTACCGCTCGTTCAACATCCAGGGCGTCGACGGCCCCAACGACTTCGCCTCGATGCGCGAGGCGCTGACCCGGCGTTTCAGACGCTATCTCGACGGGGCCCGGGCCGACGGTGAGGCACCCAACCTGCCGACTCGCCCGGGCAAGAAGGCCGACGAGAGTTTCATGCGCCTGCCCGACCTGCTGATGATCGACGGTGGCAAAGGGCAGCTGGGCGTGGCGGTCGAGGTGCTTCAGGAACTCGGTCTGTTCGACGCGGTTCCGGTCTGCAGCCTGGCCAAGCAGCAGGAAGAGATCTTCCAGCCCGGACGCTCCGGCAGCGTCCTCCTGCCGCGGCGCTCGCCGGCGTTGTACCTGGTGCAGCGTGTGCGCGACGAGGCCCACCGGTTCGGCATCACGGCGCACCGCACGCGACGGAACAAGATCGGCCTCGCCTCGCAGCTCGACTCCGTGCCGGGCATCGGCCCGACGCGCCGACGCGCCTTGCTGAGCCGCTTTGGCTCGCTCGAAGGCATCCGCGCGGCCAGCATCGAAGAGCTCCTCACCGTCCCCGGCATGACCAAACGCGCGGCCGAGTCAATCAAAGATCAGCTGTAGAAGACCGCAGACGGCGGACCGCTGACCGCGGTGCTTCTGGCGCTCCTGGCGTGACGAAAGACGAAGGCTGAGAGGCAGCTTCGTGCGTCGCCAAAACGTCTCATCCCCGCGTGTGTCTGGTACCGAGTGGCTGCTCATCCTTCGTCACGCCCCCCGCGTGGCGTGTCATCC
>CAYZRP010000242.1:0-4304 GCA_964480865.1 uncultured Anaerolineales bacterium | reverse complement strand
TGTCGACGGTGACGGTGCCACCGCCCTCGTTCTGATACAGCTCGGCCATCCGCTGGCTGAGCGGGTAGACCGTTGAGCTCCCGGCTGTGATGACATCCCCGGGCGCGTCAGCGGGATGTGGCAACGTGGCGATCGACCAGAGCCCGGTCGTGTCGCCGCCTGCGCCAGGTTCCCCCGTAGTCGCGACCGGCGCGGCCGTAGTGTCTGGCCGGGGCGTGATCAGGCCCGGCGACGCCTGGGTCGGTTGGGCGCAGGCGCTCAGGACCAGGCTGATGGCCATCGATCCTGACACGATCCAATTGATACGACGGGGGGGCATGCGACATCTTCTCCAGGCGGCAAGAGTAGTCCGTTGAGGACTGTAGAAGTCTCAGGTCAAACAATGGGAAAGGCCACATTAAGAGCCCTTGATCTTGGAGGCGGGATGTCAAAACTGGCCCACTCAGGCCATGTCGTTTGTCGGCACGTTTGTCACTGGGTGTCAACTGGCACCTGTGTACAATTAGCGAGTTCGGACCCCGCCCAGGCGCGCACATCGGTGTTCCTGGCTCGGACAACGTCCACTGGATCGAACCGACTGTGCCCTCCTCACCTCCCGGCTGGCTTCAAAGCCAGTGGCAAACGCTATCGACGCGTCTCTTCGGCTACCTGCCGCCAGACGTGCGCCACAACATGTTCGCCGACCTGTTCGCCGCTTTGGCATTCGGCCCGCTGGTTGCCAGCCTCGGCTTCATCCCGGTCGTTCTGCGCAATCTTGGCGCACCGGCCGATTGGATCGCCTTTTACTCGACGCAGCCCTTCATCGGCTTCGTCGTTGCGCCATGGCTGGCCCTGGTCTTCCCGCGCGGGTATGGCCACAAGCGAATGGCCCTGACAGCCTGGGCGATCAGCCGCGGATCGTTCCTGCTGATCGCTCTCGTCTCGGGTTGGCCCGGCTTCATGGCCGTCACCGCCGTGTTCTGGATCATCGAGGCTGTGCCGTCGCCGACCTACGTGCGCATCATGCAGTCGGTGTTCCCGGTGGCGTTGCGGGGCAGGGTGATGGCGAACGTGCGCATCGCGCTGGCGATCGTGACATTGTTCGCGACGGCCGTGCTCGGCTGGCTGCTCGACACCATCGGCTATCAGGCGCTGTTCCCGATCGTGTCGATCGGCGGCCTGGCGGCAGTGGCCCTGTTTTCGCGCCTCAAGCTCGACGAAACCAGGTTGCCGCCATCGCGCGCTTCGGGCGGGGAGTTGACTCAGATCATCCGTCGAGACCGACGCTACGTGATCTTCCTGTTCTCGGTGGTGGCGTTCGGGATCGGCTGGCTGGCGATCGGGCCGCTGATGCCGCTGGTGCAGGTGGATCAACTCCGCCTTTCGTACACCGAGATCGGCGCGCTCACCACAGTCAACTCCGTGTTTTTCGTGATCGGCTACGTGATCCTCGGTCGCTGGATCGATAGGGCCGGCGGAGTGCAGGTCTTGCGTTGGATCTATCTGGTCGGTGCGATCATCCCCGTCTGTTACGCGTTCGCCGATTCGGCCTGGACCCTGATCCCGGCCTTCGCGGCCCTGGGCTTCCTCAATGCTGGCCTCGACCTGGGCATGCTCAACGCTGTCATCCAACTGTGCAAGCCAGAGGAGCTCGGTTCGTATTCGAGTCTTCAGTACACCGTGGTGGGGTTGCGTGGCCTGATCGCGCCATTCCTGGGGGTGTGGGCGGTGCGCGCCGGTCTGCCAATGTCGTGGGCCTTCATCGGCGGCGCCATCCTCATCGCCCTGGGTGTTCTGGTCCTGTACCAGGTTCGCGTCTCACCGCCCGAGCCGATCCCGCCAACGTCGATCCCCGCGCCAACCGTGAACGACGACTGAACCTCTGTCATCCGCCCGGGCGCCAGGGAAGAGCCAGACTAAGCCTCGATCCGCGAACTCCGCCAAATCCGTGGCCAGAGGGGCTGACAGACGCTCTAGCCGCGCACGCGCCGTTCAGTTGGGCAACAGTGTGAGGAAGAACGTCGTGCCACGCCCTGGGATCCCTTCGCTTTCGACCCAGATCTTGCCCCCATGGGCCTCAACAACGTGTTTGGCGATCGCCAGGCCAAGCCCCGTACCCGATTGCCGTAGCCGGGCCCGATCACCGCGGAAGAATCGCTCGAACACACGCGGTTGATCGACAGCCGCGATGCCCGGGCCATTATCGGACACGGCGATGACGATATCGCCCCCCTGACGCCGGGCCGCCAACCGGATCGCGCCTCGCTCTGGCGTGAACTTGATCGCGTTGTGCACGAGGTTGCCGAGCGCGCGAGAGATCTGATCGACGTCAGCCAGCGCCTCGAGCCCATCCGCGACGTGGACGGCGAGCTCCTGATGTTTGCGGTCGGCCTGCGGCTGCAGACGACCCGCAGTCGCCTCCATCAACTCCCGCACCGACACGGGCACGAGCTTGACGACCGCCTGACCCGACTCGATCTGGGCCAGGTCGAGCAACTCCTGTGACATCTGCTCGAGGGCGTTGACTTCTGTGTTGATCTTCTCGAGCAGCCCATGGACTTCGTCGGGATCGCGCGCCACACCACTCAACAGGCTCTCGACGAGCAGACGCACTGAAGTCAGTGGCGTGCGCAACTCGTGCGAGATGTTGGCGATGAAATCGCGCCGGGCCCGGCCGAGGCGCTGCAGTTCGCTCATTTCTCGCAAGACGACGATGACGATGTCGCCCTCGGCGGCGCGGATGCGAACGCGGTACGGCACGCCGGCCAGACCGATCTGTGCCTCCATTTCGCCATGTCGCTCGCGCGTGTCGCTGACGAGTTCATCGAGTTCTGCGGAGCGCGACGCCGTCATCAGGCTCTCGCCGGTATGCGCTGCCGTCCCGAAGATCTCCTGGGCGGCGCTGTTCAGACGCAGGATCTTGCCGAGCCCATCGAGCATGAGCACGCCGTCGATTTGAGCGGCCTCGAGCGCCGTCACCTGCGACTCGAGCAACTCCAGGCGCTGGCGCGCCTCGGTGAGCCGTCGATCGCCGATAACGGCCGCTGTCTCCCACCGCTCCGCACGCGCGTGTTCGGCCCGCCAACGCCAGACGAGCAGACCGAGCGCGAGCGCCACGATAGCGAAGGTGACCCAGTCGAAGAGCGTCATCCTTCGAACCGATAGCCGACGCCGCGGACGGTCGTGATGCGACGTGGTGAAGAAGGATCAGCCTCGATCTTTTCGCGCAGCCAGCGGATGTGGACGTCCACGGTGTGGCTGTCGCCGACGTAGTCGAAGCCCCAGACGCGGTTGAGCAGAAGGTCGCGCGAGAGCACGGCGCCCTGGTTGCGCATCAGTTCGGCCAGCAGGTTGAACTCGCGTTGGGTCAGCTTCAGCTCGGCTGGGCCAAGGCTGGCCCGTCGCCCGAGCAGATCGAGTACAAGCTCGCCGGCGCTCAGGCGCGTGGACTGCGCGCGATGATCCGCGCGCGACCGGCGCAGGTTCGCCCGCACCCGCGCCATGAGTTCACCCAGGCTGAAGGGCTTGACGACGTAATCATCAGCGCCGGTTTCTAGCCCGGTGATACGGTCCATCTCGGTGCCGCGCGCCGTGAGCATGATGATCGGCACATCCGAATCCTTGCGGACGATTCGGCAGACTGAGAGCCCGTCGAGCTTGGGCAGCATCAGGTCCATGATGATCAGGTCGGGGGGCTCGTCGCGCGCCAGGTCCAGCCCGGTCATGCCGTCGGCGGCAGTGAGCACGTCATAGCCTTCGGCGCGCAGGTTCAAGGCCAGCGTTTCGCGAACGGTCGCTTCGTCTTCAATGAGGAGGATCGTAGCCATAGGTCGATGGCAGACTAGGTCAAGAACCTCAAGGGCGGGTTAAGGCCAGCGCAAGTTTAGCGGAAAATCGGCTTGGGATGATTCGTATCGACAGGAGTGTGCACGGGCGAGTGGTCAGGCCGTTTCAGGCCAGTAAGCCTTGTACGCGGATGACGCGGAGCGATTGTCGATGGATTCCGCGTGATCCGCGCCATCCGTGCGCAGGATCCGGCACTGAGCTTCAGGCGCCTGACATCTTGTGCTGGCACACCGACAGTTCTTTCCCAACCGGCTCGATCAATGATGCAATGGATGCATTCTGTGGCCCAACTCGCGCAATCACAAGCCTAACGCGATAATCTGGGTCACGGGCGGTCGATCGATAACGCAGGGCAATCGCGTTAGAAATGCCGGATCTGATTCTTCCGAGAAAGCGAGGGGGTGGGGGGGGGCCGGCGGTGGCCCCGCCCCAGCCCCCCCCACCCGGTCTCGGGCAGATATACCAAGAGGCGGTAAAAA
>CAYZRP010000241.1:0-4377 GCA_964480865.1 uncultured Anaerolineales bacterium | reverse complement strand
GTGATCCGTTCCGATCCGCGCCATCCGTGTACAGGATCCGGCACCGATCTTCAGGCGCCTGACAACTTGTGCACACTCGAGACACTCCGGATCCGGCTTGCGGTCGCCGCGGAATCGCCGTCAGGGTAAGCCTCTCGCATTCATCCGGTCCATCGCGCCTTTGACGTTCCAGATCTGGTGCCAGCCACGGATGGCGCAGATGATGCAGCCGGACTACGCAGCGTCATTGACGTGCGGGTGATTGGAGCAGACTGCGGTAAAGTACTATCTCCAACGGACTTCAGCATCAGTCTGAACGATCCTTTGCGCCCAGGACGAACAATCCTCGCGGTGTACCGGCTTTGCGCCGAGCGATTTGAGGTCGAGCCCCCGGCGGGCCCTTGAGGAACATGTCGACGCCTCAACCTTCTCCCGCGGCGCCACCACGCGCCGCTTTCGATATTGCCTTGCTCTGGCGAGCCCTCGGCTATCTACGTCCGCAGGCTCGGCTCACGGCCGCGGCCTACGTGGCCACGCTGGGCGTCATCGCCATGAACCTGGCCGTGCCTCAGTTCATCCGTTGGATCATCGACGTCGGTATTCTGGGCGGTCAGTCAACTGTGGTCGGATGGGCGGTACTGGGTCTGCTGATGTTGAACCTGGCCAAGGGGTTTTTGGTCTACGGGCAGGGTCGTTGGAGCGAAGTGGTTTCTCAGCACGTCGCCTACACGTTGCGTAACGACCTCCAGCGCCAGATCACGGCATTGTCGTTCGCCTTCCACAACCAGGCCGAGACAGGCGAACTCCTTTCGCGCGCGATGCAGGACGTGGAACGGATCCGCTTTCTCACCGGTCGCGCCACTCTCCGGTTGCTCGAGAGCGCGTTCCTCTTCGGGGGCACGCTGATCTTGCTGTTGTGGATGAACCCCACGCTGGCCCTTGTTGCGCTCGCAATCGTGCCGGTGCTGGGGGTGGTGGCGCTGAGGTTCGGACGCCTCTTCCGGCCGCTGTCACTGGCGACCCAGCGTCAGCTCGCCGTCCTGACTACGCGCGTCGAGCAGAACCTGCGCGGAGGCCGCGTGGTGCGCGCCTTCGCCGAAGAGCCCGGTGAGATCGAACGTTTTCGGCACGACAACGAGCGCTGGTTCAACCTGTCATGGAGCTCGGCGCGGCTGGAGGCGATCAACCTGCCGTTGATGTTGTTCATCGCCAACATCGGCACCGTCGCGATCCTGTGGCTGGGAGGGCAACAGGTGATCGGCGGAACGCTGACGATCGGCGAGCTCGTGGCGTTCACGACCTATCTGGCGCAGTTCGTCAACCCAATGCGTCAGCTGGGCATGGTCATCCCCGCGATCACCATGGCCAGCTCGGCCGCCGAACGCATCTTCGAGATCCTCGACACGACGTCGGCCATTCGGGATGCTCCGGACGCGCAACCGCTGGAGCGCGTTGAAGGACATGTGCGCTTCGAAAACGTGTCGTTCAGCTATGCCCATCGACCGGTGCTGAAAGACATCGAGTTCGAGGCCCGCCCTGGGCAGGTGATTGCCCTGTTCGGCCCGACCGGCTCCGGCAAGTCGTCGATCGTCAACCTCATCCCGCGTTTCTATGACCCGACCCGCGGCCGGATCACGCTCGACGGCCGGGATCTGCGGACCGTGACACTGAACTCTCTGCGCGGTCAGATCGGCACGGTATTGCAAGAGACCACGCTTTTTGCGGGGACCGTGCGCGAGAACATCGCCTTTGGCCGGCCGGGGGCCAGCGAGGCCGAGATCATCGTTGCCGCACAGGGCGCGCAGGCGCACGGCTTCATCGAGCGCATGTCGCAAGGCTACGACACGCGCGTCGGCGAGCGCGGCGTCACGCTCTCGGGCGGTCAACGTCAGCGCCTGGCGATCGCGCGGACCTTGCTGCTCGATCCCCGCATCCTGATCCTGGATGACGCGACCGCCAGCGTCGACACTGAGACCGAGCGGTTGATTGGGCTGGCCCTCGAGCGCGTGATGCAGGGGCGCACGACGTTCGTTATCGCCCATCGGCTGAGCACGATCCAGCGCGCCGATCTGATCCTGGTGCTCGACCGCGGTCAGATCCGGGCGCGCGGCGATCACGCCACGCTGTTGAAGGACTCGCGGTTCTATGCCCAGTTGGTCCAGAAGCAATTGCGAAGTGAGGCCCGATGAGTTTCTCGATTGGATCCCCGATGTTGCCGGGTGGGCCCCGTGGCATGCTCGAGCGATTCGGTAGCGAGGAGAAGGAGGGTCCGCTCTTCAACGTCAGAGTCGTGAAGCGCATCCTCTCGTACCTGCGCCCACACAGCGGCGGGCTCCTCGTCGCCGTGGCGCTGATGCTGGTGCAGACCGGCTTGATCCTCCTCGCGCCGTATCTCATGAAGGTCGCGATCGACACCGCCATTCCGCAAGGCGACGTGGCCCAGTTGACCACCCTGGCGCTGTGGACGGGCATGGCCTATATCGGCCTGTATGGATCCGACACGGTTCAAAAGCTTCTGTTGGGATGGATTGGGCAGCGGGCCCTGACCGATCTCCGGGCCGACCTGTTCGAGCATCTGCAGATGCTGTCGATGAGCTTTCACGACCGCCAGATCGTGGGCGTCACGGTCTCGCGCGTCATCAACGACGTGGCCGAGATCAACGAGTTACTGTCCGAGGGCCTGATCACGTTGCTCGGTGACCTGCTCGTGTTGATCGGCATCATCGTGGTGATGGTCTCGCTCAGCCCTATCCTGGCGCTTCTGACGTTCACGGTGCTGCCGGTGATGGTCCTGGCCACGCTCTATTTCGCCGGTCGCGCCCGGTTGGCGTACCGCGAGACGCGCTCGAAGGTTGCGGCCGTCGTCGGCGATCTGGCGGAGGATATCGCCGGCGTGCGTGTCATCCAGGCCTTTACACAGGAACAGGCCTCACAGGCGCGGTTCGAGCGGATCAACGAGGCCAACCGCGATGCCAATATCGATGCCGTCTCGCTCTCGTTTATCTTCCTGCCGACGATCGAGTTTCTTGGGATCGCGGCGACGGCCATTGTGCTGTGGTTTGGCGGTCAGGCTGTGCTGCAAAACCAGTTGACGGTGGGCGTGATGGTGGCCTTTCTGGCATACGTCACACGGCTCTTCCAACCGATCCTGGAGATGAGCCGGATCTACACGACACTGCAATCGGCGATGGCCGGGGGCGAGGCCGTCGTGCGCATGCTCGACACGCCTACAGCTGTGGCGGACCGGCTCGACGCTGTGGACCTTCCGCCCATTCGCGGCGAGATCGACTTCGAGCGCGTCCACTTCGCTTACAGTGCCGGCGCGCCCGAGGTGGTGCACGACGTCAGCCTGCACATCCCGGCCGGCGCCACCGTGGCCTTCGTCGGCCCGACGGGCGCGGGCAAGACGACGCTGATCAACCTCGTGGCCCGTTTCTACGACGTCACGAGCGGCGCAGTGCGCATCGACGGGGTCGATGTGCGCGAGGTGCGGCAGCGCTCGTTGCGCGGCCAGCTCGGGCTTGTGCCACAGGATCCGTTCCTGTTTTCGCGCAGCGTCGCCGACAACATCCGCTTTGGACGCACGACGGCGACCGATGCCGAAGTTGAGGAAGCCGCGCGACTGGCCAATGCCCACGACTTCATCGTGGCGCTGCCGGCCGGTTATGCAACGCCGGTGTTGGAAGGCGGTGTCAACCTGTCGGTCGGGCAACGCCAGTTGATCTGCATCGCCCGGGCTATTCTGGCCGAGCCACGATTGGTGATCCTGGATGAGGCCACGGCCAATATCGACACAGGCACCGAGTCTATGATCCAGGATGCGCTCGAACGCCTCCTGCGTGGTCGGACCGCGCTGGTCATCGCACACCGACTGAGCACGATCCGATCGGCCGACCTCATCTGCGTGGTGCAGGGCGGTGCGGTCGTCGAGCAGGGCCGCCATGAGGACCTCCTGGCGCGCGGGGGCCTGTACGCCACCTTACATCAAAGCCAGTTCGGAGCGGCGTGATCCGCGAGGCGATCCTGTCGAGTGCCGGGTGAAGGTTGCGAGCCCAGGCGCAACGCGGCTCCTATAATGATGATGGGTCCCGCGTCCGATTGCTTCCGCGCTCACGACCCAACCGGCGCTTCGATCGGGTGGTTGCGCATGCGTGAGCTGGCGGTCTGGATTCGCGAAGGCGATGCGGAATACATCGGGTTCGGCGGTGTATTCGGCTGTGACGAGACCCTGTCGGACATGCGCCGGTCCTGGGATTGCCACCGCCGTTCAATTCGGACGCTACGGCCTTCTGGTGGCTGTCCTGTTCGAGGCGAAGGAAATGAGCGATGAGCAGTAGCCATTAGCAGGTCATCCCCGCCTGCCAGAGGAAGGAGAGACGCCATGCTCAACCGGTTGAT
>CAYZRP010000240.1:0-4804 GCA_964480865.1 uncultured Anaerolineales bacterium | reverse complement strand
GCCGTCTTCCCCCCAGGCACCTCATACAACACCGCACGCCCGCTGCGGCCAACGACCGTGATCGCGCCCATCTTGCGCAGGCAGTAGGTGATGCGCGCCGCTACCCAGGACGGGACCTTCAGGGCCTGCGCCAGGTCGCGATTCGTGAAAGGCGAAGTCAGCGCTCCAGGCAGCGCGATGAGGTAGTCGGCGGGTTCAATCAGCCGCACGGTGCCCTCCACCGAGAGCAGCCGACGTTCGACGGGGTGCCACTGACGCGCGCGCCAGCGTCGCCGCCGTTTGGGTGATGGAGCCGGCTGGCGCACCTGTTCATCCTTGACGAGCACCACCTCGAGCGCGAAGTTCGGATGCGCGGCCAACTCGGCCAGGCTCACCAGCTCAGTGAAGACGTCTCGCCAGGTGCCACGCTTCGGCGACTTGCGGCGCGTGCGCGTGCCTGCGGCATCCTCATTGATCAGCCAACGCTCGATGGCGATGGGATGCACCAGCAACACCTGGTAGTTCTCCAGCAGTTGCGGCAGCTTGCGGCGTAGCGCCGAGAACGACCCGGTCTGGATTTCGATCAGGGCGTCGCCGCGCTGAATGTCCGCGACGTATCCGCCAACCGGGATCTCGATCAGATCACCCGGCCGGGCGTAGTGCTGCTTGAGCGCGGCGTGCAGGTGGGTCTCGCGCAGGGTACCAATGCGGGACGGCATGCAGGACATTGTAAGGCGTCAGGCGTCGGGCGTCAGTGACAGCGCGAGATCTGGCGTGCTGGAAAACGCGAAGGCTCCGGTTTCGTTCAGGGCGAACGGAACCGGGGCCGTGTGTGTCCGCGAACGCGATTTCCGGAGAGTGAAGCTATGGAATCTTGGCAGCCTCGGCTTCAAGGCCCTGTCCGATGGCGACGACGGCGTTGATCGAGTCGCGGATGAATAGCAGGCTCTCGTGAGAGATGTCGCCACCACCCGCGTCGCAAATCGACGTGATCTCGCTGACCACCGCGACGGCGGTGTGAATGGCGACCCGATAGCGGTAGTAGATGGAATACCACTCGGGCGGCACGACGTCGTAAGCCGCCTGACTGACGATCATCTCGTTGCGGTATTGATAGAACAGGTAACAACTGCCGCTTCCGGAGTCGATCACGGCCTGTAGCTGTTGCCCCTGATCGTAGTTGAACTTGACGAGCTCGTTCAACTCCTTGCGGAAGTCAGCTGGATCCCAGGCATGCATGATCGTCTGCGGGAAGACCGGGGCGGCCGGTAGTGGCGCAGGTGTGAAGGTGGCCGTGGGTGGCGGCGGCAGAGTCGGCTTCGGCGTCGGCGTGCGTGACGGTGTGTCGGTGGCGGCCGGCGTATCAGTCGGCAGTGGCGTGTTTGTCGGCGTTGGCGTGAAAGTCTCGGTTGGTGTCGGCGTATCGGTGGGCGTGGATGTCGAGGTCGGCGTGTCGGACGGCGTGGCCGTCCAGCTCGCGGCCGTGGATGTCGCAGCGACCGCTGTGTTCGCGGCGATCTCCTCAGGCGTCGGCCCACAGGCCGTCAACAACATCGCCGAACAGGCGCAGAAGGCCAGCGCCTTCTGCATAGACGGGCTAAACATATGTCCCCCTCCGATTCATAATGCGCCCAGGCGGGCGGTTGGTTGAGCAGATTGTAATCGCTGATGTGTGCGAACGTGTGTGCCTGAAGTCACAGATGTCTTGGGCAACTTCTCGAAGGTGGCCCATCAACTCGGTCATGAGCCGCATCCCCCTCGGCAGAATCTACAAAATGCGCGGCAAACTCCCCATAACTCGTCGGCCCGGTCGCCTGTACAATCCGCGTGATGCAAACCGTGACCGTGTACACCGATGGCGCCTGCGACCCGAACCCGGGCCCAGGCGGCTGGGCCGCCATCTTGCTGATATCGGCCGACGGTCAGGAACATCGCAAAACCCTCGTCGGCTCCGACCCCGACACCACGAACAACCGCATGGAGTTGACGGCCGTCATCCAGGCCTTGACGGCCCTCAAGCGGCGCTGCCACGTCAGGCTGCACACCGACTCGAGCTACGTTCAGAAGGGCGTCACCGAACACCTTGCGGGCTGGAAGAAACGCGGCTGGCGCACCACCGACAAACGCTCGGTCGCCAATCGCGATCTGTGGGAGTCGCTCGACTCGCTCCTCGGCAAGCACGAGCTCGAATGGATCTGGGTCAAGGGCCATGCCGGCGATCCACTCAACGAGGAGTGCGACAGGCTCGCGGTCGGCGCGATCCCGCGCACGGCGGCGGCCGTCGTCGCGGCCGATGCCACAACGATTCACACAGGTGCGTCGTGCCTGGGCTCGGGCCCGGGCGGCTGGGCGGCGGTGCTGCGCTCGGGCGACGAGGTCTGGGAAGTCAGCGGCCGTGAGGAACGCTGCTCGGCCAACGCCCTGCATCTGATCGCGATCGAACGCGCGCTCTCGCTCGTCCCCACCGGCACGCCCACTCACGTCGTCACGCCGTCGGACTATGCCGCGCAGGGCGGCGAGCGCTGGGCCAGCGCCTGGGCCTCCGCCGGCTGGCGCACCCGCGAGGGCGCCGAGGTCAAGAACCGCGAGCTATGGGAGTCGATCCTGGCTCAATCGCGCGACCTCAAGGTCACGTGGCATAGCCTCAAGAACTTCGGCCGCTCTGATGACGCGCAACGGGCGGATTTGTTGGCGCGACAGGAAGCCAGAACGAAGACGAAGGACGAAGGTTGAGTGGCCATTCAACCTTCGTCCTTCGGCATTCGTCCTTCGTCAATCGTCTTCCGGCTGACGCGCAGCACAGCCATCTTCGTCGGGTGATTGAACGGCGTCGGGTCGGCCGGCCAGAGCGGCGCTGTCGAGGCGTAGCCGATCAGGTCTTGCGGGACGGGGATCAGGGACTCAATCGAGAGATAGCCGTCCGCGCAGGCTGCTTCGAGGACGTTCAGGAAGTCGGCGCCGCTGGAGAACAGGGCGTTGTTGATCGCGATCAGCGCGCCGCCATGCGCCACAAGCGGCCGCGCCTTGTTGAGCAGCCGGCCATACGCGGCCTGCAGATCGACGACGCCGGCGGCGCTCTCGGCGAACGGCGGCGGGTCGAGCACCACCAGGTCGAAGGCTTTGTCCTGCCGACGCCAGCGACTGGCCGCGATGAAGAAATCCTCAGTGACGAAATCAGCTTTATGGATCGGGAAGCCGTTGAGCGTATAGGTTTCCTTCGCGACGTTCAGAAACGCACGGGCGCGGTCGAGCTGCACTACCTGTGTCGCGCCGCCGGCCAGCGCCGCGGCGCCGAGGCTGCCGGTGTAGGCGAAGGCGTTGAGCATCCTTTTGCCCGAGGCCCTGGCCTTCAACCAGGCGCGCAGCCCGCGCGTGTCGAGGTAGAACCCCGTGTCGCGATTGAGCAGCAGGTCGACGGCGTAGCGCACGCCGTCTTCGCGCAGCCGACGATCGGGCTGGCCCCACAGCACCCGGCCGCGCCGGGTCTGCACGTCGGCCATGCGCGGCTTGACGATGGCTGCGGTCAACCAGGGCAGCGCTCGGCGATAGAGTTCAACCAGTGTTTGCAGTGTGTCGTCGCCATGAGGTTCGGCCGAATAATCTTGCAGGACCAGCGTGCGAGCCAGCACGTCCACGGCCAGGTCCGGCCAACCTTCTGTGAAGCCGTTGAACAACCGCCAGGCGCCCTCGTGGCGTTCGTCAAGGCCGTCAAGGCGAGCGGTCAAAGCGTCGATTAATAGAGCCTCGGGTATCATGCCGACATTATCGCAGTGAACGACACGACTCAACTCAACGCCTTGACCGAGATCAACCTCGATGACGTCTTCACGGCCCTCGGCTGGCCGGGAGGTCGCAAATGGTTGGCGCCGCTGTTCCGCCCGGCGGCGCGCGCGTTCGCTGAGCAGGTCGCGTCGTTCGATCAACTCGTCGGCGAGCGTGGTCTGCCGGCCGGCGCCGAATGGCTCACCGCCCGGTTCGCGCGCACCTTGCGCGTCTCACAGTCCGCGCCGATCCCGACCGATGCGCCACTGCTCTTCCTGGCCAACCACCCGGGCATGGCCGACACGACGGCGCTCTTCACCGCCATCGGCGCCGCCCTCGGCCGCGACGACCTGCGCGTGGTCGCGGCGGACCGGCCCTTCCTGCAGGCGCTCGGTCACGTCAGCAAGCAGGTGCTCTACCTCACCGACGATCCGGCCCGTCGCCTGGCGGCTGTGCGAGCCGTCCTCGCCGAACTCAAGGCCGGCCGGCCGGTGCTCACCTTTCCGGCCGGCGAGATCGAGCCCGACCCGGACGTGACGCCCGGCGCGCTGGAGTCGCTGAAACGCTGGTCGGAGTCGGCCGTGCTGTTCGCGCGGCGCACGCCGGGCGCCGTGATCGTGCCCGTGCTCGTGCGCGGCGTCGTCAATCCTCGCGCGCACAGCCATCCGTTCACGCGGTTGCGCCGGACGCCGCGCGGGCGCGAGCGCATGGCCGCCACCCTCCAGATCTTGTGGCCCGGCTATCGCGCCGTGCACGTCCGCGTTATCCTCGGCTGCCCGATCATCGCCGCCGAGGCGCCCGACCTCCACGCCGCCGTCATCGCCGAGATGACGCGCTTGATCACCACACCGCCTCCTGAAGGCCGGCTTGTGTTGACGGGCGTCGTGTGATTCTTTTGGCCGCGAATTTCGCGAATGACGCGAATTGGAAGGATTGATGTCAGTCCCGACTCGACTTCATCCGGCTAATTCGCGTCATTCGCGGCCAATCAATCCTCAGATCATGAAAGCCAACAAGTAGTCGCGGATCGTCTGCCCTGTTTGTTCCCAGGTTGGGAACGTCT
>CAYZRP010000239.1:0-4890 GCA_964480865.1 uncultured Anaerolineales bacterium | reverse complement strand
CCCCCAACCGGGGGGGGGGCCCGGGCGGGGGCCCATCCCCGGCCCGCTCCCACCCCCTCGTTTTCTCGGCACTTTTTCAACTGAGGTGATGAAGCCACGTCCTCATGCGATTGCCCTGTTCTTCAAGGCGAGGAGAGTGGCGGGCGCGGGAGATCTGGTCACGCGGGATTCTGGCCGCGGATGACGCGAATTTCGCGGATGAAGCTGCTCTTGGGAACGGAGCGCGTTGCGGATGTCGGTGAAACCCATCCGCGGCAAGAGTCAACATTATGCCGTGGCAAAGAGGCTCAGTTGTTTGGCCGGAGCTCGACCGTTGATGAGGATGTACGGGGCGGCGCGGTCGGCCAGCACGCCCAGGCGGCGGAGATCGGCGATGTCGCGCAGACGAGCCTGACGGCGCGCGGCGACGATGGCAGCAGCGCCTTTCGGCCCGATGCCCGGGATCTTGAGCAGTTCGGGCAACTCGGCGCGCCCGATCTCGATGCGTGTGTCGACCAGATTGGCCTCGGCCCAGGCCTGCTTGGGATCGCGATCCAGCGGCAGCCGCTGACCCTGCGTGAACGGCATATCTTCGAGCTCAAACCCATAGTCACGCATCAGAAAGGAGGCCTGATAGAGCCGGTGCTCGCGCAGCGGATCCTCGGCGGCCTGGTTCTCGAGCGGCGTATCGGGCACCGGGCTGAATGCCGAGAAGTACACGCGGCCGAGCTTGAGCTGGCGCGTCAGCGCGTGAGTGGTCGACAGGATCTCGACGTCGTCCTCGCCTGCCCCACCGACCACGAACTGGGTCACGAGCGACGGCCAGCGCCGCAGGCCGAAGCGCTCGGGCGCCATCGTCAGGCGCAGCTCGTGCGCCCACTTGAGCGGTTGCAGTAGTTCTTCAAGGAAGATCTTGCCCGGCGCCAACCGGCGCAGCCGCTCGGTGTTGGGTGCTTCGAGATTGACCGAGACACGATCAGCAAGCTGCATGGTGCGCAACACCTGATCGCGCTCGGTGCCAGGCATCATCTTGAGGTGCAGATATCCGCGGTACTTGAGGCGCTTGCGCAGGATGTCGGCGGTGTCGATCAGCCGATCTTGCGTGCGCACGCCGCCGCCCGCCACGCCCGAGCTCAGGAACAGGCCCTCGGCCACGCCGGCCCGATGCATCTGCGCGAAGACCGTGGCCATCTCCTCGGGCTTGAAGGTAGCCCGGTGGAAGTTGCGGCGAGCCCGGAACGGGCAGTAATAGCAGTCTCGCTCGCAGGCCGAGGTCAGCAGCGTCTTTAACAGGGCCATGCGTCGGCCGCCTGGAAGGACGGCCTGACCGACACCCAGCGAGTGTTTCTTCGCCTCGAGCGACGGCGCCGGGTCGCCACCGCCGCGGGTGACGGAGTCCATTGCCTGGCGCAGTGCAAACGGCGTATTGCCGCAAGGCGCCTTGGCGTGCGGGTTCAGCGACTGCGCTTCACTGGCCGGGGCCGCGCGCCGGATGTCGGCGTCCTCAGCCGGCTCGAGGCCCATCTGATCCGTGAGCAGCGCCAAACGAGAGGCGGTGTCCATGGACCGATGATAGAACATTTATTCTGATTGTCAACCGTGGGCGCGCGGCGTCTCCCCCGTCCAACTGGGTGGCGGCACGGTGCGTTCCTGGATCAGAGCGACGATCACGCCGACGACGATCCCGGCGACCGCCGTCCCCCAACCGATCATGGTCCACGAAATGAAAGAGAGCAAGAGCGCCAGCATCGGTGCGATGAAGAGGTCGTTGAACAGACCATCGCGGCTCGTGCCGATCGTCAGGATCTGGCCCATGGCGGTCAGCCAGAAGGCCAGCGGGTGGGCCAGGACGCCCGTGAGGGCGCCGACGATGGCGCCGCGCGGCCAGGATGGGTGCGCGGGTTCGGCGATGATCCACCACCAGAAACCGCTGCCCAGCAGGCCGGCGGCGAGCGCCACGGCCAGCGGCGTGACGAGCGCTTCGCCCGTCGTCAACGATTCAGGCAGGCTTGTCCAGGCGATCCCCCCGGCGAGGATGGCACACAACCCGCCCATGATGGGCACAAAATAGGCGTGACGCATGAAAGTCTTCTCCACAAGATGGGTCTCGAAATTGTAACCCCAGGGTCTGTCGAAAGCCTGTCTGGTACGCCGATGACGCGGACGTGAGCGGATCGCGCGGATAGACTTATCCGCGCGATCCGCTCACATCCGTGCCATCCGCGTACCGCCTCATCCTTGGCCCTCGTTCAAACCTTGCATCTCAGGTGAAGGCTCCACGACCACCGTCGGGCGCACAGGTGGGCGCAGGACGCCGAACCAGACGAAGAGCGGGCCGATCGCGAGCACCCACAGCGCGACGCTCAGGCCGAAGCGCGCCGCCAGCAGGCCGAGCCCGAGCGGCACGAGCTTCTCGACGAAGCCAAAGATCGAGTCGACGGCCAGCACAGTGCCCGATTGCCCCGGCATGGTGCCGTACATCTGGGCCTTCAAGATCGCGTACCAACCGGCGTTGAGCAATCCGATCAGGCCCAGCAGCACGAGCTTGGGCAGCAAACCCGGGATCAGTAGAAAGGCCGGATAGGCCAGCGTCATCAGGCCGGCGCTCCAGGCCAGGTAGCGCAGCCCCGAGACGCGCGTCAGCACCGGGATGATCAGTGCATCACTCAGCAGGCCGACGCCCGTGAACACGCCCACCGCCAGAGCCCCCTGCTCCGGCGTCGCGCCGACGACGTCGACAAAGTACAGGGCTGTGTAGCTCAGGAGGAAGTCGAGCATGAAGTCCGAGAACATGAGCAGCACCAGCCAGTGGCGCACGTCAGAGCGGCGGAAGGCGCCGATGACAGCCCTGAGGCCGGCTGGGCGCGCTTCGTCGCCGTCGGGTTGCTGCGGCCTCGGAAAACGCGTGCGCGATACCGCCAGCACCAGAAGCCCCGCCACGACCGCAACCAGCATGTAACCCGAGCGCCACGACAACCCGGCCCAGCCGAGCACCGCCAGCAGGATCGGACCCGCCACAACGCCCACAGACCCCGCCAGGGTCCAGCGCGCCATCTGTTGCTCCATGCGCTGCGGATCCGAATCCATCAGCACGGCCTGCGAGACGCTGACGAAAGCGCCCGAGGCCGGGAAGAACAGGATGAACGCCAGCAGCAGCACGGCGAACGTGGGCGAGAAGCCTGTGACCAGGGTGGCGACGACGAATCCTACGCCGCCGGCAAGCACCAGCCAGCGCTTGTGGCCCTTGTCAGCCCAGATGCCGAAGAAGGGTTCGAAGAAAGCAGCCAGCAAGCCCGGCACGCTCAGCAGGATGCCGATCTGGGCGTAGTTCAACCCCAGGTCGCGGCGGATCAGCGGCCAGGCGGACTCGCCAAGACCGAAGACCAACTCATCGGCAAATTCGATCAGCAGAAGGATAGCGGCCAGGCCGCCCAGGCGGCGGATGGCCGGCAACAAGCGTTCACTCATCTCAACCTCTCGACTCGATCAAACGGCGGAACCAACAGAGCACTCAGCCGGGTCGAGAGGCGGCGCGCGGGCGCATGCAGATCAACAGGGTGGGTGATCGGAGAGGAACATCCAGGAGATCGTAACACGGCAGTCAACAAAAAAAGCCCCGGCGGTTGCCGGGGCTTTTCGAAGATCGGAATTCGGTCGCGCTCACACGCCGGGGGCAGCCGGGCGTGCCTTACTCGACTTTTTCTCCCAGGTCCACCACATTGGCGGCCTGCGGCCCCTTGTCGGTGTTCTCGATCGAGAACTCGACGCGTTGGCCCTCTTCGAGATTGCGGTAGCCCGCTCCGGTGATCGCGGAATAGTGGACGAAGACGTCCTTGGCGCCGCCATCGGGGCTGATAAACCCGTAGCCCTTGACCCGGCTGAACCACTTCACGGTACCAGTCACACGTTCGCTCATACGATAGGTTCCTCCTTCGAACCCATTGACTGTGCGGACACGCTTCTGCTGATCACGCTGTCCCATAAAAAAATTCGCCTGCTGTCACTTGCCCTGACAGGGGCGAACCGTGGGGAGCGCCGAAAACCTAGATTTGTGCCTCGCTTCCGACAAGATTACTCGACTTTGAACAAACGGTCAATGGCACCGAAGTCGTATGGGGACGGTGGGGTTGGTATTTCGTTAAATCGACTTCCGATCGGAACCCGGACTTTGCGGCCTCAATCTGGCATGGCGCCCAGCTCCACCAGTCGACAGGCGGCCAGAGCGGCCAGGTCCGCAGCGGCGGGATCCTCGGCGACGGCTGCGAACCAGGTTTGTGCACGGAGCACATCACCGGCGCGCTCGTAGTCGCATGCGATCCGCCAGCGCAGATCTGGCGACGGCGCCTCCCAGAGCCGGGCCAGGTTCGCGGCAGCAGAGAGATATCCGGGCTCACCCAGGCTCACGCGGTCGAGATGGTTGACGCTATCCATGGCCTGCTCCTTCGGGCACCCCATCCCGAGATGCTTGCAGGCAGTCTAGGGCGACTTTGTGTCCGGCGCGCGTTGGGGCGGGTGTGAGATCGTAAGGGAGAGGGCGGATGGTCGACCGCAGACGTGACGGCTTTGGGGTCGGTGATGTCCAAGGACGAATGACGAAGGTTGGCTGGTTCTGCAGGCGCGGCCATCGCCGCTATCCCGGGAGGGGCCCAGCGCGGTGGCTGCACTGAGGAGCCAGGTCCTGTTATCCCCAGCGCCAGTTCTCGCGCCCTGACTGTCGCGCCACGCGTCAGACTCGTCAGTCACTGACGCATCGCGTGTCATCTCGAGCGCCTGGCCCCTACCCGTTGCGTGTCATCCAGGAGGCTTGGCTGGTGCCGCGTCGCGTGCCATCCAGGCCGCCCGACTGGTGCCGCGTCGCGTGTCATCCAGGAGGCCTGGCTGGTGCCGCATCGCGTGTCATCCAGAGCGCCC
>CAYZRP010000238.1:0-4969 GCA_964480865.1 uncultured Anaerolineales bacterium | reverse complement strand
CCCCCCCCCCCCCCCCCCCCCCCCCCCCCCCCCCCCCCCCCCCCCCCCCCGCTCCACACGATGCTAGAATTCCGCGCGTGGCTTACCTGATCGACGGGCACAACTTGATCGGCGCGACGCCGGGGTTGAGCCTTGAAGAGATCGACGACGAGGTCAAACTGGTCTCGATGTTGCGCGCGTTTCTATCGCGGACGCGGCGGAAGGGCCGGGTGGTGTTCGATCGGGGCGCCGTGGGCCAGGCCCCGGGGCTTTCAACGCCGACGCTGGCCGTGACCTTCGCCAGGCCGCCTCGGACCGCCGATGACGTGATCCTCGACCTGATCGCAAAAGAGCGCAACCCACGCGGTCTGATCGTGGTCAGCGGCGACATCCGGCTGCAGGACGCCGCCCGCCGCCGGGGCGCCATCGCCCTGCCCTCCATCTCGTTCGCCCAGCAAATGACGACCCCCGCGCCGCGCCGTGGCAACGCCGACGACGAGCCCCGCCTCAGCGCTGAGGAGGTGGCTGCGTGGGAACGGCTATTTCAGAAGCGCTCAGGCCGCGACGGTTAAGCTGGTTCTAAGCCAGGACATAGCCGGCTCTCAGCCGCCAGATTGATCCTACGGGTAGCGCGCTCACCCTCCGAGTGGAAACGCACACCCAAGAGCGCGTCCGGGCTGCTAAGGCATCCCGACAACTTCGGGCTCGGTGATTCCCCCCGTCACCGAGCCTCCCCAAAATGACAGAAGGCCCGGCAAGTTTGCCGGGCCTTCTGATTTATCGGTTGAGCATGTCGCTCACAGGCTATAGAGCCCGGTGTATTTCTCGCGCAGGTAGGCGATGTACGGGTCGATCGTCATCGGGCTGCCCGTCACGCGCTGCACCAACTCGGCCGGCGTGAACTTAGAGCCGTGTTGGTAGATATTCTTCTTGAGCCAGCGATGCAGGCCGGCCGTCTTGGCTGCGGCGAGCTGTTCGGCCAGCTCGGGCTGCTGATTGAGGGCAGCCGCGTAGAACTGGGCACTGAGGATATTCCCCAGCGTGTACGACTGGAAGACGCCCCAATAGCCGCCATACCAGTGCACATCCTGCATGACGCCATCGCGGTCATCGGGAGCGCGGTGGCCGAGATCGCTCTGATAACGGGCGCCCCAGGCCTCGGGCAGATCCTTGACAGCCAGCTTGCCCTCCATCAACGCGCATTCCAGGTCGAAGCGGATGATGATGTGCAGGTTGTAGGTCAGTTCGTCGGCTTCCGTGCGGATCAACGAGGTCTCGACCTTGTTGACCGCGCGCAGGAACGTCTCGAGATCGACTTCCTTAAGGGCCTTGCTGAACGTCCGCTGCAGGCGCGGGTACCAGTAGGTCCAGAAGCCGCGACTGCGCCCGACGATGTTTTCCCACAGGCGCGACTGGCTCTCATGGACGCCTGAAGACGCGCCGGAGAACAACGGCGTGCCGTCGTAGTCGGGCTTGATGTTCTGCTCGTAGGTCGAGTGTCCGAACTCGTGGATGGTGCTCATCAGGCTGTAGAGCACGTCCGACTCGTCAGCGCGGACACGGGTGGTGATGCGCTTGTCGCCCGCGCCGAGCGTGATCGAGAAGGGGTGCGCGCTCTCGTCGAGGCGGCCGGCCTCGAAATCGTAGCCCAGACGCGCGAGCACTTTGTTGCTGAAGGCAAGTTGCTTGGCCTTCGGGAAGCGCTGCTTCAGAAAGCTCTCGTCGGGCTCGGGTTTGGCGGTGACAGCCTGCACCAGCGGCACCAGTTGGTCGCGCAGTTGACTGAACAGCGCGCGCAACGTGGCGACGTTCATGCCTTCGTCAGCGTTGTCGATGTGGGTGTCGAGCGGATGGGCGTGCTCCGGGAAGTATTCGGAGACGCGTCGCCGCAACTCGACCGACTTGGCCAGGAACGGTTCGACCGCCGCGAAATCATTGGCCGGCCGGGCCTGCACCCAGGCCTGCTGGCTGCGCGAGTCGTGCTCGGCGATCTCGGCCACGAGTTCGGTCGGCACGCGAACGGCCTGCTCGTGCGCACGGCGTGTCAGGCGCACGAAAGCGGCATCATCGGAGCCCGGCTTGAGCTTGCCGGAAGATTCGACCGATGCCAGGAGCGAAGTGAGCTTCTGGTCGGAAAGCCGCTCGTGCATCAGCCGCGATAGAAGGCCCAGAATGCGGCCGCGCGTCGGGCCGCCTTTGGACGGCATCAGGGTCTCCTGGTCCCAGGCCAGCACAGCGCTGGCATGGTACAGGTCCTGGATATCACGTGCGCGGTTCTTGAGTGAAGTCAGGTCCTCAGCCCAGGTCATAGCCAATCTCCTCACAAACCGAGGCGTCGTCGAGCGTAGTCGGCAGGTTCAGGTTGGATCCATCACCATGCCAACCATCGACGAACACCGAGAGTAAGGGCTGCCGATGCGACAGCCCCAGGTGGGCCCGGCAGGGCTCGAACCTGCAACCAAGCGGTTATGAGCCGCGTGCTCTGCCATTGAGCTACAGGCCCGTTTTTGGCCGACGAATGACGAAGGACGAAAGACGAAGGACGAAATCCTCCTTGTCTATCGTTTTTTCGAACCGAGCCGTCGTCTTAAATCTTTCGTGGCTTGTTGAAGATTATAGCCTAATCGTTCGCCAGGACCCTGAAACGCGGCTCTTTGCCCTGCA
The DNA here is from genome assembly GCA_964480865.1 of uncultured Anaerolineales bacterium. Lineage (GTDB taxonomy): Bacteria > Chloroflexota > Anaerolineae > Anaerolineales > UBA6663 > UBA6663. The sequence continues at coordinate 2,326 of CAYZRP010000238.1, read as the reverse complement.
AAACGGCCAGGACTTCGCCGGCGATGTCGAGGCCGGCCCGGTCCTGCCCCTCCCGGGTCTGAGCGCCCATGTGGGGTGTGGCGATCACCCGGGGATGCTCGGCGATCGATCCCGGCCCGGGCGGCTCGACGGCAAAGACGTCGAGGGCGGCGCCGGTCAACTGACCACTGTCGAGGGACGCGGCCAACGCCGTTTCGTCGATGACGCCGCCACGCGCCAGACAGACCAGGCGAGCGCCCTTCTTCATCTGAGCAAAGCGAGTCGAGTCGAACATGCCGCGCGTGCCTTCGGTCAGTGGTAGATGCAGGGAGACGTAGTCCGCGCAGCCGAGCAGATCGGCGAACGACTTCGGCTCGGCGCCGCGCTCGCGGATCTGGTCGTCGCTCAGATAGGGGTCGTGCGCCACGATCGACATGTCGAAGGCGCGCGCGCGGCGGGCCACCTCGGCGCCGATGCGGCCGAAGCCCACCAGGCCGAGCGTCTTGCCCGAGAGTTCGTCGCCCATGAACGCGCTCTTCTCCCACTTGCCGCGCTTGAGGGCCGCGTCGGCGGCGGGCACCCGGCGCGCCAGATCCAGCATCATGCCGACGGTCAGTTCCGCGACAGCCACCGTCGCGGCCAGCGGGCTGTTGACGACCGTGATGCCGGCCGTGAGCGCGGCAGCCACGTCAATGTTGTCGACGCCAACGCCGGCGCGGCCGATCACCTTCAGGTTGCGTCCGGCGGCGATGACCTGAGTCGTCACCTTGGTGCGCGAGCGCACGACAAGCGCGTCGTACTCGGGCAGCGCCGCCAGCAACGCGTCGGGCGTGATCCTGGCGTCGACGATCACGTCGCCGACGGTTTTGAGCAGATCGATGCCGGCCTGAGACAGGCCATCAGAAATGAGGATCTTGAAGGGCATAGGACGACATTGTAATGGGAGTGCCTTCGGCGTTGTGCCGCCCGATCGGGCCATTCGTCGGATTATGCCGGTAAAATGAGACCCATGTCGTCAACTTCGCGTGTGGCCCTGATCACGGGCGGCACCGGCGGGATCGGCCTGGCGCTGGCTCACGGCTTCCTCGAGCGCGGCTATGCCGTGACGGTGACGGGCGCGACCGGCGCTGAAGTTGCCGCGACGCCCGCACAGCCCGGGCTGACGGTGGCCCAGATGGACGTGACCCGGCCCGATGACGTGGCACGGATGGTCGGCGCCCTGCCCGAGCTCGACGTGGTGGTCAACGCCGCCGGCATCATCCTGCGCGGCGGGCGCGAGTTCGAGATAGACGGATTCGAACGTGTCATCCAGGTCAACCTGATCGGCACGATGCGCGTGTGCACGGCCGCTCACCCGGCGCTGGCGAGGCAACGCGGCGCGGTGCTCAACCTGGCGTCGATGCTCAGCTTCGTCAGCGGCCCGCAGGTGCCGGCCTACACGGCCAGCAAGGGCGGGATCGCGCAGCTGACCAAGGCGCTGGCCGCGGCCTGGGCGCCTGAGGGCATTCGCGTCAACGCCCTCGCGCCGGGCTGGATCACGACCGAGTTGACCCGACCACTGCAGGAAGACGACGCCCGCAGCGCCGCGTTGCTCGCGCGCACGCCGATGGGGCGCTGGGGAGCACCTGAGGATCTCATCGGCGCGGCGCTGTTCCTGTGTTCACCTGATGCCGGCTTCATCACCGGCGTCGTGTTGCCCGTCGACGGCGGCTATCTGACGATGTAAATCACCAGCCGTTCACAGGAGGCTTCATGCTGCCCGCCCATCCCATCCCCCGTTCGAAGAACCCGTCAGCGCATCCCTATTCACCGCTCGAGATCGTCGTATCACCGGCCGTGCCCGAGGACGAGCGCGTCTGGGTGCCTCAGGCGCCAAACGTCTGGTTTCGGCCGCTGATGCTGAACACCGTCGTCGGGCATTGGTGCAACCTCCTGCGCGTCAAACGCGCGGGCGTGGTCAGCCGTCATCTGCATCCGGCGCCGGTGCACGGCTATGTCATCAAGGGCTCGTGGCGCTATCTCGAGCACGAGTGGCGCGCGACGGCCGGCAGCTACGTCTTCGAGCCGCCGGGCGAGACGCACACGCTGGTCGTCGACACCGACGACGAGATGATCACGTTCTTCAACATCTCGGGCTGCATGTACTACGTCGACGAAGCCGGCCGCAGCACGGGCTACGAAGACGTCTTCACCAAGATCGACATGTGCCGCAAGCACTACGCGGCGGTGGGGTTGGGGGAGAGATACGTGGAGCAGTACATCAGGTAGCGGGTAGCCTACAGCGATCAGCGGTCAGCGATCAGCGGTCAGCGGTCAGCGATCAGCGGTCAGCGATCAGCGGTCAGCG
>CAYZRP010000237.1:0-5149 GCA_964480865.1 uncultured Anaerolineales bacterium | reverse complement strand
TCGAACGCCACCGAGAGGCCGGTCTGGCCTTTCTCGAGCAGAAACTTGTAGCGCTTGTTGGATTCCTCGGCCGTGGCGTAGCCCGCATACTGGCGCATCGTCCAGAATCGGCCGCGGTACATGGTCGGTTGGATGCCACGGGTGAAGGGGAACTCACCGGGCTGTCCGAGCGCGTCGGGCGGATCCTGCGGCCCGAAGGCGCGCTCGAGCGGAATACCCGATCCGGTTGTGAAGGTGTCCTTGCGCTCTTTCATCAGCTCTGTTTGGGGGCGAGCACGACCAGGATCTGGCCCTGGTCGACACCTTCGGCGGCGGCGACGTTGATGCGCGACACGACGCCGTCGCGCGGCGTCCGGAGCTCGTTCTGCATCTTCATTGATTCGAGGATCACGAGCACGTCACCCTTGTGAACGACCTGGCCCTCTTCGACCGGGATCGTCACGATCAGGCCCGGCATCGGCGCCTTGAGCTGGAACTCGCCCGCGCCGCCGCTGCCTTCTCCGAGGCCGGCCGCGCGCAGCCGCCGTTCGCGTTCGTCCTCGACGATCACGGCGTACTGCCGGCCGCGCAACTGCACAAGCATTTCATCGCCGAGCCCTTCGTTGATGAAGGCCTCATAGGACTTGCCGTCGATGATCAACGTGAAGACCGGCTGCTCATTGACGGAGTCGAAATCCACAGATACGGGCTGCCCGTCGAGCAGCACGCGATGATCGTCATTGATTTCGATCACGTATTCGCGATCATTGACGGTGGCGATGTATTTCATGGTGGCGCCATTGTAACCGTACAGACGGTTTCGGGGTGCGAGTGGGTTGAGTCAGGCGTGCGTCTGGCCGCGGTTTTCCCGGAAGGTGCGTGTGCCGGGTGACAACGGCGGCTTGCGGTCAACCATTTCACACCGCGGCAAGAATCTGCTCACCGGCGTCCGAGTTCGCGCAGGTCACCGTGGGCTTCGACAAGCGCCGCAATGCCATAGGCGGCCAGCAGCGTGATGGGTGGCATCAGGGGCAGAAATGCGCGCGGGTGGTCAAGCCCGACGGTCAGGGTCAGCAGGAGCGCAACGGCCGCTAACCAGGTGAGCGCCACAATGGCCGTCACCGTACCGCGTCGACTGCGTCGGATCGCGGCCGCCAGCCCCAGGCCGAAAAGGCTCAGCCCGACGATGCCGGCCCACGGCTGTGGCCAGACTGTCGTCCAGGGCAGCGGCACGTAGTCGCTGGTTAGGGTGTCGATCGCCTGAGGCGCTTCGAAGAAGATAGTGCGTGCCAGGGCCTGCAACCGCATGAGCGGGTCGGCCAGCAAGGCCGTCGGGTCGGCAGCACCCTGCGCCAGCACGCCTTCCTGTCGAAGCCGCACCAGCGTTTGCAAACCCGCAACGGGATCGCCCCAGAGGATGGGGCTGAGCGCGAAGCCGAGGACCAGGGCTGTCCCGGCCACGAGTGCTCCAAGCGCCAGCATGGCGAGCACACGCTCCTGACCCGGCACAACGCGCGGCCAGACGATCCAGATCAACGCGAACAGGGCCGCGACACCCAAGGCCATGCCCGTCGGCCCGGCCGCCAGGCTGAGGCCGATGGCCAGGCCTGAGAGCAGAGCGGCCAGCCAGCATGCCTGCCAGGTCGCCGCGAATGTCAGGCGGTGGCCCGGCCGCGTCGAGCCCGGAATGGGCTCAGGCGGGCGCGAAGTGCCGACGCGCATCTGGCGCGCCTGCCAGCGCGGCGCCTCGACCGGCGAGGGCAGGACGGTGCGTCTCGGGCGTGACACCGCGCGGGGTGGTTCATAGACTTCAATCCGACCGTTCGACGGCGGCAGTTGTCGCTGGTCCGGGGCCTCGAGCAAAGAGCTGTTGGGCACCAACTGCTGGTCGCGCTCGCGGGCCGTCTCGATCCGCATCTGGTTTGCGTCCCACAGCGGAGGCCCACTCTTTTCGGCCTCGAGCGCCGCAGCGGCGTTGCGCTGTCGTCGCCAAACTCGATGCAGATCGCGACCGAGGATCACGAGCGCCGCCGCTGCCAGCGTCGCCAGGGCTGTTCCGATGGTTTCAGGAAACAACCGTCGGCCGTCCAGGAGGATCAAGGGATGAAAGGCGAAAAGTGCCGCTGCCAGGAGCCCTGTCGGCCATCCGCCCAGGCGCGTGCCCATCCAACACAACAGAGCTGCCGCAAGGGCTGTCAGCAGGGCGGGGCCGAGCCGCGCGGCCGCCAGCAGGGCCGGCTCCTGGCCGATCAGGTCGGGCGAGAACCCGGGCACGTGCCAGCCGAGGCCAATGACCAGGGGTGTGAGCGTGCTCTCGGCGCTGCGGCTGGCCGCCCCAAAGGGATCGGCCCACACGTCGCGGCTGAGGCTGAGTTGCTGGCTTTCGACAGGATGCGCGGGAAGCGTCGCGAGGCCGAGCCCCCAATAAACGGCAAGGCCTACGAACACGGCGAGCGGCAGCGCGATGGAACGCAGGCGGTTCATCTCGCCCGGCCCACCACGCCGTGCGTATGGCTGACGAATGACGAAGGACGAACGACGGAGGTGGACCGGCCATTCCACCTTCGTCGTTCGTCCTTCGTCATTCGTCCTTCTGCCATTCCGCTCATCGATGCATGCGCTCGTAGCGGCCGACCCACTTCCAGTTGCTGGTGTCGCGCTTGCCGCGCTGAACGACCTGATTGGCCAGCTGGCCGTGGCGATGCGCGAGCAGCGCGGCCATGATCGCCGCGATCTCGGGATGAGTCGCGATGCCCTCCTCGGCCTCCTCGAGGTTGAAGCGCTGTTCGATGAACTTCGTGTCGAAGTGGCCGGCCAGGAATCGGTGCGATTCGAGGATGCGCTGATGCAGCGGGATCAGGGTCTTGACGCCCGTGATCCGGTACTCCTCGAGCGCGCGACGCATGCGCAGGATGGCTTCGCCGCGGGTCTCGCCGGTGCAGATTAGCTTGGCGATGAGCGAGTCGTAATGCGGCGAGATCTCGACGCCCGGGTACACGCCTGTGTCGACGCGCACACCCGGGCCCGACGGCGGGATGACGTTGCTGATCACGCCGGTCGAGGGCAGGAAGTTGCTGGCCGGATCTTCGGCGTTGATTCGGCACTCGATCGCCCAGCCCTGCATCTTGATGTCGGCCTGGGTGTAGCGTAGCTTGCGGCCGCGCGCCACCCGGATCTGCTCCTTGACCAGGTCGACGCCCGTGACCGACTCGGTCACCGGGTGCTCGACCTGCAGCCGCGTGTTCATCTCCATGAAGTAGAAATTGCGGTCGCGATCGACCAGGCACTCAACCGTGCCGGCGTTGTAATAGTTGACGGCCGCCGCCGCCTTCAGCGCCATCGCGCCCAACTGTTCCCGGAACGCCTGGTCCTCGTCGATGAACGGCGAGGGCGACTCCTCGAGGATCTTCTGGTGTCGGCGCTGCAGCGAGCACTCGCGCTCGCCAAGATGGATCAGGTTGCCCATCTGATCGCCGAGCACCTGCACCTCGATGTGTCGCGCGCCGAGGATCATGCGCTCGAGATAGACGCCGCCATCGCCGAACGCGGCCTCGGCCTCGCGCCGCGCGACCTGCAACAGGGCAGGCAACTGCTCGATGCTCTGAACGTCGCGCATGCCCTTGCCGCCGCCGCCGGCCTTGGCCTTGATCAGCAGCGGGAAGCCGATGCCCGGCGCCAGTGTGATCAACTCGTCGTCGGTCAGGTCAGCCTCGGCTTCAGTGCCCGGGATGACGGGCACGCCGGCGCGGACCATCGTCGCGCGCGCCACGGCCTTGTCGCCCATGTGCGCGATCGCGTCCGGATGCGGGCCGATGAAGATGATGCCGGCGTCGGCGCAGGCCGCCGCGAATTCGGCTCGTTCGGCCAGGAAGCCGTAGCCCGGGTGGATGGCATCGACATCAGCGCGCCGGGCGATATCGATAATGGCGTCGCCGCGCAAATAACTCGCCCGCGCCGGAGCCGGGCCGAGCAGGTAGGCCTCGTCAGCGTAGCGCACATGCAGCGAGGTTCGGTCGACCTCCGAGTACACGGCTACTGTGCGAATGCCGAGCTCTTTGCAGGCTCGAATGATCCGCACGGCGATTTCGCCGCGATTGGCGATGAGGACTTTTCTGAACATAGACCTGTTGGCGACCGCGGACCGCGGACGGCGGACCACAGACGAAAGACGGATGGCGACCATGACTCTAACATCGCCACCCGTGGTTCGTCAGCGCAAATGGCTCGATCGATCTACGGTCCGCCGTCCGCGGTCCGCGGTCTGCATCAGCCATCCGTCCTGATTATAATGAACTCTCTCCATGTCCAACGAATTCCTGGTCGGAACCGTCGCGGCTCTTGTGGGCTTCGTGGGCCTCGTGATGCTCTTCCTCGGGGCGGCGCGCCTGATCACGCCGCGCTCGTCACGGCTGTTCTCCGAACGCCGGCGTCAGATGGTCGCTGCCTGGCAGCAGATCTTCTATGGCGTGGTGGTGCTGCTGATAGCGGCGGCCGTGTTGTTCATGGGACCGCCGGCTGTGGCGCTCGTCAACCCGCCGACGCCCACGCCGCTGTTCTCGGCCACCCCGAGTGTGACACCCGGGCCTTCGCCGACCCCGACCCTCACGCCGACCGTCACACAGACTCTACCGCCAACGGACACGCCTCCCCCGACGACGCCCGCGCCGACGGGCCCGCCGACTCTGCCCGTCGACCTGATCACGCCGCCCGCCGGGACGCTCACCGTGACCCCGCCCGCCAATGGCGTGATCGCCAACCTGCGGCTGAGCACGATCCTCGACTGCGCCTCGACTCGCGGCGACTCGGATTTCTTCGACACACAGCCGCGCACGATCTACGCACTCTTCGATTACAACAACTGGGCGCGCGACGCGCAGTGGACGTACGTCTGGCGTCGCGGAGACGAGATCGTCAGCGTGTTTTCCGGCCTGTGGGATGGGAGCACCGGTGGCTGCGGCTTCGCCGAGTATGACGGCGGTGCCGCCGAGTGGACCCCCGGCTCCTATCAGGTGCAGATCTTCCTCGGTCAGACCCTGATGGACGTCGCCAACTTCACAGTCTCCGACTCGACGCCCACGCCGACACCCACGCCGTAGTCGGCCAGCAGCCGCCGATCTTGTTCCCCTGGATGACACGCGCCCCACGCGTGGCGTTCATCCAGTGTGCCCGT
>CAYZRP010000236.1:0-5161 GCA_964480865.1 uncultured Anaerolineales bacterium | reverse complement strand
GTGCGCTTATGTTACCCCGGGGGTTTGCCAACAGCATCAACTCGCCCGTGCACACCTGGCTCGTCCTGGATAGCTGTCCGCCCGGTCTCTGCTAGACTTGGGGCTCTTGCGGTTTCGGATGCGCCGACGGGGGGCACGGCCCGTGGTCTGGCCGTACATGCATTGCGGGGGAGGATCAGGAGCCTGATGGCGTCGCTGCCAACACGACCGGTTCCCTTGTCCCGTTTTCTTTGCGTGTCGCTGGTCAGCCAGATCTTTCTGGCGATCCCGTTCATGCTTGCCGTTTGGGCGATGGGCGCCTCCCTCGACCTCTTCGCGCGTTTCCTGGTCGGGCCATTCTTCTTCCTGGGCGCCCCGCTCGTTGCGTTATTCTCGTGGATGGTGGCGAAAGGTTCCAATTGGACAAACACGCAGCCGGCCGCCATCCTTGTCGCCGGACACGCGAAACAGCTCTACGTGATCCTGGCTGCGCTGCTCGTGGTCATTCGTTACATGGGAACGTTGTCGGTGTGGATGTATGCAGGATTGTTGGTTTCCGTCATTGTCGCTCGACGGCTCCTTGTCGCGCCTTACGCGCGATTGCTGTTGCATTGGCTGGCGCCTGAACTGTTGGTCGACCGTTCGCAGAGTCATTGATTCATGAAGCGGGCGGCGATCGTGACGTTGCACTCGAAGACATGATCGGCATGGATGCTGCTCGGATCTCCGCGCGAGCCATTCTGTTCCATGAACAGTCCATCTTGTTGATCCATCGCAGACGTGGTTCAGCGACCTATCACGTCCTGCCGGGCGGTGGCATCGAGGCCGGCGAGACGCCGTTGGAGGCCTGCCGCCGCGAAGTCCGTGAGGAGACCGGCCTCGCCCTGCGGGACTTGCGGGCGGTCGAGCTCGACGACGGGATCGGATCTTCGATGCATGTGTTTTGGGCGGAGGTCGCCGAGCCGGTCGTGCGTTTGGCGGGGCCGGAGGTTGACCGATCGAGCGCAGACAATGTCTACGAGCTCGTGTGGGTTCGTGTCGATTCGCTCGCAGCCATCACCTTACGGCCGACTGCACTCATCGAAGTGGTGTTACGGATTGCCTGTGAGCGCCAGCAACGGTAGGGCTATCGTGAAGCTGATGAAACGTGCCCGAAGCGAATGGTGTGCTGCGATCGATATTGGTATGCGCGTCACTGTTGTTGTGATCGCACCGTGAGTGTTATTTGTTCTCGATTGAACGGGAATATATGAAAGAGGGCTATCGATGACCATCCGGCTCGCCGACCCGCAACACGATTTCGAGGGGATACTGGCCGTCGTCAACGCGTTTGAGGAGACGCCCGTCGAACACGACGTCGCCAGACGCTGGTTCGAGTACATGCCGGCGGGTCGCATCGCCCGTCGGACGGTGGCCGTGGATGGCTCCGGCGCGATCGTCGGCTATGGTGTCATCGTCCACGAGGCCTGGCAACCCGACGGCGCCTTCTACGTGTGGGTCGGCGTGCTGCCTGAGTATCGAAGCCAGGGATATGGCCATGCTCTGGCGCTCGATGCTCGCGCGTATCTCGCACAGAACCATGCCCGACACCTCCGGAGCGAGGTCCGAGACGACGATGCCCCCTCGCAGGTGTTCGCGCGACGCGCGGGCTTTGTCCAGAGCTGCCACCTATTCTCGTCATCGGTGGACGTCGTCCGTTTTGATGCGGCGCCGTTTCGCGGTGCGCGCACAGGCCTGGAGAAGGCCGGCATCCGTTTCGGTTCGGTCGCCGATTTCGGTGACACCCTGGCCGCACCCAAGCGGCTCTACGAACTCAACACGATCACAGGTCGCGACATCCCAGGCAAGGATGGGCCCGCCGCGCCGTTTGAGGACTTCGAGAAATGGATCTGCGGCTCAACCTGGTACCGGCCCGAGGGCCAACTCCTCGCGATCGATGGCGATCGTTGGGTTGGGCTGTGCTCGATCCAGCTTCTTCCGGAAACGAAGCGTGCCTACAATGTCATGACCGGCGTTCTACGTGAGTACCGCGGCTGCAAGATCGCGTTGGCGTTGAAGGTGCAGGGCATCGAGTACGCCCGTCAGCATGGAGCGATCGCCCTCGACACGAGCAACGCGTCGACAAACGCCGCGATGCTGGCCGTGAACGGCAAGCTGGGTTACGTGCCCAGACCTGGCAAGTATCTGTTGGAGCGCGTCGATGGAGCCTGAGCCCGCCTGGGCCGGCGACGGCGGGCCAGAGTTCAGTGCCAACCTATCGGATATTGTGACGCTTTCGGTGGACGCGTCAGGGTGGGCCCGCGGAAGTCCGCTACTATTCGGTGTGCACTGTATCTGCACGGGAGGGCGCTTTGCTGTGGAGTCTGGAACGCTCAACACCCTGACTGTTTCCGATCAACATCTCGCGGCGCTTCGACAACTGGTACGGCGCCTCGAGGCTGTCGCACTCGACTGGGCTCTGACAGGGAGCACGGGAATGGCTCTACAGGGCGTGCCACTGGTGGCCAGCGACATCGACGTACAGACCGATGCGCGCGGTGCCTATGAGCTCGGCCGGCTCCTGAGCGACGTCGTGCTGACGCCGGTTCATTACCTGCCGTCTGAACGGATCCGTTCGCATCTCGGCGCGTATGAACTCGAGGGCGTGCGCGTCGAGATCATGGGCGACATGGAGAAATGGGTCAACGGCTCATGGGAGGCTCCGGTGGATGTCAGACTGCACCGGCGCTGGATCCAGGTGGCCGAACTCAGGGTCCCGGTCATGGATCTGCAGCATGAGGTCGAGGCCTATCAGAAGATGGGGCGCTTCGAACGCGCTGACGTCGTGCGGGCCTGGTTGGACCACCAGCGAACGTGAATGACCGGAAGGTGGCGGCAGCGACGCCGCTCCGTTCAGAGTCTGGCCAGACGTATCTGTTTGTAGGGGGCAACACAGATGGAACCGGAGATCCAAGACGACTCGATCAGGCGTATCGAGACCCTGCTCGATCACCGCGACACTGCGGAACTGCTCGATATCTGGCGCACCGATGCTCGGCGCGAATGGTCAGAGGATGGCCTCCGCGCCATCGCGAACGTGCTCGTTCGTCGGCTCGGCGCGCTCCCGCCACCCACGGAGACTGACGAGCAGCGGCATGCGCACGCTCGACGGCTGCTCGATCAGGCGACCCGGGCCGAAACCGCGAATCGCTCGCGCGAGGCCTGGCAGCACATACAGGCCGCAGTGTCTCTCGCGCCCGATCTGGCCGAGGCGCATGTGAGCATGGGTCGATACTGGGACCGGCGCGGCGACCTCGTGGCCGCGATCCGCAGCTATCGCCAGGCGCTGCGTCTGGATCCCGGCCTCGACGAAGCGCGTGAAGACCTGGCCGGTGCCACGGAGGATCGACGCGAGCTGGCCCGGCAAGGATATGGAGTGGCCGCGCCCCAGGAAGTCTGGGACGCCGAACTCGAGCCGGTTGACGAAGTGGCCCCGGACTGGGTGTATCTGGATGGCCCCGCAATGCAATGCCCAGGGCGGCCAGGCTATCGCACCCGTTCGGGGCGCGGGGGCCTCGATCCGATTGACACAAACTGTGAGCAGGGCTACATGGTCGGCCTGTGGCTGCGCCAACTGGTGACGCTCACGCTCAGGCTGCGCCACCCCCTCTACCAGGCGAGCGGCCTGGTCATCGGCCTGTTTGGGATCCTGCCGCTGCTCGTCGCTGTGTTTGACATTCCGGGCGATGGCTACAACCCGATTCGCCTGGCGTGCACCGCCATGTACTGGGTCCCGGGGCTGTTGTTGATCGTCAACATCGGGCTGAGTGTCATTCGCCCGGATCGCAGGTCTGATTAGGCTGCGTCGTCGATTGACCCTGATAGGCTGACGCCGGAGCGCCGGAGGGGGCGACATGATTGAACTGATTGTGATCTGGCTGTTCATCAAGCGAATAGGCCGGACCGTGGCTGACAGGGGCTATAAGCCAATCGGTTATCAGGTTTTGCTCGTGATCGCCTGGCTGTCGGGCGAGATCCTCGGCTACGCCGTGGGCACGATCCTGTTTGGCGAGGGCGTGTTTTTCACCTATTTTGCAGCCCTCGTCGGCGGGCTCGGCGGTGGCATCGTCGTGTACCTGATCGCGAACCGCGTTCCGGGTGTGGCATCGGGTTCTGACTCGCCTGGGCAACCCGCGCGCCTGTGGAGCCTGGGCGTGCCCATCGGTGTCAGTCTGCTGGCGACGATGTGCGCCTGCGGATCGCTGACGGCAGCGGTGCTCAAGGTTGTATCAGCGGTGCCTCCACTGCAGGTATCTTCCCTTCACGTCGGATCGCAGATGTTGCTCGACCAGAGCATCGATCCAGCCAGTGTCGTCACACAACACAGCCGGATCGTGTACCTGGACTACGATCTGAGCACACCAGATCGCAACACCGCGCCCGTGACGATCGACTGGCGGAAGCAGGGGCAGGTGCTCATGACCCAGACGACCGAGCAATCACCCGGTCATCACCTCGTGACGTTCGACGCCGCGGAACTTCCGGACGGCTATCTCTCGCCAGGCACCTATCAGCTTGTGATCCGTGTCGATCAGGTCGTGCTCGCCGAGCAGCCGTTGGTGGTGGAGTAAGCCAGGGCATTCGCGCGCTGACCCAGGCGCTTCGTGAGGCCGCATATGAAACGAAACATGGCCACCCGGCGAATGACATGACCCATCTATCGGACCTTCGGTTGAACACTGGCCGACTCTGCCTTCGCGAGTTTCGCCCCGACGATCGAGTTGCCTTGCTCGACTTCGTCCACGATCGCGACCAGTTGCGCCACCTTGTGCATCGTCTGGACACGGAAGCCGAACTCGATGACTTCCTGGCGTTGGCCCGAGCGACGTCCGAGGCGCCGGCGCGACGGGCATGGCATCTGGCCGTCGAAGAAGCCAATCGGCCGGGGTGCATCGGCTGCGTGTCGTTGATGATCGAACCCGACTGGCCCACCAGCGCCGAACTGGGCATCTGGCTGAAGCGTGGTGCCTGGGGCAGAGGCTACGCGACCGAAGCACTTCGACACCTGATCGAGTGGGGCTTTCAAGCGCAAGGGCTGCATCGCATCTGGGCTGAATGCGCGGCCGATAACCCGGCCTCCGCGCGGGTGCTCGAGAAATCGGGCATGCGCCTGGAGGGCCGGCTCAGGGAGCACCGCTGGATC
>CAYZRP010000235.1:0-5163 GCA_964480865.1 uncultured Anaerolineales bacterium | reverse complement strand
CTCAAACACCCCCGCCGCGCCCATGCCGCCGCCGATGCACATGGTGACAAGGCCGAAGCGAGCCTTGCGACGGGCCAGTTCGTTTATGAGCGAGATCGTAAGCTTCGCGCCAGTGCAGCCGAGCGGATGGCCGAGCGCGATCGCGCCGCCGTTGACGTTGACGCGTTCAGGATCCATCTCCAGCGTGCGCATGACGGCCAGCGCCTGGGCCGCGAAAGCCTCATTGAGTTCGATCAGGTCGATGTCCTCGAGCGTCAGGCCGGCCAGTTTGAGCGCCTTCGGGACCGCCACGATCGGGCCGATGCCCATCCGTTGCGGCGGCACCCCGCCGACCGCAAATGAGATGAACCGCGCCAGCGGCTCGAGGCCCAGTGCTTCGGCGCGCTCGCGGCTCATCATGACCACGGCCGCGGCGCCGTCGTTCATGGGCGAGGCATTGCCGGCCGTCACGCTGCCGTCTGCGGCAAAGACCGGCTTGAGCTTTGCCAGCGCCTCGGCTGAGGTATCGCGACGCGGCGACTCGTCGACCGAGAAGGTCGTTTGCTGCGCACGCGCCGCGCCATCGATGAACTCGGTAGTAGAGACCTCAACCGGCACGATCTCATCGACGAAGCGCCCGGCGTCGATTGCGGCTGTAGCCTTTTGTTGGGACGCCAGCGCGAACGCATCCTGGTCTTCCCGGCTGACGCGGTATTCGCGCGCGACCTGCTCGGCGGTCAGGCCCATGGGCATGTAGACTTCGGGGCTCAGTTCCACAAGCACCGGGTTCGGCGAAAACACGTTGCCGGCCATGCCGACGCTGCTCATCGACTCGACGCCACCGGCCACGATGATCTCGGCCTGGCCGATCATGATCTGCTGCGCTGCGAGCGCGATCGACTGCAGCCCCGACGCGCAAAAGCGATTGACCGTCTGCCCCGGCACCTCGACCGGCAGCCCGGCCCGCAGCGCCGCCACCCGCCCGACGTTCATGCCCTGCGCGGCTTCGGGCATCGCGCAGCCCAGGATCACGTCTTCGATCAGCGCCGGATCGAGCCCCTCGGCCCGCTCCACCGCCGCCTTGATCGCAACCGCCGCCAGATCGTCGGGCCTTGTCGCCCGCAATGCGCCCTTCACGGCCCTTCCGACAGGTGTTCGCGCACCTGAGACGATGACTGCATCCATGACAACTCCATTGGTTATTGGTTACTTGCTATTGGCTATTGAAGGCTCAATAGCCAATAGCAAATAACCAATAACTCAATTCCTCAGGGGTTTGCCGTACTTCAACATGTAGCTGATCCGATCCTGGGTCTTGGGCTCGGTCAGGAGCGAGAGGAAGGCCTCGCGCTCAAGGTCGAGGATGTAGTCTTCGGTCACCCAGGTCGGCTGGGTCAGGTCGCCGCCGGCCAGCACGTGTGCAAGCTTGCGCGCGATCAGGGCATCGTGGGCGCTGATGAACTTACCCCAGCGCAACTGCTCGATCGCCATCAGCATCGCGGCCTTCCCGCGCGAACCCGCCGCGTAGACGCTCGGGGCGTGCCGATCCGGCGGCACATAGCCCGAGTCGGCCAGATCGAGCGCGACGCGTTTGGCGTGCCCGATCAGGTCCTCATCGTTGGCCACGATCACGTCATGCGCGCCGAGGAACCCGAGCGCCCGCGCCTGGGCCGCGCTCTCACTGACTTTGGCGTAGCCGATCGTCTCGAAGACCTTTTGCAGGAAAGGCAGCGGATCGACGCGCGGGTCGGCGGCCAGGTGCGGCGAAACCACGCGTCGCAACAATTCCTTGCAGCCGCCCAGCGCCGGGATGAGGCCGACGCCGGCCTCGACAAGACCCATGTAGGTCTCGGCCGATGCCACGATCCGGGCGCCCGTGAAGGCCAGCTCGACGCCGCCGCCGAGGACGCGTTGCCGCGGCGCCGTGACGACCGGCTTGGGCGCGCAGCGCAGGTCCAACACCCATTGCTGAAGGTCGCGCGCCGCGGCCTCGAGCGCGCCTGGATCGCCGGCAGCGAGGATGAACATGCCGATGTTGGCGCCGAGCGAGAAGTCTTTGCCCTGGTTGGCGATCACCAGTGCGCGCCACTCGTCGCGGGCCAGCCACTCGAGCGCGGCCTTGCCGATGTCGACCGTGAAGGTGTCGAGCGTGTTGCCCTTGGAGTGGAACTCGAAACCGAGGACACCGTCGCCCAGGTCGAGCAGGCTGGCCGAGGCGTTGCGCTTCAACTCCCGCCGCTGGCCGTCCTCGGCGCGCAACGAGACCGTCAGGCGTGGGCGCTCGACCGACACGAAAGACCGCGTCGTCGGGTCGTAGACCTCGCGGCCACCCTGCCCGGCCCGGTAGAAGCCCTGCGCGCCGCTTGCTGACAGGGCAGTCACCCACTCGGGCAAGGCGATCTCGCGCGCCTGCATCAGCTCGAGGCCGTGTTTGAGGCCGATCGCGTCCCAGATCTCGAACGGGCCGAGCTCGCTGCCAAAGCCATGACGCATCGCCTGATCGATGGCGTAGGGCGTGTCGGCGATTTCGGGGATGCGCCGGGCCGCGTAGGCCAGGATCGGCAGCGTGGTTTCGATGATGTAGGCCCCGCCGCGATCATCGGCCCACTTCGGATCGGTGAAGATCTCGCGCAGGCGTTCGACGAGCGGCAGGTCCTTTGTGGCGCCGATGACGTCGAAGCGCGGTTTCGTCGGCGGTTTGTACTCGAGCGTCGTCAGGTCGAGGACGTGGAAGATCTTGTTCCCGGCGTCGTCCTTGACCGCCTTGTAGAAGCCCTGGCCGGTCTTGTTGCCCAGCCATTTGCGCTCGAGCATCGCCTGCACCGGCGGCGGCATCCTGAAGAGCTCGCGGCTGTCATCATCGGGCGCCAGTTCATACAGATTGGCGTTGACGTGCGCCATCACATCCAGGCCGACCAGATCGGCCAGCCGGAAGGTGCCGGTTTTGGGGTTGCCCAGGGTCGGGCCGCTGAGGACGTCGGCCTCCTCGACGCTGTAGCCGTTGTCGATGGCCGCGATGCTGCGGTACTGGCCGACAAACGCGCCGATGCGATTGGCGATGAAGTTGGGCGTGTCGTTGCAGCGCACCACGACCTTGCCTAACCGCGACCCCGCGAAGGCCTCGAACCCGTCCACCACCGCCGGGTCTGTGTCCGCTGTCGGGATCACTTCGAGCAGCTTGAGATAGCGCGGCGGATTGAAGAAGTGCGTGCCGAAGAACGCACGCCGAAAGTCTTCGCCACGCTCAGCCGCAATCGACGAAATCGGAATACCCGACGTGTTCGTCGTCACGATTGCGCCCGACCTGAGCAGCGGCTCGAGCCGGGCCATCAGCGCCTGCTTGGGCTCGAGCTTTTCGATGATGACCTCGATGATCCAGTCGGCGGCCCTCGCCGCCTGGTCGAGATCATCCTCGATGTTCCCGAGCGTAACGCGTTCGGCTGACTCCGGCCCGCTCAGCGCTGCCGGCCGGGCCTTCACCTGCCGCTCCCAAAGCCCTTTCACCACTGCATTGCGATCCTGTCCCTCAGCGGGCACATCCAGCAGCGTCACGCTCAAGCCCACGTTGGCGCAATGCGCCGCGATCCCGCCCCCCATGGTGCCAGCGCCGATGACCAGGACTCGTTGGATCTGCATCGTCACCTCGGTTCATTGGCTATTGGTTATTTGCTATTGGCTATTGACTCTGCAATAGCCAATAGCAAATAACCAATAGCGAATAGCCCATCACACAAAGGCCTGCATCCCCGTGATCTCTCTGCCGACCACCAGGGTGTTGATCTCGTGGGTGCCTTCATAAGAGTAGACGGCCTCCATGTCGGCGAAGTGGCGGGCGACGTGGCGGTCGATAAGGATGCCGTTGCCGCCCATCGTCTCCCGGGCGAGCGCGACGACGCGGCGGGCCTTGGAGGCGTTGAACATCTTGACCAACGCGGCCTGGCCGTCGGACATCTTGCCGGCGGCGCCCAGCGTGCTGAGGCGCCAGGCGAGCAGCTTCATGGCCTCGAGCTCGGCCAGCATCTCGACCAGCTTGGCCTGGATGAGTTGAAAGCCCGCAATCGGCCGGCCGAACTGCACGCGCCCTTTGGCGTACGCCAGCGCGAACTCGTAGGCGGCCTGCGCGTGGCCGATGGCGGACCAGGCGACACCGGCGCGGGTCGTGGCGAGCACACGCGCGACGTCCTTGAAGGAGCGGCAGCGCTCGAGCTTATTCGCGAGGGGCACGCGGCAATCGGTGAGGACGATGTCGGCGTTGGGAAGCGCGCGCAGGGCGAGCTTGTGTTCGATCCTGGTCGCCTCGAAGCCCGGTGTGCCCTTCTCGACGACGAATGCGCCGATCTGGCCGGTCTGATCGTCCTGGGCATAGATGATGACGATGTCCGCAAACGTCGCCCCGCCGATCCAGCGCTTGGCGCCGTTGAGGACGTAGCCGTCGCCGTCGCGGCGGGCCGTCGTCGTGATGTGCGCGGCGTCAGAGCCGAACATCGGCTCGGTCAGGCCAAACGCGCCGATCACGTCGAGCGTCGCCATCGACGGCAACCAGCGCTGGCGTTGCTCCTCCGAGCCGAGCTGATAGATCGACTGCATCGCCAGGCCGGTCGTCACGCCAAACATCGTCGCCAATGAGCCGTCGCCACGGGTCAACTCGTACTGCAGCACTCCGGCGATCAGCGGTGAGAGACCCGGGCAGCCATAGCCCTGGATGGTTCCACCGCCGATCTCGAGCGACGTGAGCTTCTTGAACAGGTGAAGCGGCGTCTCATCGCGTTCCCAGAACTCGCCGATAAAGGGCACGATCTCGGCGTCGACGAACGCACGCACGCGATGCCGCAGAGCGCGCTCCTCCGGCGTCAGCAACCCATCGAGGTCGAAGTAGTCGTGAGCGGCGTCGAGCACGCGTTCAGCCGACACTCCGGCTGCGACGCCCTGCGCCTTCGTCGCTCCATCACCCGGCGCCGGTGTGGTTTCACTCGAAACTGGCGTTGTGGAAAGAGGTCGTTTGAATTTGAGCATCAGGGGCCTCTTGAGGACTGCAGACCGCAGACCGCGGACCGCAGTCCTGAACGACAAACAACTGGCCGTTGACGACAACCTATCGCGGTCCGCGGTCTGCAGTCCGCCGTCATATCCTCCCCGCCCCGCTCCAGGCCGCCAGGAGATCCGCGACCGCGCGGGTGGCCAGGC
>CAYZRP010000234.1:0-5164 GCA_964480865.1 uncultured Anaerolineales bacterium | reverse complement strand
CGCTACCGCGATTTGGCGCGGTAGCGTTCGCTCTACGCTCCACGCTCCACGCTCTACGACTTCGCCACCACCGGCGCCTTCGGGCCGCGGCGCATCAGGCGGCGCAGGCCGAAGATCACGGCCAGGATCGGGAGGCCGAAGAGGAGCAGGAGCGGCAGGGTGTAGATGCCGAACCAGATCGCGGCAGTGCCGAGCGCCTGCAGGGTGTTGACAAGCGCTTCAACAGCCTGTTTGGCCACACCCTCGGGCGCCCAGACGTCGGGCGTGATCGGCTGGCTGGCAATGTCGGGCATGAGCGTCATCGAGATCAGCGACATCGCCGCCGACTCCTCGTAGTACTTCATCTGGCCCTTGATCTGCTCGATCTGTCCGCGGATGCTGACCAGCTGGTTGTAGACGTTGAGCACATCCTCGGTGCGCTTAGCTTCTTCCATGATCGCGGTCAGTTGCACCTCAGCGGCCTCGAGGTTCTTCAGCTGGCTTTGTAGATCCGTGTACTGAGCCGTCACATCGTCGCCGCTGATCGACTCGTCCTCGACGCGCACGACGCCAGTGCCGCTGCGCAACTCGGCCAACGCTTCGTTGAAGCGCTCGGCCGGGACGCGGATGCTGATCTGGCCGTAGAGCATCGCCACGCCTTCAGCGTCGTAGCCCTGCTTGTATGTGCGCGAACTGACCACGAAGCCGCCGACGCGCTCGGCCAGCGCCGTCACCTGATCCAGCGACACCTGTGGATCCTTGACCACCAGATTGAGCGAGGCGTTCTTGATGACCAGCCGATCAATGGTGGCCGGGGCTGGCGCGGCGGCAGGCTCTTCCTGGTAGTAGCCCGGGGCGGATCCGGCGCCCGTGGCATTGGTGACGGCATCGCTGGAGGTTCGATCCATCAAACCCAGTTGGGACTCTGCAGGCGCGCCCTTGAACCCGTCCATCTCGACCGAGGGTGCGCTGGTCGGTGTGGCCTGGGCGCAGGCTGAAAGGATAAGGGCGGCTGCCAGGCCGGCTGTGAGCAGGATGTTGCGGTGGACCATCGTCGAACCCTCCGTGAGTAGTGTGCTTGTGGAGCGATGACGCGGGGGATGCAATATTGGTTCCGACGGAAACGAAAGCGCCGGAGCGTCTGCCCCGGCGCATGCTGTTATGTAGGCGGCTGCCTTACCAACCGTAGGCCAGGCGCAGAACCAGACGCTCGGGGAAGCCGAGCTCGAGCATGCGGCGCTGGGTGATGCGCGGGTCGTAGGTCGCGCGCCGGAAGGTCCAGGTCTGCGCGTCGGTGTCGAGGATGGCGTAGGCCGGCATCGGGTTCTGATCGCGTGGTTGGCCGACGCCGCCCGGGTTGATGATCAGGCGCTGCTCGCCGAGTGGCATCGGGTTGGCGTAATCCGGCGGCACATCGAAGCAGGGCACGCCTTCGCCGAAGCCGCCCGCGATGTGGCTGTGGCCGATCAGACAATACGCTGTATCAATGTACGGGAAGTTCTCGCACGCGATCGAGCGGTTGAGCACGTATTCCCACACCGGCTGGCGCGGCGACCCATGCACGAGCGTGAAGTCGCCCAACGAGACCTCGACCGGCAGCTCGCGCAGGTAGTCGAGGTGTTCGGCGCTGAGCGCGTTGCGCGTCCACAGGATCACGGCGCGCGCGTCGTCATTGAACGTATCGGGGTCGATCTCGCCGAGCACGGCCTTGTCGTGGTTGCCGGAGAGACAGGTGAGGTTGGGCAGGGCGCGCACGCGGGCCACGCACTCGTTCGGGTCCGGGCCGTAGCCGACCAGATCGCCCAGACACCAGACGGCATCGTGGGGGTCAGCCTGGCTCAAGACGGCCTCGAGCGCGGCGGCGTTGGCGTGTATGTCGGAGATGACCAGGATCCTCATGGGAGCGTTCGGATGATAACACAGCCGCCTGCTATAATCATTAGTTGAGCCGAGCGAGGCCGCCACCAGCCGCCTCGCTTCTTTGTTGTATGCGTCTCGTCACCCACTCCGCCTCCGAAACGCGCCAATTGGGCTGTACCCTGGGCGAACGCCTGCAGCCCGGCGACGTCATCTGCCTGGCAGGTGACCTGGGCGCCGGCAAGACCACGCTCACCCAGGGGCTCGCGGCCGGCTGGGGCGCGCTCGACCCCGTGTCGAGCCCGACCTTCGTGCTGGTCAACGAGTACGCGCGCGCCGACGGCGCCCGGCTCTGGCACCTTGACTGCTACAGGCTGGCCACAGGGGCCGAGGCCCTGGCTCTCGGACTGGATGATCTGCTCGACGCGGCCGCCGGCCAGCCTGGTGGCGCCGTCGTCATCGAGTGGCCTGAGCACATCGTCGAAGCGCTACCATCTGAGCGCCTGACTGTCCGGCTCGCGGCGTCTGATCTCGAAACCCGGATCCTGACTCTCGAGCCACGCGGAGCGCGCGCCGAAGCGCTTGCCCAATCCTTGATCTCCGGGGGGCGCGCATGATCCTGGCGATCGACACCGCGACCCGCGTCATCTCGTTGGCGTTGCATGACGGTGCCAGGCTGCTGGCCGAGCGCACCTGGCGCACCGAGAACGTGCACACCGTCGAGCTGGCGCCGCAGGTCGCGCTGCTGCTCGATCAGGTGCGCGTCCGGCCGCAGGACCTGAGTGCGGTGGCTGTCTGCATCGGCCCTGGTTCGTACACGGGTGTACGCATCGGTCTGGCGTATGCTAAAGGGCTCGCGCTGGCGCTGGGTCGACCCGTGATCGGCATCTCGACTTTCGATGTCAGCCTGCTGGCGACGCCGGTCGATGCGCGGACGGCTGCCGTCCTCGTCCCGGCCGGGCGTGGACGCCATATCGTGGCACGCTTTGAGCGCGTCAATTCAGGCTCGCCCTGGCGGCCGGTTGGGGAACCGGGGCTCTACGACGTCGCCGGGCTGGGTCGCGAGTTGCAGGCTGCACCGGTTGCGGCCATCGTTGGCGAATGGGATGGATTGTCCCAGGATCTGTTGGCCGAACTGGCGACCGTCTCACGCGTGGCCGCCCCGCACGACGCGCTGCGCCGCGCCGGAGCGCTGGCCGAGGCTGCCTGGCGCCGCCAACGTGACAATGGCGCCAGCACCGAAGAGTCAGAATTGCACCCCCTGTACATTGGCACGATCTCGGGAGGTACGCGGTGACGACGGTAGCACCCGCCGAGGTGACCCTCGAGCCGATGACCCTGGCTGACCTCGAACAGGTCGTGGCGATCGACCGGCTGTCCTTCCCGCAGCCCTGGAGCGAGAGTTCCTACCGTTTCGAGTTGACCCAGAACGCTGCCGCGCACTTCTGGGTGGCGGTGCCCGTCGAAGCGCCCAGGCTTTCGCTGCTCGACCGGGTTCTTGGACGCAACCCGCGCACGATCGTTGGCTACGCCGGGCTCTGGCACGTTGTCGATGAGGCGCACATCAACACGATCGCCGTTCACCCGGCCTGGCGCGGGCGTCGCGTGGGCGAACGGCTGCTGCGGGGCCTGCTCGACGACGCGCGGCGGTTGGGGGCCGTCACCGCCACACTCGAGGTGCGGGTCAGCAACGCGGTTGCTCAGAACCTGTATCGACGTTATGGCTTCCTCGAGGTCGGCCGCCGACCGCGGTATTATGCGGATCACGAGGATGCGTTGCTTATGACGACGTTTCTAGGAGGACGAACGACGAATGACGAATGACGAAGGTTGTCTCACCCAACCTTCGTCATTCGTCATTCGTCATTCGTCACATTACTGAGAGAGCGACCACAAATGAGGCACCCATGAAATTCTTGATCACCGGCGGGGCTGGATTCATCGGCAGCAACCTGACGGCGCACTTCGTCAAGGCCGGGCATGACGTCACGGTCTTCGACAACTTCTCGAGGCGTGGCTCGGAGTCGAACCTGGCCTGGTTGCGCGAAAGCGTCGGCGAGTCGTTCGCCGTGGTGCGTGACGACATCCGCAAGGCTGACGCGATCGCGGCGGCGGCCCGTGGCAAAGACGTGATCTTGCACATGGCCGGCCAGGTGGCCGTCACCACGTCGGTGAACGACCCGCGCATGGACTTCGAGTCGAACGCGCTCGGGACGTTCAACGCCATGGAGGCGGCGCGTGCCGCCGGCACGAACCCGATCGTGATGTACAGCTCGACCAACAAGGTCTATGGCGGCATGGAAGAGGCTCGCATCGTCGAGGCCAACGACCGCTACGGGTTCGGCGACATGCCGCACGGCGTGGCTGAGACCTGGCCGCTCGATTTCCATTCGCCCTACGGCTGCTCGAAGGGCGCCGGCGACCAGTACGTGCGCGACTATCACCGCATCTACGGCCTGCCGACCGTGGTTTTCCGTCAGAGCGCGATCTATGGGCCGCGCCAGTTCGGCGTCGAGGATCAGGGCTGGCTGGCCTACTTCGCGATCTGCGTGACCGTTGGGAAGCGCTTCACAATCTACGGCGACGGCAAGCAGGTGCGCGACCTGCTGCACATCGACGACCTGGTGCGCGCCTACGACGCGGCCATCAAGAACATCGACAAGACCGCTGGCCAGGTCTACAACATCGGTGGCGGCGTCGAGCGTAGCCTGTCGGTGTGGACCGAGACCCGGCCGCTGCTCGAGAAGCTGGCGGGCCGCCCGCTCGATGTCGCGTTCGGCGACTGGCGGCCAGGCGACCAGAAGGTCTACCTCAGCGATATCCGCAAGGCCAAGGCCGAATTCGGCTGGGAGCCCCAGATCGGGCCCGCCGAGGGCCTCAAGACATTGTGGGATTGGACCCAGGCCAACAAGGCGCTGTTTCAGTAAGGTGGCGGCGTTGCGGCGGGACGAATGACGAAGGACGAAGGGTGAATGGCCATTCACCCTTCGTCCTTTTTGTTTGCCACGCAGACGTGTGTCGACTGAAGAGGGGTCAGGTCTGGCGCATGATGGCTGCGCCGCGACATCGCCGTTGTGCTACGTGTCATGAGGGCCACCATGCCCCCGCGCGCCACGTTTCAGCAGTTGCGCCACGTCCCCGCGCGGCGTGTCAGCCAGAGCGCCCGCCATCCGCATAGCGTGTCAGCCAGAGCGCCGGCCACCCGCATGGTGTGTCATCCAGAGCGCCTAACCCATGATGCACAAAGTCGCGCCTAATGAGCGCGAAGGATCTCCTGTCGGATTCCGCGGCCACTTGAGGTGTGGGTCGAGCCATACGAGTCTGCGGA
>CAYZRP010000233.1:0-5172 GCA_964480865.1 uncultured Anaerolineales bacterium | reverse complement strand
GCCTGGCCACCGCGCGTGGCGTGTCATCCAGGGCGCCTGGCCACCGCGTTGCGTGCCATCCAGGGCGCCTGACCACCGCACGTTGCGTGTCATCCAGAGCGCCTGGCCACCGCGCGTGGCGTGTCATCCAGGGCGCCTGGCCACCGCGCGTGGCGTGTCATCCAGGGCGCCTGGCCACCGCGTTGCGTGTCATCCAGGGCGCCTGGCCACCGCGCGTGGCGTGTCATCCAGAGCGCCTGACCCTCTATGCCCGGTGTCACGCCGAATGAGCGCGAAGGATCTCCTGTCAGACTCGGTTGTCCCCGAAGGCGCGCCTACGAACGCCGAAGCACCTTCGGCGGAGATCCTTCGCGCTCATTCGGCGCGTCTGATAGCGTAAAGAAGGGGCGCTCTGGATGACACGCCACGCGCGGTGGTGAGGCGCCCTGGATGACACGTCACGCGCGGTGGCCAGCGCTTTGGACGACACGCGGTGTGCGAGAGCCAGGACGTGGTGCTCAATGGCACACCAGGCGCGACGTTGATGTCATCTGGATCACGGGCAACACGCAAGGACGAAGCGGCTTCGCGCCGGGCCTGACAGGGTCATCGGTGATCCGGTGCGACGCATGCCCAACAAGCCGAGTGTTCAGGTTTCACGCGCAAAAACCAGGGTCGAACGGCGGTTCAACCTTCGTCCTTCGTCCCGGGCTACCGCGCCTCGCCGCTGACCTCCCACGGCGCGCCGTCGGGAGCACCGGGCGGGACGACAGCCTGCTCGAGTTGAACATTGCCGAGGAGGGCGTTGACCTGTACCTCGACGGTGCGCAGCCAGTCGACAGGCACCAGCACCCAGCCCAGCCCGCCGTCGCGGCCCCCGAACAGTCGCGCGGCCACACCGGTGAGTTGCAGTGGCGCGCCGGGCGCGTCGGTCAGCGTGAAGGTGGTCACGATCGCCAGGTTTCCAAGCGGGCCATATTCACCGCGAACCGCGATCATGTTGGTGCCGTTGTCGTTGATCAACCGCGCTTCACCGGTCTCGGGCGCGAAACCGATCTGCGGGCCGAGCCTGTAGCGAACAAAAGCGTTGAACTCGGCTTCGTCTAACACGAGCGTGAAGCGCTCTCCGCTCTGAACGCTATCAAGGGCGTCGAGGCGCAGTTGAAAGGCGTCGGCCTGCGCGGGCGTCGGCACCAGAGGCCGATCCACAAAGGCCTGAAAGGCTAGTGTGCCCACAGCGAGGCCGGTGGAGAAGAAGCAGGCGGCCGCGATGAAGACCAGCACGCCGAAGGCTATCACCAGTCGAAGCACGGCCGGCTCGGGCAAGCCAACGCGCAGGTTGCCGATCGTCAGCGTGCCGGCAGTCTTGGGCGAAGTGCTGACGGTGCTGCCGTCTACGACGCTGCCGTCTGCGACGCTGCCGTCAATGACATTGCGCCCGACCCCATCGCCGCCGATCGACGTGTCGCCACCGGCCTCACCGCCGAGGGCAACAGCCGGCGACGGTTCAGTCGGGGCCTCGGCCGCCGGATCCGGTGCTGCCTCGCTGACCTGTGGCGCGGTCGGGGATGTCGCCTCAGACTGGTTTGCAGCCTCTGGCTCAACAGGCGACGTCGGATCAGTCATGGGGCGATGGGAGGGTGAGATTGCGCGGGCCAAACCCGAAGGGCAGGATCTCGGTCAGCAGGGAGTGCTGGACCTCGCGGCCTTTCTCATCGACGACGATGACGTCGATCTCGGGTGCGAACTCATTGAGCACCTGGCGGCAGGAGCCGCACGGCATGCCGCCATTGGCTGTGGCGATCGCGATGGCCACAAACTCGCGTTCACCTTCCGAGACGGCTTTGACCACGGCGGTGCGCTCCGCGCAGATCGAACTGCCGTAAGCGGCGTTTTCGACGTTGCAGCCGAGGTAGACGCGGCCCGACGCGCCGAGCAACGCCGCGCCGACGGCGTAGTGCGAGTACGGCGAGTAGGAACGTCGGCGCGCCTCGAGCGCCTGCTCGATCAGGGCCTGAGTGTCGAAAGAGGTCATGGGTGATGGGGCTCCTCGCTGAGCAATGGTCAGACAATCACGCGCCTGCGTCGGCGCTGTCGCGCCGTTCGTCTGGCGTATTTTCGGGATCGGTCGGGGTGGCGAGCAAGGCGCGCACCTTGCGGATGCGGCGGCCCGTCACCTGCAGAACCTCGAACGTCACGGACTCGGCCTCGAACGTTTCGCCGGTCACCGGCACGTGCCCGAGCTGGCCGTAAACGTAGCCACCCAGCGAATCGATCTCCTGGTTGGGCAGATGCGTCCCGAGCAACTCGTTGACCTCGTCGAGGCTGATGCGGGCGTCGAACGTGTACTCGTGCGGCCCGATCTTCTCGCTGTAGGCTTCTTCATTCACGTCGTATTCGTCGCGAATGTCGCCCACGATCTCCTCGACGATGTCTTCGAGGGTGACCAGGCCGGCGGTTCCGCCGTATTCGTCGACGACGATGGCCATGTGGATGCGCTGGGCCTGAAGTTCTGCCAGCAGATCGTTGGCCTTCTTCGTCTCCGGGATGAAGTGGGCCGGGCGCAGCAGGTCACGCAACGCCGTCGAGGGCGCCTCGACCCCGAAGCCCGACGCGCGCCACAATCGCAACAGGTCCTTGGCATAGAGGATGCCGATGACGTTGTCGATGCTGTCCTCGTAGACGGGCACGCGGCTGTGTCCGGTCTGCAGGAGCATATCGGCGGCTTCCGTGATCGATGTGGTGGCGTCAAGGGCGCTGATGTCGGTGCGCGGCACCATCAACTCGCGCGCCCAGGTCTCCGAGATCTCGAAGATCGAGTAGATCATCTCCTTCTCGTCTTCTTCGATCGCGCCGCCCTCCTCGCCCGCGTCGACCAGGGTCTTGATCTCCTCTTCGGTCACGAGCGGCAGACGTTGCCCGGCCACGGGCCGCGCGACGGTGTCCGAAATCCACAGCAGCAATCGCACAAGCGGGCCGAGCACCCATTCCAGCACGGCGACCACCGGCGCGAACGTGATGGCCGACTCCTCGGCGTTGCGCAGGGCGAGCGCTTCGGGCAGGAATTCGCCGACGGCGATGACCAGCATCGTGACGACGACGATCAACACCGAGAACGCCAGCGGCGCAGCCTGGCCCGGGAACGGCCACCACGATAGGAACGTGTCGCGCAGCAAGGGTGTGAAGATCAGGGCGACGAGGCCGGCCGATCCAAACCGGCAAAAGGTCTGCGCCAGGCGTAGCGTGGCCAGCAGCGGGGTGGCGTCTTCGGCCACTCGCACCGCCAGAGAAGCGCCTGACACGCCGTCCTGCGCGAGTTGACGCAACCGCCCGCGCGAGGCGTTGACGAGCCCGGCGCGCGCAGCGGCCAGCGTGCCGTTGAGGAACAGCAGCACTGCTGTCGCGATCAGACCTCCGATAATGTCCGACGTGAGCGTCATGGAAATCGTAATGGATCCAGATCAGGTGCTCGACGGGCGGCCACGTTCGCGGATCACCCGCGCCGGGACGCCGAGCGCCAGTGTATTGGCCGGGACGTCGCGCGTCACGACCGATCCGGCACCGGTTTGAGCGTCATCACCGAGTGTCACCGGCGCGACCAGAAGCGTATCGCTTCCGAGGAAAACGCGCTCGCCGAGCACTGTCTTGTTCTTGTGGACGCCGTCATAGTTGCACGTGATCGTGCCGGCGCTGATGTTGCTCTCGGCCCCGATCTGAGCGTCGCCGATGTAGCTGAAATGGCCCATCTTGACGCCCGGCCCGAGAGTGGAGTTCTTGACCTCGCCGAAGTTGCCCATGTGCACGCCACGTTCGAGACGCGCGCCGCTGCGCAGGTGCGCGAAGGGTCCGACGTCGACGTCCTCGGCCAGCCAGGCGCTCTCGAGCAGCGACTGCCTCACAACGCAACGATCGCCGATGACGGTGTCGACGACGATGGTGTTTGGCCCGATCTCGCAGTCTTCGCCGATCTCGGTCGCGCCCTGCAGGTGCGTGTTTGGGGCGATGACGGTGTCACGCCCGATCCTGACCGTGGGCGCGATGTAGGTCGTGGCCGGGTCGATCAGGGTCACGCCGGCGGCCATCCAGCCCGCGTTGACACGTTCGCGCAACGCAGCCTCGGCCTGCGCGAGCTGCGCGCGGGTGTTGATGCCGATGGTCTCGGCAGCATCTCTGGTTTTGACTGCCTCCACGCGCCGCCCATCGGCGACCGCCAGCGCGACTGCATCGGTGAGGTAATACTCGCCCTTCGGAGAGAGCGGCAGACGAGCGAGCGCGCTCCACAGCCAGGCACCGTCGAAGCAGTAGGCGCCGACGTTGCGTTCCTCAAGGTCGAGTTGCGCCGGCGTGGCCTGCGCTACTTCGACGACGCTCGTGACGCCGCCGTCACCCGCCCGCACGACGCGCCCGAAATCCGTCAACTGCGGGGCATCGATGGTCAACAGCGCGATGGCAGCGCTCGTCGCGCGGCGCTGCGCCACAAGCGCCGCGAGGGTCTCGGCGCGCAACAACGGCATGTCGCCATAGGTGACGAGCACGTCGTCGGCTTTGCCCTCCAGCAGCGCGCGCCCCTGCAGCGTCGCGTGGCCGGTGCCGAGCTGTTCAGCCTGTTCGACGTAAGTGGCGCGGCTGCCGATCGCAGTGCGGACATCCTCAGCGCCGTGGCCAACCACCAACAGCGGCGTGGCGCCAGACGCTTCCTGAGCGGCCTCGAGGGCGTACTCGATGAACGGGCGGCCCGCCAACGCATGCAGCACTTTGGAGCGTTTGGACTTAAGGCGAGTTCCCTGGCCAGCGGCCAGGATCAAAGCAGCGATCGACATGGGGCCTCTTACAAGATAGGGAAACAGGTTTCGCAACACGGCGGCAGACCACGTTTCGAGTTTAGAGAAGTCGGAATCCGCACCGATAACCAAAACGGGCGAACCCGGGTGGGCGGGATGCTCTGATCGCCAGCAAGCGCCGAGGGGGGACTCCCCGGCTTCGACTGTCGATCGGCGTTTCCGCGCTCACCTGTGGCCGCCCGCTTCATCGTTGGCTGGGGCACTTGGACTCGAACCAAGATTCACGGATCCAAAGTCCGGTGTGCTGCCAATTGCACCATGCCCCAAGGTCAGGAGCCCATTATAGCAAAGTGGCCCAACCGCTGACCGCTGACCGCTGACCGCTGACCGCTGACCGCTGACCGCTGACCGC
>CAYZRP010000232.1:0-5185 GCA_964480865.1 uncultured Anaerolineales bacterium | reverse complement strand
TCACGCGGAGGGGAGGAGATGTCGTTGCCATGGGACCTCACTGTGTCGTGATCCTGCTCCATCAAATGATGGGTGTCAAAGCCTCAAGTCTCTGCGGGGCCTGCCCGGCTCCGTTAACAATCCGAAGTCCGTTCAAGGCGTGGGGCGGTCAAGGTTCCTGTGTCAACGCCTCGAGGCGCGTCCGGAGTTCCGTTTCGGTCAGGGGGCCGATGTAGGGGTCGTGCAATCGACCGTCCTTGCCCACAAAGTACGTCTCGGGGACCCCGCGGGCACGATACTGGGTGTAGATGCGCGTTCCGAGGTCCGGCCCGTTGGGATAGGTCACGCCGAACTCGGCGATGAAGGCGCGCGCCTCTCGCTCCGTGTCGGCGTAGTCGACACCGATGAATACCACTCCGCGGTCCTTGTACTCGCGCCAGATCGTTTCTAGAACCGGGGCTTCATCACGGCACGGAACGCACCAACTAGCCCAGATATTCAGTACGACAACCTTGCCACGAAAATCGGACAGGTGGATCGTCTGGCCCTCAAAGGTGGTGAGTGTGAAGTCCGGAGCCGGGCCGGAGGCGGCCGGGCCAAGGTTCACGGCCCAAAGGCGTATTCCCACGAGAATCAACAAGGCCAGCGCGCTGAGGGCAGCGACCACCCACCCCCATCGGATGGGCCGTGACCCAGGCGGATGACGTTTCCCGGGAATGTCGGATGCGGAGGAAGAGCTTGAGGGTGACACCGTGCCAGTGACTTTCGAGTTGTACCTGTGTCCCTTAGGCGAGGCCGGCGATCGCCCCTACCCTCGGTAGCCGATCGTCCGCTCGATCAATGCGGATGGGTGATGGACCGTGGCGACGACGTCGGCGTCTCTGCGTGGTCATGACGCATGAAGCGCATCATGATCAGATGCGAAAGCGGGCAAAAGAGCGCCAAGCCGACTAGGACGGCGCGGTCGACCGGGATAGCGAAGTACAGGATCGCGACATACCCGACCAGCGGCACCAGGCAGCAGATGAGCATCAAGGCGATGTGTCTTTTTGACATCTTTCATTCCTTTTGAGCGCGTGCGCACACCCGGCGTGCAGACACCCGGAAGCCCGGGCCAAGGCGGCTTCTGAGCCGATCAAGGTGGGACCCTATGGAGCCAGATCCCAGACAAACGTCCGTGCAGCCACATCGGTGTCTCGGAGGGTCAACGTGAGCGTTCGCGCCCCCTCAAGAAGCGCACGACCGTCGGCCGTGCGGGGCGGGAAAGAAAGCGTCCCCTCGACATGATGTCCAGAACTGACGGGCCAGGAGGCGCCCGCTACCTGCAGCCCTGTATCCGTGCTGAGTGTCGCCTGCGACGCTAAATCCCAGGAGAGGTCGACCGAATGCGTGCTCAAGGCCACGGTGAAATCCAGAGTAGCGGAGGCTAGATCGAGACTGAGCGGTGTAACCGCAACGCTCACCGCGCCCTGTGCATCCGTCCGGGTCAGAGCGGAGTCGTCCGTCGCTGACGAGGCGCGGGCAGCGGGCGTTGCGGAAAGCGATTGAGGAGCCGGGGCACAGCCGACCAGGGCGATAACCCCGACTCCGGCCACCAACAGACGCCATATCTTCATCCTGTTACCTCCTGATCAAGCCATGCCGGCGGGTCGCAGCACGCGTCGTCGACGGTATAGGGTGATGGCCAGGACCACCACACCAGCCAGATTGCTGAACACAGCCAGCCAGAGGAGTGGCTCCTTCCAACTCGCCAGAAGCGTCGCCGCCGCGCCGACGCCGACGATCGGCAAGAGATCGGCGACGCGATGCGCGCAGCAGGCGACCATCGCCAGCGTGGAGGCGCTGCCGCTGGCGGCCGGCGCCGCGCCGACGGCCCCCCCGGCAGCGCGAGCCACGGACCGTCCTCGTCGAAGCACGGTGTAAAGCCCCAACTGAAGGCCAAAGCCCAGCACAATCGGCACATTGAAGGCGCGCTCGCCCCACCACTGTTCCAGGGCTCGCGCCGGCGACTCCGCCAGGGCCACCAGCCCCACGTAAACGGCCGTCAAGATCAGGCTGCCCAGGGCGCCGACGCTGAGCGGAACCAGCCACGACGGTGGAGCAACAGGCGCGAAGAGGTCAACGGACTTCATTTGAGACCTACCTTACGGCATCGCAGCTCGGGCGCATAGCGCGCTTTGGCGCTAACCCAATCCGCCGTTTGGCGGACTGACCTGGCCTCCTTCAGGTCACCAGGCATGGTCCACCCGCTCGCCTCGTATGGGCATCCTCCACCGGGAGCTCACACAGTGGCCAGGATCAAGAGGCCCATCGCCACCACGCCGCTGGCCATCGCCAACCGCACCCACTCCTTGTGATGAAGGTTCCAGTGCGCCAGGCGGTTGAGAGCCGGGCGGGCGGACGCCAACAGCAGGATCCCGACCAGCGGCAGGATAAAGACCACGTTGTAGAGCACGAGATAGCCGTAGCCCAACCACGCGGTCGGTTGCAGCGCCAGCAGGCTGAGCACCCCCAGGTACACCGCGCCGCTGCACGGCACCGTGCATAACCCAATCAAAAACCCGCCGCTGACAAGGGCCGGCACCGTGGCACGTCGGGCTGTCTGACGCGCCAGCTCGCCCACCCGGGCGGGGGCCTGCAGGCGCCAGCCCCAGTCCGGGAGAAAGTAGTCCTTCAACATCCACAGCCCAAAGAGAATGGCCGCCAAGGCCCCCAACCGCGCGGGCCAGTGTTGGCGCGCCACCGCATTGAAGGACGCCAGCAGTCCGGCGCCTAAGGCAAGGTAGGTGAGAAAGACGGCGGCGATGTAGATGCCCCCCAGGCCCAACATCCGCAGCCGCACGTTCCGCAACTGGGCGGCATCGCCTGCCTGGACGGTCGTGAGCAAGGCGGTGACGAAGAGCAACAGGACGGTGAACGCGCACGGATTGATGCCGTCAATCAGCCCCGCCACCACCACCGCCGGCAACGTGATAGCGGGCAGATACGCCTGCATCGCCTGGGTGGGCGCGGCCGGGTGTCCCCACCCGGCCACCGCGACTGCCCCGACCGCTGCGGTTCCCAGGGCGGACACGACCAGAATGCGCCGAAGTGGCACGCTGAACACGGCTCAACTCTCCACGATCAGCGTGCCCTGCATGGAGGGGTTGGCGCGTCCGCCACAGCAGATGTCGCAGTAAAACGTGTACGTGCCGGGTTTGTCGGCCGTGAATGTGACGGTGTTGGATCCCAGCGCGGGCGCGATCACGCTGACGCCGAATGCATCGACCGCCCACTGGTGCTTGCCGCCGCCGTCGGTGTGCATGGTCGAGTCCAGACTGGTCAGGCGCACGGTCACCGGCTCGCCGGTGCGAATCCGAATGACGTCCTGGTCGAAGCCGCTCATGTCGGCCGCTACATCGATCACGGTGCCGTCCAGCGGCGGCAGCGATGGCCGGAACCAGGCCGGGAGCAGCCAATAGACAGCCAGACCAAGCACCGCGACCGAAAGGGATGCGAAGGCCACCACGCGCAGCGCCTCAGAGCGTCGAGCCCCGGAGCGGAGACCCGGACGTTTGTGTTTCGACATGTCACGCAACTCCTCAGAACAGAAACCCGGCACGGGGGATGGCGCGCCAGGTGTTATGCGTTCACTGTAAGGAACAGTCCCAGGCGAGGGTAGCGCCAAGAGGCGTAAAGGCCCCAAGCTGTTTCGCCTAATCGACCCCGATCAGGGTCCGATTGAGCCAGTTGGCGGATGCCGCGGCCGCCGAATGGCGGTAGCCTCGAGCCGGGACTCTGCGCTAGGGTGAGGCAGGACATTAACCATGACGCCGATCGACACCCTGAGTTTGCTCAAGACCCTGCGCGAATGGCGATCGCATGAACGCTGGACGCGCTCGCAGATCGAAGCGCATCAACGCGCCAAACTTTCTCAGTTGCGGGCGCACGCTTACGCGCATTCGCCGTTCTATCAGGCCTTTCATCGTGGCCTTCAGAATCGACCGCTGCACGAACTACCGGTCCTGACTAAGGCGATGTTGATGGAACGCTTCGACGACATCGTGACCGATCGGGACGTGCGCCTCAGCGATGTGAGGACCTTTGTAGCGGCCGGTGGAAGCGCGCGCTTCCGCGATCGCTACCGAGTCACAGCCACGTCGGGCAGCAGCGGTCAGCCTGGATATTTCCTCTACTCGCCGACAGAGTGGCTCACGATCATGGCGTCTTTCGCGCGCGGCCAGGAGTGGTCGGGAGCGACGATCAATCTGCTGCGTCGCCGACGCATGGCGACGGTAGCGTCGATCAGCCCCTGGCATGTCTCGTCTCAGGTGGCGGCGACGGCTCAAACCTGGTGGACGCCCTCGCTGCGCCTGGCCGCCAGTGACCCTCTGGAAAGCATTGTGGCGCGTCTCAACGCCTGGAGGCCCCAGCTCCTGATCACCTATGCCTCCATGGCGCGCCTGCTCGCCGGCGAGCAACTGGCCCATCGGCTCCAGATCGCGCCCGAGGTGATCTTCACCAGTTCAGAAGTGCTGACAGAAGAAACCCGGCGGCGGATCCACGCTGCATGGGGCGTCGAACCTTTCAATCAATATGGCGCGACCGAAACGGCGGAGATCGCGGCGGAACGCGTCGGCTGTCGTCGCCTGCACTTTTTTGACGACCTGGTGGTGGTGGAGGCAGTCGATGAACACAACCGCCCCGTGCCGGCCGGCACAATTGGGGCTCGGCTGCTGGTCACGCCGCTCTTCCGCCAGACTCAGCCCCTCAATCGCTATGCGCTCGATGACAGCGTCCTGGTGGCACCCGACTCCGACGCCTGCGGTCTCGCCTTCGGCATTTTGGGTGGGGTCCAAGGGCGGGTGGAGGACCCGCTGTTCATGGAGACCTTCGCCGGCGGACGACGTCCCGTGCGTCCGCTGGTGTTTAATCGGGTCATGGATATCCTGCCGGTGAGCGGCTGGCAAGTCATCCAGGGGCAGGATGAGACCCTGACCGTTCTGCTGAGCGGCACCCAAGACCCAGCGCTCCAGGCCAGCGTGGCCGACCGTCTCGGGCAAAGCTTGCGGCAAGAGGGCATTCGCCCGCCCCAGATCATCGTCCAGGTCGTGGGGCGCATCCCACAGGCGACGTCCGGGAAAGCGCCGTTGATCAAGGCCGCCCGCCCCTGACGGGCATCGGCGCCAACCCTCCCGGCCAACTGGCTCGACCGCTTCACGCAGGG
>CAYZRP010000231.1:0-5210 GCA_964480865.1 uncultured Anaerolineales bacterium | reverse complement strand
TCTGGGGCCAATCCAAACCCATCATGTATTTAACATAATATGCATTGTGGTACGCTTTCGGGCCTCGGCCGATGCGCAAGGCCGCCAACACCCGAACCGGGCTCAGTAAGGATGTGACATTTCTGTCGTTGCTCGGCTTAGTCACAGCTTCACTAAGCTCTCGGGATTGTCACAACTCCACTGAAGAGTTGTAGGTGTTGGACGCACCAGATGGTAACCAACTACCGCGGCAACCCTCCCCAAAGTCCGTAGTCATCGATCCTCAGCCTGCAACGGCCGCGCTTGACCATACCTATCCACCAACTGTCTCTACTGGTGCATGGCCACAGGAAGTAGCTTCTAGCTGGGCGTGGCTTTACGTTTGGCGGCGCGCTTATTGCTCTTCCTTTCTCGGCTGATGGGGTGCTTGGCCTTTTTCCGAGTTTGGGCCAGCGTTGCTCCCAGTGATGCCGACAGATCACCCAACTTCGCCAGTTGCTGCTCAAGTGCCTCGGCACGACCTCGCTGCAACCCGGCTTCGCGCTGTGCTCCGATCGTTGCCGCCACGGCCTCCTCGCGCTGTTGGAGTAACAATTGCTCGCTGGTAGCACGTTCTCGGGTAAGCGCGATCAGTTGGGCGCGGAGATCTTTCGTCTCCTGCCGAGCTCGGTCAATTTCGCTATGAGCGCGGTCTTCTGTGGAGCGTAGATGCTGAGCTTGAGCCGCCAGCTCCGATGTCGAGACTGCTTCTTGTTGCCGCAACCGCCCCATAAACTCGAGCAACTCGACTTCTTTGCCATCAAGGCGCGCCTGAAGTGCGTCGCGCTGCTTGGCCAAGTCCACGAGCTGCAACGCTTGCTGCTTAATCAGGCGCTGAGCGTCGGTGAGGCGTGTCTCGGCTAAGGCCTGGGCATGGGCGGCAGCCTCCGAAGAGACGGTGGCAGCATCGATAGCGGCTTTCTGGTTCTTGCGCTCGACTTCGAACGCTTGTCGGGCCTCTTGCAAGGCCGTTCGTTCGCTGGCCAGGTCTTTTTCTGCGTGCTGCTGTGCGGCGGCTAACGCCTGTTCCCAAAGTTGCGTGGCAAGTGTTGCTACTTCCGCAGGAGCTTCCGGCATGTCCACTTTGGCGCTCTGTTGATTCAGCCGACGACCCAGTGCCGCCCACCAGCGATCCAACAACGGTCCAATCGTGTTTGGGGAACCACGTCCCAATCGCCCGCGGATCTTCTCGGTTGTCGGTCGTTCCCCTGCGTCTAGCAGTGCGTCCGCCGCCGACGAGATGTCCTCAAAACCCACGCCTGGCCTTGCCATATCCACCTCCGACTGCGACACCCTACCCCATTGCCAATCTACTACCGATAAGTGATGATTATCGCTGGTACGACACCTATTTCATATTATAGACTACATATTATGAAACAGAAAAAGCGCATCCCTGCCCTCGCTTCGCCGAGCCACGCGATGGTTCTGCCGGCGCAGCTGGCCAGCAGTGCCGCCGAGGCGGTGCGTGAGCTGCTCGCCGAAGCCGCAGCCGCCAATACGACGCGGAGTTACGCCACCGCCTTGCGCTACTGGGCCGGCTGGCACCGCGCCCGTTATGGTGTCGAACTCGCCCTGCCCCTCGACGAAGCGATCGTCATCCAGTTTGTCGTCGATCACGTCGCCCGCCGAGGCGAGACCGGTCTGACGTGGGAGCTGCCTCCCGAAATCGATCAGGCCTTGGTCACCGCCGGCCTGAAGGCGAAGCCCGGCCCCTGGAAGCTGACCAGCGTGGTTCACCGCGTAGCCGTGCTGTCGACGGCCCACAAGCTCAAACGCCTGGCCAATCCCTGCGAACAACCGGCAGTCCGCACGGTGCTGAGCCGCGCCCGACGCGCGGCCGTCAAGCGTGGTGAGCGTCCAGCCAAGAAAACCGCGATCGCCAAGACCGAACTCGAAGCGATGCTGGCCACGTGCGATGACTCCCTCGAAGGCCTCCGCGATCGCGCCTTACTGCACTTTGGATTCGCCAGTGGCGGGCGCCGGCGCAGTGAGATTGCCGCGGCGCAAATGCACGATCTGCGACGCACTGGGCCAGATTCGTTCATCTACCGACTTGAACACAGCAAGACTCAGCAGGCCGGGCCGACGACGGCGTCAACGCCCGACAAGCCGATCCTTGATCGTAGTGCGAATGCGCTTGCGGCCTGGCTCGAAAGAGCCGCGATTACCGAAGGGGCGATATTTCGGCGACTCTGGAAGACAAGGGTGGGCCCTGCCCTGTCACCGGCAGCCGTTGGCGAAATTGTGCAGCGGCGTGCTCGACTCGCTGGATTAGAAGGTGACTTTGCCGGGCACAGCCTTCGGTCGGGGTTCGTGACTGAGGCCGGGCGGCAAGGTATTGCGTTGGGGGCCGTGATGGCGATGACGGAACATCGCGCCGTATCGAGTGTGATTGGGTATTTTCAGTCTGGAGCTTCAGAACTAAACCCAGCAGCAAACCTCCTGGAATAGCTCGAGCTAGACTATTCTGGGGCGGATAGGCTCGGTGATCTGTTGGTCCGCCGATCCGTGCAAGTGCCTAACGCAAGCGGCCATTTCACGTGAGCAAGCTATCTGCGGACACGTCAGAAGGTCCGCAGCGTCGTGAATTGAAACTTATGTGTGTTGCTGCTCGTTGAAAATTGACCATAAATCGAGGGTTCTGCTCGCTGAAAATTGACCAGGGTGTTCTGACCTAACCTGCCGGCCTTTTGGACCGGCAGGGAGACGAGGTGCACACCATGGCAACGTACGCAAAGGTGCGACGGATGCGGCTCCGCGAGGGGCTGTCGATTAGTGAGATCGCCAGACGGACGAGTCTGTCGAGGAATACGATCAAGGCGTGGCTGCGGGAGTCAACCCGCAGGGAGTTGAGTTACCGGCGCGAGGCGGGCTCGAAGAAGCTCGATGATCATCGAGAGTGGTTGCGACAGGCGCTTGAGATCGATGCCCGTCGGCCGAGAAAGGAGCGGCGCACGGCGCTGCGGCTATTCGCCCAACTGCAGGCGGAGGGCTTTGCCGGCAGCTATAGCCGGGTCACGGAGGCGATCCGCGCCTGGCGTGCCGAGGCCGGCGCGGTGACGGCGCGCTCGGCCTTTGTGCCGTTGCGCTTCGAGTGGGGTGAGGCGTTCCAGTTTGATTGGAGCGAGGAAGGCATCGTCATTGGCGGCGTCTGGCGCAAGGTGCAGCTGGCGCACATGAAGCTGTGCGCATCGCGGGCCTTCTGGCTGGTGGCCTACCCGGCGCAGAGTCACGAGATGCTGTTCGATGCACACCTGCGTTGTCTGATCGGGCTGGGCGGCATCGCTCGACGCGGCATCTACGACAACATGAAGACGGCAGTGGACCGGGTGCCGGGCCGCGGCAAGGCGCGGATCGTCAACGCGCGGTTTGCCGCCATGACGGCGCACTATCTGATCGACCCGGACTTCTGCAATGTGGCGTCGGGTTGGGAAAAGGGGCGTGTCGAGAAAGGCGTGCAGGACGCCCGCCGCCGCATCTGGCAGCGGGCGCAGGAGCAACGCTTCTCCAGCTTTGCCGAGCTCAACGTGTGGCTGGCCACGGAGTGCATCGAAGGTCGCCGCGCCGCGCATCCCGACTTTCCGGGCATGAGCATTGCCGAGGCGCTGGAGCACGAGGTGCCGCACCTGATGCCGATGACGGCGCCGTTTGATGGCTACATCGAATCACCCGCGCGGGTATCGAGCACTTGCCTGGTGTCGGCGGCGCGCAATCGCTACTCGGTGCCCTGCGCTTTTGCGGGTCACCGGGTCAGCGTACGGCTGTATCCGGAGCGCATCGTCATCGTGGGTGACCAGGAGGTCATCGCCGAGCACCCGCGGGCG
Source organism: uncultured Anaerolineales bacterium (assembly GCA_964480865.1). Classification (GTDB taxonomy): domain Bacteria; phylum Chloroflexota; class Anaerolineae; order Anaerolineales; family UBA6663; genus UBA6663. The sequence goes on along the minus strand of CAYZRP010000231.1, from coordinate 1,365 downwards.
ACCGAGCGCGACCACGTGGTCTACGACTGGCAGCATTACGTGCCGCTGATCGCGCGCAAACCCGGCGCGCTGCGCAACGGCGCGCCGTTTGCCGACATGCCCGAGCCGCTCAACCGGCTCAGTCGTGCGCTGCTGCGTCGCGCAGGCGGTGATCGGGTGATGGCGCAGGTGTTGTCGGCGGTACCACGGCATGGGCTGGAGGGGGTGTTGGTCGCGGTTGATCTCGTGCTCGATGCAGGGCATCCCAGCGCCGAGCACGTGCTCAACGTCCTTGCCCGACTGAGTGAGGGGCCGCCACCGGAAGCGGTCCGCACATCGCTCGTTGTTGAAGAGCCACCGACCACCGACACCCGTCGCTACGACACCCTGCGCGAGGAGATGACCCATGTCTGACCTGATCACCGAGCTCAAGCAATTACGCCTGTACGGCATGGCCAGCAGCTATGCCGAGGTACTGCAGAACAGCGCCGGCGGCGGCACCGAACAGGCCGAGTGGCTGCTGCGCCATCTGATCACCGCCGAGCAGACCGACCGCGGTCTGCGCTCGATCCGCTATCAGATGCATGTGGCCAAGTTCCCCGTGCATCGCGATCTCGCCGGATTCGAATTTGATCGGTCCAAAGTCGATCGCCAGCAGATCAGCGTGTTTGCTACCACCGAGTTCACCGAGCGGGCCGAGAACATCGTCCTGGTCGGTGGCACCGGGACCGGCAAGACCCACCTCGCCACCGCGCTGGGCATCCAGGCGATCACCCGCCACGGCAAGCGCGTGCGGTTCTATTCCACCGTCGATCTGGTCAATCAGTTGGAGCAGGAGAAGGCCGCGGGACGATCCGGTCGACTGGCCAACCAGCTCATGCACCTCGATCTCGTCATCCTCGACGAACTCGGCTACCTGCCGTTCTCGCAGGCCGGAGGCGCGCTGCTGTTTCATCTGCTATCCAAACTCTACGAACACACCAGCGTCATCATCACCACCAATCTGGTGTTTGCCGAATGGGCCAACGTGTTCATCGACGCCAAGCTGACCACGGCTCTGCTCGACCGACTGACCCACCACTGCCACATCGTCGAGACGGGCAATGAATCCTACCGATTCCACCAGAGCAGCGGCCAGGCCAAAGCCCGAATCAAGTCGCGTGAGCAGGCCAAGCAGCGAGCATCCAAGGAGGTGATCGAAGAACCCTTCTGATCCCCTCCGACCCACGCTCGGAGTTACACTCCGACCACGCCGAGGGAGCTCTCCCCGGCCTTTATCCCTGGTCAATTTTCAACGAGCAGAGATGGTCAGTTTTCAACGAGCGCCAACAGGTAGCGTCTTCAATTCATAACTCGCCTGCAAGGCCAACCACGACCCGGCATCAC
>CAYZRP010000230.1:0-5382 GCA_964480865.1 uncultured Anaerolineales bacterium | reverse complement strand
CTCAATACGACCCATACGCACCGTAGGCATACCCGCCCGCACTGCCAGAGGCACGCGCACGATTCAGCACGGACATCACGTTCGGGCAGGACTCGACCGCAGCATAGGCGCGCTCCAGAAGCGACTGCGGCGTCGACTCGGCCCCCACGACCATCAGCACCTGACCGGCCCGGGACGCCATGACGCGAGACTCCGCCGTCGGCAACAACGGCGGCGCGTCGAACACGACGATCCGGTCGCTGTATCGCGTCGCCAGATCGTCCAGCAATCGATCCATGCCCTCGCTGGCCAGAAGTTCCGCGGCATGCGGATTCGGCGTTCCGGCGGACAGCAGGCTCAGCTTGGGCACGTTGGTGCGCAGGAGCACGTCCGAGACCTGCAGCTTCGGATCGACGAGAAGATCCAGCAGTCCTCGCTCCGCGGGCAGCCCGTAGCGCTCGAACACCGACGGCTTTAGCACGTCGGCATCCACCAGCAGCACCGAATGATCCACTTCCAGCGCGATGCTCATCGCGAGGTTCATGGCGAGAAAGGTCTTCCCCTCGCCGGGCACGGCGCTGGTGACCAGGATGAGGTTGCCGCGGCGGACAGGCCCTCCCTCGGCCGAACCGCGCGCGTTGCGCAGGAACGGCTGCTTGATGATCCGCAGTTCCGTGGCCAGCGCGGAGTGAGCCAGATGCGGCACCAGATAGCCCTCGCGCTCGAGCCGCGACAGATCGATCTCGATGGAGCGCGAGCGCCGGACTGCATCGGCCGCCTCGGCCCGACGCATGCGCGGGTCGGCGTTCCGCGCCGCGTCGACGGCGCGCAGGCCCTGCGCCGGCGCGGCCTGGTCCGCCGCCAGCCCCGGTGCGGACCATGGAACCTCGACCCCGGCCCGTTTCAGTTCGTCGAGCCGGCGCGCGGCTTGCTCAATGATGCTCATTGTTTCGGATCCCGCTCAAGTCGCAGCCTGCTTGACGATCAGCAGCAGCCAAGCCAATTGGCCGATCAGGAGCGCGCCCGCCGCGCCGATCACCCTGACCAGATCCCGGCGAGCCGCCGCGCGCGCCTTGTCGGTCACGACGATCGCCATCGATCCGAGAACAGGGCGCTTGCTGAATTCGGCGAGTTCCCGCACGCTCGCAATCACCGGCCGAATGACGCTCATCGCATAGGCGACGCCGATGCCCGCCGCGATCGAGCCCACAAGCACCAGCAAGCCGAGAACGAACCGGCCCGGAAACACCGGCATGTTCGCGACGCGTGCCGGTTCGACGATGCGGAACTCCGCCATGTGTGCTGACTGGTCGATCTTCACCCCGAGTGCAGCGGCTTCGCGCCGTCCCACCAGCAGATCGTAGTTGCGTCGAATCACGTCGTAGTCGCGATTGAGCTGCGCGAGTTCGGCCTCGACCTGCGGCACGCGCGAGGCTTGCGCACGCACCTGGTCGAGCCGCGCCTGCTGCGTGTTCAGCTGGGTGCGCAACGACGCAGCCTGAGCCTCCGCCTCCGCGAGCGAGATGCGCAACCGCTGGTACACCGGGTTGGTGGCGGCATTGCCGACCGCCTTGCCGTTGCCCGACTTGGCCCGCGCCTCCATGTCTGCCTTGCGCTGCGCCTCGAGCTGACCCAAGGTGCGCCGCACGGCAACGACGTCAGGGTGCTCGTCGGTGTAGCGCCGCAGCAGCTCGTCGAGCTGCCGCCGCTGGGCATCGATGCGAGTGTCGAGTTCCGAGGGCACCGCAGCGGGCTGCGCGGCGGTGACGACGCCGGCGGGCACCTGAGGATCCTCATTGGCCAGTTCGCGCTTCAGAGCCTCGCGCGACTGCTCCACGGCGCTCAGATCGAGCTTGAGCTTGTTGACCTGCTCGGCCAGCGCCGACATGCGTGCGAAGTAGTCCTGGTCCGACGTGCCGCTGTAGCCGAAGTTCCGCAGCTTGAAGTCCTTCAGGCGGTTCTCGGCCTCGATCAGCTTCGTCTCGTAGCTCTTGATCTGCTGATCGATGAAGCGACTCGCGTCCTCCGAGTCGCGGCGCTTGGAGTCTGTGCCCGAATCGACGAACATTTCCACCAAGCGGGCCATCAGCTTCTGGGAACGATGGGCGTCGGTGTCGCGGTAGCTCAGTTGGTACAGATTGCCCGACCCGCTGGGATCGACCTTGATCTTCTTCATCAGGTCGTCGATGAGCGCCTCGCGCTCGGCGGTGCCGCCCGCGCTGAGGCCCAGCGCGGGATCGTCGACGAGACGCTCGATGTTGGGCCTCGAGATGAGCGTGCGTGCCAGCATGCGCACCTGCTGGTCGAGATCCGGCTGAAATGCCAGGCCCGCCATCAGCGGCTTGAGCACGGATTGCGTGTCGACGTACAGCTTGGCCGTGGACTGGTAACGATCGGGGGTGAGCCATACCGCCACGCCGCCGATACACGCAACCGCCCACGCGACTGCGATCGCGAGCCATCGCCGCCCCCACACGGCGCGCACGATCTGCGCCAGTTTTTCGCTCTGCTCTTTCATTGTCGCGTTTCGAATTCGCTTGCCGCTCGAACCTCAGTCACCGTCGACACTCGCTCCATCCATCAGAACCAGCTCTGCGGGACGATGATGATGTCGCCCGGGCGGACGCCGACGTTGGCGGAGATGTCGCCGCGCTTGAGCAGATCCTTCAAGCGGATGCCGTACTGCTTGCCGCCTTCTGCGCCGCGCACCAGGACGGCGGCGTTGCCGTCGGCGAAGTCGGTCATGCCGCCGACCTGGATCATCACGTCCAGTACGGTCATGTTCTGACGGTACGGAACGGCCTGGGGCCGCGCGGCTTCACCGACGATGCGGATCTGCTCGCCGAAGGTTCCCTGGAACCCGCTGACGATCACCGTGACGGCCGGATCGCGGATGACGCGGGAGAGCGCCTTCTCGATCTCGCGCGAGAGCTCGACCGGGCTCTTGCCTGCAGCCACGAGGTCTTCCACCAGCGGCGAGGAGATGCGCCCGTCGGGGCGCACCGTCACGGTCGCGGACAACTCCGGGTTGCGCCAGACCTGGATGTTCAGCGTGTCGAGCGGGCCGATCTTGTAGCGATGCTCCTGCTCCTGCACCGACGCCGGCGCCGGCGGATGGCTCCCCAGCGTTGAGCAGCCTGCAAGGAACAGGGTTGCGAGAGCCAAGAGAGCGGCGCCCCAAGGCAGGCGACGGCCGAGCATCGTGTTCGTCTTCATGAGATCTCCACCAACAATGGTGTCAAAGGGGGTTCGCACCGAAGAAGGGACGCGACCCACGCCAACAGGCGCACAGTCTCGTGCAACCACTGGTCCCGCACAAGCATCTCGGTTGGGGGGTGTCCGGGTCACTGCCCGAGGACACCCGTCCCTTCACTGACCTTCGCGGAACAGTACCACGCTCACGGTCTCGATCAGGATGATCAAGTCGAGGAAGAGCGAGTTGTTCTTCACGTAGTACAGGTCGAACTGGTGCTTGCGGCGCGCATCCTCGACCGAGGCCCCGTAGCTGTAGCGGACCTGCGCCCACCCGGTCACGCCCGGCTTGATGCTGTGGCGGACGTCGTAGTACGGAATCTGCTCGCGCAGTTGGGCGACGAAGCTCGGCCGCTCGGGGCGCGGGCCGACCATGCTCATCTCGCCCTTCAACACGCTGATCAGCTGCGGCAGTTCGTCGATCCGGGTCTTGCGCAGAAAGGATCCGATGCGGGTCACGCGCGAGTCGTTCTTGGTTGCCCAGCGGGCCACGCCGTCCTTCTCTGCATCGCTGCACATGCTGCGGAACTTCAGGCACATGAAGCTCCGACCGGCCAACCCGACACGCTCCTGGCGGTAGATCACCGGCCCCGGGCTGTCCAGCTTGATCAGGATCATCGTGATGAGCATCAGCGGGGACGCCAGCGCCAGCAACGTCGCCGAGGTGACGATGTCGAAGGTACGTTTGGCGAAGCGGCGAACGCGCCCCTGCACGAAGCCCTGTCCGTAGACCAGCCAGCTGGCCTTCAAGCTGTCGGTCGGCACCTCGCACTTGGCACGCTCGTAGAAGGCGGCCAGATCGAGTACCGGGATCCCGCGGATCCGGCACGCCAGCAGTTCATCCATCGGCACGCCGCCGCCGCGCTGTTCACGCACGGCCACGATGATCTCCTCGATGCCATGGCGCTCCACGATGTCGACGATCGGCGTGCTGCGCTGGAACACCTTGTGCGGCATCGCCGACAGGTCACCGAAGGCGGTATCGCCCGAGGTCGGGTAGAAACCCACCACGTCGCGCGCGATTCGTCGCAGCGACTTCAGATCACCGGCCACACCGCGGGCCTCGTCGCCGGTACCGATGATGAGCACCCTCGGAATGGCCGTGACCCGACGCATCAGATAGATGCCGCCGCGAACCACCACGAGACCGACGACCAGGTACACGATCGCTGCGCCGATCACCTGCTCGGCACGGAAACGATCCGCCACCAGGCGCAGCAGGAGATAGGTGATGCAGCTTCCGACGATGACCGCGAAGCCGGTCCGGCGCAGCGAGGCGGCCAGCCCGATCGGGTTCGGGCGATACAGGCCGACGAACGCGTACATGAACGCCATCACCACGGAGAAGCTGACGGCGAACAGCATCACGCCGGGCGACTGGACCACATCGCGGATGTCCAGCAACTGGCCGCCGTAGAGCGATGCCGCACCGAGCAAGGCGGCAGAGAAGCACACCAGCACATCCGCGAGCATTCCGGCAAATGCCGACATGGACACGTGATGACGGAAGACTTGAAGCATCGTGGTTCCTGTTTTCCCCGAGAGGGGCCCGTTCCGCGACCACGCTTAAGCCCTTGTGGGCCGCCGGGTCACGAATCTGTAACGGATTATCTGGCTCGCCTCTCTGGCGGCCACCCCTCAACGGTGGTACTACCCCGTGAACGGGGGGCAGGCCCGTGGGCCGTCGGCAATCACGAAGTGCCGCTTAGCACGCTCGCGCCGATCCGAAGGGGCCGCCGGACCGGCAGCACGTGCCGTCCGACCAGGGTGCACGCCTGCGATGGCATCACGCCGCAGGCAATACTGTTGGCTCTCGCCCACAATCCGAGTGTCTTCGGCGGGCAATTCGCCGGCCCGAGCCGTCGGGTGGAGCCAAGTCGAACGGCGCTCCCCGGCGCCGCGCCTGGCGCGACGGCGGTCAGGCGATGGCGTCGGCGCTCAATCCCTGCAACATCGCCATCGAGCGCGCGATGGTGGCGCGCAGTTCGCGCCGGTCGATGATCATGTCGACGGCGCCCTTCTCGAGCAGGAACTCGGCGCGCTGGAAGCCTTCGGGCAGCTTCTCGCGCACGGTGTTCTCGATCACGCGCGGGCCGGCGAAGCCGATCAGCGCCTTGGGCTCGGCGATCACGACGTCACCGACGAAGGCAA
>CAYZRP010000229.1:0-5404 GCA_964480865.1 uncultured Anaerolineales bacterium | reverse complement strand
TCCACGCTCCACGCTCTACGCTCTACGCTCCACGCTCTACGCTCCACGCTCCACGATCTTCGCCCACGAATCCTTCAGCGTGATGGTGCGGTTGAAGACGAGCTGGCCGGGCGTGCTCTCGATGTCGGCGCAGTAATAGCCGTTGCGCTCAAACTGGATCGGGGCGCCGGGCTGGGCCGAGGCCAGCGAGGGCTCGACGTAGGCGCCTGAGATCACTTCCAGCGAGTCCGGATTGATCTCGGTCATGAAGTCGTCGGCGTCGTCGGGGCGCTCGCTCTTGAAAAGCCTGTCGTAGTTGCGCACCTCGGCCGCTACCGCGTGCTGGGCCGAGACCCAGTGGATCGTGGCCTTCACCTTGCGACCATCGGGGGCGTCGCCGCCGCGGGTCGCGGGGTCGTACGTGCAGCGCAGTTCCACCACTTCACCCGACTCGTCCTTGACTACGTCCACGCACCTGACGAAGTAGGCGTAGCGCAGGCGCACCTCACGGCCCGGCGCCAGGCGGAAGTATTTGGGCGGCGGGACCTCGCGGAAGTCATCGCGCTCGATGTAGAGCACCTTGCTGAACGGCACCTCACGCGTCCCGGCCGAAGCGTCCTCGGGGTTGTTGATCGCCGTCAGGTGCTCGACCTGGCCCTCGGGATAGTTCTCGATGACGACCTTGAGCGGCCGCAGAACGGCCATGCGCCGTTCGGCGATGCGGTTGAGCTCGTCGCGGATCGCGTGCTCCATCAGGGCCACGTCGACCAGGCTGTTGTTCTTGGCGACGCCGATCATGGCGCAGAAGGCGCGGATCGCGGCAGCTGGCACGCCGCGGCGCCGGTAGGCCGAGAGCGTGGGCATACGCGGATCGTCCCAGCCGCTGACCAGGCCGTCCTTCACGAGGCGCAACAGCTTGCGCTTGCTCAGGACCGTGTACGACAGGATCAGGCGCGCGAACTCGATCTGGCGCGGGGCGTAGATGCCGATCTCGCGTACGTACCAGTCATACAGCGGGCGATGGTCTTCGTATTCGAGCGAGCAGAGCGAGTGGGTGACGCCCTCGATCGAGTCGCTCTGACCATGGGCGAAGTCGTACATCGGGTAGATGCACCATGCGTCGCCGGTGCGATGGTGCGTCGCGTGGATGATGCGATACATCACGGGGTCGCGCATGTTGATGTTACCGGCGGCCATGTCGATCTTGGCCCGCAGCGTCCGCGTGCCGTCCGGGAACTCGCCGGCGCGCATCCGCGCAAAGAGGTCGAGGTTCTCCTCGACCGAGCGGTCGCGGTACGGGCTGTTCTTGCCGGGCTCGGTCAGCGTGCCGCGGTAGGCGCGCATCTCGTCGGCGCTCAGGTCGCAGACAAAGGCCTTGCCCTTCTGGATCAGGATGACGGCGTATTCATAGAGCTTCTCGAAGTAATCAGAAGCGAAGTAGAGCCGATCCTGCCAGTCAAAGCCGAGCCAGCGGATGTCGGACATGATGTTGTCGACATACTCCTGCTCTTCTTTGACCGGGTTTGTGTCATCGAAGCGCAGGTTGCACGTCCCGCCGAAGTCGGCGGCGATGCCGAAGTCGACGCTGATGGCCTTGGCGTGGCCGATGTGCAGGTAGCCGTTGGGCTCCGGGGGGAAACGCGTGCTGACGCGCGTGAACCGGCCGGAGGCGAGGTCTTCACGGACCGCGGTGCGGATGAAATCGGAGGCGGTCGGGGTCGGGCTGTCGGTCATGGGTGTTTCGCATATCCTCGTCGTGGGATTGGGCTAGTGTAGCGCATTTGTCGGGGGCGACGAAGGGCGACGCATGCGCCGTCTGCACGCACGAGTTGTCAGCTGCGTTTTTTTTGCCGCGGATTGCGCAGATTTCGCGGATGATACGGTAGGTCGCGCCACGCGCCGATCCAACCCCGTTCATCGACGTCATCCGCGTCATCCGCGAAATCTGCGGCAAAACATCGCTGACAGGTCGTGCGTGCACATCATGCGCCGTTCGCGCGATGAAGGGCAGAGTTCCTGGGCAGATCGAGTTTCGCTCTTCGCGCCTCGCTCTTCGCTCCCCCCGTCCTCTCTTCCCAAACGCTCCCACCTTCCCCGATGTACAATCCGGGCGTCATGCCCAAGGAGAAAGAAGACGTCCTCGACCCGCTTGGCGCGGCCCACAAGTTGCTGCAGATGGTGGCCGAGCTGCATCGCCGCGGCTTTCAGCGCCTGCGAATCGCGCCCGGCCTGGCGCCGGGCGGCGACGATTGGCGCTGCTCCGTTGTGCCGGCCGACCGTATGGACCCGGCCAATGGGGCCCATGAGCAGACCGGCAACCTCCTGGCCGCCCGCTACTCCACGGCAGAGGACTACCACTTCTTCGGCTGGAACGATGGCGGCAAAATGACGGTGCCAGACATGGCCGAGTCGTTCGTTCGCACGTTCTCGACCGTCTGTGAGCACGCGCTGGGAACCGACCCCGTCTACGCGAACTGGTTCATTTCAGTGGTACGCACCGCGGAAGGCGGCGCGCTCCCGGTGGCTTTCAAAGAGGGCCACGAGCCGGCCGTCGCCGAGCGGCTGGCCACGACACAACCCGAAGTCTGGCTGCTTTGGCCACCGAACCCGCCGGCGCGCGCTTGAGATTGTTCTGGAGCCTCCGGGTCGCGGCTCTCGCGGAGGCCGTTTGAGCTCCTTCGGCCGGCTTCGAGACCATCGAAGACTTCTTCAGCGAAATCGGCGTAATCCGCGGCTAAAAACCCGACATTTCGAGATCCAGAACCAGTTTCCGCATTTACAGCGCGGGTCACTTTGGGTATAATCGTTGCTTGCACTGGGGATTCGTCTAGTGGTAGGACAGCAGACTCTGGATCTGTATGCCGAGGTTCGAATCCTCGATCCCCAGCCAGCACAAAACTCCCGCTGAAGCAACGCAGCGGGAGTTTGCTATTCCCGTCTACGGCTCATCCGCCGCCCACAGAAGACCGCCCAGAACGTGCGCCCGAAAATCGGGTTCGGCATACGACTCGCGCGTATGGCCGAGGGCCGTGTACCACGAGCGCCCGGCCCCAACCGCGTGGAACCAACTCAGCGGATGATCGGCGCCCATCGTGCCCCCAGAATACGTCGTCTCGTCGATGGTCAGGAGGACACTGACCTCGCCACGCGGGTTGTGGTCGAAGTTGTACCACTCGTCGGTGCGCACCCAGGTCGGGGCCAGGTGTTCGGTTGATCGATGTGACGGATCCTCGATGTGCAGGGTCGCTTCGTGTGTGCCGGGCGGGTGGCCGGCGAAGCGCGCACCGACCAGTTCCGCGTACCAGGGCCAATCAGCCTCGGTGTCTGTCGCCGAGTGAACGCCTACGAAACCACCGCCGGCCGTCACGTAACGCTCAAGGGCGTCCTGCTGCGTTTCGTCGAGGACGTCGCCGGTGGTCAGCAGGAAGACGATCACGCGGTAGGGAGCGAGGCCCGAGTCATTGAAGATCACCGGGTCCTCGGTAGTCGTCACCGCGAAGCCCTCCGAGTCACCCAGCTCGGCCAGCATGCCGAGGCCATCGGGGATCGAGTCGTGCCGGAAGCCCAGGGTGCGCGAGAAGACCAGAACCCGGAATGTCTCAGGCGTGGCCGTGCGCAGGATGGCGGGAAGTGGGATCGTCGCGGTCGCCGCCGGCTGTTCCATGGTCGGCGAGCCGACGGCGCCCGAGGGTTGACAGCCCAGGATGAACGGGAGGCCGAGGCTGAGCAGGCGAGGCGCGAAGAAGAGTCGTGGCATCTGTTATGGAGTGATCCTCCCGCTTGCCTGGAAATTGTATCAAGCGGCGCGCATAGCTTCGCTATTAATACGGATGGTGACGATTCACGCGGGGGTACGGAGGCCTGGCAGGCTCCCCCGGCCACCTTAACATCAACGCGCTGTCGAAAACGACAGCGCGTTGGTGTCTGGCATCGGTCGATCAAGGCTCAGCGGTAAACGCCGAACTCCTTGCCGACCTTCAGATACTCGTGGATGTTCTCGGTCTTCGCCTGGTCGATCACGGCTCCCGGCGAGAGGAAGAAGCCGCCACCAGGGGCGCAGACGTCGATCAGACGCTTGACGTAGTCGCCGACCTGCTCAGGCGTGCCAGCCTTGAGGAGCGACGCCGGCACATTGCCGCCGACGCAGGCCCAACTGCCGAACTTGGCCTTGACGGATGCCATGTCGGACTGGTCGAAGATCCAAATCGTCGAGCCCTTGGGCAGATCCGACTCGGCGATGGCGTCGAGGCGTGAGTTGTAACCGCCTTCGACGAACATCACGGGCACCACGCCTTCCTTGACGATGCCCAGGATCGTGGCCTTGAGGGTCGGCCAGTAGAACTTCCTGAAATCGGCATCCGACATGAAGCCGTCAGCGCCCTTGTGGAGCGGCAGCATCGCGAACGGCGTGCCGCTGCCGTTGGCGGCCCCGACGGCCATCTGGATCGCCATGGGAACCAGGCGCTCAATTGCGGCGAGCACCTTGTCGGGCCGTCGGAAGAGATCCATCATGATCGCGCGCGTGCCGCGCAGGCTATCGCCGAGGAAGTCGAATGGCGCCTTCGAGAAGCCGCCCATCGTCCCGGGCAGGCCCATCTGGCCCATCGTCACAGCGCCCACCTGGGCGTTGGCGCCGAACCACTCGAGCGTCGCCTGGGTGGCCTCCATCAGCGCCTGCAGGCTCGCCTGGACAGGCGGCGGCGCGTACCCGGCCATCATGAACGGCACGAACGGGAGCTCAGTAGTGCCGAAGAAGCTCGGCATGAACCCGAGGCCAGTCAGCGCCCCCATCACACGCGGCGTATAGGTGTGCATGATGTAAGCTTCGGGGTCGGCGATGAGGGCGTCGTACTCATCCGACATCATGTACTCGCCCTCGACGAACTGGAAACCCTGGGTCGGGGCGAGCGCGCCACCCGGCCAGCGATAGAGCCTGTAGCCGAGGCGATCGTAAACCTTGCCGGGCATGAAGTTGCCGGCGACGGAGTACTCGAGGTCGAAGTCTTTGTGGAACCTGACAAGGCCCTCGATGGCCTTGGGGTAGTCATAGAAGAACTCGCCGGGCGTGCAACCGGCATAGTGCGCCACGTAGTCGCCGATGATCAGCGTGCGAGGCACGCGATCAGGCTCACGAAGTTTGAGCACGTCGACATAACGCTGCGTGCGTTCCTTGTAGTTGGCGACAGCCTCCGGCGTGGCCAGCGGCTTGCCCTCGGTGGATTGCCAGCCCGCCAGACGCCAGTCCAGTTTTTCAGCGGGAGTGAGTTTGGTCCAGTTGTTGGGAAACATCATGTCATCCTTGTGTGGCTAGCGATAAAGCGCCGCGACGATCAGGCCCAGCCCTTTGCGAGGGCGACGGCGGCCATGGCGTCTTTGCCATAGGCGTCTGCGCCCGTGTACTCGCGGATCTGCTCATCGATCTGTC
>CAYZRP010000228.1:2487-5426 GCA_964480865.1 uncultured Anaerolineales bacterium | reverse complement strand
GTTGGCTTGTCAGCCCAGACTGTGTCCGTTCTCGCGCGTCGCGTGTCACCCAGAGCGACCGGCTTCTCGCGCGTCGCGTGTCATCCAGAGCGCCTGGCCACCATTGCACGGTGACACGCTGAATGAGCGCGAAGGATCTCCTATCGGACTCGTTTGTTCAAGGAGGCGTATCTCCAGAGCCATGCAAGTCTACGGAGGAGATCCTTCGCGCTCATTCAGCGTGTCTGAATATAACGAGGGTTGGGCGCTCTGGATGACACGCGGCGCGCGGACGGATAACGTAACGCTGTTCTGGCGTCTCGGCCAACGGCATATTGCCCATCACTTACGAACTACCGACGACGAGCGGCTTTCCACTCCTGGCCTTCGGTCCCCGTTCCTCACTGTTGACTCGTTCTCCGCTCTAACGCTCTCCGTTCCCTTGCACCCATCCGTGGCCCGCCAGCAGTGCGCCCGACAACCGGTGGCAACGTCTCCGGCAGCCGCGCGCCGTCAGGCAACCCGGCCGAGACAAGGCGGCGCAACTCGGCGTCGAGGGCGGGGTCGAGCGGCGGCGAGGTGAAGGCTGCAAGGCGCTGGTCGACCTCGGCCCGCGCGCGGGCTTGCAGTTCGAGCCCACCTTCCTTGGCCCATTGCTCGCGGTTGGTGCGATCGAAGACAGCGCCGGGCAGGTAGAGCTCGCGCGGCCAGTGGGCGAGGGTGTGCTCTGACGTGAGCAGATGCTTGTCGGCCAGGAGCTGGCGCACCAGGTCGACGGTCGGCAGATCGTCTTTGACCTGTGTCGAGCGCGCGAAGTGCAGGGCCTGGCCACACAACTCGTTGTCGAGGACGAGTTTCTCGAGGCTGAAGGTCAGGACGTAATCGAGCATGCCCGGCCCGCTGACCGAGTTGACGCCCGCGAGCGCCGCGAGCAGCGCGCTGCCGAAGGTCTCGGCGCCGGCCTGCGCGTCGATGAACTTGCCTTCGCTCAGCGCCATGTAGCTCTGCGTCGGCAGGCCCAGGTGGCGCGCGATCTCGACATAGGCCACATCGAGCGCCAACGCCTCGACGGCCGCCATCGGTGATTGCGCGGTCTTCATGTGGAACGTGGCCGGCGCGCCGCCGAAGAGCACGGGCGCCCCGGGTCGCACGATCTGGGCGAGCGTGATCCCGGCCAGCACATCGGCGACGTGCATGACTGTCGCGCCCACAAGCGTGACCGGCGCGATCAGGCCCATGAGCGTCACCGGCACGATCTCGATCGGGATGCCGGCCTCGACGCAGTCGATCAGGTTCTGGCACGAGTCTTCGCCGTAGCGGAAGAAGCCGGTCGCCGTGATGGTGAAGAGCGACATCGGCCGCGCGCGCAGATCATCGGCATCGCGGCGGAAGAGCGCCTGCATGGCGGCCATGCGCGCGACGCCGTGTTCGGTGAACGCGCCGGTCACGACCGGCTTGAGCGAGTTCGTCAGCGTCAGGTAGAGGCGCCAGGCGTCGCTGATCGACGGCTCGAGGTCGTTGGTCGAGAACGCCGTCGCCAGGTAGGCGATGTGGGGCAGGCTGTCGGCCACGCGCACGTATTCGATGAAGTCGCGAGTGTTGGCTGCGCGGGTTTCGCCAGTGCGATGATCGAGCACCTTCAGGCCGCTCGAGCCCGGCACAAAGTGGACGTTGTCGCCGCCGAGCTCGGCATGTGGTCGACCATCGCGGTCGTAGAGCGTGAAAGAGCGCGGCGTCGACGCGATGGCCCTGTCGATCACGTCCGGCGGCAGGCGGAAGCGCAGGCCGTCGCCGGCTGTATCGCTGGCTTCGAGGCCGATGTCGCGCAGGCGCTGGGCGAGCCGGGGGCCGCGTACCTCCACGCCGATCTCGGCCAGGATGCGTTTGGCTTCGTCAAGGATCGACGGGACAAGCTCTGCGGGCAGGATACGGATCGAGGGGCGCATGGGGATCTGCAGGCCTCCGGGATGAACGCCGCATGCCTGCGCGACGGTCAGGGCGCGGCAGTGACCTGGCACAGGCGACGGGCCGGCGGCCCGTTGAGTTCGGTCGGGTCAGTGGCCCGTGGCGATGTAGCCCATGGTCGCCGAGACGCGTGCGGCTGCCTGAGCGACGGCGGTGCCCAGCTCGCGCAATCGCTTCGTCGTCAGCCGCGCGCTGGGGCCGCCCAGGCTGATCGCGCCGACGGGCAGGCCGCGATGATCCATCACGGCTGCGCCACAGGCCGCGAAGCCAAGCTCGAGCTCCTCACGGACGACGGCGTAGCCGGCCCGTCGGGCCGTGTCAAGCTGGCGGGTCAGGGCGCCTCGATCGGTGAGTGTGCGCGGCGTCCAGGCCTTGAGCCGGCCGGCGTCGTCGAGCCAGGCGGTGCGCGCGTCGGCGGGCAGTGCGGCCAGATAGGCCTTGCCCGTCGATGTGGCGTACATGGGCCAGCGCGTACCCAACGACGGGGCGGAGCCGAGCAAGTGGGCGCTGACGATCTCGGAGACGATCAGCATGTCGCGCCCGGCCGGCAGTTCGAGCGTGGCCGTCTCGCCGCTCTGCGTCGCCAACCCTTGCAGCTCGGGTTGCGCGGCTCGCTCGAGCGGATTGGCGCGCATGGCGCGGGCGCCGAGCGCGATGGCGCCAGGGCCGAGTCGGTACAGTTCGTCGTCGGGGTTGCGGGCCAGCAGGCCGACGTCCTCGAGGGCGCTCAACAGGCGGTATGCCGTCGTGCGGTTGAGCCCGGCGGCGGCCGCTGCGTCAGATGCGTTGAGGGTGGGGCGCTGGTCGGTGAAGAGATCGAGCAGGCGTAGCGCGCGCGCCACGGCCTGAGCCCCTGCAGGTGCGTTGTTCATATTGTGAACATCCTATTCACGATATGAACATTGTAAGGCCAGGACGGCGAAGTTGTCAAATTATAGGATGGAAATCGGGAGTGTGGGGGGGGGGGGGGGGGGGGGGGGGGGGGCGGGCGGCGC
>CAYZRP010000228.1:0-2477 GCA_964480865.1 uncultured Anaerolineales bacterium | reverse complement strand
CTTGGGGGGGGTCCCGGCGGGTGCCCCGCGCCCCCCCCCCCCCCCCCCCCCCCCCCCCCCCCCGACACTCCCGATCTCTTCCCGCCCAGAATTACAATCCCTCTATGTCTCTCTACATCACCCGCCGCCTCCCGGACGCCGCTCTGCAACGCATCCCGACGGATACGACCTGGCGCATATGGCCCGAAGCCCTCACGCCGATCCCACGGTCGGATCTGCTGCGCGAGGTCGCCGATGCGTCGGCGCTTGTTACGCTGGTGAGCGAGCGCATCGACGCCGAGTTGCTGGCGGCGGCGCCCGCGCTGCGGGTCGTAGCCAACATGGCCGTCGGCGTCGACAACATCGACCTTGAGGCCTGTCGGGCACGCGGCGTGATCGTCACCAACACGCCCGATGTCCTGACCGAGACGACCGCCGACCTGGCCTGGGCGTTGCTCCTGGCGGCATCGCGGCGCGTGGTCGAGGGCCACAAGTTGATCGACTCGGGCGGATGGGGGGCCTGGCATCCGCTCTTTATGACCGGCCAGGACGTGCATGGCTCGACCCTGGGCGTGATCGGCGCCGGTCGGATCGGCGGCGCTGTGCTGCGTCGCGGCCAGGGCTTCGGCATGCGTCTGAGCTACCACAACCGCCGTCGCAGCAGCGACCTCGAGGCCGCAACGGGTGCCACCTTCCGTGCCCTCGATGCGTTGCTGGCGGAGGCCGATCACGTCGTTGTCTGCACGCCACTCACGGCCGAGACCCGCGGCCTGATCGGCGCGCGCGAACTGGCGCTGATGAAGCCGACGTCGGTGTTCGTCAACGTGTCGCGCGGGCCTGTCGTTGACGAGATGGCTCTGGTCGAAGCGCTCAAATCCGGCCGGCCCTGGGCTGCCGGCCTCGACGTGTTTGCGCGCGAGCCGATCGGGGCCGATCACGCGTTGTTAACACTGCCCAACGTTGTCGCGACACCGCACGTCGGCAGCGCAAGCATCGCGACACGCGTGAAGATGGCCACGCTCGCGATCGAGAACGCCCTGGCCGTGCTTCACGGCGGATCGCCGTTGACGCCTGTTGGCTAGCTCATGGCGAACGTCTCAGATCGGGGATAGGGGGCGAGGCGGTCTGATGTTTTGTTACTGCTGCGGTTCGGTGGAAAGGCTGTTCACTCGAGAATAGGCAGAACGATTCCGCTATCACGCCAGCGCCGTGCTATGAAACACTATCTGGCCCTTGCCGTTCAAATGAAAGGTGTCGCTGCCGGCCAGAGCCGCCTGACGCCCGGGCGCGAGCACCCAACGCACGACGAAGACGTCGCCTGACACCGAGGCGTCAAGCACCGCCAACGTGCCCAGTTCGGGCTGACGCAACAACGCCTCGTAAAATCCGGACAGGGCTTCAACACCATAGCGGGTCTGATGCGTCGAGAGGTGCGCGGCCTCCGACGCGTAAAGCTCAACGATGTCACGTAACCGTCGTCGTCGCAGCGCTCCGAAGAACCGCCGCAACGTTTCGGGCATCTGGGCGCCCGCCTGAGCGGGATCCGCATCCTTGTAGACCTGCTGCAGAGTCGACGTGCCGCGCGTTGTGCGCGGCTGCGCCACCGGCCACTCGAAGCCCGCCACCACGTCCCAATGCGCGCGGAAGTCGAGGCGCTGGCCGTTGTGCGATTCGTCGCCGCGCAGCCCGATCTCGTCCCAACGCCAGATGCTGACGCCAGCCAATCCGCTGCGACGGGCCTGAGCCAGGAACTCGAGCAACTCGCCGGGCTGCGGTCGCCACAGGGCCGACCCGACCGCGCCAAACGCGCGCCGTGGAGGCAGCCCTGCGTAGGCCTCTTGCGCCGCGACAAGCTGGCGCGCGGCCTCGGCCGGCTGTCCGATCCAGAAGATATGAGGCAGATCGAAATCGGCCAGGCGCCGAAACTCGTACCAGGGGAAGCTGGGATGCTCCTCGGGCAGTTTCCAGCTCGAGACACCCAGAGGGATCTGAGGCAAACCGTCGCGTAGACAGCGCATGGCACGCTCGGCCTTGGCCGACGGGTCGATAGCGCGCTCGTACTCGGTGCGGGCCTCGACGATCAGGCCGACGAGCCCATTGGACCGCAGCGACTGAGCCCGGGCAACGGCGGCCTCCGCCTCGGCGAGGGCGTAGTCATCGGTCGGATCGGGCCGGTGTCCGGGCGCGTCGCCGAGCAGGTGATGCCAGCCCCAGACCTCGAGGCCGGCAGACGTCAGTTGCTCGATCACGGCGGCAGCCAGATCGGCCCCATCCGGGCGGACATTGGCGGCGTCGCGGCCCTCGCCGATGCGCACGATCACGTGGCCAAGGCCAGCCGCGACCGCGCGCGCCGCGATTGAACCGGGCTCACCGCCTTCGCAGGCGGCCACCCGCTGGATCCACAAACCCTTCCCGATCGGCAACCGCATGACGCCATCTTACCAAGCCCCGTTTGGGGTGGGGCGGTAGAAAACGGTAAGAGCGTGGAGCGGAGAGCG
>CAYZRP010000227.1:0-5427 GCA_964480865.1 uncultured Anaerolineales bacterium | reverse complement strand
CGATCGCGGTGCCGTTGAAGATCAGCGCCAGCAAATCGGTTTCGAATGTGTTGCCTTTGGACATTAGTTACTCCACCGCCTCACTGGCGACGATTCGGCCCTGTTGATCTCGGTGATGCACCACGCGCCGCGGCTTGCCGGGCAACTCAGCAAGCCGGGCGACCACCTCGGTCAGACCGTTGACCTGTTGAGTCAGTACCGCGATCGCCTGCCGTTCCTCGTGCTGCTGCTGCAGCTCGGCGTCGTCGTCCGTCGTCACGCCCATCTGCTGCGCCGCCTGACGCTTCACATCGCCGCGGCGGGCGTCCTGCGAGAGCGCGGCGGTCGCCATCCGCACCTGAGCATCCAGGAACATCTTCTCGCGGGCGGCCTCCCGATCCGCCTCGCGCTGCTGGACATCCGTGTCGATCTTCTTGGATTCGAGCATTGCCCGAATCTGCTCGGACTGCTGCTTCTGCTGCATCTCGGCCTGTTTCGCCATGGCCTCGGGGTTCGGCGGCGTCTGCACGGGCGCGCTGTCGGGCTTCGTCGGGTCCTGCCAGTACTCGGCGCCGTTCTTGAAGCCCATCGCCTTCGTCATGTCGGTCAGCGCCTTGTACATCTGCTTCGGACCGGCCAGGTTGAGGCTGGCCACACCCTGCTGGGCGGTCGCGATCATCTGCAGGTTCTGCACCTTGCCGGCGGAATCGCCGGTACCCAGGCCGACCGACACCCTCAGGTTCTTGCGGGTCTTCCACTCGCGCGGGTTGACCGGTGTCCACTTCCCGAGCAGTTCCACGACGTCGGGCTTCTCACGGTGCTGCAGCACCAGCATGTGAATGTTGCGGAAGTGCTCCTTCACGCCCGTTTCGGCGAAGACGCGTGCGATCAGCTCGATGCGCTGGTTGGCCGCCGCCTGCAGCGCCGCTTGGCCAGCGGCCGTCTTGTTCAGGGTGTTGGCATCGATGCCCTGGTTGAGCCGCGAGACGCCCGTGCGTTCTTCCTTCGTGCCGTCCAGATACTCGATGAACTGCAGCACCTGGTTGCCCAGCACCGGGTGCATCAGCGGCAACACGGCGCCGCCCGGGTCGCCCCGCGTGCGCACGATGCCGCCGGGCCGGCTGGTCAGCAGGTCATCGAGGTTCACCCGGTCTTCGTCGACCGCGTACCGACCATTGTTGGCGAGCCACAGGTTGTCGATCTGCCCGCGCACCAGCATGGACTTGATGAGCTGCAGGTCCATCACCGCATCGACGACGGACATGCCTTCGTGGCGATGCGGCACGATCGTGGGCGTGAGCGCGGCCACCGTCACCCGCTGGTAGACGTCTTCGCGCAGGATCAGGCGCCCGACGACCAGGAAGCGTCGAAGCTCGGCGATGCCGTCGCCATCGGCGTCGACCTGCAGGAACACCGTGCGGGCCCGGACGACCCGCATGCTGGGGTCGTTGACGTTCTGCGTGTCGTCCAGCCGCCCCGGGTTGTTGCGGGAGCGGGAGGTTTCGACGACGTCGGAGCCGACGGTCGAGCGCTCGTCGGCCGCGATGTCATCGGGCACATCCAGGCCCATCTGCCGCAAGTCCGAGAGCGTCACATCCTCCCAGTACTCGACGAAGCCGCATTCCGCGAGACTCACCTTGTCGTGACGGGCGTCGACCAGCACGCGCTCGGGCGGCACGCACACCGATGCCACCTGGCCCTCGGTCTCGGTCACCCGGATACGCACGTCGTGGAACATTCCGTCGGCGTCCTGCACGATCTCGTGTTCCAGGATTTCGATGGAGTCGTCCTGCGCCAGCAGTTGCAGCTCTTCGTCGGTGAGGCCCTGGTATTGCTCCTCCGACACCTGCACACGGGTGTCCCAGTACGACAGCATGTAGCCGTTGCGGCCGAGCATCGCGTCCGTGAACCATTCGTACAGGCCCGTGAACGCATCGCCGCGCTCGAGCATCAGGTAGTTGATGTAGGCCGTCTCCTGGGCGGCCTGGTCGACGTCCTCCGGCCCGGTCGGCTCGAACTTCACGACCTCGTCGCCGCCGGCGAAGATCCGCATGAGCCCGGGTTTGATCCACTCGACGACCTCGAAGACATCGCGCGAGACGATCTGCGAGCGATCCTCGACTTCGTTGCCGAAGGGCTCACCCATGTAGTAGTCGAATGCCTTGGCGCGATCCTCGGACAACGTGGCCGACTCCGCCCGGGCCTCGCGGTCCTCGATGATGGCGATGATCTCGCCGTCGGTCATCGCCCGATTACG
Organism: uncultured Anaerolineales bacterium; assembly: GCA_964480865.1. Taxonomy (GTDB): domain Bacteria; phylum Chloroflexota; class Anaerolineae; order Anaerolineales; family UBA6663; genus UBA6663. The sequence continues at coordinate 3,191 of CAYZRP010000227.1, read as the reverse complement.
TGCGTTTGTAGCCATTCTTCGCGCGGCGCAGGCCGGTTGGGAGGTTGTCGTTCGCCATCTTTTCGAAGCCGGCCGGATCGACCTTGCGAAGCAACATCGTCACCTCGCGCGTCAGGTTGTCGAGGACAGCGCTCTGCTTCGCCACCTGGCCGCGCAGCTCGGCGATCTCGGCCGCCTGCCGTTCGGTGACCTGCCGCAGCGCCTGGATCTGGACGAAGAACTGGGCGCTCATCAGGCAATCCCCAGCTTCGGATAGACCAGCTTCTTCGCCTTCTCCGGCCGACTGGATACCACCGCGCGGCCCTCGCCCCCGCCCAGCACCGCGTACTGCAGCGCCTCGCACGGGTGGCTGTACTCGTTCTTCAGCGGCTTGTCCTGGTAGCGCTCGTCGCCGGATACCTGCAGGCGCTGGAACATGTACTTGCCGGCCATGCCCTTGCGGAGCATCCGGCAGCGCGGGTGGATCAGCAGCGCCGGCGTGCCGTCGACCAGCGTGTTCAGGAGCTTCGCCACCGCCTCGCGGCGCACGCTGAAGTCGTTCGTGATCGCCGGCACCGCGGACACGCCGTGCGCGGCCATAATGTCGAAGATCGTGCGTTCTTCCTCGTCCCCGGCCTGGCCCTGGTTGCCCGCCGGGTCACCGGTGATGCCGTGGACGCGCCACTCCGGATAATGCTCGGACAGCACGCGCTTGAGCTCCCCGGCGAACCGGATAGCGCCCATGCGGTCGCTCGTCACCTCGCGGTCGATCACCCAGCGCCCGGACGCCAGCCGCTGCCCGATCACGGCCGCCGGCGTGAGACCGAAGTCCAGGCCCAGGTACAACCCGCCGCGGCGGTCGATCGTGAATTCCCGCACGTGCATCGAGTCGACGAACTCGGGATAGACGACCTTGCCGTCGTTGACGAAGCCGTACTCACCATCGACGTAGACCTTGATCCATTCCTGGCTCTTGCCGGCCATCGCGCGTTCGTAGTACCGCTCCGGCAAGTTGGCCAGGTTCTCGGCGCCCGCCGATCTGCCCGACGGCTGGGCATGGAACGACCACTCGTCCGGCGTGTCTTCCTCGGCCGCCCGGTACCACCAGTGGTCCTCGTCGGGCGCGTTGGTGTCCATCAGGATCTGCGGGTCGGTGCAGCCGCCATCGCGCACCGGCGGAAAGCGCCCCACGCGGCCGGTCAGGCCATCGATGATCGCCTTCGGCACCTCGCGCGCCTCGTTTACCCAGGCGTCCGACAACTCCAGCGACAGCAGCTTGGCGACGTCCTTCGGCTGATCCAGCGCGATGAACATCACCTCCCAGTCGATTTCCTTGGTGACGATGCGGTGCGTCGGCGGCCCTTGGCCGACCCAGCTTCCGACCGTCGGCGGAATCCATTGGTGCCACGTCTTGATCGTCGTGGTCTTGAGCTCCGGGAACGTGTTGCGGATGATGGCGGTGCGCCGGTGGCGCCGGCCATCCGTGTGGCGGCGCTGCTTCTCGCAGTTGCGGATGAGCTTCATCACCGAGGCGGTCGACTTGCCCGACCCGATCGGCCCGCGGATGCCGCTGACGAACGCGCGATCGCGCAGATAGGCCTGTGCGACAGGACCGGGTGGCTCGTAGACGACCTCGCGGCGCATCAGCTCCGGCGCCCCCGCTTCGGCTTGTCCGGCGTGATCTCGTTCGTCGGGTGCGTCTCGATGGCCTGCACCTCGAACTCCTCGAGCATCCGGCGCCGGGCGGTCGCCGCCTCGGCGATCTCGTCGGCCAGCTTCAGGAACTGCTCGCTGGTCATCCGGGCGTGATAGTCCGGCGCTGGTACCGGCAGCGCGATCACGATCGGGCGCGGCGCAATGCCATGCTCGCGGGTGGGCGCGACTTCTTCGCGCAGAGCGACAGGATCGATCTCGATGGACATTCAGGCTCCTTTGATCACGATGGCGAGGGCGTCGGTTCCTTCGCCGGCAGCGACGGTCATAGGCAATACGCGACCCACAAGCGTCATGAACGACTGCGGATTCTTGCGGGCCTGTTCGGCCAGATACTTCTGCCCCCCGACGTCAGCAAGCGCGCCCAAGATCATCTCCTTCAATGCGGCGTTGCTCTTGTTCGGCGTACCCTTCCGCCTGCCTCCTGTTTTGGGCATTCCTGCCGGGCGAGCCATAGGCAATCTCTCTAATCGTTTCTACTTTGGAATCCGGGCATACCCTGAGCGCCAGCAACAACCGCGCCGCATACACCCTCGTTCCAACAGCCTCGATCTCCCTGAGCCATTTCGGCTGCCTTTCTACTCGTTTGCGCCGCGGACCATTCCCGCCGGCACACCTGTTGAGGGCTGGACTCAGTTCTGCAATGCGCTTCCGCTCGGCTTCGTAAGCGGCTTTGTCAGTTGAAAACTCTCGCCAGATGCGTCCGCTCAATTTGAACTTCGCCATCTGTCGTTCGAGTCGCGAACCCGACCCCTTGCCGACGTAGCAAACAACGCCGGATGCATCGAGAAGCTCATAGACGTATGCCGCCATCAGCAGCGCTCGAGCGATTGGATCGGCTCCCGATTGTCCACAGATCAGCCTGCGGTTTCCCGCATATTTGCGAGGACGGTGCGATGCAGCGACAGCAGCGCTTCGCCGTCGTGGTGCCGCGGCTCGTGGCCGTACTGGCGCCAGCCACGGACGCGGGCCTCGGTCACGCCGAGGTGTTCGGCGATCCGCCCGGCTGTCCAGCCTCGCTGATGCAGGTCGACGAGGATGCGGTACCAGTCGGTCATCGGCGACCGGTCTCGGTGCCCGCGCCCGGCAGGTCATCGCCCTCCGAGGCGATGTCGGCCCCGCGAAAGAACGCCAGCACCAGCAGCAGCACGATCGCCCACAGCGGGACCGCCAGCGCGATCGCCATCCAGACGCTCATCTCGTCACGCTCGCGCCGATCAGCACGATCAGCATCAGCAGGATGATGATCGTGTCGTCGAAGCTCACAGCAGGCGCTCCTCGACACGCACGAAGCGCAGGCCGTCGGCCAGCCGCAGGGCACCCCGCAGCGCGGTCGAGCGGCGCGCGTAGCGGGGGGACGTGGCGATCACGGTGCCGGCGCGCCGGCACAGCCGCCAGTAGTGGCCGCGCTTCGGCTCGCAGCAGATCTCGATGCGGTACCGGCTCATGGGAATGCGCACTCCTCGGTCTCGGCCGGCTCCATCGTCGGCCCGTTCATC
>CAYZRP010000226.1:0-5572 GCA_964480865.1 uncultured Anaerolineales bacterium | reverse complement strand
GCAGGATTCGAACCTACGACCTCCGGGTTATGAGCCCGACGAGCTGCCTCTGCTCTACCCCGCATCAATGTGACGCCAATCACTGGGCGTCTGTGAAGAATATCACGACCTGAGGCGAGAGTCAAGGTTTGGAGGATGCGCCCACAAACGATTGCATCCACAGCTGGTAATTCGGCTGAGGTGTCGGAAGCGGCGGCGGAGTCGGAAAGGGCGTGGGTGCGCCGGTCGGGATGATGGGCACGACCAGCACTTCCTCACCCTGTACCATCTTGGCCGCAGAGTGCGCCCACGCAATCACAGCCGCATCGGTCGTCGCATACGCGACTTGAGTCTGCAACGCGGATCGTTCGGCCTGCAACATCGCGACTTCCGAAGCGACCTGCTGGCTTTGCTCAACACGTTCTTGCGATTGAGCCAGACGCTGGCTGAAGTCGACCACGATCATCAGCGCCAGCGCCGCCAACACCAACAGACCGATCTGTTTCGGCGTCCAGGCGCCGCGTGGTTTGGTCTCGTTCTCGTCTGCCATCGTGATTGACACTATACACCGACAGGCTACAAGGGCAAGTAGGCGCGCAGGGGAGCCCCTTATGGGCGCTCGCCGGATTCAGGCGTCAGTGACGCTGTGAAGTTCTCGAACATCGACCGCTGACGCCTGAGGCCCGACGCCTGTCGCCTACTTCTGGCCTACTTTGTGCATCTCCCGTGCCAGGAATCAAAAATCCCGACCTTTTGAGCCGGGATCTTGAGTGCCGAAGCTGGGAGTTGAACCCAGACAGCCTTACGGCCACCACGCCCTGAACGTGGCGCGTCTGCCAATTCCGCCACTTCGGCAAGCCGCTGTTATCGTTCTAAACAGCGGAGCAAAGTATAACGAAAACGTCGAGGCATGTCAAACTTTGGCGAAGCCAGGGCGTCGGCATGCTATAATCGCGCCGCTCTGCAGGATCACCATGGACGTCCTTCTTGATGCCCTGACTCGTGCGATCGTTCAGATCAGTGAGACTCCGGGCGCGTACGTCTACCACCTGGTGGCCCTGTTCGCCATCGAGTCGGCCGGGCTCGTCGCCCTCGTCGGTTGGTGGCGTCGCACCGGTCACGGCCTCGGCCGCCTCGCCCTCGGTCTCAACGCTCTCTTCATTATTCACGCGATCTCCCTGGCCGCCGTTTTGCTGGGCGCCTTCGCGGTCGTCAACCCCCTCTACATCGTCCCGCCGCTCACCCGCGGCGTCTCAGCCGCCAGCCTCGTGATCGTCATCTGGCTGGTCGTGGCCCCCAATGGCTCGCGCTGGCTCGACGGCCTCGCCCTGCTGCTCCTGGCCGCCGTCGGCGTCGGGCTGGGCTGGACCTGGCCCAGCTGGCTGACCATCGCCGGCACCGTCAATGGCTTCAATGCCACCCCGCTCGATGTCCCCTGGGCCTATGCCCAGGCCGGCGTCGCGGCGTTGGGCATCGTCGGCCTCGTCGTGAACGCGATCTTTGGTCGAACGCCGCGCTGGGGATTGGGGCTCCTGATCCTCGGATTGCTGCTGATCGGCCACCTCCTGCACGTCCTGGTTTTCATTCCGCAACTCAACATCGCCGGCGTTACGCGGCTCTTCGAGTTGCTGGCCTTTCCGCTGATCCTCGCTTATGTGCTAAGCGCCAGCTCCGCGACCCGCGAAGCCGAGTCGCTCGCGCCTGTTACCGCCACAGCCGCCCCCGCCTCGGAGCCGGCCGACCATGAGCCGCGCCTCACGGCCAAGACCGCCAACGCCATCGCCACGCTCGGCCTCCAACAGGATCTGCCGCAGCTGGCCCAGGCGCTCGCCCGAGCGGCCTGCCTGGCCTGCGACGCCGATCTCGCCCTCGTCATCAGCCCGCCCGACGGCGCGGGCATGGCCAGCCTGCTCGGCGCCTACGACAAGGCCGAAGATCTTGGTCTGCCCGGCTCGCTCTTCGAAGCCGCCGCCCTCGCCCGCACCCGCGTGGCACTCGCCGGTGGCACGCCCGTTCATCTCAACCCGGCCACAGCCGCCGACGAACTGGGTGCTCTGGTTGGAGCCGCCGGCATTCAGCAGATCGGACCCGGCCTCGTCGCGCCCATCCATGCGCCCGGCGCCGTCGGTGATGGCTTCGGCGCGATCGTGCTCGTGAACACAACAGGCCGCGACTTCTCCGACGCCGACACCGGCGTGCTGACGTCGCTGCTCGGCCCGGCGCGATCCGCCCTGCGCGACGTCGATGGCGACCGCCTGGCTCTCGAGCGCGAGGTCGAACGGCTCACCACCGATCTGACCCGCGCCGAAGAAGCCCGCCGCGCCGCGCGCAGCGAGGCCGATCAACTCTCCGTGGCGCTCGATCACGCCCGCGGCGACGCAGAGACACTGCACAAGAGCATCGTCGAACTGCGCGAGAGCATGACGCCGCCGCCGGCAGCAGCCGCTGCCGGCGCCGCCCTGGCCGCGGCCATGGGCGAAGTACCCGCCGTTGAACTCCAGCAACTGCGCGACCTGGCCGCCGCAGCCGAGGCTGAACTCAACGAACTTCAAGAACGCGCTGAGGCCACCGAACGCGAACTCAGCCAGGCCCGCGCCGAAGCCGATGCGCTGCGCGATATCGTCGCCGGCACTCAGGCCGAAGCCTCGACCTGGCGCGAACGCGCCACAACGGCTGAAGGCGAAGTCGCCCGCCTCGCACAACAGACGCAGGTCCTTCAGAGCCGGGTCGACAACGTCGAGACAAGCTCGCAGAAGACCAAGCCGATCGGGCTCGATGCGCCAGTCACGCCGATCCTCGAGGACGAACGCGCGCTGCATCGCAGCGAAGTCGAGTCGCTCCGCGAACAACTCGAGACTCAACAATGGAAGGCTGCGACCCGTCAGCTCGACTATGAGTTCCTGGTCAGCCAGGAGAAGGAACTCAAGGCCGAAGTCGAGACGCTCCGCGAGCAACTCGCCGGTATTCAGGCCACTGGCGCGGCGCTCGAAGCCAGCGGCGGCGATGGCATCGGCGCCCTGCAACTCGAGCTTGGCCGGCTCTCTCAGGCCCTGGCCGCCGCCAACGAGCAACTCGCCACTCGCGATCGTGAGATCGAACGCCTGCAGGGTGAGCGCCAGCATCGCGCCACCGATGAACTCCTCTCGGCCCAGGCGCGCGTCGCCCAGCTCGAAGCCTCGCTGGCCGAACGCGCCGCCGCCGCTCAGGCAGCACCGGCCGGCTTGACGCGCGAGACCTTCGACGTCATCGCCTCCGTCATCCAGGAACTGCGCCAGCCGATGTCCACGATCCGTGGCTATTCGGATCTGCTCCTCGGCGAGTCGGTCGGCATGCTCGGCGCGCTGCAGCGTAAGTTCCTCGAGCGCGTGACGGCATCCTGCGAGCGCATGGAAGTGCTGGTCGACGATCTCATGCGCGTCACCGATCTCGACAGCGGCGCCCTGCGGCTCGATCCGCAGAAGATCGACATCCTCTACGTCGTCGACGACGCCATCCACGCCTGTGCGGCGCAGTATCGCGAGAAGGGCCTGAACCTGCGGCTCGACATCGCCGATGACCTGCCGACCGTGGTGGCCGACCGCGACGCCGTCCGCCAGATTCTGACCCACCTGCTTCAAAACGCCGGCGCGGCCTCCCCGGCCGACGGCGCTGTGCTGTTGCGCATCCGCGATCATCAAGATGGCGAACGCTCAGGGCCCTTCCTGTTCGTGTCGGTGACCGACTCGGGCGCCGGCGTCACCGCTGACGACCAGGCGCGCGTCTTCTCGCGCATGTACCGGGCCGACTCACCGCTCGTCACCGGCCTCGGCGAAACCGGCGTCGGCCTGGCCCTGGCCAAGGCCCTGACCCAGGCCCAGGGCGGCAAGATCTGGTTCACCAGCGAGCCGGGCCGAGGCACGACCTTCCACGTGCTGCTGCCCATTCGGCCCCCGTCGAACGCAGGCGCTCCGCCGGCCGGGGGGCCGGCCACGAACGGCGCCCGCTACACCCCAGGTACTGACTGAGCACAGCCTGATGCCCGATCCCCTCTGGCCACGACGCCAGCTTCGGCGCCTGGTCGTTCGCGTATCCGCGTTGGTGACCGTCTGCGCCACCCTGGCGACAGCCTGTGCCCCGATCGGCGATCCCGATCTCGGTCCGACGGCTCCACCGGTCACCGCCACGTCGATCGTCGTTGTGGCGACGGCTGACGTGCCGACGACACCACTGCCCACGGCGCCCAGCGCCACAGACATCGCCGCGACCGCCACACCCACGGCACGCCCGGCCATCGCGCCCACACTCGGCGCTTTCGTCGTCGAAGGCATGGCCAACCAGCTGACCGCGGTGCCGACCGCCGTCGCTGGCCTGCCCCTGCCCGATGACGTCGTCAACGTCCTGCTGATCGGCACCGACGGGCGCGGCGACGAGGTCCGCTATCGCACCGACACCCTGATCCTGGCCTCGATCCGGCGCAGCACCGGCGACGTCACGCTCGTGTCGATCCCGCGCGACCTATACGTCATGATCCCGCTCTATGGCATGGAGCGGATCAACGTGGCCTTCGAGGCCGGTGAGCGGATCAACTATCCGGGCGGTGGCCTGGCCCTGCTCGATCAGACCCTGCTCTACAACCTCGGCCTGCCCGTGCACTTTCACGCCAGCGTCAACTTCGATGGCTTCAAGGAAGTCGTCGACGCCTTGGGCGGCATCGATGTGCCGGTCACCTGCCCGGTGCGCGACCTCGAGCTGGCCGACCAGATGGCGCCCGAGCGCCAGGGCCAGGAGCGCGAGTTGATCGAGCAGACGATCGGGCTGACCCACATGGATGGCGCGCGCGCCCTCTGGTACGCGCGCGTGCGACCCGTGGGCGGCGACTACTTCCGCAACTACCGCCAGCGCCAGGTGCTGCGCGCGATCGTCGACGCCGGCCTGTCGGTCGGCGCCGTGCAGCGCATCCCCGAGCTGTACACGGCTTATCAGGACATCGTCCACACCGACCTCGGCTTGTGGGATGTGATGGGCCTGATGCCGCTCGCCGCGGGCTTCTCGACCGATAAGCTGCACACCATTGTGATCGGCCCCAACCAGACCACGCCGTGGACGACGCCCAAGGGCGATCAGGTGTTGCTGCCCCGCGCCGAAGCGATCCGCGACGTGCTCGCCGCGCTCGGGGACACGCCGGCCACAGTGGCCACGCCGACGGCTGAAGCCACGACGACGCCGACCGGTCCGTTGCGGATCGAGATCGTCAATGCCAGCGGCGATACCCTCTACGCCGACCTCGCGCTCGAAGTGTTCACGAGCGAGGGCTTCGTCGTCGAGCAGGCCGATAGCGCCGAGATCGTGACACAGACCATCGTGCGTGCGGCCGCCTACGACACCGTCGGCGTGCAGGCCGCGATCCGCCTCGCCCACGTCGAAGGCGCCGTGCTCGACCCGGCCCTCAGCGACTCCGACAGCGCGCCCCTGCGCCTCACCCTCGGCCAGGATTACGTACCGTGTCCGCGCCTGGATTGGCTGCCGCCGTAGGCGTGGAGCGGAGAGCGTGGAGCGTAAAGCGATCACGCGACGCGATCTGGCGCGGTAGCGTTCGCTCCACGCTCCACGCTCT
>CAYZRP010000225.1:0-5609 GCA_964480865.1 uncultured Anaerolineales bacterium | reverse complement strand
CGCTCCACGCTCCACGCTCCACGCTCCACGCTCCACGCTCTACGCTCCACGCTCCTAGCTCCCGCGCTCCACGTATAATCCCCCCGATGACTTTGCAGATCGCGTTCGTGCTGCTCCTGGTGGGGGCGGTCGCGACGCTGATGGTGACCGAGCGGCTGCGCCCTGACCTGGCAGCCCTCTCTGCTCTGGTCGTGCTCGGCCTGACTGGCCTCATCGGTCCGGATGAGTTGTTCAGCGGGTTCAGCCGCCAGGCCGTTATCACGATCCTGGCGCTGTCGATCGTCGCCGAGGCGCTCGACCGTACCGGTGTCACGCATCGACTGGGACGATTGCTGTTGCATGCCTCAGGCGCCAGCCTGCGCCGCACGATCGTCATCGTCTCTGCAGCGACTGCTGTGCTCTCGCTGGTGATGAACACCGTCGCGGCCGCGGCTGTGCTCCTGCCGGCGGCGATGGGCATGGCGCGCACGTCGGGCCAGCGCCCGTCACGGTTGCTGATGCCGCTGGCGTTTGGCGCGCTGCTCGGCGGCATGGCCACGCTCTTCACCACCGCCAACATCCTCGTCAGCAACGCGCTGAGCGAGAAGGGCTACCCGGCCTATGGCGTGCTCGACTTCCTGCCGCTCGGCCTGCCGATGGCGCTGGCCGGCATCGGCGTGATCGTCCTGCTCGGCCCGCGCCTGTTGCCCGACCGCGCCCGCGACGGCGAGCGCGACATGCGCCCGGCCGGCACGCTGATGGAGGCTTATCAACTCCGTCAAGAGGTCCAGGCCGCGTACGTGAAGCCCGCCTCCCGCATGGCCGGCCAGACGCTGGCCGACGGCGGCTGGGGCGAACGCCTCGGGCTCAACGTCCTGGCGATCTCGCGCGGCGGCGTTGTCACGCTGGCGCCGCCGCGCGCCGAACGCGTCCGCGAGGGCGACATCGTCATGTACACCGGCCAGGTCGACGAGGCGGAGTTGGCTGAGAACGGGCTCGTCCTGACACAGGACCCGGATTGGAATCGACAGCTGGCGTCGGATCAGATCAGCCTGATCGAGGTCAGCCTGGCGCCGCGTTCGTCGCTCGCCGGTCAGACGTTGCGCGAGATGCGCTTCCGCGACAGGTACAACCTGACCGTCCTCGCCATCTGGCGCGAAGGCAACACGCTGCGCGATGCCCTGGCCGAGATCCCGCTGCGGTTCGGTGACGCGCTGCTGATGCAGGGCAACCGTCGCCCGATTGAGTTGCTGCGCCGCGACACGAACTTCCTGGTGCTCACCGAGGACTTTGGCGAGGGCGAAGCGCCGCTGTCACCGCAGGCCTGGATTGTTCTGGCCCTGACGGCCGCGGCCGTCGTCGTGCCGGCGCTCGGCCTGCTGCCCATCGCCGAGACCACGTTCGCGGCCGCCGTCCTGATGGTGTTGCTCGGCTGTCTGACGATGGAAGAAGCCTACGCCGCTGTCGAGTGGCGCACGATCTTCCTGATCGCGGGCATGTTGCCCCTCGGCATTGCGCTGACCAACACCGGCGCCGCGGCCCTGATCGGCGAGCAACTCGTCAACGTCATCGGAGGCGCCGGCCCGCTCGTCCTGGCCGGTGGCCTGTTCGCCTTCACCGTCGCGATCACGCAGATCATCGGCGGCCAGGTGACGCCCGTGGTGCTCGCGCCGATCGCGATCGCGGCCGCCGAGCACATCGGCCTGGGAGCCGACGGGGTGCGTGGCATCGCCATGGCCGTGGCGCTGGGCTGTTCAACGGCATTCCTGACGCCGATGAGCCACAGCGTCAACCTGTTGGTGATGGGCCCAGGCGCGTACCGTTTCAACGACTATCGTAAGCTCGGCATCCCGCTCACGATCACGCTCCTCATCGTGCTGCTGGCCGGGCTCGCCCTGTTCTGGGGGTTTTGAGCATGTTCGAGTTTGAGCTCCAGGCGCGCTCGGGTCGCGCGCGCGCCGGCCGGTTCAGCACGCCACATGGTGATCTGCTCACGCCGGTCTTCGCCCCGGTCGGCACGGCCGCGACCGTCAAGGCGCTCACACCCGCGCAACTGCACGAACTCGGCGCGCAGCTCGTGCTGAGCAACACCTATCACCTCTATCTGCGTCCCGGTGATGAACTGGTGCGCGATCTCGGCGGTCTGCACGAATTCATGCAATGGCCAGGCCCGATCCTGACCGACTCCGGTGGTTTCCAGGTCTTCTCGCTCTCCGACACGCGCAAGATCGACGACGACGGCGTGACGTTCAAGAGCCATCTCGACGGCTCCCTCCATCGCTTCACGCCCGAGCGCTCGATCGCGATCCAGCAGAACCTCGGCGCCGACGTCATCATGGCTTTCGATGAATGCCCGCCGCCGCTCGACCGCGCCTACAACGAGGTCGCGCTGCGCCGCACCCACGCCTGGGCTGAGCGCTGCGTGGCCGCCAAGACCCGCGCCGATCAGGCGCTCTTCGGCATCGTCCAGGGCGGCGTCTTCGCGGATCTGCGCGCCGACTCCGCGCGCTTCCTCACCGGCCTCGACCTGCCCGGCTATGCCATCGGCGGCCTGGCGGTCGGCGAGAGCAAGGCCGAGATGCACGCCGCGCTCGACGTGGTCGAACCGCTCCTGCCTGCGTATAAGCCGCGGTATCTCATGGGCGTCGGCTCGCCCGAAGACCTGGTCAACGGCGTCCTGCGCGGCGTCGATATCTTCGACTGCGTGTTGCCCACCCGCCTCGCGCGCAACAGCGCCGCGCTGACCCGCACCGGCCGGCTCAACATGCAGAACGCGGTCTTCACGCGCGACCCCGGCCCGATCGAAAAGGGTTGCACATGCTATGCTTGCCGGACGTTCACGCGAGCGTATGTCCGTCACCTCATGCGCGCCGGTGAGATCCTCGGCGCCGTCCTGTTGACGATTCACAACGTCCACCTGCTGCTGACGATGATGCGCGAGATGCGCGAAGCCATCTTTGAGGATCGCTTCGCCGCGTATGCTGAGTCGTTCCTGGCAGCCTGGCCAACAAAGACGTAGAGCGTGGAGCGTAAAGCGTGGAGCGTCAGAATTCGCTCTACGCTCCACGCTCTGCGATCCGCGACCACTCAAGGTAACGATCCATGGATTTCCTCCAATCAATCATCCTCGGTATCATCCAGGGCATCACCGAGTTCCTGCCCATCTCGTCGACCGCGCACCTGATTCTGTTGCCGGCGTTGTTCGGTTGGACGCTGGATCCGCAGGCCGTGTTCGTGTTCGACGTGTTGCTGCAGTTCGGCACCGTGATCTCGGTCGTTATCTATTTCTGGAAGGATCTGTGGGGCATCCTCAAGGCCGTCGTCGCGGGCCTGATCGCGCGTAAGCCGTTCGAGACGACTGAAGCCCGGCTGGGCTGGATCATCGTCCTTGGCACCGTGCCGGCCGTGGTCATCGGCCTGATCTTCAAAGACATGGTCGAGGGCCTGCACCAGCAGCCGCTCATCGTCGCTGCGATCATGGGCCTTGCGGCGTTCCTGATCTTCGCTTCGGAGCGCATCGGTCGTCGGGAGCGCAACATCGAATCGCTCGACTGGAAAGACGCGCTGATCATCGGCACGTTCCAGACGCTCGCGCTCTTCCCCGGCGTCTCACGCTCGGCCGCCACGATCTGTGGTGGCCTGGTGCGCGGGCTGGATCGCCCGGCCGCGGCGCGCTTCAGCTTCCTGTTGATGGTGCCGGCCCTCACCGGCGCCAGCGTGGTGGCGGTCAAGGACCTGCTCGACGTGCCGAACTTCGTCCAGTATCTGCCGCCGCTCGCTGTCGGCACCGTCGTGTCGCTCGTGGTCGGCCTGCTCTGCATCCACTGGCTGCTCGGCTTCCTGGCGAAGCAGTCGATGGCCGTGTTCGGCTGGTACCGCATCGTCTTCTCGATCCTGTGTCTGGTGACTCTGGGGTTCGTGCTGCGGTGATCGTCCGTCGCTCGCTCGTTGCCTTTGCGCTGATCGCGCTGGCCCTGGCCAGCTGCGCGACGCCCGTGCGCGAAACGCCCACACCCGCGCCGACGCCGGTCGTGCTGCGCGTCGCCGCCGACGACCTCGGGGAGTCTCTGGCGCTCGATCTGGCGGACGGCTACCGTTCGGTTCGCTCGGATGTGGTGGTTGTGGTGGTGTCTTTCGACGCAACCGACGCCGCGCTCGAGATTGTGGCGGACCGTGGCACGTCGTCGGCGCCGTTCCGCACACCGCTGGGCGCTGTCGCGCTGGTGCCCGTCGTGGCGGCAAGCTTCCCGGCGCCCGCGTTGAGTTCGGCTCAGCTGAAAGCGGTGCTCGACGGCACGATCGATGACTGGTCCCAGCTTGGCGGCCAACCCGGAGCGATCGCGACCGTGTCACGCGATCCCGGCAGCATCGGCGCCGCGATCACATCCGAGCGGCTTGGCGTCACTGCCCTGGCGCCCGAGACTCAACTCGCGCCCGACTGGGCCACGGCCCGGCTCCTGATCGCGCAAACGTCCGGCGCCGTCGGCATCCTGCCGGAATCGGAAGTCGACGCCACGGTGCGAAGCGCTCCCCTCGATCGCGCGATCACGGTTTCGCTCGAAGCCGTCGCCTCGGAGATGCCCAGCGGCCCGGCCTATGACTTCCTCGCCTGGGCTCAAAGCCCGGCTGGCCAGGTCGTTGTTGATCGCCGCCACGACCCGTTGCCGTGAAGGCGGAACGACGAACGACGAAGGACGAATGACGAAGGTTGTCTCAAACAACCTTCGTCATTCGTCCTTCGTCCTTCGTCTGCTTTCTCCCCTACGCTGCCAGGAACGGATTCAGCCGTCGCTCACGTCCGATGGTGGTGGCGGCGCCATGGCCGGGGTACACGGCCGTGTCGTCGGGGAGTTGCAGGAGCACGTCGCGGATGCTGCGCATGAGCGTCGCATAGTCGCCGCCCTGGAGATCGGTGCGGCCGATGCTGTCTTCGAACAGCACGTCGCCGCTGAAAACGGCTTTGCCTGATGGCTCGTAGAACGCGACGTGGCCCTGGGTGTGGCCGGGCACGAACAACACGGCGAAGGTCAGGCCACCGACGGTGATATTCGCAAGTGACTCGAGCGCTATCTCCGGATCGGCGCCAACCTCGAACGTCAGCCCGTACTTGCGCCCGCCGCCGCCCGAGCGGTAGAGCTCGAGGTCCAGCGCGTGCAGGGCCACGGGCGCGCCGGTCGCGGCGTGCAGCTCGGCCACCGCGCCGATGTGATCGAAGTGCGCGTGGGTCAGCAGGATGTGCGTGGCGCGCCAGCCTTTGGCCTCGAGCGCACCGAGCACCTGGTCGGCGTCACCGCCAGGGTCGATCACGGCGGCATTGCCCGCCGCATCCGCGACGAGGTAGCAGTTCGTGCCTATCGGTCCGAGCGGCAGGGTCAGGATCTCCATGGAGGCCTTTCGGTGTGAGTGACCGAAAGATATCACAGCGATCAGGCCGAAGGCCGTCGCCCGTCAACGTTGGAAAAACCGCTCCGATACTGGGAGGTCGATCTCTAGAAAGGCCTGTTTTCCCGAGAATCGCGTGTGCACCTGACAGGTCCAGGGTTAGAATTCCGCCGTGTGGGAGCCTCCCACTCACGAACGGCGTCTTTCTCGTACAATTTGGTGGACCCAACCTGCAGGAATCTGATCAT
>CAYZRP010000224.1:0-5627 GCA_964480865.1 uncultured Anaerolineales bacterium | reverse complement strand
CTCTGGGTGACACGCGACGCGCGAGAACGGACACAGTCTGGGCTGACAAGCCAACGCAAAGGACGAGGGCACGCCGCACCGGCGTCAACCCTCGTCCTTCGTCGTTCGCCTAACTCGTTCGTTCGACTTCATCCGTACAATAGTGTTCGTTCTTCGTCATTCCTTGCGCGGCTGGGCAGCGGTCCGCAGTCCGCTCAGCCCCTCATGGCCACTTGCTGATGATGCTGGCGTTCTCCAGATCGATCCAGTAGACCTTCGAGGTGTCGGCGACCAGGAGCCGGCCGTTCGAACGGTCGACGACGGAGAGCACATAGCTATTCATGAAGTCAGTCTTGACCAGGTCGATGTGCTTGTCGGACTGGGACGCTCCGGTGTCGAGGTTGAGCTGGCTGATGTCGACGGTCAGGCCGTCCTTGTCGGAGACCCGGAAGACGGTTACCGCCACCGCATTGTCGAGCGCAGCCACCGAGAAACGCGTGTCGCCATCCCAGGCCGCGCTGCCCGACCCATCCGGCGGATCGATCGGTTCGATCTCGTCATCAAGGCGGTATGACCACTCGCGTTCACCGGTGGTGGCGGAGAGGCTCCAGATTTCGTAGCGGGCCGTGCCGCGTGTCGTCTTGGCGCGTAGGATCAGATGGCCGTCGCGGACCATGAGCGGCGCCACCTCGACGTCTTTGAGTTCCACCGTCGTGAGCAACTCGCCGGCGTCGGCGTTGACCAGCATCAGGCCATCGTCCGTCAGGGTAACGAAGATCCCTTCATCGAGCAACACACTCGGTCCAAAACTGCGTTGGCGAACGTCACCACCGAGGTTGAGTTCCCAGACCGGCGCAAGTGTAGCGGCGTCGAGGCGCGCGCCGCAGGTGCCGAATGTGCCGTAGAAAACGATCAGATCGCCAGTGTCGGCGTCGCGCCTAATGACCGGGCTGTCATCAAGATCCGAAGTAAAGGAGTCGACCTCGCAGGTCAGGTTCACGGCGTCTTCATTGCCGTCTCCGGCGTCGAAGACCCGCATGTACCCCTGGTTGTCGCTATCGCGATCGAGCACCGCCACACGATCACCGGCGATGAAGATCTGGCGCGGCGTGTTGTTCAACGTGGCTCGCCAGAGTTCGCGGCCGTCAGCCTCCGGATCAAAAGCCTGCAGCACACCGTCATCGGCCAGAGTGATGACCTTCCCATCGACAAGCGCCAGACAACCCGGCGCGTCGCAGTAAGGAAGCTTGTCGGAGACCGACGCGCGCCAGTCTTGCGAGCCGTCAGACCGCTTGAAGGCGTAGAGGTCGTTGCCAATGACGACGAAGACATGCGTCGGGTCGGCCACGATCTGGGCGCGGTAGATCTCGTCAGACTTCGGGAAGGGCTCCGTCTGCCAGGCCAGTTTGCCAGTCGAGGCGTCGATTGCGAAGAGCGCCGTCACCTGGTCGCCCGAGGCCTGATACTGCGTCCCAGGCACGACCAGGGCGCCGGGGTGATCGCCCTCGCCCAGGACGACGCCGGCATCGCCGTAGAACGTCGTGTTCGTCAGACCAGTCGTCGCCTGATCGACAGCTTCCTGAACCAGGTCGCCGATCGAGTTTGTGTCCGACGAGCCGGGCATGATGCCACCGAGCAGCCAGGCGCCGGCGCCCGTGGCCACAATCGCCGCGACGGCGAGGCCGATGACCGTGCCCAACAGGCCGATCACCATCCCGCAGCCCCCGCCCGAGCGACGTGGTCGCAACACAGGCGTTGGCGTCGAGGGCAATGAGCCAGTGAAGGCGTCGGTCCGGACCGGGCTGCTTGTCGACGCCGTATATGACGTCGACGACGAAAACACGCCGCCGGACGAACGGAGCCGGTTCAGATCGCCCATGTCGATGACCATCGGGCCACCGTCGCCCATCTTGATCACAAACTTGTGCGCGGACTGGGTGCCACTGGCGGGCGCATCGACGCGGATGTGATCGCCGGTCATGTCGATCCGCAGGGCGTTCGTGTGATCGTCGTTGGTCGGGGCATCGTCCGACCGCTCGATGACGCTGCCGCAGAAGCGACAGGTGACCTCACGGGCCTGGTCGGCGAAACTGACGGGAGCGCCGCAGGTTGGGCAGGTCAGGGTGCGCAAGGGGGTTGCTGACATCGTGTCTCCGTGAGCAGAGCAAGAACTGAAGGAGTCAACGTTTTTTCGCGGGCATTTTCGCCACGAACGGCATCACTTTGGCCGAAAGAACCAGGCTTGTCCATGAATTCCGCCGAAAGAAGCGCTCATAGCGGCTTCGGACGAACCCTACACGTCTGATCATTCGCATTATGGTCGCGTTTGTCGTTTCGGCAAATCCAACGGTATTCCTAGTAGGCGTCAGGGGTCAGCAAACAGCGGTCAGCGGTCAGCGGCCAGCGGTCAGCGGCCAGCGGTCAGCGGCCAGCGGTCAGCGGCCAGCGGTCAGCGACGCTGCCGCGCGGCGCGTGAACTGACGCCTGACCCCCTGACGCCTTCGGAACGATTGTTCCGCCCCATCCGCTAGAATCAGCCTGTGCGCCCCGCGACATCTTCCTCCCAGTACATCCGCGACTATGCCCTGATTTTGATCGGCTGCCTGGTGCAGGCGATCGCCATGGACGTGTTCCTGATTCCGGCCAGGCTGGCGGCCGGCGGTGTGAGCGGGCTGGCTCAGATCGTGTCGTCGCTGAGCGGCTGGCCCGTGGGCACGCTGGTGCTCATCATGAACGTGCCGCTCTTCGTCATCGGCTGGCGTTATCTGGGCGGCCGGCGTTTTCTGTTTCGGACGGCGGTCACGGTGGTTGCGTATTCGCTGTTGGTCGACGCCCTGGTGCCCTTCCTGCCCAAGGGCGGTGTGACCCCGGACCCGACCCTGAACGCCGTCTTCGGCGGCGTGATCGGCGGCCTGGGGATGGGCCTCGTTTTTCGCGCCCAGGGGACGACCGGGGGCACCGACATCCTGGCGCGACTTCTGGGTCGCTGGCGCGGCGTCCCGCTCAGCCAGAGCTATCTGCTGACCGACACCGCCATCGTCTTCGTCGCCGGCCTGGCCTTTGGCTGGGAAGCGGCGCTCTTCGCGGTCATCTCGTTGTATGTCAGCGGCGTGGCGGCTGAACTGGCTGCCGAAGGCGTCGGCATCGTCCGCGCCGCGACCATCATCACCGCCCGGCCGCAGGCCATCGCCGACCGCGTCCTCGCCGATATGGAGCGGGGCGTCACGGGCTGGGCCGGCACCGGCATGTACTCGGGCGAGGAGCGCCACATCCTGTTCGTGGCCGTCAGCCGCTCCGAAGTCAGCCAACTCAAGGCCATCATCCACGACGCCGACCCCTCGGCCTTCGTCGTCATCGGCCAGGCCCATGAAGCGCTCGGCGAGGGGTTCAAGCCGCTCAACAACGGATAAGGACATTGGTAAATGGTTATTTGCTATTGGCTATTGAAGACGCAATAGCCAATAGCAAATAACCATTTACCAATGGATTGGAGATCGCATGTCATTGCCGCAAGCCGCCCTGAATTACCTGGATGCCCATTGGCCCGCGCATCTGGCGTTGACGCAGACATTTCTGCGTCAGCCGAGCGTGTCGGCCCAAAACTGGGGCGTGGTCGAGTGCGCGGAACTGCTGCGCGGGTGGCTCGTGCAGCGCGGCGCGACAGTGTCGCTGCATGGCCGTACCAGCCACCCGATCGTGTTCGCGCAGTGGAAGGCGACCAGGCCCGACGCACCGACGCTGCTGATCTACGGCATGTACGACGTGCAACCGGTCGACAATCAAGATTGGACCACCCCACCCTTCGCGGCCGAGATCTGGCAGCACCCCCTGGGCGGCGAGAGCATCGTGGCGCGCGGCGCCTGCAACTCAAAGGGCCCGCTGATGGCGATGCTGCACGTCATCGAGGCGTTCCAGGCCACCGGCGGCCTGCCCGTCAACATCAAGTGGACGATCGAGGGCGAAGAGGAGATCGGGTCGCTGGCGCTCGAAGGCTTCTACCGCGATCACCACGATCGCTTACGCGGCGACGCGGCTTTCGAACCGTTCTGGAGCCAGGGCCAGCCAGAGGATCCGCCAAACGTTATCCTCGGCACCAAAGGCGTCGTCGGGCTGGAATTCATCGCGCGCTCCGGCGACTGGGGCGGCTCGCGCGATGTCATCCACTCGAGCCTTGGAGTCTGGGTGGCGTCGCCGGCGTGGCGCCTGATCCAGGCGCTCGATACGCTGGTCGATGCCCAGCAGCGCCTGACGGTGGACGGCGTGCCGCCCTATGGCGAGATGCTCGACAGCGACGAGGAGCTGCTCCGGTCCATGGCCGAACGGATCAATCCGACAGAAGAAGCGCGGCGGCTCGGCGTCCAGCGCTTCAAGGACGACGCCGAGCCTTACGAACTCGCAAGGCGTCTGTCATTTGCGCCGATGCTCAATTTGAATGGCATCAAGTCCGGCTACCTGGGCGAAGGCTCGCACACGATCCTGCCGAACGAAGCGCGGGCCACAGCGGACTTTCGCATGCCTCCCGGTTTCGACATGAGCGACGTGCTTGCGAAGCTGCGCGCTCATCTCGACAAACGCGGCTTCGACGACATCGAGATCCTGACCGACTCAGGCTATCCGGCCGCGCGCACGTCGGTCGAGGCGCCTGTGGTGCAGGCCATGCTCGCGGCCTACCGCGCGCTCGGCATCGAGCCCGTGGTCGAGCCGATCGAGCCGTCGGCGACGCCGTATTATCTTTACACAGACGTGCTTGGCGTGCCCTTCGTGTGGGGCGGACTGGGCTGGGCCGGCGGCAGCCACGGCCCAGACGAGTGGTGCTCGGTGCAGGGTCTGCGCGATCTGATGCGTTCGACTGCCGCCTTCCTGCAGGCCTTCGCCGAACAGACACCGCACCCTTCGAACCATCACGTCGCGCGCTAAGACGATTGGAGAGAAACTGGTCTGTATGACTTTTCGAGCCTTCATCTTCGACATGGATGGGACGTTGCTGGACAACATGCACGTCCACAACGAAATCTGGAGCGAGTACCTGGGCGAGCGCGGCATCGCGCTCACACCGACTGAGATCGGACTGCGCACGGCGTCCTTGCCAAATCCGCAGATCATCCGCATGTACCTCGGCGCCGACCTCGACGATGAACGCGTCTGGGCCATGGCAACGGAAAAGGAAGATCGCTACCGCGCCCGCCTTGCCAGTGGCCAGATTGAGCCTTTGCCCGGGCTGCGCGCGTTCCTCGACGAGATCGCCGCAGCCGGCCTGCCACGGGCTCTGGCTTCATCGGCCAGCCGCGTCAACCTCGACTTCACGCTGAAGGCCCTTCACCTCGAAAGCTACTTCACGGCCCTCATCTCGGCCGAAGATGTGGCTCACGGCAAGCCGCACCCCGAGCCGTTCCTGAAGGCTGCGGAGCGCCTGGGCGTTGCGCCGTCTGACTGCCTGGTGTTTGAGGACTCGCGCTTCGGTCTGATGGCCGCCGAACGTGCCGGAATGCGCGCCGTCGCGCTCACCACAAGCCATCCCGCAGATGAACTGAACGGCTTCAGTCACCTGTTGGGTCTGACGCCGGATTATCGGGCGTTGCGGCTCGAGGAGTTGCTGGAAGGACGAATGACGAAGGACGAATGACGAAGGTTGTGTGAGACAACCTTCG
>CAYZRP010000223.1:0-5666 GCA_964480865.1 uncultured Anaerolineales bacterium | reverse complement strand
GCGCTCATTGCAGTAGCCTTCGGGCTGATAGGGCTGGGCGCTCTGGATGACACGCCACGCGAGGAGGTCGGGCGCTCTGGATGACACGCGGCACGTGGGGCTGGATGCGCTGGATAACACGCGGCACGTGGGCTGGATGCGCTGGATAACACGCGGCGCGCGGGCCAGGCGCTGCGGATGACACAGGACGCGCGGGATACGACACTCTATGTGCCGCAAGCGGATGTGACGTAGCGGAGTTGACTCCAGCCACACTACGGCTGAACGACGAGTGCGCACAGCTCAAACATAGCGAAGGACGAAGGTTGAACGGCGTACAACCTTCGTCCTTCGTCCTTCGTCCTTCGTCATTCGTCAGCAATCACCCCTGTTGGTGAACGACGTACCGGTCCAGGAACCGCTCCATCTCCTCGAGCGTGCGGCGTCGGTTGGCCTCACGACCAAAACCGTGGCCTTCATCGTCGTAGAGGACGAGCTCGGCCACACCGCCCTGTCGTCGAACCGCGTCGGCGAAGTCGACCGATTGCTGGTAAGGCACTGCCTTGTCTTCCTTGCCGTGGAACAGCAGGACGGGCCGCTTGACGGCCTTGACGAAGGTCAATGGAGAACGCTCTTTCCAAAGCTTGCCCGAGCGCGGCAA
The DNA here is from genome assembly GCA_964480865.1 of uncultured Anaerolineales bacterium. GTDB lineage: Bacteria > Chloroflexota > Anaerolineae > Anaerolineales > UBA6663 > UBA6663. The sequence continues at coordinate 5,026 of CAYZRP010000223.1, read as the reverse complement.
CGGGCCGACGAGGCTTTCTTCGTAATTCACTTCGAAGCGGTGCGAGCCCTGCTTGAGCATGTACATGTCACCGATGCCGAACAGCGAGACGCCGGCCGCCCAGAACTCGGGATCCTGAGTCAGCGCCATCAAGGTCGTGTACCCACCCGCGCTGCCGCCCGTGATCACCAACTGCTGAGGATCGGCGAGCCCGAGCGAGACCAGATTCTCGGCCGCTGCACGGGCGTCCTGAACGTCGACGACACCCCACTGGCCATTGAGCATGTCCTGGAACGCGCGACCGTAACCGGTGCCCCCGCGATGGTTGATGGAGGCGTAATGCCAGCCACGCGTCGCGAAGTACTGGGCCTGCGCATCCCAGCGCACGGTTGTCTCAGAGGTCGGGCCACCGTGCACGGCAACGATGAGCGGCGCCGGCCCCTCGACACCGACCGCCTTGTGAAAGACCATCGTCACGGGTGTTCCGTCGATGGCCGAGAAGGTCAACAGATCGGGAGTCGCGAGAGTCCCGCGATCGAGCAGGCCGACCGACGAGGTTGCGCGCACCGTGAGCGAACGAGCCAGCGGGTCGCCGCGGCCTTGCGGCTCGAGCGTGATGACGTCGGCCGGCTGCAGCGGGCCGATCGCCGTCAGCGCCAACACCCCGCCCCGACCCACGGCCAGCCCGCTCAAGTCGGTGTAGCCTGGCGTGGCGACCTCGGTGACCTGGCGGGCCGGCCAACTGATCGCCAGAAGAGCGTCGCGACTCTGGTGACGCCGGATCGCGTAAAGGTACTGGCCGTCAGGTGACCAGCGCGCCGACGATTGCCCGGGCGCCCAGTCGGGTTTACCGATCTCGCCAGTGCCAGTGTCGATGCAGGCCGGGCTCGCGCCGTCGGCCTCGGCCACCCAGAGCGATCGCCAGCCGCTCTCGTCGCTTGTATAGGCCAGGTATTTTCCGCCTGGGCTGAACTGTGGATTGGCCAGGCTGACACCCGGCCGCGACAACGTTTGCGTTGTGATCGGCAGCAACTGATGGGCGGCGGACGCGCGCGCGGTCGGTTTGCTGAACGCCGCGATCACCAGTCGGGACTCATCCCAGGGCATGTCCAACGAGTCCCACTCCATCCAGGCGATGCGGCGACCATCACCGGCAAAGCTCGGGTTGAACGCGTACCAGGGATCACTTGAAAGCTTGACCGGCAGAGTTTTGCCGCGCACGTCGACCAACAACACATTGCAGCGCTCGCCGCTCTCGGCCAGGAAGGCCACATATTGGCCACAGGGTGAGATCACCGGCGCGGCGACGCCGTCATAGGCGGGTGTGACGTTCCATTGCGCGCCGGAGCGGACGTCGAGCCCGATCAGCAGACCGCCCTTGGCGGCGTAGATGAGGATGTCACCCTGAAGCGCGAAAAAGCCCGAGCCGTAACCAACCGATCCGGCCGGCGCAGGCTCGGCGGTGACGACTTCGCTCAGGCCCGTGGAGAGCGATTGGCGCACAATGCTGCGCTTGCCATCCGCCGAGCGGACGTAATAGACAGTGTCGGCGCGATCATTGAGGGCCGGTTCCGCCAGGGTGTGACTGAGAATGACACGTTGAATTGGAAGAGGCATAGGTCACCGTCGGTAAGGATCGTACAATTGCGGGTTCGCCTGACGGGCCGATCGGAACGGCAGCGCGCCGATCAGCCCAGCCACGAAGCCACCGACGTGCGCCATGTAGGCCACGCCGCCTTCGCCCGGGGCCGCCAGCTGGCCAAAGCCGCCGAACAGCTGTAACGCGAACCACAGGCCGATCACGATCAGCGCCGGCACCGGGACGGTGCGGTAGCCGAACACGACCAGCACGGATTGACGAGGATACAACAGCAGATATGCGCCCAGGACACCGGCAATGGCACCCGACGCGCCCAGGTTGGGGATGTTCGAGCCCGGATCAACGACCACCTGCGCGATGGTCGCTATGACTCCGCAGAAGAGATAGAAGATCAGGAACAACCACGGCCCCAAACGGTCTTCAACATTGTCGCCGAAGATCCAGAGATAGAGCATGTTGCCGCCGATGTGGGCCAGACCGGCATGCATGAACATGGCCGAGAAGATCGTGACCCAGTCGGTCAGCGGGTTGGCCAGGAGCCGGTTCGGCACCACGGACCAATCCACGGTGAACTGGTCGCCGAACGACAGTTGGCCGAGGAAGACCACGACGTTGAGCGCGAGCAAGATATAGGTGATGATGGGCGTCTGCTTGCGGCCGCGGTTGTCATCTCCAATAGGCATGAACATGGCGCTATTGTACGGCACCGCCGCCTGGGGACCTGAAAGGGGGTGATCCGCCGTCGGCGTCGGGCCCGCTCCTCTCAAGTATATGTACCGCTGTTTTCGCTACAGTCCGGTGCGCGGATGGCGCGGATGTTCACGGATATCGCGGGGTATTTCGCAATGGTATCGCTTGATCCGTCGTCATCCACAAACAGGTCTGGCCAGTCAAAGATGGCCCGTCAACTCGCCCGTGCCCCGGATTGGCCCTGACACCCTGGGCATTCCAGATCGTACTATCATTGTCCCGGCCGTGATGTCATGGCGGCCGGGTTCGTTTGGCGTGGAACGCCCAGGGGGCGCTCACCCATTGGAGGAGCGACTATGGAGATATTTCTCGTTATCGTCGGTATCTTGTTTGCGATATTTGTGCTGATAGTGCTTTCCGGTATCCGCTATATCCCGAACAATCGTGTCGGCATCGTGGAACGACACTTCGGCTTCCGCGGCTCCGTCAAGAGCGGCTTCATCGCCATGGGTGGTGAGGCGGGTTTTCAACCGCAGGTGCTGCGCGGCGGCTTGCACTACCTGATGCCGATCCAACACACCGTGCATATCGTGCCGCTGGTGACGATCACACAGGGCAAGATCGGCTACATCTTCGCCCGCGACGGCGCACCGCTTGCGCCTGATCAAACCCTTGCCGCAAATGTAGCTGTCAACGACTTCCAGGACGTGATGGCGTTCCTCAAGAACGGTGGCCAGCGCGGACCGCAACGCAGGGTGTTGCGTGAAGGCACGTACGCCATCAACCTGATGCAGTTCGTGGTGATCACGGAAGAGAAGGTCTACAGCTCACCGTTGAGCCGTGAAGATGCTCAGATCATCCAGCGCATGGCCGAGGTGATCGGCGAGCGCAAGGGCTTCCGGCCCGTGGTGATCAAGGACACCGACGACCTGGTCGGCATCGTGACCGTCCACGATGGGCCGTCGCTTCCGCAAGGCGAAATCATCGCCCCGATCGTCGGCGAGAATCCGTCGGACGCCAACACCTTCCACAACAACTTTCAGAACCCCGACCACTTCCTGGCGGCCAACGGCTACCGCGGCCGCCAATTGCAGGTGCTTGTCGAAGGCACCTACTATATCAACCGTTTGTTCGCGACAGTGGAGATGATCCCCAAGACGATCATCGACGTGGGCATGGTTGGTGTGGTCGTTTCGTACACAGGCACGGCAGGCGCTGACCAATCGGGCTCGGAATACCGCCACGGCGAATTGGTCGAACGTGGCCGGCGCGGTGTCTGGAGCGAGCCGTTGCTGCCCGGCAAGTACGCGTTCAACACGTATGCCGGCAAGGTGTTGCCCGTCCCAACGACCAACATCATCCTGAAGTGGATCCGCAGCGATGTCGGCGCGCACCGCCTCGACGAGAACCTCTCGGAGGTCTCGCTGATCACCAAGGACGCCTTCGAGCCGTCGCTGCCACTATCGGTCGTGATCCACATCGACTATCAGAAGGCCCCGCTCGTTATCCAACGCTTTGGTGACGTCAAGCGCCTGGTCGAGCAGACGCTCGACCCGATGGTCTCGGCTTACTTCAAGAACGTCGGGCAGACGCGCACGTTGATCCAATTGCTTCAGGAGCGCAGCCAGATCCAGGCACAGGCCGGCCAGGAGATGCGCGAGAAGTTCCTGCACTACAACCTGCAGCTCGAAGAAGTGCTGATCGGCACGCCATCGTCGACAGGCGGCGACAAAGCCATCGAGACGATCCTGGCGCAGCTCCGCCAGCGTCAGATCGCTGTCGAGCAGATCGAAACCTACTCGCGACAGCAAACGGCCGCGACGAAAGAACGCGAGTTGCGCGAGGCCGAGGCCCGCGCCCAACAGCAGCGTGGCATCACAGAGTCTGAACTGAGCATCACGGTGCAAAGCAACCAGGGCAAGGCCGAATATCAGCGCGCGCTGCAACAGGCCGCGCAGATCCGGGCGCTTGCCGAGGCCGAGGCCGAGAAGGTCGCGCGCATCGGTATCGCTCAGGCCCTCGCGACAGAGGAACAGGTGCGCGCTTACGGCGGCCCACAGTTCCAGGTCACGCAGACCGTCATGAGCCGCTTCGCGGATGCCATCCAGCAGTCGCGTGTAGACGTGGTGCCTCGTGTGGTCGTGGGCGGCGGCAACCAGAACGGCTCGGGCGGCGGCGGAACCGGCAGCATCATGGAAGGGCTGCTGACACTGCTGCTCTCCGACAAGCTGGGCGTCAGCCTTCAAGGCCAGGCAGCGGCTCGCTCACCCGAGGCCGAGGCGTTGCGCGAGCAGATCCGCCAGAGCATGACCAGGCCCGAGGCGGGGAGCGCCGGTACGGGGAACGCGGGAGCGTAAGTGCGACAACGCGCCCGAGGCGCTGGCGAACGACGAAAGACGAGGGACGAATGACGAAGGTAGGTTGGCCGTTCAACCATCGACATTCGTCCTTCGTCGTTGTTCCGCAGAGCAGATCCGTAAGGCTCGGGTAGAGAAGCTACAGCCAACCGCAACTCAGCCCGCGCACCGCGTGTCATCCAGAGCGCCCAGCCCTCGCGCGCCGCGTGTCATCCAGAGCGCCCAGCCCACCCTCGCGTCGCGTGTCACCCAGAGCGCCTGCCCACCCTCGCGCGCCGCGTGTCATCCAGAGCGCCCAGCCCTCGCGCGCCGCGTGTCATCCAGAGCGCCCAGCCCTCGCGCGCCGCGTGTCATCCAGAGCGCCCAGCCACCTTTGCTCAATGCCCTCTGTAATGAGCGC
>CAYZRP010000222.1:0-5758 GCA_964480865.1 uncultured Anaerolineales bacterium | reverse complement strand
CTTTGCCCCGGCCCATGCCACCCCTCGTTTTCTCGGAAGAATCAGATCAGGCATTCCTAACGCGATTGCCCTGCATCCGAACTGACATTTAAGTGGACCCTCATGAATTCATGGCACAATGCGCGCACTCTCACAGGAGCGTTGACGATGAAAATCACAGATCTCAAGTGCACGGTGCTCGGTGGTACGCCGATTTTGCGGATCACGACCGATGAGGGCCTTCATGGCCTGGGGCCGATCGAGACATATAAACCGTACCTGAAGCCACACGTTCTCTTTTATCGCGATATTCTCCTTGGAGAAGATCCCGTGAACGTCGAGCGCGTCATGCTCAAGATCCGGCGTCTGGGGAGCTTCAAGCCGTGGGGCGCGGCGGTCAGCGCGATCGAGATCGCCCTGTGGGACATCGCCGGAAAGGCGGCCGGGCTGCCGATCTACCGACTGCTCGGCGGCAAAGTGCGCGACAGAGTGCGCGTCTACAACGGCGCCGTGCGCTTCCAGCTGGCCGACCAATCGCCGGAATCCTATGCCGAGAACATGCGGCAGATGATGGCGTCGCCTGAAGGCTTCTCGATCATCAAGCAGGGCATCGCCTTTCACAGCCACATGGCCGATCGCGTGCCCGACTTCTTCTATGGCGACGCCAAACCGATCCGCTGGCATGCCAATCGTGGCCTGCTGACGGAGCGCGGCCTCAAGCATGTGGTCGACTGCGTGGCCGCGATGAAGGCTGTGATGGGCGACACCATCGGGCTGGCGCTCGACTGCGGCCCGGGTTGGACTCTGCCCGATGCGATCCGGCTCGCAGAAGCCGTGGCGCCCTACAACGTGATGTGGCTCGAGGATCTGCTTACGGGCGATTACACGCCCTACGTCAACCCGCAGCTCTATCGCGATCTGACGACGCGCTCGACCACGCCAATCCATACCGGCGAACAGATCTACCTTCGCCATAACTACAAGGACCTGATCGAGATGCAAGCTGTCAACATCATTGGCCCTGATCCGTGCGACGTCGGTGGTCTGGCCGAACTCAAGTGGGTGGCCGAGTACGCGGATCTGCATGGCATCCTCATCGCGCCGCACGGCACCGGCAACGGCCTGATCGGCCTGGCCGCACTGGTGCAGGTTTGCGCGACCCTGCCCGAGAACTACATCGCGTTCGAATACCCGACCGGCTCCACCGAATGGTGGTCGAAGATCGTCGTTGATCTTCCGAACCCCATCGTCAGGGACAGCTACATCGACGTCTGGGATCGGCCGGGGTTGGGCGTCGACATCGACCCGGAGGCGGCGCGGCCGTACCTGCCGGTCGGCGATGAGGACTTCTTCACCGGGGGAGGGGGCTAGCGTGCACGATTACAGCCTCATCTCCACAGTCGCCGTCGGCCTGGGCCTCGCGTTTATCTTCGGCTTCGTCGCGACGCGACTGAAGCTCCCCCCACTTGTGGGTTATCTGTTGGCCGGCGTGGCGGTCGGGCCTTTCACGCCCGGCTTCGTCGCCGACACTCACCTCGCTCCCCAACTTGCTGAGATCGGCGTCATCCTCCTGATGTTTGGCGTGGGCATGCACTTTTCGGTGCGCGACCTGCTTTCGGTCCGAAGTGTCGCAGTGCCCGGCGCACTGATTCAGATCACGGCCGCCACGGTCCTCGGGATCCTGCTCTCCAGCCTCTGGGGCTGGTCGTTCGGCGCCGGACTTGTCTTCGGCCTGGCGTTGTCGGTGGCCAGCACTGTCGTGTTGCTCCGCGCGTTAGAAGCCCGCAACTCCGTCAACACGTCGGAGGGGCGCATCACCGTCGGCTGGTTGATCGTCGAGGATCTTGTGATGGTCGTGGCGCTCGTGCTCCTGCCTGCGCTGGCTCCCGCCATTGGCGTCAGCGGCGCAACGCTCTCGACGGGCGAAATCCTGACGGCGCTCGGTTGGACGCTGGGCAAGGTTGCGCTGTTCGTGGCTCTGATGTTGATCGTGGGCGCCCGCATCTTCCCCTGGCTGCTGAAGCGCGTTGAGGCAACAGGCTCGCGCGAGCTCTTTACGCTGGCTGTCGTCGCACTGGCGATGGGGGTGGCGTTTGGCTCGGCTGAGTTGTTCGGCGTGTCGTTCGCACTCGGCGCGTTCTTCGCCGGGGTCGTGATCAACGAGTCGGACTTGAGCCACCGCGCGGCCGTTGAGGCTCAACCGCTACAGGACGCGTTCGCGGCGTTGTTCTTCGTGGCGGTCGGCATGTTGTTCGACCCCGAGATCCTGATCCGCGAGCCGCTGTCAGTCGTTGGCGTCCTGGCCATCATCCTGATCGGCAAATCGTTGGCGGCGTTTGGCCTCGTGCGCCTGCTCGGACGCCCGACCGGCACCGCCTTGACGATCTCGGCCGCACTGGCCCAGATCGGCGAGTTCTCGTTTATCCTGGCGGAGCTGGGTGTGGGATTGGGCTTGCTCCCCGAAGAAGGCCAGAACCTGATCCTGGCTGGCGCCCTGATATCGATCACGCTCAACCCGCTGGTGTTCTGGCTCGTCGATCGTGTCGCCGGGCGCGATCCGGTGGCTGAGGCAAAGGGCCGAGAGGCTGTGTCAGTGACTCGATACCAGCACGACGCCGCCCACGGCCAGGCCGAGGCCGATCATCTGGCGGACTGAAAGTGTCTCGCGGAACAGGAACAGGCCCGCTCCAACCACAACGCACGCGTAGAGCGCGATCTGCAGTGAGCCGATCAGGCTGAGCTTCCATCCGGCCAGGAACGCGAAAGTGAACACCACGATCTGGAAAAGATACAGGAGTACAGCGCCAATCATCCAGGGGCTGGTCAGCGTGGCGTGGAGGTCGCCGGCTGAAGCCGCTCGCTTGAGGAACACGTCGGCGACGGCCACTGCGACCATGGCCAAAGCGAGCAGGGTCAGCTGTGCGATCTGCAGCATAGGCGCTCTCCACCGGGCAGGTATCCGGACCAACACGGTCGTCATATCAGAAGAACGCACCGGGCCGGCAGATTCACGCACATGCGCGCCGGAGCATAGACGGGCGAGAGAGTCGGCCACCACTCCTCGGCCGGAGCGGTCTGATCTGGCCCGACCGAGCGCGAATCTGATGATCTGCTTCGCGCCTGATCGAGAGCACGCCCAGGGCTCGATGACGCAGCTGTCTCTCCGACCGGTGGGTCAATGCGGACGGAATGGCTTTTCGATCACGGTTTGTCCGTCGATCAACGGCCCGACGTCGGGCGACGCGATCATGTCATGTGGAAAGCCGTACGCGATCTGGCTGACGGCCTCGAGCCGGTCGCGGTGCCCGGCATCGAGCGTGAACGCGAGGCTGTCGAGCGTGTCGGTCAGTTGCTCGAGCTTGCGCGCGCCCAGGAGCACGCTCGTGACGGCCGGTTGCTGAGCGAGCCAGTTGATCGCTACCTGCGACGGCGTCCGCCCGATGTCGCGCGCGATCTCCTGCACGGCTACAGAGATGGCACGCTTGCGGTTATCGAGTCCTTCGCCTCGACCGCGTTTGGCCTCCGTGGCGTTTGTCTCGGAGATCGGGTTGTACTTGCCGGCTAACACACCGCCGTTGAGCGCGCCCCACGGGATCAGGCCCAGGCCGAGGTCGCGCGCCATCGGCGCGAGATCGCGTTCGACGTCGCGTTCGATCAGGCTGTATTCCGCCTGCAGGGCGATGAACGGCGACCAGCCGCGCAATTCCGCCAGCGTGTTGGCCTGCGCGATCTTCCAGGCCGGCGTGTCTGAGATGCCGACGTAGACGACCTTGCCGGCCCTCACCAGATCGTCGAGCGCACGCATGACCTCCTGCACCGGCGTCCGGAACTCCCAGATGTGGACGTAAAGCAAATCGATGCGATCCGTTCGCAGGCGCTTGAGGCTTGTCTCGACCGAGCGGATCAGGTTGAGCCGGTGATTGCCGCCCGCGTTGGGATCACGGGGTTGCGTGTTGAGCGTGTACTTGGTCGCCAGCACAAACGCGTCGCGGCGTCCCGCGAGAACGTCTCCAACGATGGCTTCGCTCTGACCGTTCGTGTAGTTGATGGCCGTGTCGATGAAGTTACCGCCGCGCTCGGCGTAGGCATCGACCTGTTGTCGACACACGTCGGCGGATGCGCCCCAGCCCCAGTTCTCGCCAAAGGTCATGGTGCCCAGGGTCAGCGGCGAGACCCGCAGGCCGCTGCGGCCGAGCAAGCGATAGTGGTCGAGTTGTGCGAATGCCTGATCGGCCATGGGAAGTTCCTCTCCATCGACGTCGATGCTCCAGGATACCTGCGGCCGGGCCGCGTCGGCAATCCTGCCCGAACGGTGAGGGCGAGTCCGGCAAACGAAAAGGTGGATCAGGTCGAGTGGTTGACCTGATCCACCTTTTCGGCTTGGCAACGCTGACGGATGCGATCAGGCCTCAAGCGCCTGGTACGTCAGCTGTTTGAATTGCTGGTGAAGGGGATACTGGGCATTAGGTGTGTGCTGCAGCATCAGCACGCCCGTCAACGACTCGGTCGGATCGACCCAGAAATACGTGGCGAAGGCGCCGTCCCAACCGAACTCGCCGACCGAGCCTGATAGGCCGGAAGCCGACACGTCCATGAGCACACGCGTGCCCAGGCTATAGCCGTAACCGGCATGATACAGGTCGTTGTCGACGAAGCCGTAGGGCAGGGCGGCCGCTGGCGCGTGGTTCTGGCTGAACAGCGCGACCGTGCGCGGGCTGAGGATGCGCGTGCCGTCGAGAGCGCCGCCGTTGACGAGCATCTGCGCGAAGCGCGCGTAGTCGTCCATGGTCGAGACAAGGCCGCCGCCGCCCGAGAGCCAGGAGGGTGACGATTGATGCGGCTTGAGTTTGTCCATGCGCAGCAGGCCCTTGCCGGGTTCAGGGTGTCCGTAGACAGTCGCCACCCGGTCCATCTTCGATGGCGGCACAAAGAAACCTGTGTCGACCATGTCCAGCGGTTTGAAGATCCTGTCCTCGAAGAACACATCGAGAGGTTTGCCCGAGATGACTTCGATCAACCGGCCGAGCACGTCGATGGCGAGGCTGTAGCGCCAGTGCGTGCCTGGTTGGAACGCAAGGGGCAAGCGCGCAAGGCCCTCGCACAAAGTCTGGTTGGTGAATGCCTCGCCTGTCTCCTCTTTGCGACGCGTCTCGGCCTGATAGGCGCGATCAACGGGATCCTGGTCGTTCCAGCCGTAGCTGAGCCCGGCGGTGTGGGTGAACAGGTGCCGGAAGGTGAGGGGCTGCTTGAGGTCCTCGACCTCGATCCCGTCGGCCGTTTCGCGCGCGAAGACTTTGGTGTCGCGGAACTCCGGCAGGAAGCTCGCGATCGGGGTGTTGAGGTGGAAGGCGCCTTCGTCGTACAACGTCATCAGCGCGACGGCCGTCACGGGCTTGGTCATCGACATGATCTGGAAGATCGCGTCGTCACGCATGGGGATGCGGGCTTCACGATCGAGCCAGCCCATCGTGCGGGCGTACGCCACCTGTCCGCGCCGGCTGACCCGCGCGATTGCGCCGGCGATTTCGTCGCGCTCGATGTAGCCGTTGAACAGCGCGTCGAGTCGTGCCAGCCGCTCGGCCGACAGGCCGACGGCTCCTGGTGTGGAAGACATGGATCAATCTCCTCGAGTGGAATGCGGCCCGTGTGGGCGCGTCCGACCATTGTAATGGCCGACCGAGGAGCGAGGCGCGTGGGGCGAAGAGCGAAGGGCGAGGAGCGAGACGCTCCTCGCCCTCTCGCCTCAATCGAGCTTGAACTGCCCGACGATGCGCTGCAT
>CAYZRP010000221.1:0-5773 GCA_964480865.1 uncultured Anaerolineales bacterium | reverse complement strand
ACGCTCCACGCCTCACAGGTGTTTCAAAAACAGCTGTGGCCGGGCCAGAAAGTCGCGCGTGACGCGGACGTGCTCGGTCTCGTCCCAGGCGATCGGGGCGGGAGGCGAGGCGTCGAAGTTGAAGATCGTGGCCTCGGGGAGGGCCAACAGGATCGGCGAGTGGGTGGCGATGATGAACTGAGCGTCCTGGGCGACCTTCTCGCGGATCAGGCGCAGCAGGCTGAGTTGGCGAATCGGCGAGAGCGCCGCCTCAGGTTCGTCGAGCAGATACAGGCCGCCCGGGATGAAGCGCGCGTTGAAGAAGGTCAGGAAGCTTTCGCCATGGGATTTCGCATCCAGGTCGCCGCCGTAACGCTCGACGGTGGCGCGGAGTTGGCCACGCTGGGGGCCGGTCGCCAGCGAGCGAGCGTAGTCGCCCTTGTCCTTGAACTCGGCCTCGGTCTCGTCGAGGTCCTTCTGCAGCGAAGCCCGCAATGTCGCGAGCCGACGGACAAAGCCGAAGTAATCCTCGGCGCGCAGGAAAAAGCCCTTGCGATTGCGCTTGCCCCAGGTCAGGCGGATCTCGTTGCCAAGGCCGCGCACATGCGCGAGCGTGCGATCGGTGGAGACGTCGTCGCTGCCGGCCACGATCATGTTGGCGGCGTAGGCCACCGACTCCATCCACGTCGACTTGCCCGAGCCGTTCTCGCCCACCAGGAAGGTGACCGGCGTCGTCAACGCGATCGTGGAACGGTCGCGCACGAACGGCACCGACCACGGGTATGCATCGGCAGGCCTGTCCTCTAGATCGGCCGGTACCGCGACACGCTGCAACTGGATCATGGCGTTATTGTACGAGATGGCGCGCCGTTGTGATCAGAGCTGAATGCGGCCGCCAGTGACGCGAAACACAAACTTGCACAACATCGGATGACAACAACCAACCGTTCATGCAATACGCAGCAGGCCATCGCGTCTTGTTGTCGAAGACCCCCTTCGTGCCCATTCGTTTCAATTCGTGTAACTGGCGGCAAATTCTCCCACTGAGCCGAATAAGACGCGATTGCCCCGCCATTCGTGGCCATGCATCCAGGCGCTGTAGAATCAGGGCGTGTTCCTACGCAACGCCCGCTACCGCCGCATCATCCTCTTCTTCGCCGGACTGACTCTCAATATCGTCTTTTGGGACATCTTCCTGCGTCGCATTGGCCTCGAGTTCATTGGCTTACGCTCGCAGCCGGCTCGTTACCTGGGTTTCGCGCGAGCATATCGTCGCCTGGCCGTCGAGCTGGGCGGCGTATTGATCAAGGTCGGCCAGTTCCTCAGTTCGCGCGTGGATGTGTTGCCCGAGTACATCACGGTCGAGCTTTCGGATTTGCAGGACGAAGTGCCCGCTGCGCCGTTCGATGGCGTGCGCGCCGTGATCGTGTCGGAACTGGGCCCCGAGTGGCGCGAACGGTTCACCCATTTCGATGAAGAGCCTCTGGCCGCTGCCTCGCTCGGGCAGACCTATCGAGCGCGCCTGAGTGACGAGCGGGCCGTCGTCGTCAAAGTCCAGCGGCCCGGCATCGAAGCCATCGTCGACGTGGATCTGACGGCGCTCTCTACGGTAGCGCTGTGGCTCAATCGTTACGAGCCGATCGCCAAGCGCGCCGACGTCCCGGCGTTGTTGCGAGAGTTCGCTGTCGTGTTGCGTCAGGAATTGGATTACGTGAGGGAGGCCGCTAACGGCGTGCGCTTTGGCGAGTTGTTCGCCGACGATCCGGGCGTGCGGATCCCGCGTGTGTATCCCGAACTCGGCACCTCGCGCGTCCTCGTGCTCGAGGACGTTGGCTTCATCAAGATCACGGACTACGACGAGATCACGGCCCTCGGGATCCAGCGCTCTGACGTTGCCCTGCGTCTGTTCAAGACCTATCTCACGCAGATCTTCGAATTCCGTTTCTTCCACGCCGACCCGCACCCCGGCAACCTCTTCGTGCAGCCGGCTGACGCCGAGCACGAGTGGCGCCTGGTGTTCATCGACTTCGGTATGGTCGGCGAGGTGACGACCACGATCCGCCAGGCGATCCGCGAGGCCGTCATCGCCGTCGGCACGCGCGACCCGGCCCGCCTGATCCGCAGCTTCCAGACCGTCGACGCCTTGCGACCCGGCGCGGACCTCGAACGGATCGCCCAGGCGCAGCAGGCCGTCTTCGATCGTTACTGGGGCCGCAGCATGAGCGAGTTGCGCGCCGTCGATCGTCGCGAAGTGCGTGAGTTCATGAGCCAGTTCCGCGATCTGCTCTTCGAACTGCCTTTCCAGGTGCCCGAGAACCTGATCTATCTGGGTCGCACGGTCGCGATCCTTTCGGGCATGTGCACGGGGCTCGATCCGAATTTCAATCTCTTTGTCGAGATCACGCCCTTCGCCGAGAAGTTGCTGGCCGAAGAAACGCAGGGCCGCAACCTCGAGTTTTGGGTCAACGAGATCCTCGACCAGTTGCGCAAGCTTGCCGCTCTGCCGGCGCGCGTTGACAATGTGCTCGGGAAGTTCGAGCGCGGCGATCTGGCGGTGACTGTCAAATACGGGGCGGAGCAACGCGCGGCGCAGCAGGCCATGCCGGCCGCGCTCGGGCGGCTGGCGAACAGCCTTGTGGCTGTCGCACTCTTAGGGGTCGGAACCGTGCTCTATCTCAATGCCCAACCCGCTCTCGGCATTGCCGGCTGGGTGCTGGCCGTGGGCGTATGGGCGTTCGGGGTAGCGCGGAAGTAGAGGAGCGAAGGGCGAGGCGCATTGAGCAACACGCGCCTCGCTCCTCGCCCTTCGCTCCTCGCTTAACGCTCTTCCATCCGCTTCAGCGCCCGGTCGACCAGTGACCGCGCGGCCAGAAGCATCTGGCGGCGGGCTTCGCGGCGGTTCTCGCGATAGCCTGGCGGCATGAGGCTGTCGAATGCCTTCCGATTGGCCTCGGCTGCCGCCTTGAGATGCTCGCGGGTTTCATCAGACATCCACTTGCGGCGGGTGGGTTCGCTTTGTTCCGTCATGGCGACCTCCTCTGAAACGATGTCTCCAGTATAACGCCTGAAGATTAACGCGACCTGCATCCCCGGCGGGCGTATACTTCGCTCCTGAAACCGACCGACTTAGGGGGGATGGGTCCCCGGACCCCGTCGCATTCTCCTCACATATCATGCGTTCGTTTCAGAAGTGAGAACTGATCGGAAATGCCACGACGTCGTTTGAGTCAACTGTATCGAGACGAGTTCCGCGGATACAATGCCCCGAGATTCCAACAAGATCTGCTCGCCGGCCTGACAGTCGCCGCTGTGGCGCTGCCGCTGGCGCTGGCCTTCGGCGTCGCCTCGGGCGCGACGGCGGGCGCAGGCCTTGTGACGGCCGTGCTCTCGGGCCTGGTCATCGGCGCCCTGTCGGGGGCGCCCTACATGATCAGCGGCCCGACTGGCGCCATGAGCGCGGTCCTGATCGTCCTGGTCGAGCGCTACGGGCTTGAGGGCATCTGGATCGCCGGCCTGCTCTCAGGCGTTTTGCTCTTGATCATCGGTCTGCTGCGCCTCGGACGCTTCATCGCCTTCATCCCGGCCCCCGTTATCACGGGCTTCACCTCAGGCATCGCCCTCATCATCTTTATCGGCCAGATCGACAACCTGCTCGGCGTCAAGACCCCGGGCTCCGAGTCGGCGCTGTTCAAGCTGTTCGGTTATTTCAATGGCGGCTATGTGCCCGACTGGCACACGATCGTGCTCGGCGGCCTTGTGATCGCCACCATGCTGTTCTGGCCCGCGAAGTGGAACGCGCGCTTCCCGGCTTCGCTGCTGGGCATCATCCTGGCGACGGCGCTCAACGCGCTGCTCGCCTGGCCCGTGCCGCAGATCGGCGAGATCCCGCAGACGCTGTTGCTGGCCGACCGCCTGAATCCGTTTGCCCTGCCGTGGGATCGGCTGAGTGAGTTCGTCACACCGGCGCTGACGATCGCGGCACTCGGCGCCGTCGAGTCGCTCCTGTGCGGCGCCGTGGCGTCGAATATGACGGGCGTGCGCCTGCAGGCTAACCAGGAGCTTGTGGCGCAGGGCGTCGGGAACCTGCTCATCCCGTTCTTCGGCGGCGTCCCGGCGACGGCCGCGATCGCGCGCTCGAGCGTGGGCATCAAATCTGGAGGCCAGACCCGGCTGGTGAGCATCATCCATGCGCTCGGCCTGCTGGCCTCGATGTTCCTGCTCTCGGGCGTGATGGCGCGCATCCCGCTCTCGGCCCTGGCCGGCGTGCTGATGGTGACGGCCTGGCGCATGAACGAATGGGAGTCGATCCGGTTCATCTTTGGCAAGCGCTTCAAGACCGCCATCGGCGCCTTCCTGATCACGATGCTGGCCACTGTCGCGCTCGACCTGACCCAGGCGATCCTGATCGGCACGTTCGTCGCCGGCGCCGTCTTCCTGAGCCAGATCGCGAACATCGACATCGACGTACAGGAGATCGACCCCGAGAAGCTTCGCGCGCGCGGGATCGAGACGAGTGGCCATTGTCGGCACGTGCGCGTGGCCTTTGTCACAGGGCCGGTGTTCTTCGCCGCGACCGGCAACTTCAACGAAGCTTTTGCTAAGCTCGACCAGACGCACGCCCTGATCCTGTCGATGCGTGGCGTGCCGCTGATCGACACAGCCGGGCTCGAAGCCATCGAGCGCCTGCACGAGCGGCTCGCCCATCGCGGCGGGTCCCTCATGTTCGCGGGCGTGCACGACAGCGTCCAACGCATGATGGACCGCGCCGGCCTGATGGACACCATCGGCCGCGAGAACTTTTTCTGGTCATCCGATCAGGCGATCGTCGAGGCGGAGCGGCGAGGCTGTGCGTTTTGTGAAGGCGTCAGGCCTCAGGCGTCAGGCGTCAGCGAGGCCCCTGTGGCCTGACGGGCCAACCCCCACACGAATAAACAAGGCCGCGACATGTGTCGCGGCCTTGCGTGTTCTGACGCCTGAGGGCGACCACAAGGGTCGCTGCTACACGCCTATCCCTGGTTTTCGAGCTCTTTTTCAGCTCGCTTCTGCAGCTTGGCGCGTTCCTCGGCCTTGAGGATGCGCTTGCGGATGCGCAGGCTCTCGGGCGTGACCTCGAGCAGTTCATCGTCGCCCAGGTATTCGATGCATTCGTCGAGGCTCATGCGCCGGGGAGGCGTGAGGGCTTCGAGCACTTCGGCGCGCGCCGCGCGGACGTTGGTCAACTGCTTCTTGCGCGTGATGTTGTAGAGCAGGTCCTCCGGCCGGACGTGCTGGCCGACGACCATGCCTTCATAGACCTCGGTGCCCGGCTCGATGAACAACATCGCCCGGTCCTCGGCGTTGCGGATCGCGTAGGCCGTGGCTGTGCCAGCCTCGATGTTGACCACGCTGCCGAGCTCGCGCTGCTCGAACGTGCCGGCGTAGGGCTGGTAGCCGTGGAAGAGCGAGTGCATCTGGCCGGTGCCCTGCGTGGCCGTCAGGAACTGATAGCGGAAGCCGAGCAGGCCGCGGGTCGGGGCGAGGTAGGTCAGATAGACCGAGCCGTCACCGCCCTGGTGCATGTTCGTCATCAACGCGCGGCGTCGGCCGAGCATCTCGATGACGGTGCCCATGTGGGACTCGGCCACTTCGATGTGGCACTCCTCAAACGGCTCGAGCATGTCGCCGTTCGGGCCCTTCATCATGATGACCTCGGGCCGTGACACCTCGAGCTCGTAGCCCTCGCGGCGCATGGTCTCGATCAACACTGCCAGATGCAGTTCGCCGCGGCCGCTGACCAGGAAGCGATCAGCCTGGT
>CAYZRP010000220.1:0-5841 GCA_964480865.1 uncultured Anaerolineales bacterium | reverse complement strand
CACCGCTGAGGTCGGGCATGAGCATGCGGTAGTCGATGCCGTGGGCGTCGAGATCGCGCAGGCCATCAGGCAACACGTCGGCCGAGAGCGTGATTTGAGTCAACAGATCGCCACGCCCGGTGTCGTCGACAAAGCCCTGCAACTCAAAATAGGTCTCCGAATCGAGCCACGTAAACAGGCCGCGTTGGTGGTGCAGCCGTCCGAGTTCATCGAGCTCGGGCCGCAACACGCGCAGGCCGTCGCCCTCGAGCCGCTCGGTGTGGCAGAGTCGATAGATCGTGGCGGTCTGGCCGGGCAGGTCGTCGACCGAACGGGCATCCAACGCGACGTCGCTCGCCAACACAGCGCCGGCCAGGTTGAAGAGATCCATCAGCGAGAAGAAGGCCGTCACGTAGGGCTTTTCGCTCCAATCGAGCAGCGGCGTGATCAGGCCATAGTGACGGCCGAGCGCCCACCACTCATCCAGGGTCAGTTCCTTCGGATTGGCTCCGCGCAGCCCGCTGGCCGAACGTTTGAAGATCTCCAGGTAACGATCGCGGGTTTCCTGATAGAACCCCGCCTCCCACGTCGGCCGGCCTCCCTTTTTGTAGCGCCCGTCATAGGGATAGATCTGACTGGCGCCCGACTCGGAGCCGCCATCCATCGACAGCAGGACGCGTTCGAACGACGATGCCAGCGGCCAACGTGGATCCCGTTGCCCGCGCCAGTACACGGGGCAGTCCGGGCGTTCGCTGTCGATGTAGTCGCGGAAATCGCGCCAGGTGTCAAAAGACCGGGTGTACACGGTTGGTTTCTGGCCGCGGAAGTCACGGATGGCTGTCCCTGTTCCTTCCGCGTGAACTGCTGACTACTTTCGCGACCTCCGCGGCTCATTGAACGTCATCAGGGCGCATCCGCCAGCGCCAGAAGCGGATCGATCGAGTCGATTCGCCATTCTCCATGCTCGCGCCGCATCAGAAGCGTGACCGTCTTGGTGGTCGACGCAAAGTCAATGTCGACGTCGACGACGGCCTCATTGCCAGTGCGCGACTGTTCACTTCCGGCGATGCTCACGATCGTCAATCCACGGTGTGCGAGTTGGTCCACGTAGGTGCGCAGTTGTTCGGTGCGGATCCTGTCGCGTTCGCGTTCGCTCAACTCGAGGCGCGCGCCTTCGAAGCGGTGAGCCTTGAGCGCCTGCACGAAGTCGATCGCCGGCTGCTCGGGCGGCGGGACGACGACATCATTGCCACCCATGGCGATCATGCCGGCGATGAGGGACAGGGACAGCGCTCCGAGAACAACAATGGCCAGGAGGCCGCGGAGGGCCAGCCAGTCACGCACGATTGTCGACTCCCCAACCTGCGATGTCGCGCTTCTCGGCCGGACGCGCCGACGGCGTCAATTGCACGCTGATCTGGCCGCTCGGCTCCCACTGCGCCGCTTCGATCTCATCGAGGCGACCCACCTCCTCACGGCGGAGCTCACTCAACACCTCCTCCTGGGGCGTGCGCTCGCCGGCCAGCCCATCAGGGTTCCACGTTGCCTGACGAATGACGACGGTCGGTGTCGACGAGACAAGCCGCGCGATCCAGGGGATGCGCCATTCGCCGTAGGCAACAAGCATGTGGAGCGCAATCACAGTGCCAAAGGCCGTCAGCGCCTGCGCCAGGGGCACCTCCGCCCAGAAGACGTCGTCAAAGAAGTCGCCCAGGATCGTCACGGCCACGAAGTCGAGCGCAGAGAGCTTGCCCAGGCTGCGTTTGCCGGTGAGCCGCACCAGGACCAGCGATGCGACGTACATAATGGACGCGCGCAGAGCGAGGCTGAGCAGTCTGTCCATGACTCATCCTGGCTTGCGCGCAGCAGCCACCAGATCCTTCTTTTGCAGCGGCTGTGCGGCTTGAGTGCGGATGACGCTGACGTGCCCACTCGGCTCGAGATAGGCGCGTTCGACGTCCCGCACGTTGTCGATGTTCACCAGCCTGAGCTGCGAATGAAGCTCATCCTCACTGAGCCGCTCGCTGGCCAGGGCCTGGTGATCGATCACGCCGTCTTTGACCAACAGTGTCGGCGCGGACTCGGTCAGACGTGCAATCGTCTTGCTCTTGTAGCTTGTCCATTCGTTGACGAAGTGCCAGAGCGAGACCACGGCGATGACGACGAATCCCTTCAGGAGTGTGACGTCGCCGTAGACGATCTCGTCCACCACCTCGCCGAGCATCAGTGCCACGAGCAGATCGAACGCACTGAGCGCGCCAATCGAGCGTTTGCCCAACACACGCACCACCACCAGCAGGCAGAAGTAGACAAGCGTGGCGCGCAGCGCCGTCAGCAGGAGATCATTTGGGTCCACGACAACCTCGTTCGCTCATGTCGCAGTGTGATCCAACGTAACGCCCCGGATTGCACGGAAGATGTGAATGCGCCGAGAGGCTGGGCAATCCCGTTCCGCGAAATCCGCGACAAACGAACCGATCACTCCGTCTGGTTGTGAGGCTGAATGCGCACCTCAGCCACGACTGTGCGCTTCGGCTGGGTCAGGCAGTAGTGCACGCAGGCTGCGATGTCTTCGGCGGTGAGCATCGTCATCCTGGCTTGCGCGGCAGGTTGCTCTTCGGCTGGTTTCTCGCTCATGTCGGTGCCGACCGTGCCAGGTTCGATCAGCGATACGCGGATGTCGTGTTCGCGCACCGCTTTGCGTAGCGATTCAGAGAAGGCTTGAATGGCGGCTTTTGTGGCGTTGTAGACGGGGCTGTCGGGCTGGCGGATGTCGGCATTCACTGAGCCGATGTTGATGATGTGACCGCCGCCGTTCTGGCGCATCCGATCGATAGCCAGCCGGGCGCAGCCGATGTAGCCCATCAGGTTGTCGTCAATCACGTACTTCCAGGCGTCATAGTCGCCTTCTTCGACAAAGCCATCGGAGCCGATGGCTGCGTTGTTGATCAGGACATCGAGGCCGCCGAGTTTGTCGTCGACCTCTTTGAACACACGCTCGATGTCCTCACGTTTGGCCTGATCGGCAACAACGCTGAAGGCCTGACCACCGGCCTTCTCGACGTCCGCCAGCGCATCTTTGACGTGCTGCTCATCCCTGCCGAAGAAGACCACGTTTGCGCCTTGCGAAGCCAGCAACACGGCGGTCGCGCGGCCGATGCCGGTCGACCCGCCGCTGATCAGGATATTCTTGCCCATGATCTGCTCAGCCGAACTGTCAGCTTTTTGAACCCCGGGTGAAGGCTTACGCTTCATAGATGCTCCTTGTGGAGTGCCGGTGCGATGAATGCGACACCGCCAGTCATTCGTTACGACTTCCGTCGGGCCGATCGTGCGTTCGGTCGACGCCGTTGCATGCGCGACGATGGTCCACCGTTGTTCGACCGACTGTTGTTGGGCGTCCACGTCAGGGTGAAGTCACCGGCCCCATTCGGCTCGAATTCCAGGTGGCCCTCCATCGTTGGCGTGCTCGCGAACGGCGTCTTCCGGCCTCGCACGAGCAATTGCGTCTCTGCTTGCGCGAGCCGACGATCGCCGACAGGCACAAGACGAATGCGGCAAGACAGACGCGCGTCTCCGCCCAGCCGAAACGTGATCGTGGTCGACCTGGCCTTACGCCGAACAGCGAGATCCGTCAGCGGATAGTCGCAGTACAGAATGAAAGATGCCCCGGGGATGCGATGATAGTGCCGGGCCACAAACGTGAACGGCGCACCGGCTCCATAGACCTCCTGGCCGACGAGGCCGGGTTTCTGCCAGCCCTCATAGAAGTCTTCGAGAGGCACTTCGAGGCCGCGCGCCAGTTGACCGGTTTTCGGCTCGGCCACGATGATCTCCGGCGGCAGTTCAGCCGGGTAGTACTGCCAGGCGCGGGCCAACGAATGCCGCAACAGGTCGGCCAGCAAAAGCCGCGCCGAACGTGGGATGGCATCGCCTCCGAGGGCGAGATATTGATCGATCACGCTTGGCACTTCGAACTCCTCGAAGAGCGCCAGATAGGGAGCGTCTTTCAGGGGCAAGATGCCGAAGAAGGTGTTGTAATACCGGGCGTAACCGTAACGGCATTGCCAGAGCCAGACATGTGCAAACAGGTTCGCGACACACACGATCGATCTATGAAGATAAGACCGATCCCCTGTCGCCTTCCAGATCTGGAGCATCGCCAGAGCGCCAAGCATTGTGTTGTTCAGTTGATAGGCCAGGTTGAAGCCGAGACCATCCATCCGACGTGCGGCCTGGATTGCCTCATCGAGGTATGCTCGGCGTCTGGTCAACTCCCAGGCCAGCAGCATCACGCGAGCGTAGAGGCCACCTACGTCGTTTTGCCCGCCCGCGCCCGGCGACGACTCAGCCCGGCGCACTTCGAGAGTTTTGAGATCAAAGAAGACGGGCCAGCGATAATCGAAGCGATGCGCGACAGAGATGGCGTAGTCGAGCGATTCCAGGAACAGGCGCTTCGCGACGGGGTCGCCTTCTTTTGCGAGGTGGCCGAGATCAGAGAGGACGTGGTAGAGGTACCACGAGTCCATCGTCTCGGCGTTTGAGAAGGCTTCGACCTGCTCGCCCGTGAACGCCTCGCCCCTCAGCCAGCGCAATACCGTCCCGAGCTCGGGGTCGTAGAATGAAGCCAGGCTCGCATTCAGCTCCTCAAGCAGCGTCGATGACGCTCCCTGCCAGGTTGCCAGAGCGCGTAACGCGACGAGGACGCTCAACTGCACCATGCTCTCGGGCGGCTTGCCCGTCGCCCCGACGTAAGGGTTGACGTAGCGCTTGCCGTTGATTTCGCGCGTGCAGAGCGGCGAGTGCGTCAAATGATGAAGGGCGCGCTCACACTTGTCGGGCCAGTGGCGATACTCGACCGGCGGCCGTGGAACGCGCAAATACACTTGTGCCAACAAGTCGAGATAGAGCCGCGCTACCTGTTCTTCATCCTCAGGAAGTGTCCGGCTGAAGCTGACATACGCATCCGAGAGGATCAATTCCTGTTTGGCGGGCAATGCCGTCCCTGGCGCGATCGGCAACGCAAACCCAAGCTCAGGCCACTGCCCGCCAACGCAATCCAGCGGCGCAGTCTTCGTGGCCTCAAAATAGTCGTTCAATGAGGTGAAGTTTTGGAAGTAGAGCCACGACCCCGCCCCCGGCTCGCGCGATGAGGCATACAACAGGCCAGACCGGGGGCCCTTCTGCGATACGTGCATGACGCCACGCGACGCCATTGGATCGCCATCTTCGCCGATTGGGTAGACATCACGCGGCCAGGCCATCAGCTTGAGCGACTCAGCAGGCGCGAACCAAAGGGTCCAATGTAAGACTGGGCTGCGGCGGTCGACCAACTCGACGCGTACGCGGTACTGACCTGACGGTCGGGTCAGCCATAACTCGGCAGCGTCATTCTGCTCTTGCCATTGAAAGTCGGCGAAGGGTGCATCGGGGCAATACCCGGCGCGAAAGGCGACCCGCATCCCCTCGGGCCCGCGAACGATCACCCACAGCGATCGACCGCGAGACTGGATGTCGAAGACGTGCTCGGCCAGACGCCAGCTCGTAACCGGCTTGGTGCCCGTATCAGCCAGATCCTGTTGCACGATCAGCAGATCGGAACTCAACCCCTCGACAGGCTCGGGATCGAGGACCGCGTCCGGGAATGTTGAGGTGTTCATCGCTAGACGTTGGCTTCCGACGGCTGCCAGAGAACGCACCCTGCCGCCGCCACCATCGTAAGAAGAAGCCGGGCCGAGAGGCCATCCGTCTTCGCCCACGAAGTGTGTAGGACAAGTCAACGCAGGAGGGTTATCTGCGCCTGTAGGCTGAGCGTCCGCGTCGCTCAAGCACGTTCGTAACGAGAGGCCGGCCCAGAACTCG
>CAYZRP010000219.1:4644-5849 GCA_964480865.1 uncultured Anaerolineales bacterium | reverse complement strand
TACCTGCGCGACAACATGACCCAGGAGCTGAGCGAGTGCTCGCAGCGGGTGGACGAAACCGGCCAGCCCCTGCTGCACTTCGCCGTCATCGACGAAGTCGACAACCTGCTGATCGACGAGGCCCGCACCCCACTCATCATCTCCGGACCAGCCGACGAGCCCTCGCCGCTCTACAAGCGCTTCGCCGAGCTCGTCACCCGCCTCACCCCGAGCGTCAAGAACGATTTCAAGGAAGCTGATGGCGACTACATCGTCGAGGCCCGCTCCAAGAACGTCACCCTGACTGAGGAAGGCGTCAACCGGATCGAGAAGTGGCTGGGCATCTCGAACCTGTACGCGACCGAGCACTCGGACATGACCCCCTATCTCGACAACGCGCTGCGCGCGCATGTGATCTTCGAGAAGGACCGCGACTACGTCGTCAGCGACAAGCAGGAAATCATCATCGTCGATGAGTTCACCGGGCGTCTGATGTACGGCCGGCGCTTCAGCGAGGGCCTGCACCAGGCCATTGAAGCCAAGGAAGGGGTCAAGGTCCAGCGCGAGAGTTTCACCTACGCCACCATCACCTTCCAGAACTTCTTCCGGATGTATGACAAGCTGTCCGGCATGACCGGCACGGCCATGACCGAGTCGGAAGAGTTCTTCAAGATCTACAACCTGGAAGTCGTGCCGCTGCCCACCAACATCGAGTACATGGCGCAGCAGAAGAAGCTCATTCCGCAGCCCGACAAGTTTGTCGACGGGACGCCGATCACGACCTACGTCGAGCCGAAGACACAACGGAAATACTTCAAGCGTCTGGACTACCCGGATCTGGTTTACAAGAACACCCCGGCCAAGTTCCAGGCCGTCGCCGACGAGATCATCAGCATCAGCAAGTCGGGCCGGCCCGTCCTGGTCGGCACCATCGCGATCGAGACCAGCGAAATGCTGAGCAAGCTGCTCGAGCGCAAGGGCGTCAAACACGAGGTGCTGAACGCCAAGCAGCACGAGCGCGAGGCCGTCGTCATCGCCCAGGCCGGGCGCTACGGCTCGGTGACCATCGCCACGAACATGGCCGGACGCGGCGTCGACATTCTGCTGGGTGGCAACGCCGAGGGCATCGCCCGCGACCGGTTGCGCAAACAGGGGCTTGACCTGACCCAGGCGCCCAAGGAAGTCTGGGAGGCCGAACTCGCCAAGGCCGAGGCCGAAGTCGCCGA
>CAYZRP010000219.1:2224-4544 GCA_964480865.1 uncultured Anaerolineales bacterium | reverse complement strand
CGCAAGCATGTGATTCAGTACGACGACGTCATCAACAAACAGCGCGAGGTGATCTACCACCAGCGCCGGACCATCCTCGAGAAGGACGATCTGCGCGATGACGTCATGCAGATGATCGAAGAGCAGATCAAGGCCATGGTGACCGAGCACACCCAGGGTGATCTGCCCGAGAACTGGGACCTGATGGGCCTGGCCAACGAGGCCCGCACGATCCTGCCGTTGCCCAAGGACTTCAAGTGGGAAGCCTGGGCCAAAGTCACCCGGGAAGAGATCATCGACCAATTGGACGAAATCTCGGTGAATCGCTACGACGCCGGCCTGCGCGAAACGGCCGCCAACATCCACACCCAGGTCAAACTGGCCAACCTCACGCTCACCGATATGAAGTCCTCGCGTGAGATGCTGCTGCGCTGCGTGGACATCTGGCTGCGCAAGACCCTGGGCGAAAAGGTGGTCAACGATCTCGAGGCGGCCAAGACCGGGCTGAACGATCTGCCGGAATCGATGCGCGATGCCGTGAGCGAGGCCTTCCAGAACGGCGTCCGGCTGTATCGTGACCGCTCGTTGATGATCCAGACCGTCGATCAGTTCTGGATCCGGCACTTGACCGACCTCGACGAGCTGCGCGAGGGGATCGGCCTGCGGGCCTATGGCCAGCGCGACCCGCTCGTGGCGTATCGCCAGGAAGCCAGCAACACCTACGCGGAGTTGCTGGATCAGATTCGCGAGACGGTCGTCCAGCGCATCTTCAGCGTGCAGATTGCCGCGGCAGCGGCTCCGGCCGCCACCCAGCAGCGAGCCGCGCCGGTCCGGGCGAGCGCGCCCTTGGGCGGCGGACAGACTCGGCCCGCCCCCTCTCAGCTTCGCGCGTCCGGAGGCAGTTCGGCCGCGGCCGCGCCCAAGCCGGTCGCCAAAGGCGGGGTCAAAGTCGGCCGCAACGATGTGTGCCCGTGGTGCAACTCAGGCAAAAAGGTCAAGCACTGCGACTGCGAGGGCGCCCGGAAGTTCCGCGGCGAGATCTAGAAACCTCGCAACCCCGAGCGGCAAAAACACCCGCCCCGCGCGAAGCGCGGGGCGGGTGTTTTTGCCGCTCGTATCAAGGGCATTGGTCATCCACCGGCCGCGCCAGACAGACGCGTGGGTGCAGCCAGGCTCGATCGGCACGCCGCAATTGTCTACCCGCAAGGCTGGCGCCACTGCGAATACTTGCCTCAAATGCGGCTCGAAAAAGGGTCCACAATGGAGACAGGAAGTCGGCAGGGCGCCTGGGAGGCCATGCCCGACACGCGACGGTCTCGCAGGCGCAAGGGGTAGCCATGCGACCTTTTGCCCTTATCGCTGTGATCATCGCGTGCAGCGCATCAACCGCGGTTGCTGCGACTGACGTTGTTGCTCCGCCGCCGCCAAAGGCGCCCACAGCCCAAGGCGGCTTCCCGCTCGTGGCGCGCGCCGCCGACCAGATCAACCCGGCGCTGGTTTTCAGTCCGCTGGTCGACCACTACGTCGTCGTTTGGGAGGATGCCTATGACGGCGGAGCAACCAAGTCCGACATCATGGCGGGATTCTTCGGCAAGGACGGCGGCTACCTGGGCGGGCCTATCGAAATTGCCTCGGGCGGCGACCATGCGCGTCACCGGCCCAACCTCGTTGCAAACGAGAGCAACGCCGACGTCCTGACCGTATACGAATACGATTACTCCGCGACCGACATCGATGTCTATGCCTCATTGATGCTCAACAATGGCCCGGCTACCAGCGAGTTCATTATCGCGAACTCGACCGCAAAGGAGAGGTATCCCGTCGTCGCCCGCAACACGATCTCGAACGAATATCTGGTGGTCTGGCAGCAATGGGTGGGCGATGTCGAATTCGGCACCTGGGACATCTACGGCCGGCGCGTGAGCGCCAACGGATTGCTGGCGGGCGGTTCAGTTGCGCTCAAGGCCGGCGCCTACAGCCAGATCACGCCGCAAGTCGTCTTCCTCACCTCGCGGAACCAATACGCGGTGATGTGGGCGGACAAGGCCGTGCCGTCCTACCCGCGCTTGTACGAGCAGCGCTTTGACGCCAATCTGAACAAGGTCGGGGACGAGATCAACAGCACGGGCTTTGGCGCAAACGCCAATCCGAATTGGGTCTACAACCCGATCGAGGACGAATACGTCTTTGTGTTTGAAAACACGTCCTACGGCCCGCCGGACAGCGTCGACGCCTACGTCACCCTGAACTCCCTCGCCAACGGGGTCGGCTTTGGCGGACCGATTGTGTCACCCGAGCCCTATGACGCGTTGCAGCCTGCGGTCACTTACAACGCGGCTGC
>CAYZRP010000219.1:0-2124 GCA_964480865.1 uncultured Anaerolineales bacterium | reverse complement strand
GCATCCTCGCGCGCAACGGCCTCGCGCGCGGCGACTTGCTCGGCCACCTGCTTGCTCTGACCCTCGCCGGTCGCCGCCAGCAGATCGCCCAGCCACACCTCGGACGTAAAGACGCGGGCATGGTCGGGCCCGGTTGTCGAGACCAGCTTGTAGCGCGGGGTCACGCTGAAGTACGCCTGGCTCCATTCCTGCAGCCGGGTCTTGAAATCACGGTCGAGGTTCTCGCTCAGGATGGCCGGCATGGCTGCCTCGAGCAAAGGCTCCAGAAAGAGCCGCACGGCATCGGTGCCCTGGTCGAGATACAGCGCCCCCAGCAGCGCTTCGAACGCGTCGGCCAGAATATTCGTGCGCGTGCGACCGGATTCGGCCTCGCCCTTCCCCAGGCGCAGTTTGCCAGGCAAGCCAGCCGCGTCGGCAAAGCGGGCCAGGCTCGTCGCCCGCACCAGGGCCGCCCGCACCCGAGTCAGCCGGCCTTCTTCGAACTCCGGGAAGCGTTGGAAGAGCCAGGCGCCAGCGACAAAATCGAGGACCGCATCGCCCAGAAACTCAAGACGTTCGTTGTCGCCCGGCCCCGATCCGGCTGATTCCGGCGCCAGCTCGGGATCGTGCTCATTCGCCCACGAGGCATGCGTGAGGGCCCGGGTGAGCAGGCGCTGATCTCTGAATTCCGGCAGCACAGGCCCTGACTATTCGAAGCGCTTGAAGACGACCACGCTGTTGTGGCCGCCAAACCCAAACGAATTGTTGATGGCGTAATTGACCCGGCCCTTGCGCGCCTCGTTGGGCACATAGTCCAGATCGCACAGCGGGTCGGGCGTGGTGTAGTTGATCGTGGGCGGGATGATCCCGTCCCGGATCGTGTAAATGCAGATGGCGGCTTCGAGCGCGCCGGTCGCCCCCATCATGTGCCCGGTCATGCTCTTGGTGCTGCTGACCGGAATCTTGTAGGCGTAATCGCCCATCACCGACTTGATGGCCGCGGTCTCGGCGGGATCGTTGGCCGGGGTGGCCGTGCCGTGGGCGTTGATGTAGCCGACGTCCTCGGGCTTGACGCCCGCCTCGGCCATGGCCCGCTTGATGGCCCGGGCCGCGCCTTTGCCGCCCTCGGCCGGGGCGATGACGTGAAAGGCGTCGGTGGTCTGGCCGTAGCCAACGATCTCAGCCAGGATGCGGGCGCCGCGGGCGACCGCGAACTCCATCTCCTCCAGCACGAGGCAGCAGGCCCCCTCGCCGACAACCGTGCCGTCGCGGGTCTTGTCAAACGGGCGCGGCGCGCGGGGCGGCCAGCGATCATCGTGGCTGAGCGCCCCAATCTGCTCAAAGCCGGCCATGCCCAGGCTGGCCACCGTGGCATCCGCGCCGCCGGCGATCATGACCTTGGCCGCGCCGCGCCGGACGATTTCGAAGGCCTGTCCGACGCTGTCGTTGCTCGTCGCGCAGGCCGATACCGGCGAGTACGACGGCCCCTGGGCGTTCAGCTTGATGGCCACCATGCCGGCGGCGCCATTGCCCATGATCATCGGGATCGCAAAGACGTTCATTTTGCGATAGCCCTGGGTGCGCAGGATGTCGTACTGGGCCAACATCGACGTGAAGCCGCCGACCGACGACCCGATCACGACCCCAACGTCCTCGGAGAGTTCGGGTGTGATCACCAGGCCGGCATCGTCGACCGCCTGACGGGCGGCCGCCACGCCATACTGCTCGAAGATGTCGGTCCGCCGGACTTCCTTGCCGTCGAAATACTTCAGCGGGTCAAAGTTCTTAACCTCGGCCGCGTATTTGACCGGCAACACGCCCTCTGGAAAACGGGTAATCGGGCCCAGGCCCGAGCGCCCATTGATGATGCCATCCCAGGTGGTGGCAATGTCATTCCCCAGGGGGGTCACGGCTCCGATACCGGTGACGACAACGCGTCGGTTATCCATGTTTTTCTCCGTCGGCTAGATTTCGCTGACTGAATCTTCAAAGCGCGTGGTGCGCACCCGCCACAGACCTTTCAGGTCTTCCGTGGCTGTCGAAACGATCTTGACCCGCGAGTCGGGATCATCGTCCCAGCGCACGGGCACTTCCCAGATCGTATAGCCCTGCTGTTCGCCGCGCAAGAGCATCTCCGAATCGAAG
>CAYZRP010000218.1:0-5975 GCA_964480865.1 uncultured Anaerolineales bacterium | reverse complement strand
TGATCTGATACTCCCTCGTTCTCTCGGCACTTTTTCTACTGAGGCGATGAAGCCACGTCCATATGCGATTGCCTTGGATCTGCGGCGAAAGCCTCCACGGCTTCTTCATCCTTGGCAATCGCCCTTTCGAACATGTTGCGTGGCGTGAAGCGGGGTCGATCCCAGCGATCGCCGGCCAGTGTCACATGCCGGCGTTCGCAATCACGTCCATAGACATGAGCTTTATCACCATTTGAGCGTTCCTCCGGGAATCTATAGCCGACCACACAATGCCGGACACGACAATGTTGATCGCTATGGCGAAACATATCCTCATCATTGGTGGCGGTATCACGGGCTTGAGCACGGCACATGAAGTCGGGCGTCTTCTTCCAGACGCGCGCCTGACTGTGATCGAGAGCGAAGCACGTTGGGGAGGCAAGGTCCTGAGCGACACGCTCACGGTACCGGGCGGCAAGGTGATCGTCGAGGGCGGCGCCGAGTCGTTCGTCACCCGCAAGCCTGAGGTCTGGGATCTGGTGCACGAACTCGGGCTGCAGGATCGCATGATCACGGCGCCCAACGCCGCCAACCGAACCTGCGTGCTCGATCGCGGCGTGCCCAAACGCGTGCCGCTCGATCCCATCACGTTCCTGACGACGTCGTTGCTCTCGCCTGGTGGCAAAGCCCGCCTCTTCGCCGAGCCCTTCATCCCGGCGCGGCGCGATGGGGCCGACGAGTCGCTGGCGGCTTTCGTCGACCGCCGTCTCGGGCGTGAGGCGCGCGAACGATTCATCGGGCCCATCCTCGGCGGGATCTACAACACCGATCCCGAAACACAAAGCCTGTTGACCACCGCGCCCGTCATGCGTGAGCTTGAAGGGTACGGCAGTCTGATTGTCGGTTCGATCGCGCGCCTGTGGGAGCGGCGAGGTCATCCCAGGCGCCCGGCTTTCATCTCCTTCCAGCAGGGCACTCAGGCGTTGATCGATACGTTGATCGCCGCACTCCGCGCCGACCTGCGTAGTGGGACGGCGGCCACAGCCATCACACGCCAGGGCGCGCAGTGGCAGGTCACCCTGACTGATCGCCAGACTCTGCTTGTCGACGCCGTCATCGTCACCACGCCCGCCAATGTCGCTGCCAGGCTGCTCGCCGAGACCGCGCTCGAGGCCGCCCCCCTCCTTCGCACGATCCGACATACACACATCGGCACGCTCTCGCTGGTCTATCGCGACGGCGATCTCCCGGCGCTCGACCTCAGCGGCCTGATGATCCCGCGCCGGGAACGTCGGCCGATCGACGCCGTCACCCGTACCCACGCGCCGAACCCGCGCGTGCCCGACGGCTACACGCTGCTCAAGGTGTTCTTCGGCGGCGGCGATCCCGCTACGGCCGACCTGCCGGAAGATGCCCTGCTGACGACCGTCCGGCACGAACTCAAGACCCTGCTCGGCGTGGCGGCTCAGCCCGTCGGGTGGAGTCTCCATCGCTGGCATCACGCCTTCCCGCAGGCCGACGTCGGGCACCTGGATCTGGTGGATCGGATCGACGCCGCCTTGCCCCGCGGGATCCTGGTGGCCGGGGCCGCCTACCGGGGTATTGGCGTTCCAGACTGCATCCGGCAGGGTCGAACCGCGGCGCGCCGGCTCGTCGAACTCCTGAACACTCGGTGACATCATGAAGAAATCCAACCTGCTTCTTTCCGGCATCCGTCTCGCGCTGTTCTCGATCGCCTTCGGCGTCATGAGCGCGTTGATGGGCGGCACGCTCAACCGCTTGTTGGTGGCTGAACTGAAGCTTTCGACGACGCTGGTCAGCGTCTTTTTTGCCCTGCCGCTGCTGACCTCGTTCATCCGCGTCTGGTTGGGCCACTACACCGACTCGCATCCGCTTTGGGGTCGACGGCGTGAATCGTATCTGCTCCTCGGGGCCGCCGCGACGACGGCCGGCATCATCGCCATCACGTTCTCGATCGCAAACGGATTGACCCTCGCCGGCGCGCTGCTGTTCGCCTTGTTCGGTGGCTTCATCCTGTACGGCGTTGGCCGCAACTGGGCCCACAACATGTTCCAGGCGTTACTGGCCGAGAAACTGAGCGGCCCCCACAAACGCCTCATCACCCTGTTCGAGGTGGCGACGCTGTTCGGAACCGTTGCCGGCGCCGGGGCCTTGGGGCGCGCGCTCGAGACGTTCGAGCCGGTGCGCCTCATTCAGGTGGGCGTTGCCGTCGGGCTACTATTCTTCGTCCTTTCGCTAGTCGCCGTCGTCCGTCAGGAGGACCCGGCGATGGTCGGCGCGGCCCGGCAGGCGGGGACCAAAAACTTCGGAGCAGCTGTGCGCGAGTTCGTGTGGTCTGACCCGCAGGCGCGGTTGTTCTTCGCCCTGGTGCTCTTTACCTTCGTGGGCACCCTGGCGCAAGACGTCTTGCTGGAGCCCTACGGTGCGCTCGTACTGGGGATGAGCGTCGGTGAAACCACCCGTCTCACGGCGTACTGGGGCGTCGGCGTGCTTGTCTCGATGTTGATCAGCGGCACGATGTTGATCCGCTGGCTCGGTCACCTGCTCGTCCTGCGCATCGGCCTGATCGCGAGCCTCGCGACGTTCATCGGATTGGTGGCACTCGGGCTGCTTGGCCGCGCGGACTGGTTCCAGCCGCTGGTCGTGGTGATGGGCCTGGGCACCGGTCTGGCCGGGGCCGGTATGTTGACGGGCGTCATGGCCTTCACGACACCGATGCGATCCGGCCTGATGATGGGTGTCTGGGGGATGGCGAACCTGCTGGGTCGCGCTGCCGGCGGCCTGATGGGCGGCGCCATCGTCGACCTGGTTCAGAGCTGGACCGGCAACCCGCTGCAGGCGTATGCCAGCGTGTTCGCCATGGAGGCCCTGATGCTGGCTGGCGCGTTCGTCATCACGTTCTGGCTTCGCATCGAGGACTCGGTGGCCCAACGCGAATATGGGCAGCTACCCGGGGCGATGGACGCGGCGCTCGCGGAGTAGGCAAAGATAAAGGACGAGAGACGAAAGACGAATGACGAATGACGAAGGTTGAATGGCCATTCAACCTTCGTCATTCGTCATTCGTCTTTCGTCCTCTTTCAGCATTCAAGCCGCCGTCGGTTGGCCCATACACGCGCTCGTGAGCGGCGAAGGTTGCTTCGAGGCGATGGTCCTCGGCCAGGGTTCGAGCCGCACGGCCTGCGCGTTGGGCCAGGTCATCGTCACTCAGGAAGCGGGCCACGCCTTCGCACAGGCCGGCCTGATCGCCGCGAGCGGCCAGCCAGCCGGTCTCACCATGTCGGATCAGTTCGGGCATCGAGCCGACGTTGAATGCAACCAGTGGGCAACCACTGGCTGCGGCCTCGAGCGCCATCGTGCTCTGGATCTCGATCTCTGAGGCCGTCACAGCAACGCGGGCCAGGCGATAGACGGCCGGCAAGTCGGCCGTGAGGTAGCCGGCAAAGCGTGTTGGCGCGCGCAAGGCCCAGCCTGAGGCGGCGCGTTCGAGCCTGCGCCGCTCGGTGCCATCGCCCACAACGAGCAGCTGCCCGGGCGCGCGTCGCAACGCGCAGGCCGCGGCCTCCAGAGCGCGTAGTGGCTGCTTGTCGCGGTCGAGCCGGCCGACGTGCAACACGAGCGGCAACTCTGGATGCAGACCGAGCCTTCGGCGCAGCGCAACGGCTTCGTCAGGCAGCGTGTGTGGATGAAACCGGTCGAGGTCGATGCCGTTGCTGATCGGCGCAGCTTGAATGCGGCGAGCGCCCATCACCCCGGCGATCGCGGCGCTCGGCGCGATCACGACGTCGCACTGCCCGGCCAGCCAGCGCAGGTAATGCCACGCCGGCTCCTCGAGCCACCGGGCAACCACACTCAGGCCGGTCGGCAACGACGCCGACAGGAACCACGGCAGCTGGTGGGCTGTGTAAACGCGACGCGCGCCGTGTCGCCCGGCCCAGCGCAACCCGGCCAGGCCGAGCGGCCCAGGATCGTGGGCATGCACCGCGTCCGGCCGAAACCGGTCCAGCACCGGCCCGACCGCCGACTCGAACGCAGGCGCGAACCGTTGCCCTACGCGAAACGGATTGGGCAACGAGGGTAGGTACGCGACCTGCACGCCGTCCTCACCCACCCTGTCGCTCGCAGCGCGCCCCGCGTTCGGCGCGGCTGCCACCACGAGCACCGCGTGACCGCGCGCGACCAGCCCGCGCGCCAGCCGGCGCACGACCTCGGCCGCGCCCGAGATCATCGGCGGGTACGACTGGCTGATGAGGGTGAGGCGCATGAAAGGCGTCAGGAGTGAGCGGTCAGCGGTCAGCTATCAGCTCACGCGACCGCGACGATCTGGCTTCAACGAGGCTATTGATCGCTGAAGGTGCTGACCGCTGATGGCTGACCGCTAAGAGCTATCTGCTGTACCGCCGCGGGTACGACGCGCCCTGCTCGGCCCAGAGCTGAGCCAGGCGCACACCGACCTCGACGGCCTTCTCCATGGCCTGGACCGAGGCCCACTCGAGCGGGCCGTGCGGGTTGTGACCGCCGGTGAACAGGTTGGGCGTGGGCAGGCCGCGTTCGGTCAGCCGCGAGCCGTCGGTGCCACCGCGGATCGCCGGCGACTCGGGCGTCAGACCGACGGCGCTCATGGCCTCGCGAGCGAACTCCACCGGGCGCATATCATCGCGCAACCAGTAGCCCATGTTGCGGTAGCTGGGCGTGATCGTGCACTCGATCCGGGCGCGTGGCTCGGAAGCCGCCAGGCCCTGGCACAGGCCGCGCAGACGGTCGCCGATCGCGGCGAGTTTGTCGTTGTCGAAGTCGCGCAGGATGAAGTCGACCTCGCAGCGCGCGGTATTGCCGGCCAGCCGCACAGGGTGCAGATAGCCTTCGCGCAGCTCGGTGGTCTCTGGGCTCAGGCCCTCACGCGGCAGCGACGCCAGCAGTTTGCCGGCCAGCATCAGCGCGTTCACCATGCCGTACTTCTTGGCCGTGCCGGGATGCGTCGACACGCCTTCGATGACCACGTGACCGCTGTCGCCCGAAAACGTCTCCCAGTTGACCTCGCCCGGGAATTCGCCGTCGAACGTGTACGCCACATCTGCACCGAACTGCTTCAGATCGAGCAGGTCGACGCCGCGGCCGATCTCTTCGTCGGGGTTGAAGCACACGCGGATCGGCCCGTGCGGGATCTCGGGGTGCGCCAGCAGATGGGCAGCCATGCTCATGACGATGGCCACGCCGGCCTTGTCGTCAGCACCAAGCAGCGTCGTGCCACTGGCCGAGACAATGTCCTGGCCGACTGCGAGCGGCAACCACGGATCGACGGCCGGGTCGAGCACCTGGGTGGGATCATCAGGCAACACGATCCGGCTGCCGTCATAGGCTTTGTGCACAATCGGTTTGACGCCTTCGCCAGAGAAATCGGGCGCCGTATCGACGTGGCCCATGAAGGCCACGGTCGGCAGGTCGGCGTTGATGGTGGCCGGGATCGTGGCCAGCACATAGCCGTGCTCGGTGAGCGTCACGTCGGATGCGCCGAGCGCGCTCAGTTCGTCTCGCAGCAGGCGCAACAGCTCCCACTGCTGGGGCGAACTCGGCGTGGTCTCCGAGGCATGATCGCTGGTTGAATAGATCTTGACGTACCGAAGGAATCGATCGAGGAGGGTATCGGTGGACATGTCCTGATTGTAACGTGGAGCGTCGAGCCGGGGGGGGGGGGGGGAAAAGATCCACCCCCCACCCACCACGCGCCCCCCCGAACACAGGCGGGGGGGGGGGGGGGGGGGGGGGCTCCCCCCCCCCCCCCCCCCCCCCCCCCCCCCCGCTCCACGCTTCAACGGACCGTGTGGTACTTCTTGATGAACGCCAACGGGTCAGTGTAGACCGCGAGGACGCCCGCAAGGTTGTCGCCGGGCCAGTGGCCGGGCGTGGTCTTGAGCACCGGGTCGAGGGCACCCCAGCGGACGCGGTGCTGATTGACTCCACGCTCCGGAATGCCG
>CAYZRP010000217.1:3343-6043 GCA_964480865.1 uncultured Anaerolineales bacterium | reverse complement strand
ATTTCGGTCGGCAACGCCGTCCTCGGCCTGATCGCCTCGGGCGGCTCCTCGGCCAACGCAACGTCGTCGGCATTGATCACCGCCGGGGCGTGGTATCACGTTGCCGCCGTGTTCACCAACGCGACCAGCCGCGCCGCCTACCTGTCGGGCGGCAACAAGGGCACCAACGCGACCAACCTGACGCCGAGCGGCCTCAACGTGACGGTGCTGGGCAACGACGGCACGACGACGTGCAACGGCACTATCGCGCTGCCGGCAATCTGGAATGCGGCGCTGAGCGACGGCGAGATTGCGGCGCTGGCGGCCGGGCTGGACCCGCGGTTGCTGCAGACGCAGAGGTCGGCGCTGAAGTTCCTGGCGCCGCTGCTCGGCACGTCGCCCGAGGTCGATGTCATCGGCGGCCTGAGCATGACGGTGACGAACGCCACGCGGGCCGACGATCCGACGAAGCTGATCTACGGCACCGGGCGGCCTCGGCCGAACGGCAATCGCTTCGTCTATGCGGTGTGAGGGCGTGGCCGAGGTGGTGATCATTTGCCTGGCCGTTGCCGGGCTGCTTTGTGATCCCGTCAATGCGTCACTCGGGCTGCTTGGCGGCGTGATCGCTGGCCTCATTGCATTGAAGATCGAGGGCTGCTGATGGCCTCCGACGACGACATCCTCAAGGAAGCGCGCGACGCCTACGACCTCTGCGTCCAGAGCGAGGCGACCAACCGGCAGGACGCGCTCGACGACCTCCGCTTTGCCCGGCTCGGCGAGCAGTGGCCGACGAACATCAAGAACGCCCGCGAGCGCGCCAACCGGCCCTGCCTGACCATCAACAAGCTGCCGTCCTTCATCCGCCAGGTGGTCAACGACCAGCGGCAGAACCGGCCGTCGATCAAGGTCCACCCGGTCGACAGCGGCGCCGACGTCGAGACGGCGAAGATCCTCGACGGGCTGATCCGCAACATCGAGCGCAGCAGCAACGCGGACGTGGCCTACGACACCGGGGCCGACTTCGCGGTCACGATGGGCTTCGGCTACTGGCGCGTCGGGCTCAAGTATGCCTGGGACGACAGCTTCGACCAGGACATCATCATCGAGCGGGTGGGCAACCCGTTCTCGGTGCATGGCGACCCGCGCAGCACGGCGGCCGACTCGTCCGACTGGAACGTGGCGTTCGTCACCGACGAGCTGACCAAGGACGAGTTCGCCGCAACCTACCACGGCGCCGATCCGGTCAACTGGGACGCCCTCGGGTACAGGGACATGCCCAATTGGTACTCGGGCGAGAACGTCGTCGTGGCCGAGTACTGGCAGCGCGAGGAGATCGCGCTGACCCTGCTGAAGCTGTCGGACGGCAGCATCGTCTCGGCCGACCAGATGAAGGCGATGAAGGACGTTATCGACGCCTTCGGTCTGCAGGTTGTCGGCCAGCGCGAGGGCAAGACGCACAAGGTCACGCAGCGCATCATGTCGGGCGCCGAGCTGCTGGAAACGACGCCGTGGGCCGGCAAGTACATCCCCATCGTCCCGGTCTATGGCGACGAGGTCAACGTCGAGGGCCGGCGGTTCTTCCGCAGCCTCGTGCGTGACGCCAAGGACGCGCAGGTCCGGTTCAACGCATTCCGCACGGCCGAGGCCGAGGTGGTGATGCTGCAGCCGAAGGCTCCCTTCATCGGGCACGAGGGCGCCTTCGCAGGCGTCGATGCGGCGAAGTGGGATACGGCCAACACGGAAACCCACAGCTACCTGTCGGTCCCTGACGGCATAGACCTGCCGGAGCGGTCGCCGCCGCCCAGCCCGGCGCTCGGCCACATGCAGGAGGCGCTGGCGGCCAACGACGACATGAAGGCCGTGATGGGCCTCTATGACGCCAGCCTCGGCCAGCGGTCGAACGAGACGAGCGGCAAGGCGATCATGGCCCGGCAGCGCGAGGGCGATGTCAGCACCTTCCACTTCATCGACAACGTGAGCCGTGCCATCCGCCACACCGGGCGCATCCTGCTCGACCTGATCCCGCGGGTGTACACGGGAGAACGGATCATCCGCATCCTGGGCGAGGACGGCACGCCCGGATCGGTGCAGCTCGGGCAGGCACCTCCCGGCCAGCCCGCAGCGCCGCCCCCGCCGGACGCCGGAGCAGCCTCCCCGGCGCCGGGACCGCAGCCTGCCGGTGCTTCCCCCACCGCAGCGCCCGCGGCCGGTCTGCCGGCGGGGGTCGAGCGCATCTATGACCTGTCGGCCGGCAAGTACGACCTCGACATCAAGGCCGGGCCGTCCTACACGACGCGCCGCCAGGAAGCGGCCGATCAGATGATGCAGCTCCTGCAGGCGTTCCCGCAGGCCGCGCCGTTCATTGGCGACTTGCTCGTCAAGAACCTCGACTGGCCCGGCGCCGAGCAGATTGCCGAGCGGCTGCAGGGGCTGGTGCCGCAGCCGCACGACCCGAACGCGCCGCCGCCGGTCGACCCGGCGAAGATGGCCGAGCTGCAGCAGCGCGGACAGGTCGAGCAGCAAAAGCTGCAGGCCGACCTGATGAAGACGCAGCACGACGCCGCGCTGCAACTGAAGCTGGCCGAAATGGAGACGGCGCGCGCCATCGCGGTCGCGGAGATCGGCGCCAAGGCCGACGTGCAGGCGAACATTCACAGCCTCGTGGCCGAGACGGTGCAGGCTGCGATGCAGGCTGAGACGGCGAAGACCACGGCGGCGATG
>CAYZRP010000217.1:0-3243 GCA_964480865.1 uncultured Anaerolineales bacterium | reverse complement strand
GACGACGGCGAGGACATCGAGCACGACGGCAAGACGTACCGCGTGCCCAAGGAGCTGAAGGAGAGCTTCCTGCGGCAGGCGGACTATACCCGCAAGACCCAGGAGCTTGCTGACAATCGCCGCGCACTGGAAGCCCAGCAGGCGCGCGTGCAGCAGCAGGAGCGATGGGCGCACGAGCATACCCAGGAGATCGGGCAGCTCGTGGCGATCGACGGCCGCCTGGCGCAGTACGCCAACGTCAACTGGCAGGCCGAGAACCAGCGCGACCCTGTGGCAACGCAGGCCGCCTGGATCGAGTACCAGCAGCTTCGGGATGCCCGAGCCGGCTTGGTGAGCAACCTTCAGAACCGAGACGCCGCGCGCAACGCCGAGCAGGAGCGCACCCGCGCCACCCAGCTCGCCGAGGGCCGGGCGCAACTCGCGAAGGCGATCCCCGGCTGGAACGACGACAAGAGCGCCGCGCTCGGCAAGTTCGGGATCGACAGCTACGGCCTGAAGGCCGAAGAGGTCGACAACCTGACCGACCCGCGCCTCGTCCGCATCCTGCACGACGCCAGCCTCTGGCGTCAGCATGTGACCAAGCAGCGCGCCGCAGCCCAGCAGGCGACCGCCACCCCGCCGGCCCAGCCGGTGACGGTGATCGGCGCCCGCCGGTCGCCTCAGCCGATTGCCGCGAGTTCACCAGCCTCGGATCGCCTGTCGAACGAGGAGTGGAACCGACGGCGAGACGCCGAGGAGGCAGCCGCGATGAAGCGGCGCTAACGCAACCACGGCCGCGTCGTGAGACGCCGCCTATCCCAGCGCCCGGCTCGCCGGGCCAGAAGGATCCACAATGGCCAATACACTTCTCACCCCGACGATGGTGACGCGCCAGG
Organism: uncultured Anaerolineales bacterium; assembly: GCA_964480865.1. Lineage (GTDB taxonomy): Bacteria > Chloroflexota > Anaerolineae > Anaerolineales > UBA6663 > UBA6663. Next base: position 2,368 of record CAYZRP010000217.1, on the reverse strand, counting down.
CCCTGCGCATCCTCCATCAGAAGCTCAACTTCGTGGGCAACATCAACCGGCAGTACGACGACAGCTTCGCCAAGAGCGGGGCCAAGATCGGCGATACCCTGAAGATCCGCCTGCCGAACCAGTACACCGTCCGCACCGGCGCGACCCTGCAGACCCAGGACACGCCGGAGACGAGCGTGTCGCTGCAGATCGCGACGCAGAAGGGCGTCGATCTCAACTTCACCAGCAGCGACCTCACCCTCTCGCTGGACGACTTCTCGACCCGCATCCTCAAGCCGGCGATGGCGGTCCTCGCGGCCAACATCGAGTCGGACGCGATGTCGATGAAGAACCAGATCAACAGCCTGTCGAGCCAGAGCACCGTCACCGCGGCGCTCACGCTCGCCACCGTGCTGGGCGGCCGGCGTCGCTTGACCGACAACCTGGCCCCGCAGGACCAGCGCGTCGCCAGCCTCTGCACGCAGATGCAGGTGGATCTCGTCGACGGGTTGAAGGCCCTGTTCCAGGACAGCGGCCAGCTCTCGACGCAGTACAAGGAAGGCCGCATGGGTCGGACCGCCGGGTTCGACTTCTACGAGAACACCATGTGGGGCCAGTTCACCACCGGCACCGAGACGGCGACGATCAGCATCAACGGGTCGAGCCAGACCGGCGCGACGCTGACCGTGACCAACGGCTCCAGCAAGACCCTGAAGCTGGGCGATGTCATCGAGCTGGTGGGCTGCAACGCCTGCCACCCGGAGACGAAGGCCGACACGGGCCGCAAGATGCAGTTCGTCGTCACCGCCGACCTGTCGACCTCCGGCACGCAGCTCAGCATCTCGCCGAGCATCGTGACCTCCGGCGCGACGCAGAACGTGACCGCCTCGCCGACCACGGCGCAGGCGATCACCAAGGTCGGTGCCGGCGCCTCGGGCGTCCGCGACGAGGGCCTGCTGTTCCACCCCGACGCCTTCACCTTCGCCACCGCCGATCTGGTCATGCCGCAGGGCGTCGACTTCTCGGCGCGCGAGGTGCAGGACGGCATCAGCATGCGCATCGTCCGCGCCTACGACATCAACAACGACAAGTTCCCGTGCCGGCTCGACGTGCTGTACGGCTACAAGACTATCCGCCAGCAGCTCGCCTGCCGCATCTCGGCGAACAGCACCGTGTAGTGGACCGGGGCGGCCTTCGGGCCGCTCCATCCCCGCCCGCGTCGTGAGACGCCGGCTCTCCCGCAGAAGGAATGCCTGTCATGGCAATCGACAATCTCTCCAAGAAGCCGCCGGATGGCACGCGGTTCGGTCAGGACTCGTCCGACCTCATCGCGTTCTACGGCACCACGCCCATCTCGCAGCGTGCCGCGGCGGCGCAGAACACCACCACGCTCTCCACCGCGTCGAGCACGGCGATCGACACCGCCACCAAGGCGACGATCATCGAGATCTGCAACACCCTGCAGGCGCTCGGCCTCTGGAAGGGCACGGCCTGATGCCGGATGGAGGCGAGGGGGTGGGGACGCCCCCTCGCATCCTCCATGTCGGCTGCGGCGGCTCGCCGCTGCCCGACTGGCTTTCGGGCGAGGAAGTGCGGCTGGACATCGACCCGCAGCACAAGCCCGACATCGTGGCCAGCATGGTGGACATCCCCGACGACATCGGCCAGTTCACCTTGGTCTATAGCAGCCACAGCCTGGAGCACCTCTACCCGCACGAGGTCCATCGGGCGCTGCGCGGCTTCCACCGCGTGCTGGTGCCGAACGGCTTGTGCATCGCCATCGTGCCCGATTTGCAGGACATCCGGCCGACCGAGGATGTCGTCTACGAGTCGCCGGCCGGGCCGATCACCGGCCTCGACATGATCTATGGCGCCCGCTGGCTGATCGAGGCGCAGCCGCCGATGGCGCACCACTACGGGTTCACCAAGCCGATCATGGTGCGCGAGATGGAGCGGGTCGGCTTCAAGGCGCATGCGATCCGCTCGGGCGGCTACAACCTCATCGGCATCGGGGAGAAGGTCGTTTGAAGCTCGCCATCTGCTGTCCGACCATGACGCGCCCGCACGACGCGCACGTTGCCTCGCTGGAGGCGGCGGTCCCGGCGCTCGACGCGGCGGGAATCGAGCATGGCGCGGTCTACGAGGTCGGGTGCCCCTACATCAGCGCCGCCCGCGCGACGATGACGCGCAAGGCGCTCGACTGGGGCGCGGATACCGTCCTCTACCTCGACCACGACGTAGGGTTCCGGCCCGAGGATCTGGTCAAGCTGGTCACGACCGAGGGCGATGTCGTCGGCGGCACGTACCGCTACAAGACCGCCGAGGGCGAGCACTACATGGGGGCGCTGATCGAGCGTCCCGATGGCCGGCCGCAGGGGCGCCCGAGCGA
>CAYZRP010000216.1:3404-6231 GCA_964480865.1 uncultured Anaerolineales bacterium | reverse complement strand
ACGCTCTACGCTCTCCGCTCCACGCTCCCCGGCAGCTCCACCACAAAACGCGTCCCGATGCCGACCACGCTTTCGGCCCGAATGGTGCCGCCGTGGCGTGTCACGATCTCTTTGACGATGGCAAGCCCGAGCCCGACGCCGCGCGACTCGGCGCTGCGGCCGCGCGCTCGATCCACCTGGTAGAACCGCTCGAAGATCCGGCCCACATCCTCGGCCGGGATGCCGGGGCCACTGTCGGCCACCGCGAACGTCACAGTGCCCTGTGTTTCGGCCAGTGCCACGCGCACCACGCCCCCTGACGGCGTGTACTTCAGGGCGTTATCAAGCAGATTCTGAATCACCTGAGCCAGCCGATCGGCATTGCCCGACACACGCGCCGGTGCCAGCGGCCGAGTCACATCGAGTTGAATTTTCTTCTCAGCCGCGCGCGGCGCGAGTTGTTCCACAAGGGCGTCCACGATCGGCGCAAGTTCGACCTTCTCGACACGCGTCTCACCGGTCTCGGCTTCGAGGCGCGCCAGGTCGAGCAGATCGGCGACAAGGCGGATCAGGCGCTCCGACTCCTCGCGGATGACGGTCGCCGCGCGGGTGACGTCTTCGGGGCGCTCGGCAGCGCCTTCCTCGATCGCCTGAGCAAAGCCACGGATCGACGTCAGCGGGGTCTTGAGATCGTGCGAGACGTTGGCCAGAAAGTCGCGCTGAGTGGTCTGAGCGGATTGGACGTTTGCGGCCATCGTGTTCAAGGCGCCGGCGAGCGCGACCACTTCGCGCGGCCCCGTCTCCCTGACACGCATGCCGTAGTCGCCCCTGGCAATACGGCCGGCGGCGACGGCCATCTGGCTCAGCGGCCCACCGATCGAGCGCGCCAGCCAGGTCGCGAGCAGCAGAGCCAGCACCGCGCCGATCGCGGCGGCTCCCAACAACGGTCCCGCCAGATCTTGAATGAAGAGACCGAGTGCGGTGCGCGCATTCACCGGCACCGCGATGGCGATCACGCGCTCGTCCGATAGGACGCGCACGCTGTACTGCCAGACACGGCCAGACGCATCGCGACCGCGACCGAAGCGCAGACCAAACGCCGTGTCGTCGAGGCCCTGGGCCTCGCTGAGCGCGTCCAGTTTGATCGCAAGATCGCCGGCCGGGTCCGAGTCGGCCAGCACCTGCTCGTCTGGCCCGGCGACGATCACGCGGACGTTGTAGGCCTTTGCGGCGCGCGTGACATACGTGTTCAACTCGGCAACGTCGCCAGTTTCAGGGGGTGGATCGAGTTGCCCGAGCGCACGCGAGACCCGAGCCAGAGCGGCCAGGGCCGGCCGCTCGACAAGTGGGCTGTTGCGCAGAAAGGCCAGCAAGGCCAGCGTGACGCCGACGGCCACGACGCTGATCGCCAGGAGGGAGGTTGCGAAGACACGGCCGCGAATGCTCTGCAACATATCGATCAACCCGCCGTGAGCTTGTAACCGATGCCGGTCACCGTCTCGATGCGCACCGAGCGGCTGCCGGCCAACGCCTTGCGCACCTGCGCCACGTGCACATCGACGGTGCGGGTCTGCGTGAAGAACTCGACACCCCAGGCCAGGTCGAGGAGCCTGTCGCGGCTGAGCACTGTGTCGCGATGTTGAATCAGAGCAAGGAGGACGTCGAATTCTTTGACGCGCAGCGCCACGGGCTGACCGCTCACGCGCACCGTTCGTCCGGGCACGTCGACGACCACATCCCCGACGGTGAGCGTCGGCCCGCTGGCCGGCGCCTGAGCGCGCTCCTGGCGGCGCAGGATAGCCTTGACGCGCGCGGTCAACTCGCGCGGGTTGAAGGGCTTCGTCATGTAGTCGTCGGCGCCGAGCTCGAGGCCCAGGATCTTGTCGAGGTCATCGTCGCGGGCTGTAAGCATGATGACGGGCACGTCGCTGTGTGCGCGCAATCGGCGGCACACTTCGAAGCCGTCGAAGCCGGGCAACATCACGTCGAGCACCACAAGGCTCGGCGCTTCTTTCATCGCTGCTTCGAGGCCTTCTGGCCCTGTGGCAGCCGTCAGGATCCGGAAGCCGTCGCGCTCGAGGTACAGGCGCGCCAGCTCCAGGATGTGGGCTTCGTCGTCGATCAGCAGGATACGTTCCCCGGACATGGCTGGGATTATAGTGGGATGCAAGAGGAAGACTGTGGAAGGGATCATCCTCGAAACCGAACGGCTCTGGTTCCGCAGGCTGGTCATTGCTGACTTCGAACCGCTCTACGCCCTGTACCGCGATCCTGAGGTCCGGCATTACTTCCCCGACGGCACGCCCTGTCGAATGTACGCCCTGAACGCGCCTTTCGCTGGCACAAACGGCGCATACCTGAGCGCAGCTTATCGCGGTGTGTGTCACTCCACGCCCCGTGCTCGTCCACTCCAACGGCTTCCCTTGACACCCTTGCCAAAGTTCGATAAACTCGCATGGCTATCGAGACCCGGCGTGCTCGCCAGGGGAAGGATCGCCGAGATAGCTCAGTTGGTAGAGCACGCGACTGAAAATCGCGGTGTCCCCAGTTCGATCCTGGGTCTCGGCACCATGCGGGCGTAGTTCAGTTGGTAGAACACCTCCTTGCCAAGGAGAAGGTCGTGGGTCCGAGTCCCATCGCCCGCTCAGACAGGTGGCCCGCGGGCCACCTGTTTTATTGATAGACGGCGCCGTCGCCAAGTGGTAAGGCAAGGGTCTGCAAAACCCTTATACGTGGGTTCGAATCTCACCGGCGCCTCAATTACACTGACGCAGAAGGGGGCGCGCGGTAACGAGCGCGCCCATCAGCGGTATACGGAACGGATAATAAACCCAAATCCCCCCGGGGT
>CAYZRP010000216.1:0-3394 GCA_964480865.1 uncultured Anaerolineales bacterium | reverse complement strand
CCAGGGTCTTAAAACCCCTTATAGGTGGGTTCGAATCCCCCCGGCCCCCCAACACAAAACCCGGCCCCCCCCATGGGGTGCGCCGGTTATTGTGTTGAGGCGCCGGTCCTAACGCATGAAGACGGTGTGAACGAACCGGGCCTGATTGATTCGATCGCTGACCGACTGCGGATCCTGGCGGGCGGCCAGTTGATCGATGCGCGACAGCGTGAACGCGTCGCCGCCCGCGCGGATGGCCAGCAGCCGGGTGTCCGCCAGGCGCAGCAGCCGGCTCTCGTCGAGGAAGCGCCGCGTGCCATCTGGGTCACGCGAACTGACGAAATAGCGCCGCCCAAACGCCGGTACCTCCGGAAATTCGATGGGATCGCCAAGGCGCGTCAGCAGCCAGCCCATGACCTGGTTGGCGGCGTCGGCGAGCATGCCCTCGCCCTCCGTCCGCGGAAACATCGCGAACACCGGCAGGTCGAGCGATGGCGAGATCGTAGCGACCGCCTGGATCTCGGAGGTACTCGAGTCGCTGCTTGAGGCGTCGATCAGGTCGAACAGGATCAGGTCGCCGTCGGGCAGGCGCCTGCTCGAGACGTTCTCAAGCCGGTAATCGCCAGCCTCCGTGGCCGGGCGGGCATGCAGAGCCGTGATCTTGGCGGTAAGTTGAGGCGAGGGCGTCAGCGGCGTGAAGCCAAGGGCCCGGCTGTTCTCGACCCTGGCGCTCCGCTGAGCGCGCTCGGCGTTGATCACGAAGATGACCACAACCGCGACAAGCACAACGACCCCCGCCACCGCCGCCAGGCTATAGCCTTCCATCTCCGATCCCTCCCGGACGATCTTAGCCGCTCGCAGCAATACCCATGCCAGAACACCTCGTGGCTTCTCGCCGCGGATTTCGCGGATGATGACGTCGGCTGTGGATGGCGATCATTCGGGTCATCCGGGGCGAACGCCCCCGCCACCCCGATCGTATAATGTCGAAACGCTTCGCCCACAGGAGAACCGCATGCAACTCACCGGCGTCTATGCCCCGCTCGTCACCCCATTCGACGCGAACGAGGAAATCGACTACGACGTCTACCAGCGCCTGATCGACTTTGTGCTCGACAACGGCGTGGTCGGCCTGATCCCGGGCGGGACGACCGGCGAGGTGTACGCGCTCAGCGACTCCGAGCGGCTCGATCTATTCAGGTTCGTCAAAGAGCGCGTCGGTTCGCGGGCGACGTTGATCGCCGGGATCAACGCGGGATCCACGCGCGACGTTCTGCGCTTCACCGAAGCCGCCGAGAAGCTTGGCTACGACGGCCTGATGGCCGCTGTGCCGCCCTACTCGCGCCCAAGCCAGCGCGAGCTTCTCGCGCACTTCAAGGTCGTCGCACGGAGCACGTCGCTGCCGATCGTGCTCTACAACTTCCCGTGGCGCGCCGGCAGCGAGATCGGCTACGACGTCCTCGACGGCCTGGCCGCGGAGGCCAACGTCGTCGCGATCAAGGAAGCCAGCGGCGAGATGACCCGCGTGTTCGAGATGCGTCTGCGTTACGGCGACCGCTTCCAGATCTCGTGCGGCTCCGACGATCAGGCCCTCGACTACTTCCTGTGGGGCAGCACCAGCTGGATCGCGGGCGGCGCCTCATCGGCTCCGCGCCAACACACCGACGTCCTTCAGGCCGCCCTCGCCGGCGACTTCGTCACAGCGCGCGCGCGCATGGAGAAGCTGCTACCGCTCCTGCGCAACATGGAGACCGGGCATTACACCCAGAAGGTCAAAGCCGGCTGCGAGCTTCAAGGCATCCCCGTTGGCCATGCGCGCCGGCCGTTGCTGCCGCTTACGCCCGAGTACCACGCCGCGTTCGCCGAGATCTTTCGAGCCGCGACGGCGTAGAGCGGAGAGCGTGGAGCGGAGAGCGTGGAGCGTGGAGCGTAGAGCGATCACGCTACCGCGATCTGGCGCGATAGCGTGATCGCTCTACGCTCTACGCTCCACGCTCCACGCTCTCCGCTCCACGCTCTCCGTGTTTCGACATTTATGCAAAAAGTCCCCTACCTCGACTCACACACAGGCGGCGAACCGACGCGCCTGATCGAAGAGTTGCCGTTCGATCTGGGCGGCGGCTCGGTCGCGGCGCAACTTGAGCGGCTGCGTAGCGAGCATGACGATCTGCGCAGCATGGCGATCAACGAGCCACGCGGCTCGGACGTGCTGGTGGGCGCCTGCCTCGTGCCGCCAGCCGATCCGACCTGCGCGTTCGGCGTGATCTACTTCAACAACGTCGGCTACCTGGGGATGTGCGGCCACGGCACGATCGGCGTCGTCGCATCGCTCGCGTATCGCGGACGGCTGACGCCCGGGCCGGTGCGGATCGAAACGCCGGTGGGCGTCGTCGAAGCGACGTTGCATCCCGCCGACGGCGATGACCCGGCGAGTCGGGTGTCGGTGCGCAACGTGCCGGCGTATCGACACGCCGCTCATGTGCCGATCGAGATCGATGGCCGCGTCGTGCATGGCGACGTCGCCTGGGGCGGCAACTGGTTCTTCCTGTGCCACGACCACGGCCTGATGGTCACTTCCGATAACCTCGAAGAACTGACCGACTTCGCCTGGCGTTTGCGCGAGACCTACGCGGCACAAGGCCTGACTGGATCGGGTGGCGCCTTGATCGACCACGTCGAGTTGTTCGCGCACACGCCGACGGCTGACAGCCGCAGCTTCGTGCTCTGCCCTGGCAAAGCCTACGATCGATCGCCGTGCGGCACCGGCACCAGCGCCAAACTCGCCTGTCTGCTGGCCGACGGGGCGCTCGCACCGGGCCAGACCTGGCGGCAGGAGAGCGTCATCGGCAGCGTCTTCGAAGGCCGGGTCGAGCTCGTCGACGGCCAGGTCGTGCCGACCATCACGGGCGAGGCCTTCGTCACCGCCGAGGGCGCGCTGCTCATCGACCCACGCGATCCCTTCAAAGCAGGAATACGAGCGTAGCCGCGAAATTCGCGGCCACATACTCTGGACCAGCCATGACCCACAAGACAGACGTCCTCGTCATCGGTGGCGGTGCGATCGGGTTGAGCACGGCCTACTACCTGCTCAAAGCCGGCCGCGGCGTGACTGTGATCGACCAACATGCCGTGGCCGCCGGAAGCTCGTCGGGAAACGCCGGGCACATCGTGCCGAGCCACATCGTGCCGCTGGCCGCACCCGGCATCATCGGCACCGCGCTTGGCTGGATGCTCGATCCGCAGAACAGCCCATTCGGCATGCGCGTGAGCGCCGATCCCGCGTATCTGTCGTGGCTGCTGGCGTTCGCGGGTGCGTGCAGCGAAGCCAACGTCGTGAGCGCGATCCCGGCGCTCAAGGCACTTGGCCTGCTCAGCGCCGCGAACGTCGCGCGCATGATCGCCGAGGAACAGTTCG
>CAYZRP010000215.1:0-6294 GCA_964480865.1 uncultured Anaerolineales bacterium | reverse complement strand
AGGTCTACGTCTCCGATGTGGTGACGTCGGCGACCTGGGTCAACAAGGCGCTCAAGGGCTTCGCGCGCGTGCACCTCGAGCCCGGGGAGACGAAGACGGTCCAGGTCGAGCTTCCCTGGGACTCGTTCACGATCGTCAATGCGGCCGGTGAGCCGGTCGTTGAACCCGGTGAGTTCGAGATCCTGGTCGGGCCATCCTCGCGCGATCGCGAATTGCTTAAAGCGATGCTGCACATCGAATGAAAGCAGGCCGGCCCGCCAGAAAAGCGGGCCGGCCTTTTCGTTTGTGCAGGTGGTCGCAGACTTTACTGCGACATTGGGGCGAACCGCAACGCGCCACTATCGTAGGTGAGGGTCAGTTCCGTCTGACTGAGTTGGTAGCTCTCGACGGTTTCGAGCGCGGTCAGATAGAGCTGCTCCTGTTCGGTCACGCTGGCATCGTTACAGGCGCGCAGCGTCGAGTTGATTGAACTGATCGACAAGGTGACCGTATCGGCCTGATAGTCGCCACCGTAGCTGTTACAGCCACCAGAGCCCGACAGCTTACTTTCGCTCTCGAACGTCAGCGTGATCGTGCTGCCCGCGACCGGCGCTGTTTCCGCGCCGGCGGCGTCGAAGCCAGTCAACCGCCACTCCGTTCCTTCGAGCTCGCTCTCGGTCGTTTCCCCGGTTGCCATGCGGATCGCGCGACCGGTCTCGTCGGTCCGCACCTCATAGCGCTGGCCGTCAACCTCAAAGATGACGCGCCAACCGGGCGTGATCACCGCCGCGCACGATTCAGCCGGGCCCCCAAGGCCCAGACAACTGTCTGACCAGTCTTCCTGTGAGACGTCGAGGATGGTCACCCGAGCCGTGACTGTGTTGAGCTCCTGCGCCAACCAACGCTGTGCTTCGAGGACGGCCGCTGGCGGAAGATCACTCCCACCCTCGCCCAACTCCAGTGGGGCGCCGAGCGTCGTGGTCAGCGTTTCGCGCGTTTCCTCGTTCTGCCCAAGGTACAGGACGACAAGCCGATCCTGGGCCCAGAGGTTAACGCCTTCAGGCAGCACGGTCGTCTCAGTGCCGTCTGCTTGCGCGAAGGCATCCGTGACGGCGGTGCGCGAGGCCGTGTCGCTGAATTCGAAGACCTGCACCTCGGCGCCATCGACGGTCATGGCCGTGCCCGCAATCGGGACGTAAGGCTGCTCAATCCGCGCGCCCACCTCGACGGTGCTGCCCGAGTCTCGCAGGTCAGCGACCAGATTGTCGAACCCGGCGGCTGGGGCGATCGTCGCTCCGGCTGTTCCATCACCGGGCGCGACGGTAACAGGTAGGGGTGTCGCCGGTGTGCACGCGCTGGCGGCCGCCAAAAAGGCTGCGCAGATACCCAGGCTCCATAGTCGTGTTCGGGTCATAGTACTTTCCTTTCAAGTCAGCGGAACTCACGCAGCACTGCATAAAGTCGCATCTCCTTCTCCATGCAAGCCGGTCGCTGACCCCATCAGTCTATCGAGGCCGTGATCACACCCCCGTCGGTTTAGGCCGACTTCCCCAGCGGGAGGACCTGAGGCGTTTGTCGGACCAGGCTGACACTCCTCTCACCGCGTCGCACGGAACGCTTCAACGTGGGCAGGACACACGGCGTGGCCTGCTCAAACCGGAAACGATCGTCAGATGATCTCTGACAACCGATAGAGGCCATTGGCGATTGAGCCACACCGCCCTTCCGTCATACTGAGCACCAGTGGGGCGATCGTTGTGGATCGACGTGCCTGAACAGGTGAATCAAGCAATGGGTGAAACTGATTTCAGCTACGAGTTTCGTGATGAAAAGGCGCTTGTGCCTCCAAACGTGAAGACCAAGGTCGAAGACCGCCTGCGCCAACTGGCCGAAGGTCACACCGACATGACGGGCGTCGACGTGTCCGTTGCGGTGATTGGTCAGGGCGAGGTGCCTTTTCTCTTCCAGGCGCGGATCGTGGCCTCTGTGCGGCCCACATCCGTGGCTGCTACGGAAAAAGCGGACAGGCCCGAGACGGCGCTCACAGGAGCCCTCGAGGCGTTGGAGCGCCAGGTCCGCGACCTACGGGAGAAACTGCGCGAGACGTGGAAAGAGCCGGGCGCAGGCGGGGCGTCGCCATGAACGAACTGACCCACGCCGAGTTGCGCGAGATCCTCGAAGGACCCGCAGCGACCCGCGTCTCTATTCTCCTTTCTGGGTCGGCGCCCGGCACTGATGTTCGCGAAGGGCCCTTGCGCTTGAAGAACCTCGTCGCTGCGGCAGAGCAACAACTTGGCGCGCGCGGGTTCACCAACGCCGATACGCAACGTCTGCTCGATCCCCTGCGCGAATTGAAGGGGACACATCCGATCTGGCAAAAACGAAAGGGCGGTTGGTTCTTGATCCTCGGGCCAGACGGTCTGCGCGATTTCGATCTGCCGTTCCCGGTTACGGATCGGGTCGATGTGGGCGAACACCTCCACATCCGACCGTTGCTGAGGCTGCTGGACGATGACCAGCACGGATACGTTCTGTCGCTCAGTCAGCAGCGGGTCAGGCTGTATCGGCTCACATCGGCTGCGACCACGGAACTCGAGTTGATCGACACGCCGAAGAGCCTCGACGAAGCGCTGGCCTACGATGATCCTGAAAAGCAGCACCAGTTCCACACTGGCACAGCTCAAACACCCGGCGTCGGCGGGCGTCGTGCGGCCATGCACTTTGGTCACGGGGCGGGGGCCGACGCTCAGGACGCTAGAGTGCGTCGGTTCCTTGAGAGCGTCAGCCGCGGCATCGAACGCACGCTGGCTGGAGAGCGTACGCCGATGGTGCTCGCCGGTGTTGACGAACTGGTTGCGGCGTTCCGCGAGGCCACGCGTTTCCCTTACCTGATGTCGACGTCCATCTCGGGCAACATGGACGAGGCTCTCCCGCAAGAACTGCATGCTGAGGCCTGGCCCCTCCTCGCCAAGGTCTTCAAGCAGGATCAGCGCGAAGCCGTCGAGACTTATCAACAACTAGCCGGAGCCCGGCCCGGGCAGGTGGCGGGTCAACTTGAAGAGATCCTCCCCGCGGCGTATAGCTCCCGGGTCGATGTGTTGTTTGTGCGGCCCGACACCGAAGTGCGTGGACGTTTCGACCCGGCCAATCTGAGTGTGCGGCTCACGCCCGACGACCCGCATGCAACCGATTTGCTCGATCTCGCGGCCGCTTACACCTTTCTCAACGGCGGCGCCGTCTATGTCGACGACGAGACCCTGCCTGAGCCCGGGCTCGCACAGGCCGTTGCCATCCTGCGCTATTAGCGCCCTGGCAGACGGATAGCAGTTGTCGTAGCGATCAAAAAACGAGGAATCCGATGGGCAGGATCATGACACAGTCAGCAACCACGGCTGCGCCGGTGCTCAGCCGCGTGACCCCGGGCGTATCCCTGGCCGTCCTCGGTCAGGCGCTCTTTCTGGCCGGCGCCTGGATGTTGCCGGTCGTGACAGGAACCGATGCGGTGAGAGACCGCATCAGCGATCTCGTTCTGGGTCCGTACGGCTATGTACAGACGGCGGCGTATCTGATCTCGGGTCTCGGACTGGTCGCGTTGGCCGGGCTGCTCCGGGCTCAACTCACCCCGGGGCCCTCGCGCTCTCCGGGTGTGATGTTGATCACGCTGGCCGGCATCGGCGCGATCCTGAGCGGCGTTCTGCAGCCAGTCGCGAGCAGTGGCTCCGGCGATCTGTGGTCGCTGCTGTCGATCGGATCCATTCACGCCACCCTGAACCTGGCGAGTTCGATCGCGATGCTGCTCGGGATGCTGGTGCTGACCTGGGCGTTCAGCTTCGATCCGGAGTGGGACGTCCTGACCCTGGCGTCGGCCTTTCTGTCCGGCGCTGCCCTGACCTTCATCGTGGTGCAGTCGGGGGTGCCCGTCGTAGGCCTCCTTCAGCGCTGCCAGGCGACGGTCGTCGGGATCTGGGTCATCCTGGTGGCCTTCAACACCCTGCGCATGGCCTCGCCATATCGCAGACGAAACATCTAGGTCGTGATCGTGATCGGTCCAGCGAACACGAGAAAGGGATAACAGCATGACGACCGATTGGGCGCGATCCAGCACTGTGGTGACGAACCCGTCCGGGGGAGCCACGCTGAGCATGCTCCTGGCAGTGATCGGTCAGGTGTTCCTCTTGGCCAGTTCCTGGTTGTTGCCGTTCGTCTCGGAATTCGACCTTGTGAGTGATCACATCAGCGAACTGGTCCTCGGCAATTATGGGTTGGTCCAGACCATCGCCTTCCTCACTTCGGGCGTGAGCGTGCTGGCGCTCGTGTATCTGCTTCGCGGGCGTCTGGTTCACAACGCTTTCACTTCTGTCGGGTTGTGGCTGCTTGCTTTGTACGGAGTCGGCGCGATCCTGGCCGGCCTGTTCCCGACCGATCGAATCGACGGCCCGGTTGATCCGACGACCCTGTCCACGGTCGGCCTCGTCCACTCCCTGGTCAGCATGGTGAGCTTCGTGGCGGTTCTGGTCGGTATGTTCTCGTTGACCTGGGCGTTCAGCCTGACGGCGGGGTGGCGCCGGTTGACGGTCTGGTCTGCGCTTCTGGCCGGCAGTGCGCTGCCGATGTTCCTCAGCCAGGAACAGCAGCTTCGCGTCGGCCTCTACCAGCGCGCGCTGGTGACCTTCGTGGCCCTCTGGATCATCATGGTGGCGATCAAGGCTCGATCAACGACCCGGCCCTGAGTTGCCTGAAGGTCATGCTTCGCGTAGCAAAGGCTCAGATAGCGCCTTCAGCGTCGTTGGCTGTGCAGCTGAGGCGCATCGAGTGCAGTCGCTACGGCATGTTCGAGGATCCGAAGCGCGAGTAGGCGCCGTCGACATAGGCGCGGATGTCTGTGACCGATTGACCGTCTCGCAGCATGCGCATCGCATCTTGCGTGATATCGACGCAGATGTCGCAGCCGAGCGCGTGTGCATCGAATGTCAGCGCGCCAGCCGTCTCGGCGCCGACGACGTAGCAATCGTAGTTGGATTTGTGGCCGATCGGCCCGCACCCGCAGTAGCAGGGCAGGGCCTGCAGGGTTTCAGGGTTTGCCACGGCAAATTGATAGGCCTCGCGTACCGGCTCGGGCGCCTGCTGAACCTGAACCGGCATGTCCTTCATGGGCGCCATCGCCAGCATGTTGTGACGGGGCGCGCTGCTCGCCGGCTGGCTGGCGCAACCAGCCGCCAGAACACCGGCGATGGCAAGGATCAGGAGGATCGAGAGGGTGATGCGCATGTGTGGATCTCCACCTTTCCGCTCCTTACAGCCTAATCGCACACGCCGCTTCACAAAGTGTCAACCGACCCACGTTCATCCCCTCAGCGTCAACGCAGCGCCATGACACGACTATGACAAATATCAGTCTTTTGGTGGGGATTCGTATGACGTCGGTCGCCGACGTTGAGCCACACAACAGGCGAGGCGGCTCACGGGCCGCCTCGCCTGTTTCAGTGCATCCCGTTTTCCGAAATCGTTCAGCGCCGACGCTCGGGATCGTACTCGGGCAACCGATCGAGGAAGTCCTTGTCGACCGCCAGGTTGACCCGATCGGCTTCGTAACTCCTGACCCACTGGAGGGGCACGACCTTGCGGGTTTTCAGGAGCAGGCCCTGCGACACCACAAAGTGTGTGGCGCGGTCGGCCTGGCCGTCGGTCAGCACCTGTTCCACATCGCCGACGTGATCGTCGTCGCGATCCATGACCTTCGCGCCGTCCTTGAGAGCGACATTCCCTTCTGGCACGTTTGTCTGGGTCGTCATGACTTCAGGCTCACCATAGAGCCCTGTGGTGGCAAACGGGGCGACTCCACCGAAAGGCGGGTACCAATAGAAGGCCGGGGCATAGGCCGATGGCGGAACCACCCTGACGTTTCCGTCATCAAGCGGAGCCTGGTCCGCCGGCCAATAGTGCGTCTCCTGGTAGTCGGCCAGGTTCTCGAGATCGCCGGCGGCGGAGCGCAGCGTCACGGCATCTTCGGTCGAGCGCGCGATCAGACCGATCGGCACGACCTTATCTTCCGTGAACAGCCACCCCTTTCGCACGATGAGATGCGTGATCTCGTTGGTGCGCGGGTCCATGACCACGCGGTCGAGGTGCCCGACATCCTTGCCGTCCGCGGACTTCACAGTGGCATCGTGTACGAATCGCATAGGCCTCCTTCGGCCGCTCGCCGACTCGAACGACATGGTTCGGTTGGCTGACGGCAATCGCTTTCAGCGTAGCGGGTCACACACAAGACCGATATCGGCGCTGACTGACAGGGATGTCAGAGCGACGCGGTTT
>CAYZRP010000214.1:0-6297 GCA_964480865.1 uncultured Anaerolineales bacterium | reverse complement strand
CGCTCCACGCTCCACGCTCTACGCTCCACGCTCCACGCTCCACGCTCCACGCTCTGTTAGAATCCACCGACATGTTCGAGATCGTCTTCCTCGGCACCTCGGCCTCAGCGCCGTCGATCCACCGCGGCCTGTCGGCCCAGGTGGTGATGCACAATGAGTATCGGTTCCTGATCGACTGCGGCGAAGGCACTCAACGACAGATCCTGCAATCCGGCATCGGCTTCAAACGCATGGAGCGCGTGCTGATCACGCATGGGCACCTCGACCACATCCTCGGCCTGGCCGGGCTCGTGTCGACCTTCACGCGTTGGGAGACGGCCGAGCGGCTCGAGATCTGGGCCGGGCGTTGGGCGCTGCAGCGCATCCAGACGCTGCTCAACGAGATCGTGCTGAAGGGCGCGCGGCTGCCGTTCCCGCTGTCGTTTCGCGAGATCAAGCCGGGGCAGATCTTCGCCGACAAGTCGTTCACAGTGACGGCCTTCCCGGTGTCGCATCGCGGCGCCGACTCGTTTGGCTTCGTCTTTGAGGAGCGGACGCGGCGGCCGTTTCTGGTCGAGCAGGCCGAGGCGCTGGGCGTTCCGGCCGGCCCGGTGCGGCGGGCCCTGGCGGCCGGCGAGCCGATCACACTGGCGGATGGACGCACCATCGCGCCGGACGACGTGCTCGGGCCTGTCGAGCGCGGCGTCAAGTTCGTGCACGTCGGCGACTGCGGCGACACCCGCGACCTTGTGAAAGTTGCCAGGGACGCCGACGCCCTGGTCATCGAGTCGACCTACATCGAGGAAGAGGCGCAGATGGCCCACGAGTTCGGCCACCTGACCGCCGCCAGGGCCGCGACGCTGGCGCGCGATGCCGGCGTCGGGCAGTTGCTCCTCACCCACATCTCGCGCCGCCACCGCGAGCGCGATATCCTCGACGAGGCCCAGCGAATCTTCCCGCGTACCTTCGTCGCCCGCGACTTCGACCACTACCGCGTCCTTCGCGAAGAGACCGTCCGGGTCGAAAACGCCTGACCTCAGCGGTCGGCCCCTCTGGCGACCGACGCCCTCTTTCGAAATCCACCAAACTGCCGGAATAAAGTCAACATAATCAGCGATCGACTTAACGCTTCCTCATGTCTTCCCCGTAACTTTCTGTTCCTCAAGCCGACTTATAACAAACGCTTGTGAACAACAGTAAGGCGGCACTGAGGAGCATGATGAACAACACGACCCACGCGACACTGAGAAGCAACCTGGTCTGGGTTCTGCGTGGCGTCGTCCTGGCCGGCGGGCTCAGCCTGGCCGCCTGTGCGCCGATGAGCCTGCCTGGAGAGAGCGGCGCGCAGCCGGCCTCCGACAGTGCCGCGCTGGAAGCGGTGTCGGTCGTCGACGCGACCTCGACGGACACCACGCCTGAGGCCAGCCTCACGCCTGAAGCGACAAACACAGCCGGGCTCCCGAACCCCACCAGCACGCCGCTGCCCTTTGACACGGCGACGGCGGTGGCCGGCCAGAGCGTGGAGTTCATCGGCACGATCGAGTCGTTCGACAATGGCGTGCTGGTGGTCAGCGGTCGGTCGGTGGTGATCACCGCCCAGACCGAGATCAAGTTCCAGCCGCAGAAGGGCCTCAACGTCAAAGTCGAGGGCACGCTCCAGGCGGATGGCTCGATCCTGGCGCGCGAGATCAAGTCGGTGCCGGATGGCCTGGCCACTCACAAGCCCGATGACGTCACCCGGACGGCGCGCCCCGAGGGCACGCCTGAACCGCGCGGCACGCAGCAGGCGAACGAGATCGAATTCCGCGGCACAGTCTCTGCGATCAATGGCAACGTCTACGTGGTCGACGGGATCACAGTGGTCGTCAACGGAGAGATCAAAGACACGATCGTTGTCGGCGACGTGGTCAAGGTCCATGGCGTCAAGCAACTCGACGGCACGGTGATCGCGCGCGAGATCGAACTGGCCAAGAGCGACGATGGCCATGACGGAGACGACGACCATGGCACCCACACACCCGCCCCGACAACCGTCGGCAACGACGATCACGGCGACGATGGCGGTGGCCATGGCGGTGGCGAGGGCGGTGGCCATGGCAGCGACGACAACGGCAACGATGACCATGGCGATAGCGGTGGCGGGCACGGTGGCGATGACCAGGGTGGTGGCCACGGTGCCGACGATGGCGGCGGCGACGACCATGGTGGAGACGACTGAGGTCATCGGCAGGGCAAGTCGGGTGAAGGATGCCCCGGGCCGCAAGTTCGGGGCATCAGTTTATGCAGGACACAGTTGCTATACTGGGCGTCATGTCGGCTGCAAATGAGGAACAGATCCTTCTCGACCGGATCCGCGATCTCGATGAACGAACCCTGGGGCATCTGCACGATCGGTATTACCCGGAGCTGTTTCGGTTCGCGCTGTACCGTATCGGCGATCAACAATCAGCCGAAGACGTGGCCAGCGAGGTGTTCGTCAGATTGATCGATGCTGTGAAGGTCGGGCGCGGTCCGGCGCAGACGGTGCGGGGGTG
Organism: uncultured Anaerolineales bacterium; assembly: GCA_964480865.1. Classification (GTDB taxonomy): domain Bacteria; phylum Chloroflexota; class Anaerolineae; order Anaerolineales; family UBA6663; genus UBA6663. Next base: position 3,784 of record CAYZRP010000214.1, on the reverse strand, counting down.
GCTCTTCGGAGTGGCCAGCAACCTCGTCGCCGAGCATTTTCGCAAGGCACCGCGAGAGTCGGCCGAGTTGCACGATGAGATGCCGGCTTCAGGTTCGATCGTCGGCGAAGTTGAAACGCGGATCCGAAACGCGCAGTTGGTCAGGTCCATGCAGGCCCTGACCCGAGAACAGCAAGAAGTTTTGAGCTTTCGGTTTGCATTGGGGTACTCGCTCGAGGAAACGGCGACGGCGATGGGCAGGAACGTGAACACCATCAAACAGCTTCAATTCCGCGCCGTCTCCGCGCTCAAGCGCCAGCTCGAGCTCGACGGAGGTGCAGCGTGACCGACGACCTGCTCTCCGCTTTCGACGCTTGCCTGAGCGACCTGCAAGACGGCGTCGGGCTCGAGGAAGCGCTCAGCCGCTACCCGGCCGCGCTGGCCGCCGAGTTGCGTCCGCTGCTGGAAGCCGCCCAGTTCGCGCAACTGAGCGCCGACGTTCAACCCCGTCCGGAGGCCGAGCTCGCCAGCCGTGGCAAATTCCTGGCACTGGGGCGCGAGGTCAAACGCCAACAACGAACCGGGCTCTTTGGCTGGCTGTTTGGCCCGGCGCCGGCCGCCATCAAACGCCGCACCTTCGCCCTGCAGGCCGCTTCGCTCGTGTTCGTCGCCGGCACGCTCCTGGGGGTCGGGGCCACGGTCAACGCGGCCGGCACGGCTCTGCCAGGCGACCTGCTCTACGGCCTGAAACTCACGATCGAAGACGCGCAACTGGCGCTGGCCCCTGAACCCGCGAGCCAACAAGATCTTCAGGATCAGTTCGACGCCCGACGCGTCGAGGAAGTCCAGCAACTGCTGGCCGAGCGACGCGAAAGTGCTGTCGATTTCGTTGGCGACATCCAGGTCCAGGACGCCGAGCGCTGGGTCGTGAGTGGCATCCCGGTGCAGGTGACGGGGTCGCTCGGCCAGGGCTTCGGCATCGGCCAGCGCGTGCGCGTCATCGGTCAGACGAGCGCGATCCTCGACGCCGTTGCGGCGGAGCGCATCGACCGGCTGGCGCTACCGACCCTGGTGCCGACGCTTGCGCCGGTTACCGAGACGTCGCAGCCGACCGCCACCCCAACCGTGACAGTGACCCGCGAGGCCACCCGCACGGTTGAGCCTTCCGAAACCCCGAGCCCGACCCAGAGCCCGATCCCACCGACGGTGACGCTCACCGTGATGCCCGGGGACGTGTTGCTGCCGACGACGACGACCGATCCCAATCTGCCTGCGCCATCCCAGACGCCGCACCAGGAGTCGGGTGGCGAGGCGACGCACACACCCGAGCCGGCGACCACCGATGACGATCACGAGGACGACAATCACCACGGATCTTCACCCTCTAACACGCCGAAGCCGACAGACGACCACAGCGGGAGTGACGACGACGACGATCACGACGAGCCGACCAGGACGCCCAAACCCTGAGGTGAAAACAAAGTGGCCGGTGCGCGATGCACCGGCCACTTTCGATTCAGGCGCCCGATCGTTCAATCGCGGCGACGCATACCCGAGAGTAACAAAACGTAGTACATGAGCGTCGAGATGGCAGACACGGCGGCCGCCACGTAGGTCAGAGCCGCGGCGTCGAGCACCTGGGCCACGCCACTGCCTTCCTGGGCATTGATCATGCCGTTCTCGATCAGGAAGCGCTTCGCACGATGACTGGCATCGAACTCCACCGGCAGCGTGATCACCGTGAAGATGGCCACGGCGCCGAACAGCAGCACACCCAACCAGGCGATGTCGTAGCCGATCGCCGAGCCCAGCGACAGCAGCACAAAGCCAGCCATCACGACCAGCGGACCCAACCAGGATCCAAACTGCACGACCGGCACGATGGCCGAGCGGATCTGCAGCGGCCAGTAGCCTTGAGCGTGCTGGAGGGCATGCCCGGCTTCATGGGCCGAGATGCCGACGGCGGCCACTGAAGGCGTGTCATAATTGGCGGCGGAGAGGCGCAGCGTCCGGCTGAGCGGGTCGTAGTGGTCGCTCAAGAAGCCCTCGACACGCTCCACACGCACGTCGCTCAGGCCATTGGCGTTGAGGATCGTGCGGGCGATAGCGGCGCCCGTCGCGCCGCGGCCAGTGAAGACCTGAGACCACTTCTCGACGGCGGAGCGCACGCGCCACTGGGCCCAAAGGCCAAGGAGCACGGCCGGGAGGCTGAAAAGCAAATAAAGCGGACTGATGTACATGGCGTCTTCCTTGCGCGTCGCCCGAATGTTTCGGTGGGCGCCGTCGCGAACGTCACGTTCCAGTATCGACGAGAATGCTTAGCAGTGTATCAGAGGCTTTTGCCGGCGGCCCTGGGGCAGGCGCCGAAACCCTGACAACGACATGGCCGGGCCCTGACCCAACCGTCAGGATAGTCTTATCACGGTATAAACCAACATGACCCCTCGTATCACTTCTCGCCTGAGTTCGATCATCCTGGCTCTTTCGCTGGCGGCCTGCGGACAGCCGCCGGAGAGCCCTTCATCGCCGAACGGATCGGCGTCCACCCCAACGATGGCCACTTTGTTGCCGACCCTGACCAGCGCGCCGCAGGCCTTGCCCACCGTCGAGCCGACCCAAGCGCCGCCGACCGAGGCGCCGACAGCCACCAGCGAGCCGGCCCTGCTCGACCCGTTGACGGGCCTGCCAGTCGATGACCCGGCCGTGCTGGACCGGCCGCCGTTGGCGATCAAGATCGCAAACTTCCCTCGATTGGTCCGCACCGCACAGTCCGGGCTAAGCCAGGCCGACAACGTCTGGGAGGTGTATGCCGAGGGCGGCGTGACCCGCTTCAACGCGATCTTCTGGAGCCGCACGCCTGAACGCGTCGGCAACGTGCGCTCGGCCCGGCTGCTCGATGCCATCCTCATGGACGCCTACCAGGCGCTGCTCGTCACCTCCGGGTCGAGCACGGGGACGATGGGCCGTCTGCGCGAAGACGCCGAGCGCTATCAGCGCGTCGTTGCCGAAGCGACGAACTACGGCGGCTGTCCGGTGCTGTGCCGCGAGGAGTCGGCCACGACCTCGGCCAACAAACTCTTCACGACGCCAGCCGCCGTCTGGGCCATCGCGGCCGAGCGCAAGCTGGCCGGCGCCCCGACGTTCGACGGCTACGCCTTCGACGCGAACGCCCCCACGGGCACGCCGATCACCACCGTACACTTCGACTGGCAGCTCAACAACACGATCGCTGAGTGGCGCTACGACGCCGCCTCAGGCCGCTACGCGCGCTGGATCGACAGTGGGGATACGGGGCCAGGCAATCCGGGGCTCGTGCAGCACGTCGACACCCTCAACGGCGAGACCCTCATGGCCGACACCATCGCCATGATCGTCGTGCCACACGTGCCCAGCAATATCGAAGTCAACGATGGCGCTGTGACGCAATTCAGCTACGACGTCCTCTTCACGGGCACGGGGCCTGCGCACGTCTTCCGTGACGGCGTCATGATCGATGGCACCTGGGTCCGCGAGGAGGGCAAGGGGAACCTGCCACGCTTCCTCGACACGAACAGCAACGTCATCGCGTTCAAGCCAGGCACGACCTGGTTCGCGGTCTTCTCGAGCGACTCACCGGAGACCATGAACACCGATACGGCGACGTTTCAGGTGAGGTTCAAGGCGCCGGGGCTTTAGGTCGTGGAGCGTGGAGCGTAGAGCGTAGAGCGTAGAGCGTAGAGCGAAGAGCGTGGAGCGTAGAGCGTGGAGCGTAGAGCGTGGAGCGTGGAGCGTAGAGCGTAGAGCGTAGAGCGTAGAGCGTGGAGCG
>CAYZRP010000213.1:0-6359 GCA_964480865.1 uncultured Anaerolineales bacterium | reverse complement strand
CACGCGGCGCGCGGGGCCAGGCCGTGGCGCTCTGGGGGACACGTCGTTCGTGGAGACAGATCAGACTATGTCCTGAGAGGTGCTGACATCTTGAGGACACTGATCGGGAAATGAAAACGACGAAGGTGGAAGAGCCCTTCCACCTTCGTCGTTCGTCATTCGTCAGCGCCGCAGGCGCCAGGTCAGCGGTCTGCCGTTAGCCGTCCGCGGTCTGCTGTCGCGCCATCACGGCGCGCCACGGCGGCGGCGACGAGCGCGCGGAAGAGCGGATGCGGCCGGTTGGGCCGCGACAGGAACTCGGGATGGAACTGGGTCCCGACCATGAAGGGATGGTCCTTCAGTTCGGCGATCTCGACCAGGCGCGCGTCCGGCGACATCCCCGAGAACGTCATGCCCTGGGCCTCGAACTCCTTGCGGTAGGCGTTGTTGAATTCCCAGCGGTGGCGATGGCGCTCGCGCAGCGTCACGCCCTCGGGCAGGTCGTAGGCCTCATCTGCGCGCGAATCCGGCTGCAGGACGCAGGGATAGAGGCCAAGCCGCATCGTGCCACCCATGTCTGCGATCGAGCGCTGGTCATGCATGAGGTCGATGATCGGGAACTTTGTGGCGGCGTCAAACTCGGTCGAGTTGGCCTCGTCGCTGCCGAACACGTGCCGGCCGAAGTCGATGCACATGACCTGCATGCCGAGGCATAGACCGAGGTACGGGACCTGGCCCTCGCGCGCATAGCGCGCCGCCTGGATCTTGCCTTCGATGCCGCGCGCACCGAACCCACCCGGGACGACCACGCCATCGCAGGTCTTGACCTGATCCCAGCCGCGGCCCTTCTCGAGGTCGGCCGAGTGGACCCACTCGATCTCGAGCTCCTGGCCGAGCGCCAGCGCAGCATGCTTGAGCGCCTCACGCACGCTCATGTAGGCGTCGTGCAACTCGATGTACTTGCCGATGATGCCGATGCGGACGCGTGGCTTGTCGCGGCGCACTTCGACGGCAAGCTTCTCCCACTCGCGCCAGTCGGGTTGACGACGCGCCTCAAGGCCAAGCTTGCTCATGACGATCTCGGCCATGTGCGCCTTCTCGAGGAGCAGCGGCACTTCATAGAGAACGTTCGTGGTCACCAGCGGGACGACAGCGCGCTCTTCAACGTCGCAGAAGAGCGCGATCTTCTGGCACAGGTCATCGCTGACCGGATAGTCGCTGCGCGCCACGATGACATCGGGGCTGATGCCGAGCGAGCGCAGTTCGCGCACCGAATGCTGCGTCGGCTTGGTCTTGAGCTCGCCGGTCGCTCCGATATACGGCAACCAGGTGACGTGCAAGAACAAGCTCTCGTCACGGCCGACGTCGGTGCGCATCTGGCGCATGGCCTCGAGGAAGGGCTGCGACTCGATGTCGCCGACAGTGCCGCCGACCTCGACCAACACGATGTCGGCGCCGCTGTTCTTGGCCACGATCTTCATGCGGCGCTTGATCTCTGATGTAACGTGCGGGATTACCTGGATCGTGCCACCGAGGAAATCGCCGTGGCGTTCCTTGGAGATCACGTCTGAGTAGATTTGACCAGTCGTGACGTTGCAGTCGCGGCTCAGACTGATATCGATGAAGCGCTCGTAGTGACCGAGGTCAAGGTCGGTCTCCGCGCCGTCGTCGAGCACGTAGACTTCGCCGTGCTGATAAGGGCTCATCGTGCCGGGGTCCACGTTGATGTACGGGTCGAGCTTCTGCACCTGTACCGAGAACCCGCGCTCTTTGAGGCAGCGGCCAAGAGCTGCCGCGGTCACGCCCTTGCCCACCGAGCTCACCACACCGCCAGTGATGAAGATGTACTTGGTCATTCAGTCTCCTCGTTCGTCAAGCCGTTTCGAATAGTCGTTCCGATTGCCGTCATGTTCTGGGTCAATAGGCACAATCTGGCCCACGCGGCCCGCGCGCAAGCCAACGCGTCAGGAGCGCTGTGTTCAGCGCTGTGTGGCCAGGTAGTTGGCCAAAGGCACCAGCAAGCCGTGGATGTCGTAGGGTCCCCAACCATCCGGACCGCCTTCGGGATAGCCGGCCGTAAAAACCGTGGCGCCAATGACGTAGGAATCCTGTCGCATCTGCTGGTCGTACCAGGTCAGTTCGTTGAGATAGGCCTGGGTGCCGTCGCCGGCGCGTTGGTTGGCCACCCAGAAGCCTTCCAGCTCGCGCCAGGCCGCGGCATTGCCCGGGTCCGGACAGCCGCCCGAGATTGGCACAACATCCATGCCCATCTCGCTGATGATCAACTTGAGATTGCCCAGGCCGCGCGGTTTGAGGTACCCCTCGTACCAGAGTCGATAGCGCAACGTCAGCGGGCCAGCGGGCACGCTGATGGCAGGCGCCCCCGGAATGATGTTGGCCGTCCCGGCCGGCATCACGCCACAGCTCAGATAGGGCCGATTGTATTCGTGGAGATGCCAGATCCCGCCACAACGAGCCGCAGCCTGCAGAGCCGGCATGAACGCTTCCAGATCCGCGTAGTCGCGCGGCCAGCCGGTGGCGAAGCCTCCGACAGCAGCCTTGAAGCCGTATTGCTGCATCAAACAGGCGCGGGCCGCCTCGAAGCGGCCGTACCAGGCCAGCTTCTCGACACCTTCGGCGTCGTAACCGATCTCGTTCCAGCCCTCCCAATAATCGATGCCGCCGTTTGAACGATATTCGTTGAGATGGCTCTCCACGTAGCCCTGGGCGGCTGCCTCGGGGCTCAGCCCCTGCGTGTACCAACTCTCCTGGTTGTCCTCGATGATGCGGGCCACAGTCACCGTCGTCGGCGACAACTGCTTGACCTCGGCCAGCCATCCATAACTGCCTGCGCCCTTCACCACCGCGGGTTTGACGCGGCGGATCAATTCGAAGACGAACGGATCGCTGACCCCGACCGCGTGAATGCCGAGCTTGCTGGCGCTCGGTCCGTCGATCGGTTCGGGCCATGGCGGCGTGGGTGTTGCGGTAGGGGCAGGTGTCTGGCTGGCCGTTGGCGAGACCAGAGGCGTCACCGTCGGAGAGGGCGTTGGCGGTGCGTCGTTCTGGTAAATGCCGGGCAGGAAGTTGGGGATGTGGGTCGCCGCCGGCGTGTGGGTCGCCGCGGGTGTCGCGGAGCCCCCGATGCCGGGCGTTGCCCGGGTGTGAGTGTCCTCGGTGCCGCTCGCCGATTGACCCAACTCTCGCGCCGTGGCGGTCACCAGAGGCAGGGGCTGCGGTCGCGAACAACTCGCGATCGCCCACATCGCAAGCGCCATCCCCGCGGCGCCCAGGACCCACTGTCGTCTCTTCCTCATCGCCATAGGCTAACACGAACGTGGCGAGCCACGCTGATTCCTCGCTAAGCTCCAGACAAAAGAGAGAGGCGGGGAGTCGAGCCGCTTGAGCCGCGCTCCCCGCCTCTTTGATCTCGTTTAGTCGAGTATCTCGTTTACGTTTACCAGGGCACAAAGGGGAGTATACCACGGTCTGCTATACTCCCCGAACATATGTCCCAACCGACGCTTGTGGCCCTCGACATCGAGACAACGGGCCTTGATCCCCAGAAAGACGCCATCATCGAGATCGGCGCGATCCGTTTTCGCGGCTCGCGCATCGAAGGCGAGTATCACACCCTGCTCCACCCGGGGCGCAGCATCCCACGCAACGTCGTCGACCTCACAGGCATCACCGACGCCATGGTGGCGCGCGCTCCGCGGGCCATCGAGAAGCTGCCGGAGCTCGAAGAGTTCGTCGGCGACGACCCGGTGGTCGGCCACAACGTCCGCTTCGACCTGAGTTTCCTGCGCGTCGGCAAGATCCTGCGCTACAACGAAGGCGTCGACACGTATCCGATCGCGAGCGTGTTGATGCCGACTGCGACGCGCTACAACCTCGGCGCCCTCGCTCGCCAGCTTGGTATCGTGCTGCCCGCGACGCATCGCGCCCTCGACGACACGCGGGTGACTGTCGCGCTCTATCAGGCGCTCTTCGAACGCGCGCTGGCGCTGCCGCTCAACACCCTGGCCGAGATCGTCAATCTGCAGCAGGATGTGGACTGGGGCGCCAATCTGCTGTTCGAGGAAGCGCTGCGTGCTCGCAGCCGTGAACTCGCTCCAGGGCGGCCGGCGCGCGACTTCGTCACGCTCGAGCCGCAAAAGACAGGGCGCGGGCTGATCCCGGTGGCCGAGCCGACCGCGCTCGATGATCGCGCCCTGGCCCAGATGCTCGAGCCCGGCGGCGCCTTTGCAAAGCAATTCCCGAGCTACGAGTTCCGGCCCGAGCAGGTCAAGATGCTCAGAGCCGTCGCCAAAGCCTTCTCGGAAGGCCAGCACGCCATGGTCGAGGCCGGCACCGGCACGGGCAAGTCGTTCGCGTATCTGGTGCCTGCCGCGCAGTGGGCGATCCAGAACGGCCAGCGAGTGGTCATCTCGACCAACACGATCAACCTGCAAGAGCAGCTCCTGCACAAAGACGTGCCCGACGTCGAGGCCGCGCTCAAGCTGGGTCTCAAGGCCGCGTTGCTCAAGGGGCGCAGCAACTATCTGTGCCCACGACGGCTCGACAATGCGCGCCGGCATCGCCCCAAGCAGGCCGACGAGATGCGCGTGCTGTCCAAGGTGCTGGTATGGTTGGCCACTGAATCACCGACCGACGGCGAAGACGGCGAACGCCCGCCTCTCAGCCTTGGCCCCGGCGACCGAGCGGCCTGGGTGCGCCTTTCGGCCGAAGACGAGAACTGTTCGATGAACACCTGCCAGACGCGCATGCACGGCAGTTGCGCGTACTTCCAGGCGCGTCGAGCCGCCGAGGCCGCCCACATCCTGATCGTCAACCATGCCCTGCTCCTGGCCGACATCGCCGCCAACCAGCAGGTGCTGCCAGCCTACAACTATCTCGTGCTCGACGAAGCCCATCACCTCGAAGCAGCGACGACTGACGCGCTCGGCTTCGAAGCCACCCGCCTTGACCTCGATAAGCAGTTCAAGGAACTCGGCAGCCCGTCGGCGGGGCTGCTCGGCCTTGTGCTCGGCATCCTGCGCGAAGTGCTCGCGCCGGACGCCTACATCATCATCGAGGCTGAGACGGTGCGCGCGTTCGAGCGAGCCGGCACCGCCCTGACGACCGGGCGCTCGTTCTTCGACGCCATCGGCGAATTCCTGGCGATCCGGCGCGACGGCCGACCGATCAGCGACTATGGCCAGTCCGAGCGGATCACGCCGGCGGTGCGCCAGAGCGAAGCCTGGGCCGGTGTGACGGCCGCCTGGGAGCAGGCACGGCCATCGTTCGACGCGCTCGGGCGGGCACTGGTGCGTGTGCGCACGTACATGGTCGAGCAACTCGAAGGCGATGCCGACATCGATCGCGACGAGCTCGAGGAACTGGCGGCAGACGTCAACGTTCAGGTGCGCTACTTCACGCGCATGATCGAGAGCCTCGACGGTCTGGTGCTCAAACCCGACCCGACCATGATTTATTGGGCCGAGGCCGACAACCGCGAGGGCCGCGCCAGCGTCCACGCCGCCCCGCTCCACGTCGGCACGCTGGTCGAGAAGCATCTGTGGCAGGAGAAGGAGTCGGTGGTGATGGCGTCGGCAACGCTGACCACAAGCGGCAGCTTCAAGTATGTGCGCGGCCGGCTCAACGCCACAGACGTGCAGGAGCTTGTCGTCGGGTCGCCGTTCGACTACGCCAACTCGACCCTGCTGTACCTGGCTACCGATATCCCTGAGCCGCAGCTGCGCCTCGAATACCAGAAGGGCGTCGAGCGCGGCCTGATCGATCTTTGCACGGCCACACGCGGCCGCGCGCTCGTGCTGTTCACGTCGTACGCGCAACTGCGCCAGACCGCCAACGCCATCCGCGGTCCGCTGGCCAAGGCCGGGATCGACCTGTACGACCAGACCACCGGCAGCTCGCGCAGCGCCCTGCTCGATAACTTCAAGAGCGCGGATGCCGGCGTCCTGCTCGGCACCAAGAGCTTCTGGGAAGGCGTCGACATCCCCGGAGACGCGCTGTCGACGCTGGTCATCACACGCCTGCCGTTCGATGTGCCCGACGATCCGATCGTGGCGGCGCGCTCTGAGACGTTCGAAAAACCCTTCGAGCAATACAGCCTGCCCGAGGCCGTGCTGAAGTTCCGTCAGGGGTTTGGGCGCCTGATCCGCACGCAGACCGACCGTGGCGTGGTCGCCGTCTTCGATCGGCGCATCCTCTCGAAGGCTTACGGCAAGACCTTCCTCGACTCGTTGCCGGCCTGCACCATCAAGCGCGCGCCACTGGCACAGATTGGCACAGAGGCGAAGGCCTGGCTGGAGAGACCGTAGGAGCGTGGAGCGTGGAGCGTGGAGCGAACGCTACCGCGATCTGGCGCGGTAGCG
>CAYZRP010000212.1:0-6428 GCA_964480865.1 uncultured Anaerolineales bacterium | reverse complement strand
CCCATCGCCCTTGATCCAGACGACGGTGTTCAGCATCTGGTCGAGGGCGATGAGGGTCTGCTTCATGCCGGCCAAGTGAAGCCCGGCAGCTCGGCGATCAGTTGCTCGGCAGTGGGCGCCGGGCGCGTGCCAGCCTGAACGTCGGCAAGGATCTCGTAGCACTTCACCCACACCGCGTCGCGCCACTCGACGCCGGCCTGACCTTCTGCGACAAACTTCGAGTTCGACGATGCTGCGTAGGTGCAAAGCGACAGGATGCCGTCGTAGTTGCGCTCGCGAGCTTTCCCGTCGAGGTGCCGCTGAACAGCCGCGGTCATACTGGCGATGACCTGCTCCGGCGTCGGCGGCAGCGGGTCGGCTAGAACCGGGCGGCCATTGACGTCAGCTTGTATTAGCTTGCCTTGAGACTGGCCTTCGATCACCGCCGCATGATGCTCGGCGGTGATTTCGACAGCATCGGCCGGGATGTTGCCGCCGTGGATTGCGGCATCGTAAAAACCGCCAGTGGATTTTGAATAAAACATTTTGTGTCCTCAATAGCCGATGGCGATCCAGTTGTAGCTGTTTGTGCCAGTAGCATTGACGCCGTCAAGCAATGAAGATCCAGAAGCATACGTGGTGCCGATTGTAATAACAGCTGTCGAGCCGTTGTCTTTTCTCATATTACAAACAACAGACACCGCAGCAGAAGGGAACGATATGGGGTAAGTCCAGTGAAGTTCAGCACCAGAGTTTGATGTCTGCCCCCACTGAATAATCAGCCCACTCGGCAGCTTCTGGTAGCCGTTGATGGAGAGGGACGACGCGAAACTGCTGGACGCATAGAGCTGCGGCTGGCCTACCGCAAGCCAACCCCCCGCCCCAGAAGCAGCGATAAACGTAATCGAATCGCCCACGCCAAGCGGAAGGCTTGCAACAGCGCCGTTCGTTGCATAAGTGACATGAATCGCCTCGCCCCCCTGTCGAGAAACAGTGACTCCAGATGTTGCGCAAAAAATCTCCAAACGCGTTCCGGCGGGAACTGTCGCGGCCAACGGGAGGGTGACGGTGAAGTTGCCCGCGCCTTGGCAAAGTAGCGTCTTGCCAACATGGTCAGCCGTCAGCGTCGTTGTTGCCTCGACCGCTTCCACTGCGAAGGATTGCATCCCGGCGGTTCTGACGAACGCAGTCGTGGCGACGCTGGTGTCATTGTCGAACTTAGCAGGAGTCGGCGCAGTCGGGGCGCCCTCAAGGGCAACATTAACAAAGTCGCTGAAGGCAGGCGCGACGTTCGTGCCGTCGCAATACACGATCTCCCGCTTGCCCTGCGGAACCGCGACACCTGTACCGGATGCAGTCTTGACGGTGAGCGTGAAGGCGCCGGTCGTGTTGTTGAACACCACCCACGGACGCGTCGGCGCAGTCGGCACGATCACACTGATGCTGGCCGTCAGCGCACCCGTGAACACCAGAATCCCGTTGCCTGCCTCGACCTCCGTCAGGGTGACGTTTACACCGCCCGCGATCGACTTCGACAGCACGCCGCCGAGCGTCTTCTGCACAAAAGCCGTCGTGGCGAGCTTGGTCGTGTTGTCGCCGAGCGCCGCGGTTGGCGCCGCTGGGCTGCCGGTGAAGGTCGGGCTGGCAAGGCGCGCGTACAGCGCCAGACCGATCGTGCCGTTATTGATGCCGTCGATCTGCGACTTCAGCCACGCGGTGCGGTTGGCGAGGTTTTTCAGCGGCGCGTTCGATACGCCGGTCGATCCGCCTTGTACCGGGTCGGTCAGCTCGAGCTGATAGACGCCGGCGTCGTAGGTGGCTGATTCGGGCAGGTTTGCCATGTGTGCCTCTTAGAACGTGATCGTCCAGCTGCCGCTGATCGAGATGTCCGAGTCCTTGTTCAGTGCCGCTGCGCGCACCTTGCGCGCGTAGAGCACGTCGCCGCCGGTGAGCAGGCCGAACTCGAGGATCGCCTTGCCGTTCGCCTCCGCGCTGGTGAGCGAAAAATTGAACTTCACCTGATTGGAAGCGGGGTACTCGACCGAGTCGATCGCCTTCACGAACGGGCCGGTAAGCGCCGTGTTGCCCTCGGCCGGCGCGGTGCCGTTGGTGCCGACGCCGAACTTCGTCACCGGGCGGTTTGCGGTGTCGCCGCCGAGCAGGCGCGCGTGCGTCTGCTTCGAGCCGACGACGATCAGATTCTGTTCGTCGAACACCTCGACAAGCTCGCTGCCCCTGAACACGTTCAGGACGAGCCGACCGGATGGCGCATCGAGCTGCGAGTCGATGAAATTCAGCATTTCAGTGGACCAATGAAAGAATGGAGCCAGTATTGCATCACGACAACGTCAGCGCGCCCGCTTCCCCGCCGGAGTGCGGGACCTTGGCGTCGTACTTGCGCAGGCCTGAATAGGCCGTGGTGTACACGATCGAGCCGCCCGTGGCGTCAGACGGCGCATCGAGTTGATCTGCGAACGAATTCGGCACGGTACCGCCCGGCGCCGACGCATCGCCCACGACGAGTGGGAACACCGGGACGGTCTCCGTGGGCCCGTTCAGCGCGTCGAGCAGAGTCGGAATCACCGACAGCACCTGAACGCTCGAGCCGTCTTCTGCCCCAGCAAACGAGTCGTCCAGCTTGGAGCCGGTCAGCTCGATACTTTCGAGGTGCGTACCCGCGTCGCGCAGCGTGTCGATGTAGGCGCTAACCTCATCGGCGTACCCCGAGATGTCGGCGCCGCCCAGCAGGTCGTAGCCGATGACGACCTTGAACAGCCCGTAGTACGGGATCGCGTCTGCGTTGTGCAGGTAGGTACCGTTATGCACAAACGCCCCGCCGTAGACCGGGAACACGTCACCGAAGCGTTGCAGATCGATGACCTCGCAGTCCTGCCCGAACACGTTGCGCAGCCCGATCTCGATGGCCTTGTTGTTGCCGCGCGGGCGCAGAATCTCCTCGACGATCCGCTTGGAGTATGACGCGTCCGCCTCGCCGCCCTTGCGCGGAAAGCCGAAGTAGCCGCCCCACTCATCGAGCCATTCGGCCTCGGCGGTCTTAGCGGACATCTGCAGCAACGCCTCGTCGATCTGGCGCCGCGCTTCGCGTAGCTCGACCGCCATGGCCTCGAGGTAGGCCCACAGCAGCGACGTGAAGGCCAGAACCTGATCACCGTTCGATGACGCCTGATCACCCGACTGATCCATCAGCGCGCCAGCAGACAGCCCGAACTGCTCGGTCGATACGCGGCTGATGACGGTGATCCCGGGTAGCGTTGCAAGGTGCTCGAGCAGCGTCCGGATCGTGTAACCAGCCAGCGCGACCTCGAACAGCCCGACGCCATCGACCGAACCCGTCAAAACGCGGTCCTCGATGCGCCAGCGCAGCCGCCCCGACTCGTGCCGGATGCGGAATGCCGTGAAGGCGCGCGCGTCCTTGTCGAAGACGCTGTTCAGCAGGCGGAGCAGCTTCTGGGTCAGCAGCATTTAGGCCACCGTCAAAGCGATCGTGCCCGGCATGGCTTTCGCTGTACTGACGATCGCCGTGTCTGTGGCGGGAACGGACGGGATGAAGTTCGTCACGCCATCGACGCCCATCGCCGCCGCGATGATTTCGGAGCGGATGACCGTCTCGCCGATGTCCAAACTGGCGATGTAGTCGGCGACCGCTGCCTGAACCTCCGCGGTCACTGCCGCGGACTGGTAGCCGCCAGCGATCGTCACCACCCCGGTGACCGCGACGAGCGTCGTCGAGGCGCCGATCACGTCGACACGCACCCCGGCCGCCTTCCAGCCCGCTACGGGATCCCCGTTCTCGTCGTAGTACCCGTCGATGATCTTCTGCGCCTCGACAATCAGGCCCGAGGATGCGCCGGTCGAGCCGCCGTTGTGAATGTAGGCCTGCACGAGCGCAACCGGCTTGCTCTGGTCAGCCAGCCACGGCTCGACGATCCGGTGATAGCGCACCCGCTCGGAGATAACGCCCACGCTGTCGCGCACGAAGGCGAGCGACAGGCCGTACCGCAGGGCCGACAGGGTGCCGCGGTTGAGCGTTGCAACGAAGGTGGCGAACCGCGTCTTGCGCTCCTCGTCGGTCTCCTCGTCGGTGCCGCTTGAGAACGAAAACAGCGCGACCGCCGACACGAACCCGCTGATCGACTGCGTCGGGTCGAGCGCCGTCCCGGCTGGGATGTTCCCGCCGGTGCCGGCCGTCTGCGCGAGCACAGGAATGTCGGCCTGCGACTGACCTGCCGCGACGAACACGTCCGAGACGGTCTGAAACGTGACGCCGTAGTTCACCGGCAAGAACCCGGTGCCTGCAGGAATCAGGAGGTCGGACGTCGACGGTGACACCTGCACGCGGATCGTGCCGGAAGCCGGCGTCGCCGGCAGGCGCTCGAAGTCGAAGGTGCGATAGATCGCAACCGGAATGGCCTCCTTCAAGCCGAGGAACATCCGCAGGTACAGCTCCTCGATTTCAGCCGCGGGCGCCTCGACTATCGTGCGCGCAACCGAGCCCACAGAGAAGTCGGTGACCTTCTTCTGCGTCGAACGCATCCAGTTGATGCAGGACGCGGCAATCGACGCGAAGTCCTTGATCTGGAACATCAGATACCCTCAGTGAATTCGACGACCCGACCCGAGATCGCTGTCGCGCGAACGGACACGTTGACCGCGTCGCCGACCACCTCTGCGGTCACCTCCGTGACCTCCTGAACCCGCTCGTCGGACTCGACTGCCGCGCGCGCGTACTGCGCCGCCAGAAGGCTCGCCGTCGGCCCGTTGACCGTTCCCAACAGGCGCTTGATGAGCGACCCGTAACCCGGGTGGTACATCAACTCGCCGCGCTCGGTGACGACGCGATGAACCAGCGCCTGCCGCAAGTTCGGCAGCCCTTCGCACAACATCATGTCGCCAGCCCCGTCCGCCTCGATCAGCCCGTTCGTGAGCTTGATGTCCGCGAGGAACGTCGCGTCCGGGTTCGAGAACGCATTGGCTGCCGGCGCCGGCGCTGGGATCCGGACAGGCTCGCCGGAAAGGATGACGCCCGGCCCCGCGAGCAACGGATCGTCCGTGATGAACGGCGGCAGCAGGCGGTTGTAGGAGACGATCTCGGGCCAGCGCGACGCGTCGCCCATCTCACGCGCGGCGACGGCCTGCAGCGAGTCGCCGTGGCGCGTCTCGACGAAGCGATAGCCCTGCAGTGGGCGATCAATAGGCGTGCTCATGCGACAACCATCCCGTCAGAAATTGCGCGAAGGTGGCTCCCGGCCTCAGTCTTCGACATCGGCGCCAGAACGACGTCCGTTGCCGCGGCAGCCGCGATCGAGGTGCGCGCAGCCGGCGTAACCTGAACCGGAAACGAAGTCTGCGCCGGAAAGATCGCGGCAAACGCGTTCGCATTGGCAAGCGCGCTGCGCGCCCGGCCGCCCGTCGTCGACGAGCAGTAGGACGAGCCGTAGAGCGACGAAAAGTCCTCGTAGACCTGCTTTCCGCGCAGCGCATTGTTCAGCAGGCAGAAGACGTTGCCGTACTCGGCCGCGACCTCCATGAACTTCGCCTTCACCAGCGACGGAATACTGGCGACCGCAGAGAACGTCCGGAAGATGTTCATCGCCGCAGCCGTAACCATCCGAGCCACGCCGATGAGCTGATCTCCGATGCTCAGGCCGTTGCGGATCGTGCTCGAGACGGTCCGGTAGAGCTGCATGGTCTTGAGCAGGAAACTGCGCACCGGCGCGACCAGCGTGCGGTCGATCCAGTTCTTCACGCCGTCGATCACGTCGTTGATCACGCGCGCGAAAGCCTCGATCGAGCCCATCAGGCTGTCCAGACCGGCCGGCAAGGAGGCAAACAGGGCCGGAAGGCGCAGCGGGCTGTCGGCCGACGTATCGATCGCCTGCAGCACGATGTTGTACTGGACCAGCAAAGGGCGAGACTTCGAGCGCCGCAGCGTGAACTGCATCGGCGCGACGTTCCACGCAAAGTCGTCGAGCAGGTCGACAAAAATCAGCTTGACCGCAGCCGGATCCAGTCCGGACGTGATCGCCGCCTGCTTGGCCGCGTGATAGCTCTGCATCACGAGCGTGTTCAGGCGCTCGAACGCCTTCACGCCGTCCTCGCCGGTTCCGGTGTCACGCCAGCCGGTGTGCCCTGCGATCGTCACCGTCGGCAGGCCGGCGCCGAAGTTGTCGGCCCAGCCGGAGCGGTCCCGCCCAAGCGTCTGATGGACGGTGATGCGCGACGGCTCGGTGCGGGTCAGGTCTTCAGGGCGAACCTTGAGCATGACCGGGTCGCCCAGGCTCCCCCCGCCGGCATCAAGCAGGAACGAAATCGGGCGGACCCCGGCACGTTGATCAGTCGGTGCAGCCATGATGCCAGTTTGACATCACGACAGCGGCCGATCAGTTCGGCGCCGCCGTGCTGCCGCCGCCCGGCTGGACGCCACCATG
>CAYZRP010000211.1:0-6521 GCA_964480865.1 uncultured Anaerolineales bacterium | reverse complement strand
TTGCGGCAGGACACCTGCGCCGTGAACGTCATCGAATGGGACGAGGACGATTTCACAGTAGGATCGCTCAATGACACCTCGCACTTGAGGTGAGACGCTGACGGGTGGAGAATGGGAGGACGCGTTGGAGCTTGATAAGGTCTTTTGGGTGAGCGTGGGCGCCGTGGTCGGCGCAAACGCGCGCTACTTTCTCGGCGCCTGGGCCGCCGAACGGTTCGGGACGACGTTCCCGTATGGCACGTTGATCATCAATCTCACCGGCAGCCTGATCCTGGGCTTCTTCCTGGCCCTGGCCACCGAGCGCGCCCTGATCGATCCGCGTTACAGGCTGCTGATCGCCGTGGGCTTCTGCGGATCCTACACGACGTTCTCGACGTACACGTATGAGAGCATCACGTTGATGTTGTCAGGAAGCTGGACCCTTGGCCTGCTCAACCTGCTGGGCAGCACCGTCCTCGGGCTGGGCGCCGTCGGGTTGGGGATCCTGCTGGGGCGAAGCGTCTGAGGGGAGGCTCGTATGCGTCTCGAAGGTCCGGCCAAACGTCTGCGGATGTACATCGGTGAGAGCGACCAGTGGCGTGGCCGACCGCTCTACCTGGCGCTGTTGGAAGCGCTCAAGAAGGAAGGCCTGGCGGGAGCGACGGTGTTCCGCGGTGTGGCTGGTTTCGGCGCGCACTCGCGCATCCACACCGCGTCGCTCGAGGCGCTCTCGAGCGACCTCCCGCTCGTGGTCGATGTGGTCGACACGCGCGAGAAGATCGAGCACGCCCTGGCGATCGTCGGGCCGATGGTCAACGAGGGCCTGATCACGCTCGACGACGCCCAGGTCATCACTTACACGCACCGCTATCTCAACCCGCTGCCCGGCGACAGGTTGGTGCGCGAGGTCATGAGCCGCGACGTGGTCAGCGTCGGCCCGGCGACACCTCTGGCCGAGCTCGTCAGCCTGCTTGTCGATCGTGAGTTCAAGGCGTTGCCGGTCGTCGACGAGGCCCGTCGCGTCCTGGGCATCGTCAGCGATGGCGACATCCTGCACCGCGGCGATGGCCCGGCCCGCGTTGGCGTGATGGAGCGTCTCGACGAGGCGAGCATGACGGACCAGATGACCGCCCTACGCCAGAGCGGCAAGACGGCCGCCGATGTCATGACCCGCGATGTCATCGTGGCTCGCGAGGAGATGTCCCTGGCGCATGCCACGCGCTTGATGGTTCAGCACAACCTCAAGCGCCTGCCAGTCGTCGACGCCAATCGCTGCCTGAGCGGCATGCTCAGCCGTCTGGACGTGTTGCGGACGGTTGCGCCGACCGGGTCGAGCGCTTCGAGCACAAAATCGGCGACGCGCGGCCGAACGGTGGGCGAGGTCATGGACACGAACGTGCCCACGGTGAAGGCGGACGCCGATCTGGCCGAGATCGTCGACCTGTTGGTCGGCGCCGAGCTCAAGCGCGTGGCCGTCCTGGATGACGCCGGGCACGTGGTCGGCGTGATCACGGACGGTGACCTGATCGCCCGAGTTCGACCCGAAGCACGCAGCGGCCTGCTGGCGGCATTGATGGGCCGTGGCGTCGCGCCAGACGCGGGCGAGGCCGCCGGCAGCCTGATGTCGAGCAACGTCCTCAAAGGCCCACCGGAGACGCCCATCCCCGACGCCATTCAGCAGATGCTGGCTGGCAAGCGCAAGCGCTTCTATGTCGTCGACGCGCACGGGCGCCTCCTCGGCGCTGTGGATCGTCAGACCCTGCTGCGCTCGATTGCCGGGGTGGGGCAGTAGCGCCATCAAAGACCCGCGCCAAACGGAGGAACGTGATGGCGTGCGGGCTGGTAGGATCGGAATACCCCAACGACGTGGAGGAGACCATTCATGGTGAGTGACGCATTCCGACGGATGAGCCAGGAACGGAACACGTTCAGCATCCTGGAAACGCTTGACGTGCACACGGGCCAGCGAACCGTGCTCAAGGAGTTCGAGGACGTCATCGAGGCGCCCAACTGGACGAGCGACGGCCGTCACCTGATCTACAACAGCCTGGGCCGTCTGTATCGCTACGAGCTTGCGACCGGAGCGATTGCGGTGATCGACACCGGTTTCGCCGTCAACTGCAACAACGACCATGTTCTCTCGGCCGATCAGACCCGGATCGCGGTCAGCCATCATCCGGAAGAGGACGGCAGGTCGCGGATCTACACCCTGCCGATGGAAGGCGGTGCGCCGACGCTCGTGACCGAAAAGGGACCCAGCTACCTGCACGGCTGGTCACCCGATGGCCAGACCCTTGCCTACTGCGCCGAGCGTAACGGCCAGTACGACGTCTACACGATCTCGGTCAATGGGGGCCTCGAAACCCAGCTGACGAACCTGCCCGGGCTCGACGACGGCCCCGAGTACTCGCCCTCGGGCGAGCACATCTGGTTCAACTCGACGCGGACCGGCCTGATGCAGGTCTGGCGCATGCGCCCCGATGGTTCCGAACCGACCCACATATATGCGGACGACGCCAACAGCTGGTTCCCGCACGTCTCTCCGAATGGCGAGCTCGTCGTCTATGTGGCGTACCGTAAAGGCGACGTCGCACCGACGGATCATCCTGCGAACAAGCACGTCGAGCTCCGCCTCGCTTCCGCGAGCGGTGGCGCCTCGCAGCCCATCGCGGCCCTGTTTGGCGGGCAGGGCACCATCAACGTCAACTCCTGGTCGCCCGACAGTCGCACGGTCGCGTTCGTGTCTTATCGCCTCAAAGGCTGACGCCGCGCTGGCGGACGGCGCGTGCCGCCAGCGAGTTTGCGCGCACGTCGGGCCAGTTCCCGCAAGCGTAGGCGCAGGGCCTCAGGCTGGCGCACTTCGGCCGGAAAGTCCAGACTGGCCAGCAGGAGCGCGATCCATTCGAGATCGTACGGTGGTCTGCGGAGCAGCACGCCCTCGGCCGTCGGAGTCAGCGTGCCCGTGCCGGGCGGGAAGTGCTCGCGGGCGGTGTCGAGCGTGGTGTGCAGCAGTACCTCGATCGACCCGGGCGTCGACCAGCCCGTCAGCGAGTCGAGCACGGTGCGCAGGGCATCGAAATCCTCTGGGCGCCTGAAGCCGGCCTCGCGCGGCTCGAGGGCGTCGATGCGATCCAGTCGAAACGTGCGCACCCCGCGTCGCAGATGGCAATACCCGGCTGTGTACCAATAGCCCTGATTGAATACGACGCCATAGGGATCGAAGTCACGCTCGGTGGCGCGGCCCTCGAAGGCCTTGTAGCGTATGTGCACGCGCTGCCGGCGCTGGACGGCGACGCTCAGCTGACTGATCAGCCCGCGCTGCAGCCGGACGGCCGGCAACTCGACGTTGAACGTGATGGCGTCCTGCAACGCACTCGCCTGTTGATGCAAGCGGTCGGGCATGACGCGCTCGATCTTGGCCAGCGCGCCCTCGACAGCGGCCGCGTCGATCGGCAGATTGAACTCGCGCAACACGATCAGGCCCAGCGTGAGCGCGACGGCCTCGGTGTCGTTTGTCATCAGCGGCGGCATCCTGAAACCGCGGCTAAGCCGATAGGCGCCCTGCGGCCCGCGCTCGGCTTCGATCGGGATCCCCAGATCCTGCAGCATGACGATGTAGCGCCGGATCGAGCGCACCGTCACCTCAAGCCGCCGGGCCAGTTCAGGCCCGCTGATCTCCCCGCGAGATTGAAGTAACTCCAGGATCGTCAGCAGTCGGGTCGTGGGCGAGTACATGCCAGAATTGTCGCACACGTACAGGACCGAATCCGTCCTGTACGTCCGGTAGGCTGAGGCCATGAACACGAAACCCTTCACCCCGCATGTGTCCGACGAAGTGCTCCACGATCTGCGCGATCGGCTCGCCCACACCCGCTGGCCCGATGAAGTCCAGGACGCCGGCTGGGACTACGGAGCCAATCTCGGCTATCTGAAGACATTGACCGACTACTGGCGAGATGGCTTCGACTGGCGTGCTCAGGAGGCCCGCCTCAACGCCTTCGCCCACTTCCGCACCGAGATCGACGGAACGACCCTCCACTACATCCATGAGCGCGGCAAAGGTCCGAATCCGCAGCCGTTGCTGCTGTTGCACGGGTGGCCGACCACGTTCGATCTCTTCCACAAGGTCATCCCGCTGCTGACGGATCCGGCGCGCTTCGGGGGTGATCCGGCCGACGCCTTCGACGTGGTCGTGCCATCGTTGACCGGCTTTGGCTTCTCGGATCGACCGACCCACC
The DNA here is from genome assembly GCA_964480865.1 of uncultured Anaerolineales bacterium. Classification (GTDB taxonomy): domain Bacteria; phylum Chloroflexota; class Anaerolineae; order Anaerolineales; family UBA6663; genus UBA6663. Next base: position 2,304 of record CAYZRP010000211.1, on the reverse strand, counting down.
GAGGCGGCAACCGCGACGCTGAACTTCTGCCGAGACTCATGCAGGAGGCGCTGGGTTACGGACGTTTCGGCGTGCACGCCGGCGACACCGGTGGCTCCATCGCGCAGGCGATGGCGGCGACCCGCCCGGATGCCCTGATCGGCCTGCATCTGACCGATATCGGCTGGAACGAGGCGGTCGACAGTCGCTCGCCGGATCTCACGCCGGCCCAGCGTGCGTACTACGAATCGCTGGATCGCTGGATGTTCAATGAAGGCGCTTACATCTCGATGCAGGGCACCAAGCCGCAAAGCCTCGCATACGGCCTGAACGATTCTCCGACGGCGCTGGCGGCCTGGATCGTCGATCAGTTCCGCAAGCTGAGCGATTGCGACGGGGACGTCGAGCGCAGCTTCACAAAGGACGAGCTGTTGACCAACATCACCCTCTACTGGACCACCGAGACCATCAATTCATCGATGCGCTGGTACTACGACGGCCTGCACGCCGACTGGGGTGGGGCGGATGGCGCCGCAGAGTGGGGCGCAGGCACTGGCGAAACCGGCGGTTGGGGTGCCCCAGGGCCGGTGCCGGTGGGCATGGCGCTGTTCCCGGCCAACAACCCGGCGCCGCGCGAGGTTGCCGAGCGCTATCTGAATGTCGTCCACTGGTCGGAGCTACCGCGGGGCGGGCACTTTGCGGCCCTCGAGGAGCCCGAACTACTGGCCGCCGATCTGCGGGGATTCTTCAAGAAGGTTCGAACGTAATCCGGAGGATGAACGAGAACGACGATGGACGAAGGACGAAGGTTGACCGATGCGACTCGCAGGTCGGTCGATCAACGGCATTCGTCCTTCGTCGTTCGTCCTTCGTCACTCCTCCCCCTCGCTCTCGATCAACGTCTTGAGACGCAGCAACCGCCTGTCCCACAGCGCGCCGATCTCCTCAACCCAGCGTTCGACCTCGGAGAGCGGCTCGGGTTGCAGGAAGTAACGCTTGTCGCGCCCGGCCTGTGAGACACGCACCAGGCCGGCCTGCTGCAGGATCGTCAGGTGCTTGAGGATGCCCTGCCGTGTAATCGGATACTCCGTTGCCAGCTGAGTCGCCGTTTTGGGGCTCTTCTTCGCGAGGTTTGCGATCAGGCTCCGGCGCATCGGATCGGCCAGCGCGGCGAACAGCGGCTGCGTGGTGTGAGACGTGCGGACGTGCGTCATGGTCATGCGTGTTGTCGATCCGTGTGTGTCGCTTTAGAATCCCGATGGATTGGGCAACGTCTGCCCTTCGACGAAGGCCTTGATGTTCAGCAGCATCATCCCGAAGCCGAAGCCGTTCTGTTCGATGCGATCGTTGCGCTCGCCCTCAGGATCGAGGTGGTAGCCCGAGTGGGCAATGGTCAGACGGGTGCCGTCCTTTTCGTCGGTCAGGACGTAATCCGTGACGTAGGCGTTTCCATTGGCTTCGGGCTCAGACTGAAGCGTGAAGCGCTGCAAGGGCTCGATGGTTTGGATGATCTGCGTGTAGCGCGGCGCGCCGGTCTCGGGATCGGGCGCGAAGAGCTTGCCGCCGACTTCGAACGCCGAAAGCTTCCATGAGGTGCCTGGCGAGAACCACGGCTCCATCTGGGCCGGATCCGTGACGGCCCGCCAGACGCGTTCGCGCGGAGCCGCAATCCAGATGCTGCGCTCGACCAGGAAGCTCTGTTTGTAATCCCTGCGGTAGCCGAAGAGCGCCGTGGTGCGGCCTTCGGGGTGGGGGAGTTCACCGCCAGCCACAACCGCCTCGAGGTTGCCCAACGTTTGTTCCCAGCCGAGGGCCGTCGGGCGCTGGCGCGCCTCGCGTGCGTCGGCCGCGAACGCCTCGAAACCATCGACGCTGACGGTCACGCGTGTGCCGGCGTTATCGTCAGCAAGGGTGAGACGGCTGGCGATGAGCCCGTCGGGCCAGCTGCGCCAGGTGAGCGACTCCTGCGGCCGCACGTCCTCCACGCTGGCAATAGGGATCTCCATCGGCCCCATGCCCACGCAGAGGCGCCCGCTCTCATCATGCTTGATCTGTGCGCCCAGGGCGGGCGGCAACAGCCAGCGCCCAACCTGCTCGGGATCGGTCAGGGTTTGCCACACGCGCTCACGAGGGGCACGAATTGTCAGGCTTCGTTCGACGGTCTCAGCCATGATCAGTTCTCCTATGTGCAACTAAACGGTTGCATATAGTGTATCACGCCGTTGAGGTTTGACAACCCCTTTGAGCCAGACGATCCTGAGTTCATTGATCGCAGTCTGCCAAATCCAACGGCGTCCGACGACAACCTGAGTTCCGGCCTTGCCC
>CAYZRP010000210.1:0-6668 GCA_964480865.1 uncultured Anaerolineales bacterium | reverse complement strand
ACCGATCTGCATCTCGCGATCCGCGCCTGCCGCAAGTGTCTCGAGGCGGGTTATGCGATCACGCCGCCGCCCGTCGTGCATGGTGTCCAGACGGCGAAAGTGATGACGATCGGGCAGGCGCCCGGCCCGACCGAGGTGATCGCACAGCGCCCCTTCAACGCCGGCAGCGGTCGGCGACTGTTTCAATGGCTGGGTCGTGCGGGTTTCGACGAGACGTGGTTTCGCTCAACTCAGGCCATGCTCGCTGTGACGCGTTGCTATCCGGGCAAAGGGAAGGGTGGCCACGGCGATCGCGTGCCCAGTAAGGAGGAGCAGGCGCTCTGCCGACCGTGGCTCGATCAAGAACTGGCGCTGATCCAGCCTGAGCTCATCATCCCGATTGGCAAGCTCGCGCTCGGCCTCTACTTCGATCAACGTCTGTCGCTCGAGGAGTTGATCGGCACGCGGCACGAGATCGGCGGCCGCGTCTTCATCCCGCTGCCGCATCCCAGCGGCGCGAGCACGTGGCCCAACAAGCCCGACAACGCGGCGCGCATCGACCGCGCGATCGAGCTGATATCGGCCGAGCGCCTGCGGTTGTTCGGTGTTCCGTAGACATCGGGAGTGCGAACGGCGACTCTCGGCGAGCGAAGCGTCTGATCGCTCTCCCGATGTCTTTCCTCTTCACTTTCACTCAACTTGGCCTTCACAACGCACGGCGTAGACTCCGCGCTGGGCTGGTCGTGACCGTTGGGGCGCCTTCAGGAAGACATCGGGAGAGCGATGAGAGGTCTCGGTCGTCGAGAGTCGTCGTTCGCACCCCCGATGTCGCTATCCCACCGCTTACGGCTTGACGCGTCACTGGCCCTGCGCCTATACTGATCCAGCCGGTCTAGACCAGTACAGGCAACTACAGGGATACGCCGTGGTGACAGGCCACGGATGAGGGGAGAGCTCCATGATCGTGGTTGGGCTGATATCGGGGACGTCGGCGGATGGGATCGAGGCTGTCGTGACGCGTCTGGAGGGTGCGCCGCCCGCGCTGCAATGGGAGTTGCTCGCGCACCGGCACGTGTCCTACGCGCCCGAGCTGCGCGCCGAGGTCTTCGCCTGTTTCAGGCCCGAGACCGGCACGGTCGACAGGATCTGCGCGCTCAACTTCGCGCTCGGTCGGGCCTTCGGTGAGGCAGCGCTCGAAGTGATCACGGCCGCCGGGCTCACCCCCGGTCAGGTCGGCCTCATCGGCAGCCACGGCCAGACGCTCTGGCACATCCCCGACGGCCCGCAGGCCTCGACGCTGCAGCTCGGCGAGCCGGCCGTGATCGCCGAGGTCACGGGCATCCCGGTCGTCAGCAACTTCCGCACACGCGACATGGCCGCCGGCGGGCAGGGCGCACCGCTGGCCTCGTACCCCGACACGATCCTCTTTCGACATCACACGCTCACCCGCGCCGTGCAGAACATCGGCGGCATCGGCAACGTGACCTACCTGACGCCGGATGGCGTCGGCGAAGTCGGCTTCGACACAGGCCCCGGCAACATGCTGATGGACGACGCCGTCCTGCGCCTCACCGATGGTGCCGAGACGTACGACAGGGATGGCATTCGCGGCGCACGCGGGACCGTCCATGCCGGTCTGCTCGACGAGTTGATGGCCGAGCCTTACCTGCGCCTGCTGCCGCCCAAGACGACCGGCCGTGAGTTGTTCGGCGCGCCGTACGGCGCACAGATCTGGGCGCGCGCCGATGCGCTCGAGCTCTCGGGCGACGACCGCGTCGCAACGCTGACAGCCTTCACCGCGCGCTCGATCGCTCAGGCCTATCGCGACTTCCTGCCGAAGCTCCCCGACGAGGTCTACGTGTGCGGCGGCGGAGCGCACAACCCGACGTTGATGGCGATGCTGCAGTCGGAGCTGCCGACGTCGATCGTGAAGCCCATCGACTCTCTCGGGCTGCCGAGCGAGGCCAAGGAGGCGCAGTTCTTCGCTGTGCTCGCCTACGAGTCGTTGAACGGCCGCCCCGGCAACCTGCCCGCCGCCACCGGCGCACGTTCACAGGTCATCCTCGGACAGCACACACCGGGCACGTGGACTCCGACAGCCGAAGCGCCCGGCGTCGCCGTACTCGGCGCCGCCGTACTCGGCGCCCTGACCGAATCGCGCAACCCGCGCACCGCGCACATCGATGAGCTCTCTGCTGCCGAACTCGTGCGCGTCATCAACGCCGAAGACGCGCGCGTCGCGCCGGCAGTGGCCGTCGAGCTTCCGCGCATCGCTGACGCGATCGAACGTGTGACCGAACGCCTGCGCCGCGGCGGCCGCCTGATCTACGTCGGGGCCGGCACGTCTGGCCGCCTCGGTGTGCTCGACGCCGCCGAATGCCCGCCGACCTTCGGCACCGAGCCTGAGCTTGTCGTCGCCTGTCTGGCCGGCGGCTCACAGGCGATCACGCAATCGGTGGAAGGCGCCGAAGACGATCGCGAGGCCGGAGCCAGGGCCATGTCGGAGTTGAACATCACCGAGCGCGATTCGGTGCTCGGCATCGCGGCCAGCGGCGGCACGCCCTTTGTGCTCGGCGCGCTCGAGGAAGCCCGGAGCCGCGGCGCGCTGACCCTCAGCCTGGCCTGCAATCGACCCTCGCCTGTTGAGGCTCTCGCCGATATCGCTATCGCGCCGCTGGTCGGACCCGAGGTGATCACCGGCTCGACCCGGCTCAAGGCCGGCACCGCGCAGAAGTTGGTGCTCAACATGCTCTCGACCGGCGTGATGATCCGGCTCGGCAAGACCCTGGGCAACCTGATGGTCGACGTCCGTCCGATCAACATCAAGCTGCGCGAGCGCGCCCGCCGAATCGTCTCGGAGGCCTGCGACCTGAGCCCGAGCGCCGCGGCGGCCCTGCTCGAGCGCTGCGACGACGAGGTCAAGACCGCGATCGTGGCCTGTCGGGCCGGTCTCGAGCCGGCCGAGGCCCGCGCGCGCCTGGCCGCAGCCGACGGCCGGATCCAGGCCGCGATTCGTCTGGCGACTGGCCACGATGCGCAACCACTTCCTGGGCGTTGACGGCGGCGGGACACAGACCACGGCCCTGGTATCGGACGATGCCGGGCGCGTGATCGGCCGCGGGCGAGCAGGCAGTTCGAACCTGCACGCCGCCGGTGAAGCCGCTGCCCTGGCCGCCCTCGAAGTTGCCATCCAACAGGCCTGCGCCCTGGCCGCGATCCAATCGCGCGCTCTACGTGTCGCCTGCCTCGGCCTGGCCGGCGCCGCGCGCCCCGACGATCAGGAGCGGTTGCGGGCCTGGGCCTCGCGAACGTTGCCGGGGGTTGAACTGCGCCTGGTCACGGACATGGCCCTGGCGCTGGCGGCCGGGACGCCGGCGGGGTGGGGCGTGGCCGTCATCGCCGGCACGGGCTCCGCGATCGGTGGGCGCGCGCCCGACGGTCGTCTGAGTCGCGCCGGTGGTTGGGGCTGGGCCCTGGGCGATGAAGGCAGCGGGTTCGCCATCGGCCTGGGCGCTCTGCGAGCTGTCGTGCGCGCAGCCGATGGGCGCGGTCCGCAGACGGCCCTGCACGAGGCCATCCTGGCGCACTGGTCATTGCCGGACCCGTCGCGCCTTGTCGCGACGGTGTACCGCACGCCGTTCCCGCGCGCCGAGATCGCAGCCCTGACACCGCTCGTCGAACAGACCGCCGTGGCCGGCGATACCATCGCCCGCGCGCTGCTGGCCGAAGCCGGCCGCGAGCTTGCCCTCGGCGTCGCCACGGTCATCCACGCCCTGGCGCTTCAGGTACCGGTTCCGCTGGCCCTCGCCGGCGGCGTCCTCACCCGTGGTCAGGCCGTCGCTGAGGCCTTGCTCGCTCACCTCTCCGGCTCGGCCGTGATCTGCTCGCCCATCCAGCGCGTAATAGAGCCGGCGCAGGGCGCGCTGATCCTCGCGAAGAATCAGGCGAACGGCTGAGACCTGCCGGACACGGCTCCGGCCCATCTCCGCCCGTACGGCACTCATTCACCCAATTGCTTGACTTGTCGGTGGACTTGTTTGTATAGTGGTCTTGCATGGTCTATACCAGACTAGGCAGCCCAATGTGAAAACTCGACTCAAACGCGAAGCGCCCGATCCGCTCTACACGCAGTTGAAGGACGCCCTCGTCGGCGAGATCCAGGCCGGTCGGTTCCGTCCGCACGACAGGATCCCGTCGGAGCGTGAGCTGTCGACCCAGTTCCGCGTCAGCCGGATGACGGCCCGCCAGGCGCTGCTCGACCTCGTGCGTGAAGGCGCGCTCTACACGCGCGTGGGCAAGGGCACGTTCGTGGCGCAGCCCAAGATCGATCAGCCGCTCCGCTCGCTCACGGGCTTCAGCCAGGACATGCAGGTTCGCAACACGCGACCTGGCAGCCGCGTCCTCGAGGCGCGTACGGTGCCGGCTACAGCCGAAGTGGCGGCGGCGCTGCGGCTGTTGCCCGGCAATGAAGTGATCCTTCTACACCGGCTGCGCCTCGCCGACGGCGAGCCCCTGGCCGTCGAGACCGCTTATCTTCCGCTGGCGCTCTGCCCAAGCCTGTTGACCCACGACTTCGCGAGCGAGTCGCTCTACGCCGTCTTGAGCGGCGACTATGGCTTCACGCTCACCCACGCCGAACAGACCCTGGAGGCGGCGCTCGCCGGCCCGCGCGAGCTGGAGTTGCTGAAGCTGACACCCCCGGCCGCTGTCCAACACATCCAGCGATTGACCTTCCGTCAGGACGGGATCCCCGTTGAATACGTGCTGTCGACCTATCGCGGCGATCGTTACAAGTTCCGCTCGGTCCTGCAGACCGGTGCGGGCTGAGTCGTCGACGCACTCGCGAGCAAGCGCCGGGGTCAACGTCGGGCCTTGTCGTTGAGTCGATCACTTTCATTTGTTTGGGTTCACATAGAGGAGGAGAGCATGGATCATCAGAGTCGTTCAGCACGTGTAGCCGGCCTGACGCGGTTGCTCTTGAGCAGCCTGTTCCTGGCTGCCTGCGCCGCGCCGACCGCGCCGGCTCCGCAGGTGGTCACGCAGGAAGTTCAGGTGACCGTGCAAACGGTCGTCACCCAGGAAGTGCCGGTCGAGGTGTTGGTCACTCCAACGCCGGAGCCGACGGTCGCCCCGAAATCGGGTGGCACCCTGATCGCGGCCCGCGCCGCCGACATGACCGGGCTCGATCCGCACAAACAGACAGCGTTCTCGTCGTTCCGCGTGCTCGAGCACATCTACGAGCCGTTGCTCAACCTCGACAAGAACATGAACGTCGTCCCCAACCTGGCGAAGAGCTGGGAGTGGTCGGCCGACGGCCTGACGCTGACCATGACGCTGCAAGACGGCGTGGTCTTCCACAACGGCACAGCGATGACGTCAGCAGACGTCAAGGCGACCTACGAGCGCATCCTCAACGAAGAGACCGCAGCGGCGGCTCGTTCGTTCTTCTCGTCGATCGCGTCAGTCGAGGCGCCCGATGCCGCGACCGTGGTCTTCACGCTCTCGACGCCGAACGCGGCCCTGCTCGCGGCCATGACCAACCCGAACTCGGGCATCATGTCCAAGGATTTGCTCGACGGCGGTTGGGACCCGGCCTCTGAGGCCGTCGGCACCGGGCCGTTCAAGCTCGCGTCGTGGGAGCCCGACAACGTGCTCGTCCTCGAGCGCAACGCCGACTACTGGCGCGCCGGCCAGCCGTATCTCGACAAGATCGAGTTCCGCACCATCCCCGACGAATCGTCGATCCTGGCCGGTCTGCGCGCCGGGACGATCGACTGGGCGCTGATCAATGACCCGCGCGTCGGCCTCGTGGCCGCCTCGGGCGGCAGCGAACTGGTCAAGGACACGGCACCGGCCCTGGCCTACCACGTCCTGCAGCTCAACGCCAAGCGCCCGATGTTCGAAGATCAACTCGTGCGCCAGGCCATCTCGTGCGCGATCGATCGCCAGCAGGTGCTCGACACCGCCTCGCTCGGTGAGGGCCAGGTGACGTCGCCGGCGACGCCGCTCTTCTACCGTGCAGACCTGGGCAGCCTGTTCTGCTATCAGAAGGACATCGCCAAGGCTCAGTCGCTGATGGCCGAGGCCGGCAACCCCGAGGTCACGTTCACGGTCATCGTCGCCACCGGCGAGCCGCCGACGGCCGTGGCCGAGGCGCAGAACATCCAGGCGCAGCTGGCCGAGATCGGCGTGACGATGAACATCGAGACGCTCGAGCTCGGTGTGTACGTCGAGCGCTGGCTCGCGGGCGACTTCGATGCGGCGGTGGCCCTCAACGGCGGCAACCCCGACCCGCACAACATGTTCTTCCGCTACTGGCATAGCACCGGCAACCTGAACGGCGTGGCGAACTATTCGTCTGCCGAGATCGATGCCCTGCTCGACAAGGCCGTCGCCATGACCGATCCAGCGGAACGCAAGGCCGTGTACGATGAGGTTCAGCAGAAGCTCGCTGAAGCGGCCCCGTGGGTCTGGCTGTATGTCGGCTATGAGTACCGCATCTATCAGCCGTACGTCGAGAACTTCACCAACATGTCCAACGGGCAGACGATCTATCTGCGCGAGACCTGGTTGAACAAATAGGAGAAGACGAAAAGAGCGGGTGGGGCGGGGGGGGGGGGGGGGGGGGGGGGCCCCCCCCCCCCCCCCCCGCCGGGGGGGGGGGGGGCGGCCGGGGGCGTTGGGGTGAG
>CAYZRP010000209.1:1338-6795 GCA_964480865.1 uncultured Anaerolineales bacterium | reverse complement strand
GACGCGAGTGGCCAGGCGCTCTGGATGACACGCGGTGCGCGAGTGGTCAGGCGCCTTGGATGGCACGCAACGTGCGGTGGCCAGGCGCTCTGGATGCCTTACATGGAATTGCAGTGTGCTCCAGATGACACAACCGGTATTGGTGCCGGCTATGCGGGCCCCGGCTCGATGTGTGCCCACGTCCGACGTTCTTGGCCGGCGCCTAACCTCTCTGTTCGCGGTCCGCGGCCATCATCCGCTGCCAAGGCAGCGCGCTCCAGCCCCGCTTCGCTATAATTCCTGAATGCCAATTCGCGTTTTATCAGAGGAACTAGCGTCGCAGATCGCGGCCGGCGAGGTGGTCGAGCGGCCGGCGTCGGTCGTCAAGGAGTTGATCGAAAACGCCCTGGACGCCGGGGCGCGGAGCATCACGATCACGATCGAGGCGGCCGGGCGCACGTTGATCCGCATCGCCGACGACGGCCAGGGGATCCCATCGGCTGAAGTCGAGCTCGCTTTCGCGCGCCACGCCACGTCGAAGCTCTCGGGCGTCGACGATCTGTTTCGCATCCAGACGTTGGGCTTTCGCGGTGAGGCGCTGGCCTCGATTGCGTCGGTGTCCCGCGTGACGGCGTTGACGCGCGCGGCCGGCGAGGCGACAGGCTCGCAACTGCGTCTCGAAGGTGGATCCGTCATCGAACGACGCAGCGTCGGCGCGCCGCAAGGCACCGTCATCTCCGTCGAAGACCTTTTTTACAACGTCCCTGCGCGGCTCAAGTTCCTCAAGTCCGACACCTCCGAGCGCGGCCAGATCACGTCGCTGATCACGCGCTACGCGATCGCGTATCCTCGCGCGCGTTGGAAGCTCGTCATCGATCAGCGCACGGCCTTTCAGACGACAGGCTCCGGCGACGTCCGCGAGGTGTTGGCCTCGGCCTATGGCCTCGACGTGGCGCGTCAGCTGATCGAGATCGACAGCGAGCAGGAGCCAGATAGGATCCCTGAGCCCGAGATCCCGCCCGACGAACTCGACGATCACGCGCTGCACGAAGAGCCCGATCCGTTCGGCATCCGCGAACGCCGCGCGCTGTTCGGCGGGCGCTCGATCGTCAAGGTGCACGGCTTCATCAGCCCGCCGGCGCTCAACCGCTCGAACCGGCGCGACATCACGCTCTTCGTCAACGGCCGCTGGGTGCAGGACATCCGTTTGTCGACGGCGGTGCTGCAGGCCTATCACACGATGCTGATGGTCGGCCGCTATCCGCTGGCCGTGGTGTTCGTCGAGGTGCCGCCGGAGGACGTGGACGTCAACGTGCACCCGACCAAGGCCGAGGTGCGCTTCCGCAACGCCGACAAGGCCTTCAGCGCGATCGAACGCACGGTGCGGCGCGCGCTCGTCGCCCAGGCGCCCGTGCCCGAGGTGCAGATGCGCCGCTGGGATACGGCCGTCGGCGAAGACGTGCCGCTGCAGCGGCCGTCGCTGCAATGGTCGCCCGACTGGTCCGTTGCCGGCGACGCGCCGATTTCACCCGGCCCGGTGGCTCCATCGCTGCCGTCGACGTCGCCCGAAGCGCAGCCGGCCGAACTGCCGCTCGTGCAGGAGTCGGCACCGACGACGGGTCAGCAGCCGCTGCCGGCCTCCGACATCCCACTGCTGCGCGTCATCGGACAGGTTGGCACGGCCTACATCGTGGCCGAGGGGCCGGATGGCCTGTACCTGATCGACCAGCACGCCGCCCACGAGCGGATCCTGTTCGAAGCTTTTCGGCTGCAGGCCGCAGCCTCGCAGGTCGTTTCGCAGGCGCTGCTCGCGCCGGCTGTGGTCGAAGTCGCGCCGAATGCCGCTCAGCTCATCGAGGATCAACTACCGGTGCTCAGCCAGCTGGGCTTCTCGGTCGAGCCGTTCGGCGGCCAGCAGTTCCTGGTGCGCGCGCTGCCGACGGTGCTCGGCCGGCTCGATCCGGCCCGCGCGCTGCGCGTTCTTGTCGAAGACTTCGAAGAAGACGAGACGCCGCTGCAGACCGAGATCGAGGCGCGCCTGATCGCGCGGGTCTGCAAACGCGCGGCCATCAAGGCTGGCCAGACTCTTTCCCCGATCGAAATGCAGGAGCTCGTGCGCCAGCTCGAGCGCTGCGCCTCGCCGCGCACCTGCCCGCACGGCCGTCCGACCATGATCTTCCTGTCCGTCGATACGCTCGAAAAGCAGTTTGGAAGAAAGGGATAGTCGGGTAGTCGAATAGTCGGGTAGTCAAAAGCAGTCGGCTGGTCGGCTTGTCAACAGCGACCAGCCGACCAGCCGACTACAAGACTACTTGACGACCGGACTACTCGACCAAAAGAGTCCATCCGTACGGGTCGGCGATGCGGCCGTATTGCAGGTCGGTCAGGAACTGGTAGAGGTGTTTGGCGATCGGGCCGACCTCTCCGTTGTTGACGACGTATTCCTGGCCCGCGTAGCCGAACTTGCCGACAGGCGCGATCACGGCCGCGGTGCCCATCCCAAAGACCTCGGTGATCTCGCCGCTCTGGATGTCGGCCAGCACTCTGGCGACCTCGATGCGCTCTTCGGAGACCGTGTAGCCCAGGTCCGGCGCCATCTCGACCACCGACTTTCGCGTGATGCCGGGCAGGATCGTGCCGGTCAGCGACGGCGTGATGATGTGCTTGCCGTAGGCGAAGGCGATGTTCATCGCCCCGACTTCCTCAACGTACTTGCGCTCGACGCCGTCGAGCCAGAGCACCTGCTGATAGCCGAGCCTGGCGACTTCCTCGCCGACGAGCAGGCTGGCCGCGTAGTTGCCGCCGGTCTTGGCCTCGCCGGTGCCGCCGCGCACCGCGCGGACGTACTGGTCCGAGATGTACACGGGCACCGGGTTGAAGCCCGTCGCGAAGTACGCGCCGACCGGCCCAACGATGATGTAGTGCAGGAACCGGCTGCTGGCGTGCACGCCGAGCGCGGGCTCGGTGGCGATCAGGGTCGGGCGGATGTAGAGCGACGCCGGCGCATCCGGCACCCAGCGCTGCTCGAGCTCGACGAGCTTGACCATCGCCTCGACATGCGCCTCGGGGTCGACCTCCTGCATGGCCATCCGTTTGGCCGAGCGGTTGAAGCGCGCGGCGTTCTCCCAGGGTCGGAAGAGGTTGACCTTGCCGTCGGGCCGGCGATAAGCCTTCGTGCCCTCAAAGATCTCCTGAGCGTAGTGGAACACGGCCGTGGCCGGATCGAGGACGAAGGGCTTGTAGGGCCCGATCCTGGCGTCATGCCAGCCCTCGGCCTTCGTCCACTCCTGAGTGAACATGCGATCCGAGAAGATCTGGCCGAAGCCGAGTTTCTCGGGCAGAGGGCGTTGGGGCAGGTTGTCGGGAAGGGGTTCGATCGTGATGCTCACACGAGGCTCCTCATGGCTGGTCTGGCTGGATTATAACCAGCGGCCCGCTCGAGTGAAAGCGCGAGCGGATTATTCACGACCGCGAATTGATTGGTTGACGCCAACCCGAAGGCGGCATCAACCTCCTTTCGCGAAATTCGCGAATTTCGCGGCCACGAATCCGCTTCGGCTCCGCTACTGAGCCATCCAATCGGAGAGGAGGCTTCGAGCCACGAAGAGATCCGCGATCACGGCATCGGCCATCGAGAAGTCGTGGGTCGCGGTATAGGCGTTGGGCACTGCGATGGTGCGGATGCCGGCGGCTTTGGCCGAGGCAGCGCCGGCCGACGTGTCTTCGAGCGCGACCGCCTCGGAGGCGGAGACACCGAGCCGTTCGAGAGCGAGCAGATAGCTGTCGGGCGCCGGCTTGCCGCGAGCCACGTCATCGTGCGTCACGCGAGTCGCAAAACAATCGAGCAGGCCATGTGTCGCCAGGGTTTTACGCACTGAGGCGTCAGCCGCGCCCGTGACCAGCCCGAGCTCAAGGTCGAGCGTGGCGAGATGCTTGACCAACTCGATCGCCCCTGGCATCGCCGGGACGTCATGGGCAGCGACCCAGGCGTCATACAGCGCGTCTTTTTGAACCGCAAGATCGGCGGCCGAGGCGGTCACTGCAGGATGATGGCTCACGATCCGGCGGGCGATTTCCTCGGTGCGCGTCCCGGCGCAGACGGGTCCGTAAAAGGCGACTTCGATCCGTACGTCGAAGGACGCCAGCAACTCGTTCCAGCACGACAGATGCGCGAACTCCGAGTCCGCGATCGTGCCATCGAAGTCGAACAATACCGCTCGAAGCATCAAGGCCACTCCTTCACTCGTCGATCGACCCGGGTCAGCCAGCTGCTGGCTGTTGCCTGCCACATCTTGACGTTTCGTCGCAATGCGTCTATCCGCGAAATTTGCGAGATCCGCGGCCAACATCATCCCTCGCCTGCAGCGTGGCCGGAAGTATAATGCGCCAGCTTTGCATCCTGTCTGAGAGAAACCGTCTCATGCTTGTCACCTTCATCCCCAACGTCTGGCTGGCCGATACGGTCGCCGCGATCATCACGCTTGCTGTGGCCGTGCTGTGGCTGCGTATCATTGACGCGCTGGCGCACCGCGGTCTGATCGAGTCGCGGCTGAGCCGCAAGATCATCCACATCGGCACCGGGCCGTTGTACGTGGCCTGCTGGCCGCTGTTCTCGGCCGAGCCCTCGGCGCGCTGGCTCGCGGCGGCTGTGCCGCTGATCATCTCGTTGCAGTTCGTGGCCGTCGGCCTGGGGTGGATGAAAGACGAGGCTGCCGTGAAGGCCATGACGCGCACCGGGAACCGCCTCGAGATCCTGCGTGGTCCGCTTTACTACGGCATTGCCTTCGTGGTGGTGACGCTCGGCTGGTGGCGCAACTCGCCGGTCGGCATCCTGGCCCTGATGGCGCTGTGCGGCGGCGACGGCCTGGCCGACATCGTCGGTCGACGCCTGGGCAAGATCAAGTTGCCGGGCATGAAGGAGAAGAGCTGGGCGGGATCGGCGGCCATGTTTGCCGGCAGTTTCGTGTTCGGCGCCGCGTTCGTGGCCTGGTTCAACAGCTTCGGCGCCTTCACGCCAGCCCTGACGCTGGGTTCGATCCTCAGCGGCTCGGCGATCGCGGGCTTGGTGGTGACGGTCATCGAGGCGCTCTCGCCGCGTGACGTCGACAACCTTCTGATCGTGGCCGCGATCCTGGCCCTCGGCGCGGCCGGCCTCATCCTGGTCTGAACTGCGCTTTCGAGCAGAGTCGGTCGTCAGGGATAGACCTCATCGAGCACCGGGTCGTAATACACGGCCGGGCGACCATCCGGGCATGAACAACCCTCCGCGGGCAGCACCGGGACGTCGGACTTCGGATAGACGCCCTGCAACGCGTTACAGGCCGGGCAGACCCCGCCACCGACCGAAATACGGATCAGGCGTACGCGCGGGTTGTCACGAAGTTTGGCGTACGCGGCTTGAAGCTCAGACACACTGGGCATGGATGACCTCAAACTCAGAATAAGTCTCTGAAACGCGTCGATTATAGCATTCGGCCT
>CAYZRP010000209.1:0-1238 GCA_964480865.1 uncultured Anaerolineales bacterium | reverse complement strand
CCCGACACAGCACGTCGGATGGCACCGTGGAGGACGGCGGCCGAGTCCCAGAGGCCGGCGCGCTGAGTCGTGACCCGCAAGCCGGTTCGCAGATCGAGCGCCTGGCCGGGCTTCAGTCGCGCGAGCGTCGGCTCGACCGGCAGGCTGACGTTCGCGAGCAGGGTCCGGGTCGGTGCTGCCAGCGCTTCGGCTAGACAGCGGTACGCGGCCCTGGCATCCGCATCAGTCGCGTCTTGCAAGGCGCGTTGCAAGGCCGGGCGACAGGCCAGCAGCGCGGCGCCACCGCCAGGAACGACGCCCGAGGCGAGGGCTCGGCGGATCACGCGCGCGGCGCGCTCGGCCAGTTCGCGGCGGAGGGTCGTCTCGGGCGCCGTTGCGCCGCCGATCAGTAGCCTCGCAACTTTGCCCGTCAGACGGCCGATGCGTTCCCGCGCCTTGTCTTCGGCCTCGCCTTCGGCCGAGTGCAGCGACGCCAGCAACGCGTCAACGTGGCGCTCGAGGGCGGCTCGATCTCCGCCGCCGTCGAGGATGCCGAGGTACTGGGCATCCGCCCAGGCCTGTCGGGCGCGGCCGAGCTGAGTGGGCCTCACGCGCTCGAGCGTCACGCCGGTCACCTGCACGAACGCCTGCCCGCCGGTCAGGGCCGCCAGGTCCTCGAGCGCCGCGGCCTGGTCGAGCGCCGTCGCGCCGGGCACCTTCACGGCCATGGCTTTGAAATGCGCGGTCTGGCTGCTGACGTTCTGCAGGAAGGCGTTGACCGGCGCCGAGAGCGATCGGGCCACGATCACAAGCCCGCCGCGGCCCGTGCTGCGCGCGGCTTCGAGCGCCGGCACCAGCGCGCGCGGATCCTGGATCTCGAAGTCCGTCATCAGCAACGCAGCGTCGTCGATCTCGCCGCGCAGGCGCTTCGGATCGGTGACGAGGCGCTGCGAAAGCAGGCCGCCCTCCCAGAAGGCGCCGAGGATGTACTCGCGCTCGGTCTCGGGGCCCAACGCGACGCGCACGTCGAGGTGGCCGTAGCGGCCGATGGTGGCGTAGATCTCGGCCAGGAGCGGGGGCAGCACCGGATCGGGGCAGATCGACGCGGCCAGCTGCTGGATGCGCGTCAGGCCGTCGAGCGGCTCGATCTGGTCGGCCAGCTCCAGCAGCACGTCGTCGAGCGCGGCTTCGAGGAAGCCGCGCAGGCGCATGGCGTTCCCACCGGCCGCGAGGTGGCGCAGGCCGGCGTCCATCAACGC
>CAYZRP010000208.1:0-6983 GCA_964480865.1 uncultured Anaerolineales bacterium | reverse complement strand
GGACTGTAAGCCTTGTACGCGGATCGCACGGATCAGCGCGGATGACGCGGAGCGATGTTCGATGGATTCCGCGTCATCCGTGCCGATCCGCGCCATCCGTGGACAGGATCCGTCACCGTTCTTCAGGCGCCTGACAACTCGTGCGGGAAGAGGGAGGCGGGACACACGACTGCGATACTCCGCCTCCTTCTTCTCCGCCTCCTATTCGTGCCCCATAATCGCCAGAAAATTCGGGTAGAACGCCGGTGCGCAGAGCCCGACGGCATCAAGGTTGAAGTTGACGACCGGCCCGTTGGCGGGCGTGACGGCCTGAAAACCGAGCACGTGCGCACCGCCGTTGGCGTACGCACCGACGTCCAGACGGACGACCTGTTTGCTCGAGTACCCGGCGCTCAAGGCGTTGAGCGAGAAGACCGGGTTGCCGTCGAGCGTGGCCTGGAAGGTGTGCGAACTTGAAGCTCCGGCATCGGCGCGACTGATATCGACGACGAACTCCAGACTCGCCGAACCGGCCGGGATCGTGACAGACTGGGTGATCGCTTGAGTGATGGTCGGGCCGCCGGCCGTATAGCCGCCAAAACGCGCCCAGCCGCTGCCGTCGGAAGGCAGCGCCGGGCCGGTGCCGTCCGACACCGCGGTGGTGCGCAGGGGCAGTGGGCCAGCCGTTGTCGTCTGTGACCAGGCCGCTCCACTCTCGAATACGGCGTTCGAGACCCGGTTGGCCGGGCACAACTGACGTCCGGCAGCATTGAGGGCGAGTGTGGCCGTCAGGTTTGTGCCATAGGTCATGGCCAGTTGACCCGTGACGGAACCTGTCGCGGCCGGCGCGAAGCGAAGGACGAGCGTGCAGGTGGCGTGGGCCGCGAGGCTTGAACCACAGGTGCCGCCCGTGCCCGGATACACACCACCCTTGAACGCGAAACCGGTGCCGGTAACCACCGGACCGGTCAGTGACACCGCCAGGTTGCCGGTGTTCTCGAACGTCACGATCCGATCGGAGCCGAGGTCCACCACGACCGAGCCGAACCCGACGGGTGAGGAGTCTGAAAAGCCCGACGGCAGGCTGGTGTTCAAGGCCAGGCGCGGTTTGGTGATGCCGTTGCGCGGATCGGTCACGAGCACACCAGCCGCATACAGGCGGCTCAAGAGCGCGTCGACACCATCAGCCGGGTACATCTGCTTGAAGACCAGATAACCGCCGGCGACGTGCGGCGTGGCCATCGACGTGCCGGCCTTGAGCGTGAACTTGCTGTTCAGGGTCGAAGACTGGATCCACTCGCCCGGCGCCCACATCTCGACCAACGCCGAGCTGTTCGAGAACGACGAGATCGAGTCGGCCGGGGTTGCAGCCGGCCCTCCGTCGCGGGTCGAGCCGACGGTCACGACACTCGAAACACAGCCCGGCGCGCTGACACCATCCGTCCAACCCGAGTTGCCTGCGGCGATAAACGTGACGACGCCCGCTGCACGCAGGTTGTCGAAGCCGACTTTGCGTGTGTCGCTGTCGCAGTTGCTCGTGTACTTTGTCGTGCCGCCCAGGCTCATGTTGATGGAGGCAAGATTGTAGGTCGAGGCCACCGTGCTGAGCCAGTTGAGCGCGCGTAGTTGGTCGCTCGGGAACGTCAGGTAGCACGGCGTGAAGGCCACCCCGCCGCATTGGGAGGCGGTGTCCATTCGTGAGAACACCTGGACGGCGATGATGCTGGCATCCGGCGCCACGCCGTTGTAGAGTGCCGTGGCCTGACCTGCGGAGACCATCGTGGCGTAGTTGTGACCCGCGGCGATGCCGGCCACGTGGGTGCCGTGGTCGCAGGCGTTGAGCGGGTCGAGGTTGTTGACGCTGCATGGCCGGGCCGCATCGGTGCCATGCTGTTCGCTCTGGCCATTGGGACACAGCGTGGTGGTGGTGTAGGAGCCGCTGTAAGACGTCGAGAAACAGGCTTCGGCCACCACCCGTCCCGACAGGAAGGGGTGCAGCTTGTCGACGCCGACGTCGAGGATCGCCACGGCGTAACCCGCTCCGGTGTAACCGGCGGCATGCGCCCCGAAGGTGCCCGACGCCCCGATCAGGGCCGTGCTCTCGGCCAACTGCATCTGCTCGGGAACGTCCTCTTGAATGGAGAGGACTCGCGGTGAGTTCTGCAGGACCGTCAGAACCTGAGCGTCGGCAACCAGGATGGCGATCGGCAATCGGTCGAGGCTTTCGAACGCTTCGGCGGCCGTGCCGAGTTCGGCCTCGAGCGAGCCTGCCGCACGATCGATGGCGGTGCGCTGGTCGAGAGCCTCCATCGCCGGGAGATCGGCTTCAGGGGTGAAGGCCGTGTTGAGTTGGACGATGACCCGGACCTGACCGCCACCCTCCTGCAGACGCTTGCGCAGGGCGGCAAACGCGGCAGCGCGCTCGCGGCGCGCCTGCACAATCGACTGATCTTTGCGGGCCACGCCCGCTCGGGCCCGGGCGGTGCCCGACGAGAAACCCAACCCGCTCAGAAAAAGCAGAGCTGCCAGAACCAGACGGACTCCAGACCTGACGGACGCCATTGATCACCTCATCTCCCCCGCCCTGCTTAACGCACGCCGGCCACGATACCACAGACAGGGGATAGCAGCCGGGACGTTGAGGCGCCAGACCCGGTTCCCGATTGAAGATTCTCGGGCGGCCAGAGCGGCGGCAACCCGCTGTTTTGAAGGCTTTCAGCGTTGCACGAAGAGGGTGTCGACGGCGGCGCTCAATTCGGCGAGGTTACTGACCTGGTGAACAGCCGAGCACAGCGGTCCATAAGCGAGCATGTCGCTGTCGCCCTGCCCCCACTGGAAGTTCGGCTCCGGGTTGAACCAGACCAGACGTCTGGCGCGCGCACGGACTCGCTCAAAGAGGTCGATCCGGGGATCGCGATGATTGTTGCGACCATCGCCGAGGACAATGACCGTGGTGCGGTTGTCCACCGAGTCGAAGAAGCCATCAACGAAGTTCTGCAGGCTGTAGCCCAGGTCCGTCGCGTAGTAGCCGGGCGGGATGCGGGTGAGCACCTGAGGGATGGCCTCGTCAGGCCGCTGCAGCAGGAACTCATCGCTGACTTCCTCGAGATGGTCGTTGAAGGCAAACGAGCGCGCCTTGCCGACCTGGTCTTGCATCTCGTACATCAGGCGCAACATGAACTCCGCTACAGGCCGCATCGAGGTTGAGATGTCGCAGATCAGGGCAAACTTGGGCTTGATCTGGCGCTTCTTATAGTGGATATCGAAGGGCACGCCACCGGTGCGCAAATTGGCGCGGAGCGTCGTCTTGGCGTCGAGTTGCTTACCGTCGCCCTTCTTCTGGCGGAGCGCGGCACGCGAGCGCAATCGGGCGGCTAATCGCGCGACGAGCTTGCGCAGTTCGCGGGCCTCGGCCTCGGTCAGTTCACTGAAGGGCGTCTCCATCAGGCCCTGTTCGTCAAACGACTGCCGTGGCTGTTCCGACAGGTTGCGCGCGATGCTCTGCCCGGCGAGGCGCGCCGCCTGTTCGGCCAGCGCCTCCTGGTTGGCGGCCAGCATCTGGGCCACAGCCTCGCGGCCCTCGGGGCTCATGCCCATCTGCTCGAGCTGACGCATCAACTGTTCGATCTCGCGAGCCAACCGATCGAGCCCAAGCTGGCGCAGCATGTCGCGGGTCAGGCGATCCTGCTGCCCGGGCCGCGTCGCGTTCTGCGCTCCGGCGACCCGCGCGGCGCGTTCCATCTCCTCCTGAGACGGGGCTTCGCCCTGGGCCATCCGCTGCAGCAACCGGCTCAGGTCGCCGGCCAACGCGCGCAAGGCATCCTCAAGCGCGCGCTGTTGCTCGGGTGTGAGTGCCTGTTGAGGCGGGATCAGCGGCGGGCCGCCGGATCCGAAGAACAGCGGGAAAAGGCGCTCGTACGCCTCGCCATCGCCATGCTCCTTGATCAGCGTGGCCTTGAGCGCGTTCTTGAACGACATCCGGTCGCGGACCCCGAGCACTTCTGCCGCGCGTGCGGCGTCCTGGCTCTCGGCCAGCGACACCCGCACGCCCGTTGCCCTCAGCGCCGCGATGAACTGAACAAGACGGTCATCCATGGTAGTCGGCTGGTCGGCTGGTCATCCGGTCGGCTGGTCATGGCTCGCAAAGACGACGAGTGGACTGGCCGACCAGCGGACTGGCCGACTATTCATCCCATTGCGACCCACGCAGGCGGCGCGGGACGTTGTGGTTGCCGCGGCGCGAGGGTTCGGAGCCGCGTTGGAGGCTCATTTTGGCGCGCTGCAGGTCGGTTTCGTGCTTGAGCAGGATCGAGAGCGTGTGCTCGAGCGTCTGCGGATCGAGCGCGCGGGCGTTGAGCAGGACGAGCGCCCTGGCCCAATCAAGCGTCTCGCTGACCGACGGCGCCTTTTTGAGGTCCATGCCGCGTAGCGATTGGACGAGCTCAACGGCTTGTCGGGCCAGCCCGGGCGCCAGGTCAGGCACTTTCAGACGCACGACGGCCAGCTCGGCATCGATCGACGGATAGTCGATATGGAGATAGACGCAGCGTCGCTTGAGCGCCTCGGAGAGCTCACGCGTGTTGTTGGAGGTCAACAGGACAAGCGGTTGATGTCGAGCTGTCAGCGTGCCGAGCTCGGGCACTGATACCTGAAAGTCGGAGAGCACCTCGAGCAAGAAGGCCTCGAACTCGGCATCAGCGCGGTCGATCTCGTCGATCAAGAGCACGACAGGCTCTTCGGAGAGCAGCGCCTGCAGAAGCGGCCGGGGCAGCAGGAAGCGCTTCGAGAAGAAGACGTCTTCCTCACTGGCCAGGCGATCAGCCGCCTGGGCCAAGGTCTGACTGTCCGACAGCAACTGGCTGAGCTTGTCGCGCAGCAGTTGCGTGTACAGCATCTGCTTGGCATATTCCCACTCATAAAGGGCCTTGGTTTCGTCAAGGCCTTCGTAGCATTGGAGCCGGATCAACGGTCGGCCGACGGCGGCCGCCCACGCCTTGGCCAACTCGGTCTTGCCGACTCCGGCCGGGCCTTCCGCCAGGATCGGTTTGCCGAGTTGGGCGGCAAGGAACACGACTGTGGCGATCTCGTCTGTCGATATGTACTGCTGGCCAGCCAGTGCCTGGCTCACATCCTGCGGGGCGGAGAACATGAACAGACCTCCGGGTACGCGTGAATACGCGTCCGTGAAGTTATATCATGCAGACCGCGGACGGCGGACCGCAGACCGCAGCATGTCCATAGATAAGTTGGAGATAAGGAAACGTGTTTGTTGTTGAGGTCCGCGGTCCGTCGTCTGCGGTCCGCTGTCATTATCCAACCGCCAGCGGCAACCTCAACGTCACGTTCGTGCCCTGGTCGACGCCGGGGCTGGCGATGAGCAGGCTGCCGCCCATGAGCTCGGTCAGGCGACGTGCCATGCTGAGCCCGAGGCCAAAGCCGCTGTGGACCCGAGTCGAGCTGCTGTCGACCTGGACGAAGGGTTCGAGCACCTGCGTCTGCATCTCGACCGGGATGCCGAGACCGCTGTCGGCGACGATGATGTCGACGAACCCGGAGGGGACATTCGGCTCGACGCTGATGCTGACGTGGCCGTGGTCCGTGAACTTGATGGCGTTGTCGAGCAGGTTGTCGAGGACGCGCCGGGCCTTCGTGTAATCGACAAGCGCCTGCTGGCGTGGCCCGGCCGGATAATTGACGATCAGAGCCAGGCCCTTCTCTTGCGCCCGGGCCTTGTTGCGTGCAACGACTTCCTCGATCAGAAGCTGCAAATCGAAGTCCTGGGTCTCGAGGCGTACGCGCCCGGCTTCGATCTGGGCGAAGTCGAGCAACTCCGAGATGAAGCGCTGTAGCCGTTCGGATGCTGCGTAAGACATCGACAGCCAGTGGCGCTCTTCCTCCCGCGACTGGCACATGTCGTCGAGCACCATCGAGAGTGCGCTCTGCATGGCGGTCAATGGCGAGCGCAACTCATGCGAGGTATTGGCCAGGAAGTCGCTCTTGAGCTGGCTGGCCGACTGTGCGGCGCGCGCGAGCTCGGTGGCTTCATGGGCGGCCGTTTCGAGACGACTCACGAGCTGCACGTTTTCGAGCTTGAGGGCCGCCTGCGAGCCGATGGTGACGAGGATCTGGGCCGCCTGATCAGACACGGGCTCGGCGCTGCGCGAATCCCACAGGATGACGATCGCCAGCTGGCGACCGCGCGCGATCAAGGGGACGATCACCAACCGCCGGCAATGGCGCCCCAGCATGGAACCGGCCTCGGCTGGCGACAACTCGCTCGTGCCGTAGACGGCCTGGTACAGGCGGCCCGCCCTGAGCTCATGTTCCCAGTGCGGGAACTCCTGGATCTTCAAGGGTCGTTCGAGGGTCGGCACCCGCTCGGCCTCGGACGCCTCGGCGCTGCAGAGGTGGTACAGCAAGACGACTTCGTCGTTGGCCGAGGCCGTGACCATGCTGCTTGACGTGGCCCCGATGTAGTCGAGCATGCGCTCGCAGACGATGTGCCAGACCTCCGACTCAGTTTGGGCGGCGGACAGCACCTGGCCGGTCTCGAACAACATACGCTGATCGGCCAGTTGCCGGCGAGCCTCTCCGTACGCGGCCTGAAGCTGCTGTTGGCTCTCGTGGAGCGCCTCTTGTTCTCGCTGGAGCTGCGCCCGGTAAGCCACGCTCTCGAGGACGCGCGGCAGCCGGGTCAAATAGCCAGCGCTCTTGACGAGGTAGTCGCTGGCGCCGAATTTGAAGACGCCCAGCGCGATCTCTTCCTCAGGGAAGGCCGTGATCACGACGGCGGGCACTCGGCTCGTGGTGCCAAGCCGTAGCGAGCGCAGCAGATCAAGGCCGCTCTGGTCTGAGAGCTGATAGTCAAGCAGGAGGACGTCGGGAAGATCCTGTGGATCGACGTCGGTCAGGCGCTGCAACACCTCTGCGCCGGTCGTCACTCGCTGCAAGCGTATGTTGGGAGCCTGACGGGCGAACTGGCGGGACGTCAACTCAAATGCTTC
>CAYZRP010000207.1:0-6995 GCA_964480865.1 uncultured Anaerolineales bacterium | reverse complement strand
AGGCCCTCGTCCAATTCGGCCGGGTCGAACACGAAACGGCCCGGCGGGTTGACGCCGACGAGCGCCACGCGGTTGAGGCGGTTCGGGTGCAGATAGGCGTAGAGCTGCGCGATCCGCGTGCCATAGCTGACGGCCAGGAGGTTGATGCGCGGGTATCCCAGCGCGTCACGAGCGCGTTCGAGATCGGCGATGACCGCCGGGATCGTGTACTGGGCGAGGTCGATGCCTTCGTCTTGCAGCCGCTCGGCGCACCGCCGGGTCGCGGCCACGGCCTCGGCCCGGGTCTGCGGTTGGAGGGCCCGGACGCCCATGGCAGCACTGAGGATCGCGGCGGTCTCGGGGCAGGTCAGCCGCACCGGCCCATCGACGCCACGGTAGCCCACCAGCACGACGTCGTGATCGCGTCGCAACCAATCCGGCGGGCGGTAGCTGAGGTTCGACGAGCCCGGACCGCCCTCAAGCCAGAACACCGGTTCGCCGGGTTCCGAACCCGTGGCCGGCAGGCGCACCACCGGCACGGAAAGGGTCCGTGAGGCGGGATCCGCCGGGCGCTCGGGGACGGCCAGCATCCAGCACTCGGCGTCGTCGGGCAGGTTCGCCAGCCGGGATCGACACGCGTCGGTCGTCACAAGCTCGCCGTGAGCGGTGGTGATTGGGAGCGTCGGCCAGGCGGCCGGGGCCGCGCAGGCGGAGAGCAGGAGCGGCAGGGCCAGGGCAGTCAGACAGCAGAGAGTCGCGCGCATCGGGGTTCCTTTGGATAGATCAAGCCTGTGGCCCAGGGTAACGTTGACCCCGCCGTACGTCCCCACATGCGCCATGTAGTCCCGATGTCGTCAGGGTGCTCGCGCCACGCGCCCGGTTGTGCGGTGGATTTGGCATTTCAGGGTGGGGATGGCACAATCCCGTCGACGCCATGGACACGCTGATCACGACCAAGCTGACGCCGCCACCCCAACGCCCGGGCCAGGTCAGGCGCGATCGCCTCAACGCGCTTCTGTCGGCATCGGACCGACCGCTGGTGTTCGTGTGCGCGCCGGCCGGGTACGGAAAGACGACGGTCGTCGGGCACTGGCTGGCTCAGTCGGGGCGCCCAACGGCCTGGCTCTCCCTGGACGACGCTGACGACGCGCCCGCCACGTTCATGGCCTATCTGCTGGCCGCGCTGCAACGCGCGTATCCGGGCTTTGGTCCTGGTCTGCGCGACACCCTCGCGGTCGGTGGGCCGGTCCAGCCGGATCGGTGGGCCTCGGCGCTGATCAACGACCTGGCCGCAGCGGCGCTCCCGGTCCGCCTGGTGCTCGATGACTGGCAGGTCATCACGGACCCCGCCATCGTGCGCGTGATCCACCGCCTGGTCCAACATCCGCCGGCGGACTTCCAGCTGATCCTGATCACCCGCGAGGAACCCGATCTTCCGTTGGCCCGGCTGCGCGCGCGCGATGCCTTGCGCGAGGTGCGCGCAGCCGACCTGCGCTTCACGCCCGACGAAGCCACGCGGTTCCTTCACGAGACGATGGGCCTTACGGTCGGTGCTTCCGACGTCGCCGCGTTGGAGACGCGCACGGAGGGTTGGATCACGGGCCTGCACCTCGCCGCGCTGTCGATCCGCGGTTCGGCCGATCCGCAAGCCCGGATCGCAGCCTTCACGAAGCGACATCCGACGGTGCTGCAGTACCTGCTCGACGAAGTTCTCGAGCGGCAACCCGTCGACTTGCAGACGTTCCTGCTGGAGGCCGCGTCGCTCGACACCGTGACGCCCGCGCTGTGCGACGCTGCGTTGAGTCGGACTGACAGCGCGGAGGTGTTGGCGCGCCTGATGGCCGCGGACCTGTTCATCACTCCCCTCGACCTCGAGTACAGCGTCTTCCGCTTTCATCCGCTGTTCGCCGATCTGCTGCGCGCGCAACAGGCCAGGCGGGATCCCGCTCGCTCTGCCGCGATCGCCCGGCGAGCCGCGCACTGGCTGGAGGCACACGGGTGGGTGCCGCAGGCTGTCGCTCAGGCCCTGGCGGGCGACGACGCCGAGGCGGCCGCGGACCTGATCGAGCGTCAGGCAGGTGCCGCGATCGGGCGGGGCGATCATCGCCTGGTCGGGCACTGGTTGACGGCGCTCCCCGACGGCGTCGTGCGCCGTCGCCCACGACTGTGCCTCGATCAGGCCTGGGTGCGTGTGCATGCGGGTCAGGCGTCGCAGGCCGAGGAGTGGCTGGACGCCACGGAGGCCGCGCTCACGCACGCGCCGGAAAGCCGTCGGGACGCGCTCGAGGGCGAGTGCCTGACACTCCGCGCGTATCTCGCCGCCGGCGATCCGCGGAAAGCCCTGGCGCTCGTGAAGCGCGCCACCGCACGGGTCTCGGCTGACGACCACCACCTCAACGGCCTGATCCATGCGGCGATGGCGACTCACTACCGGACGCTCGGCGACTACGGCGAGGCGCTCGCCCGGTACATCTCCGCCGTGCCGGCGTTGTGGGCGTCCGGCAATATCATCACGGCCCTGCTGATCGCCGGCGACGTCGTCTTGATCAGTCGGATCACGGGCGAACTGGATCGGGCCGAAACCCTCTGCCGTCAGTTGTTGAGCCGGGCAGAGGCAGCCGGCCTGTCTCAGGCGAGCGCGGTCGG
This sequence comes from uncultured Anaerolineales bacterium, assembly GCA_964480865.1. Taxonomy (GTDB): domain Bacteria; phylum Chloroflexota; class Anaerolineae; order Anaerolineales; family UBA6663; genus UBA6663. The sequence goes on along the minus strand of CAYZRP010000207.1, from coordinate 4,370 downwards.
CGCCGTGTACCTGGCGTTGAGCGAGATCGCGCTCGAGCGCGGCGATCTCGAGACAGCGACCCGCTGGCATGCTGCGGCGCTGGCGCGCGATTCGCTCGGCGAGCTCGCCGCCAGCGAGTTCGGTCTGTTCCTGACGGCGCGCCTCAGGATCCTGGGCGGCGATGCCGACGCGCTCGACCCCGTTGGGGCCGAGCTCGAGTCGCGCCTTCAAGAACAACCCGAGCCCAACGTCCTGGCCGTGGTCTGGATCGCTTACCTGTTGATCGAGCACCGGCAGTATGCTCGCGCCGAGCGCTGGTTGGCGCGGCTCCGCCGACATCTCGACACCGGTGCTACCCCGGCGACGCTGGAAGCGCGCAGCCTTGTGTTTCATCATCAGACGCTGTCGCGCCTGGGTGCGCAGACGCCCGCTGCGTGCAAGGACCTGATGGCCGTCGGTGCCGCCCTCGCGTCCGAGGCCGCGGGTCTGGGCTGGCAAGGATTGCGAGCGGAGACCCTGGCGCTGCGCGCGTTGCTGGCTCTTTCGATCGAGGATCGCGCCGGCGCCATGGCAGACCTGAGCGCCGCATGCGACGCGGCCCAGCGCGATCAGCGCGTCATGGTGTTCGTCTCGAAGGGCGAGGCCATGGCCGCTGCCCTGCGCGCGGCGCTGCATGAAGGTGCGGCCCAGGCGGCCTTCATCCGCGATGTCCTGGCCGCCTTCCCGCGCGTCTCAGCACCAGACCGGGATCGCCTGGGGCTGTTGGAGCCGTTGACGCAGCGCGAGACCTCCATCCTTCAGTTGCTGATCGATGGCCTGACCTACGCCGAGATCGGCCGCCGACTCGTGATCAGCGTGAACACGGTCCGCTACCACATCAAGTCGCTGTATGGGAAATTGGGAGTGGTGTCACGTCGGCAGGCAATCACGCGCGCGCATGAGTGGGGCTATGCAGCCTCATCTCGATGATGGCCGGCGTTGGCCGCGCGGTCCGACGCGGACCTCGATCGCCACATCCCGAAGGGCGCGCAGGCCCGCTCGAGAGTCAACCTGGTCGGCGTCCACGCGCTCTTCGAGCAGGAGCAGAGCGTGCGCCTTTCCGACGAGGAACGCCATGACCTCGTCCGCGACAATACGCGCCGGCTCTACATGGCGCTGACTCGCGCGGGGCAACGGGTGGTGCTGACCTACGTCGGCGAGCCGCCGGAGGCCGTGCTGCAGTGCCTGGGCAGCCCGAGCGCGGCCAGGGCAGATTGCCGCCCGCTTCCCGGCACGGCCACACGGTGAGCGACCGACCAGACACCTGGGCCGTGCCAGGCTTTCCGATGCGGGGAGCGTGGTTTGTTTCCAACGGTCTGCCCCTCTGTGCCGAGCCGGGGAGGCGCGGTTCGACGGGCAGGTTCACTGAACGTCCTTCGAAAGGCGATAGCCAACTCGACCCGCCCCGTCTTTCGCCACTCAACCCCTTGAGTGGCTTGATGCCCTCAGGGCGCAACCGTGATCTGCACCAGGTTGTGGTCAGCCGCCGGCAGAACACCGATGATGACGGTCGTCGTGTCTTTCTCGAACAGTTGATAGGCCACTCCCGAGTCTTCACCGGAAATCGAAAGGCCGTAACCCAGTTCGACAAGCGTTGCCTCATAGAAGCTCTTGACCTCATCGATCGAAGCCGGTGTCGCAAACCGATAGCCGCCCTCGGCTTCTCCACCGTTCAGGGCGCCCGGCATGATCGGGACGCCCATCCAATCGGCGACGGGCGTGCCGGCCGGGGCGACCGGTGGGTCCGTCGGGGAAAGGTCGGCCAGGATGCCGATGGCCCGGGCCTCGTAGGTCATGGGGTCATCGTAGTAATCGATGTCATTCACGACGACACCCGAGGCGGTAGCGCCGGGTTGAATCCCGATGTTTTCGGTGAAGCTCGCCACGGCGTTTCCGAAGGATGCCATCCCGATGTACCGGCCGTTCATATCCCGCGCAAAGACCAGCGTCGGGACGCTCTCCAACACATGCTCGCTTCGATTGACCAGTTTCACCTCGGCACCCAGGCCGCTGCCGCCGAGATGCGCATCGGCCAACGAGAAGAACTCGCCCACGGTGAACTCGACGTCGAGCGTGTAAGCAAGGTCGGTCGCGACCTGCAGCGGAGCGGTCAGCTCAAGCGATTCCCACTCCTGTTTCTCGAGGCCCCCCGTCCAAAAACACACGCAGGCGGAGAGCGCGTAGGTTTCACCGGGCAACATCCACGACCCTTGCCAGATGTAGAAGAACGGGCTGGGGTTCGCGTACACGACCTCGCCGGCAGCGTTCAGAAACCTCAGTTCTTCTCCTTCGCGCGTCAGGCGAACGGGAACGTCATTCGGATTGCGGATGAGGACCTCGACGTGCGTGTCCGTGTTGGCGGGATCGGCGGGGTTGGCATACGGAAACTCCGACCACTCGACGATCTCTAGATTCAGCAGCGCCGGCGTCGGTGTGGCTGAGGGCTCCAGAGTGGCTAGGTCGGTCGGCGCCGCAGTGTCTGTCGCGGCAGCCCCCGCTGTGGGTGCCAGAGCCGGGGTCGACGTCGCCGCATCGGCTGGGCGTTCCGTCCGCGTCTGTGAGGCGATCGACGTCGGCAGGCTGCACGCGGCCCCGACCAGGTTGACGGCGAGCCACAGCAGCGAGGCGCGACCGATACCGGACCTGGCCCACACCCCTGCCACGCGCTTCGTATTCATTGTCAAGCCTCATTCTTGATAGACCAGCCCAACCAATCCTATTTTGTATCGGTTTTGTCCAGATGGGAAGAGCCACGCGAAAAACGGGTGCTCCAGAGGCGACGGGCAAAGCCCGCGCGAAGCCTCGACGCCCGGATCACGCCGTGATTTGCCCTTGCCCCTCTGACTGACCACAGGCAGTTCGCGGACGCGACCTGAATGCGAGGGGGGAGAGGGTCAACGCTCGAGCCGTGGCCCACGAGCGCACGTTCATCGATGAAAACGTAGATCCTTCCTGAGGCGTCGCGCAAACGCAGTGATGGACCCAGGGCGCCCCGGACCGTCGGCCCCGAGGCGCTCATGCGGTTCGGTGAGCCAGAGTTGCGCCCAGGCGTCGCGACGCGGACCGCCCGCCGGGGTGGGCCGGGCAGAGCCACGTCGCTGTTCGATGGATGTCCGGCGCCTCAGCGTCAGGCGATGGGCTGAGGCTGAGCGATTGTCGAGTTCACTTCGGCCTGTGCGATCAGGGCTTCGGTGACCGACCACAACTCCCGACGAAGGCCGGCGTCATAGGTCTGATCGGAGGAACGCATCTGCACGCCGCTCTGAAAGTACACGCCGTTGAGGCTGGCCGCTTCAGGCGAACTGGCCAGGTACACGACGGTCTCGGCGGCCTGTTCAGGCGTGCGCACGTTGCGCATGAACAGCGGCACGACCCGGATCATCAGGTTCTGGAACGACGTCGCCCCGGCTCGCACGACCGGCACGAAGCCTGGGCACATGCAGTTGGCCGTGATGCCGTCGGCCCGATAGCGCTCGGCCTGTTCGTAGGTCAGCATGATCCGATAGACGTTGCTCCAGCCGTACATGCCCGAGAGCGGCGGGAAGCGGCGAATCGGGAATTCCTTTTCGCCTTGCAGATTGTCGAGGCTGATGTCGCGCCAGCGGTGGGAGGACGACGCGACGTTGATGATCCGGCCCGCGCCGGAGCGGCGCAGCTGGGGCAACAGATCGCGCGTGAACGTGAAGTAGGCGAGGTAGTTGAGGGCGAAGGTGCGCTCGAAGCCTTCAATCGTCACGGCCCGCTCTGAGAACGCGAAGCCGGCGTTGTTGACGAGCACATCCACGTTGTCGTGAACGGCGCCGATCTCGGCCGCGACCCGGCGCACGTCGGCCTGCAGCAGAAAGTCGCCGACGTAGAGCTCGGGGCTTTGCCCGGTGGCCGCCGCGATCTTCTGCCGGGCAGCCTCGCCACGCTCGCGGCTGCGACAGACCATGACGACGTTGGCGCCCATGCCAGCCAGACGTTGCGCGCTGACGAACCCAAATCCATTGTTCGCGCCGGTGATGACGCAGACTTTGCCTTGCATCCCGGTATTGTAGAGCAGGCGCCGGTCACGGTCCGCGACGCCGTAGTGCGATCAGGCTCTTCGACGCCGGACGTTCGGCAAGTCATGCTATCGTTGTTTCTTTCCGCCCCGAGCGACCAGGAGATTGCGCATGGCCTCAGCCGACATCTTCAACTTCATCCAGGTGAACGATGCTGTGATCACGGGCGGGCAACCGACGACCGAGCAGCTCCAGGCCGTTGCGGCGGAAGGCTATGCGACGGTCATCAACCTGTTCCCGTTCAATCCGGCGCGTTCGCTGCCCGATGAGGCCGGGCTGGTGCGTTCGCTGGGCATGGCCTACGA
>CAYZRP010000206.1:0-7046 GCA_964480865.1 uncultured Anaerolineales bacterium | reverse complement strand
CAACAGGAATGAAGAACCATGCCTGAACAGATCGCCGCCACCTATCGCTTCTACTCCTGGCTTCGCCAAGGACTCCTCGCAGGTCTCTCCGGACCCGGCGGGTCCAGTCCGGCCACGGCGGGGCGTCTCGCGTTGCCCATCCGTCTGCGGGTGAACGACCGCGCGCCCATCGACGTCAACGTGCAGCTCTATGGGCCAGGCGACATCACCGGCTTAGACGCCCGTGAGATCATCCGCACGGAACCCCAGGCCCATATGACCGATTTCGAGCCGAACTATTTTCCGGCCATTGAATTCGATCGCCCTGACTTTCCCTGGCTTTTTACCCCGGCAGCGGCGGATGGCGCGCGGCGCCTGCGACCGTGGATCTGTTTGATCGTCGTCCCTCAGGATCGAGCCACGCTCAAAACCAACCAGCAGCGGCCCTTGCCGGCGATCACCTGCGCCGTTGAAGACTTGCCCGACCTCGACCAGTCGTGGGCCTGGGCCCACGCCCAGATCGTGGCGGAACAACGCTCGACGCCCGATCCTGCTCCGCGCGCCACGCTGCAGCAGATTCTCAACGACCACCCCGAACGCACGCTCTCGCGGTTGCTGGCTCCGCGCCGCCTCGATCCCAATACCGCCTACTATGCCTGCCTCGTGCCCACCTACGACGTGGGGAGGAAAGCCGGTCTCGGCGAGACGATCAAGCCTGAAGATGAACAGGCCTTGAAACCGGCTTGGGCAAACAACGCCGCCGGCCCCGTCACGTTGCCGGTTTTTTTCCAGTGGGAGTTTCGAACAGGCCTTGCGGGGGATTTCGAATCGCTCGCGCGCCGCTTGAAAGCCCAGTCCCTGCCGGCCTCGGTGGGCTTACGGCCGGTGGACATTCGCACACCCGGCTGGGGCATGCCCACCCTGGCGCCGGGCGCTCCCGGTGGCCTCCTTGATTTGGGGGGAGCCCTGCAGACTCCGGAGACGCACCCACGTGAGTGGCCCGATGAACCACGCAGGGCGTTCCAATTGGCCCTCGGCACCATCCTCAACGCCCCGGCAGCCATGGCCAACACCAGCGGAGCCCCCACCCTTCTCGGCCCGCCGCTTTATGGACAATGGTACGTAGACCGGGACAGCCTGCCGCCGGCCGATCAACCGCCGCACTGGTTCCGCGATGTGAATCTCGATCCGCGCCACCGCATTGCCGCCGGCATCGGCACGATGGTGATCCGCAACGAGCAGGAGCCGTTGATGGCCTCGGCCTGGGATCAACTGGAACAACAACGGCGGGATCGACAGCGGCTCAAGCGCGCGCAGTTGGCCGAAGCCGTCGGCGAGAGCCTTTCGAAAAAACATTTTGCCGCGCTCAACCCGGCCGGATTGCTGCAACTCACGGGACCGGCGCTGCAGGCGCTGACAGGAATCGCGTCACCGTCCACGACCCCGGCAACCGTGAGCAGCAATCTACTGTCCGGGCATCCGGCTGTGACCGGCGCCTTCCGCCGCCTGACCCGATTGAATGGCCCCATCGCCTCCCACGCCGCCACGTTTGATGGCCTGCGGCTCCCCAGCACATCGCCTGCCTCAACGGCAGCTCAGGCGTTTCGCCCGCTCATGCAATTCTCCGTTGCGACCAAACAGCGGCAAGCACCGGCACTGCGCGAATGGTCGGAATTGAAGGTGGAAGTCTTGCGGCGCCTCTCGCCGAAAGAAGCGGTACTGGCCGCCGTGCGCAAATCGATGCCGACCGTTGAGAACACCGAGTTGACGATGTTTGCGCCGAGTTTCCCGCAGCCGATGTACGAGCCCTTACGCGACTATGCGCCGGACCTGCTGTTACCCGGCATGGACCAGGTGCCGTCGAATACGATCGCGCTCCTGAAGACCAACCCGGCATTGATCGAAGCCTACATGGTCGGGCTCAACCATGAGATGAGCCGCGAGTTGCTTTGGCGCGGGTTTCCGACCGACCAACGCGGCACCTACTTCCGGCAATTCTGGGACGCCGGCGGCGATGAACTCCCCACGACCGACGCAGAGCGTGAATCCCGTTTCGACATCACGCGGATCACTACCTGGGCGGCAGACAGTCGTCTCGGCTCGCATAGCGCGCGAGGGGCGGCGGTGGGCCAGATGGTGCTCTTGATCCGCGGCGACCTCCTGCGGCGGTATCCGAGAGCCATGGTATATGCATTGGAAAGTGTCTGGTCGCCTGACGGCACGAAGCGCGAGCTGGGCACCACGGAGCGTTATCCGATGTTCCGCGCGACGCAATCACCGGACATCACCATGCTCGGCTTCCCGTTGACTGACGATCAGGTTCGAGGAGCGGACAACAAAGCCGGAGGGCATCCGGGCTGGTTCTTTGTGTTGCAGGAGCAACCGACGGAACCGCGATTCGGTATGGATGTCGCCACCACCTATGGCGGCACACCAGCCCATTGGCGTGATCTGACGTGGGGCAACCTGGCGCCGGACGAAGCTTCGCTCAAACAGATCGTGTATGTGCGGATCGACGGCTTGTTGAACAACATCGTCGTCGATCAGATTCCTTGGGGAAAGAACTCGGCACAGATGGCCAGCATCACCAGACAACCGCCGTTCCGCGTAGCAGTCCATGCCAGGACCTGGCTGCCGGGCCGGCAGTAGGAGGGGAACAACACGACATCATGCCCTTTTTGGAACAAGAAACCGCGCGACTCCAAACGGCCCTGCAGGCCTTGGCCGCACAACGGACTACGTTGACGACACAACTCACCGCCCAGCAGCAGGCGGTGACGGCGGCGCAAACTCAGCGCACCACGGCACAGAGCGGCGTGACCCAGGCCCAGGCGCGCGTGGCGCCCTTGCAGGCCGCAGCAGACGCGGCGGACGCACAGGTCGCAGCGGCGCAACAGGATGTGCTCGATGCGTCCGAACCGCCGCAAGGCATCCCCCCCGCCACGTGGAGAGTGCGCCTTGCCGCACTGCAAAAAAAACTCGTCCAGGCAAAAACCGCCGCGACCGCGGCCCACGCCAAGGTGACCGAGGCACAACAGGTCGTGGCACAAGCCCAGGCACAGGTGCAGGCAGCGGACCGTCAGGTTGCGGCGGCGACCGCCGCGGTGCAAGCCACCCAAGCCGCGATTGCCGCCTTCGAACCTCGCCGGCAGGAATTGCAAAGGGGACTGACCGAGATTGAGCGCATGCACGCCGAGATCACCCGCGATCCGCTGGACAGGGCGGCACTGCAACAGGTGGCGGCGCAACTCTCGGCCCGTACGGCGACGTTGGAAGACTCCCATCTGGTGGCGCGATTCGAGTTGGAAGATGCCGAAGTGCTCCTCGCAAACTTGCTGAGCCGGCGCACGGAGCTGACGACGCTCCTCGCCAATCTCGCGACGCAAATCCCGCAAGCGGAAGCGCAGGCGGCCGCGGCACAACAGGCGCTGGCGGAAGCGGAAGCGGAAGTCACGACCCTCTTAGGCGAAGGCCCATAGGCCAGGAAGGCGATTGTCGCGTGAGACCGATTGAAGAAGGATCAGACATTCCTCCACGAGTGCCGCCGGCGGTACTGCGGGCCTGGGCGGCCAAGTTACGGCAATTGCAGTTGGCCCATGACCGGGCCGTCGCGCGAGCCCAGGCGGCGCAACGGCGGGCCGCCGCGCTCATCAGGCAACGGGCGCTCTCCCAGGCCGAGTTGGGTCAGGTCAACACACAGATCACGGCCACACAGGATCTGGTGGCTCGCAAGAAGGCAGAGGTGGCGGCGCTGTCGGCGCAGGTCGACGAGCATCGAACCGCCCGCGATGCCGCGACCGCCCGCCTCCTCGGCACGGATCGTCTCACCGGCACCGTCGCCACGACCCATCCACTCCTACTGTTCCCCGTGCGCGTGGAAACTAGGTTCACGGCGAGACGCGAAGCACCGGGCACCGATCTTCTGCTCCGCGTCTATCCCGACGACATCCATCTCGACAGTCACGAACCGGCGCTGACGGAAGACGAGGAACGTCGCGGCAAGGAGTTCTGGGCACATGTCGCCACAGCTCCGTCTGGAACCGACCGGCAGGAACACATCAGGCAAGGTTGGCAGCGACTCACCGAACTGTTCGGCAGCACCCGCGCCGCCTGGATCGCCAGACAGCTCGATCCTTCACAGGCCGCAACGGTCACCCGCCGGGACGACAGTTGGACGCGTGCCCCCCACACGCAGGGTCTTCCTGATCGCTGGGTTGCCATCGGTTATCGCGGCGACAGGGCGCGTATCACCGCCTGGGGCAAGCAGATCCCCGAGACCGTGGCGGTCGGGCCTAACCCACGGAGCACAGACCCGCTCGGCGGGAATGGATTGCCGCCCGTCGATGCCGGCATGCGGTGGATTACCGAGTTCGACGTAGCTGAGTCGATCGGCATGGGTCTACGTATTCCCGTCACGGAGGAAGACGCCCAGGCAGGATTCGACCGCATTGTCGTCCTGGGCCTGAAGGCCTCATGGGATGCCCCCACCACAGCCGAGCAATTGGCGCAACTGTTCGATGCGCACCATTACACCGGTGGCCTTGCCCTCGTGAAACAACAGGTGCCGACGAACAACACAGCGGACGCCTCCGCCGGCTATCGATCGACCGACCGCAACGCCGCCGACAGCATGGGCATCGAACTCGGTGCCTCGTTGATCCAATCCGGATCGGATGGTGACCTGTTGGCGAAGGCCCTGGGCCTGTCGCCGTCCGTCTTTGCCCATGTGGGCGGAGCCGACGGAGCGGAACAACGCCACGCTTCACTCATGCAGGCGGCGCTGCTCGCGCTGTGCGACAGTCCATTGTTGCGTCAACTGCTCGGCACAATCGGCGCAGACGTGCTGCGCGATCATGTCACGAAGTTCGTTCGAGCCCGTGGCCCACTCCCAGCTCTCCGTATCGACAACCAGCCCTACGGCCTGCTGCCGGTGGCGGCACTCGACCGCTGGACCTCGACGACCGACCAGGACCAAGACAACGCGCTGGCCACCTGGTGGAAGGCCCAGCGATTGACACGTCGAGGCCAGATCCCCCAGGCACTCCAGACCACGGTGGAATCCAACCCCGTCGTGCTGCTGGCACAGGACGCGAACGCCTCCCGCTATACGTTGCGGGAGTTTCCTGAAGTCTCCACCCAACAACCGCCCGTGCCGCAGCGGCTCCTCACCGCTGCTTTTCGGACCCTGCTGCTGACTCGCGCCCTTTCGACGACACACGACCCGATGTGGGATGAACTGACCAGCTTGCCTGAATCGATTCGGCAAACACTGCTCGCAGAAGCAATGGATGTACTCACCTATCGCCTCGATGCCTGGGGCACGTCGCTGGCCACCAGGCGGCTGGCCGCCCTGCGGCAGGCCACGCCCACCGGTATCAGGCTGGGCGCGTATGGCTGGCTGGAACAGGTCCGTCGTGCAGCCCCGCTGCAACCGGTCTCCACCCCACCAGAGGGCGTCACCGCGCCGGTCTCCCGCTCGATACACAATAAGGGTTTCGTGCATGCCCCCTCGCTCGGACATGCGGCAGCCGCAGCCGTCCTGCGGAGCGGCTACCTCTCCGAGGAAGCGAATCGCGCAGCCGGCGCATCACCCTTTGCGGTCGACCTTTCGTCCGAGCGGGTCCATCGCGCCAAGTGGCTGCTCGACGGCGTGCGTCACGGTCAATCCTTGACCGCGCTGCTCGGATACCGATTCGAACGCCACCTCCATGAGCGCGGCTTGGACCGGTACATCCAACGCTTCCGCGCGCTCACGAGCTTCACCGGCACCGACCGCTTCGCCGACATCCGGGACACCCTCACGCGCGCCGAAACACTGGCGCAAGAGGTGACGCTGCTGACGGCGCAACGGGACCAGGCCCTGCGACGGGCGGAGGACGCCCGCGGGCTGAAGGCCGAACGAGAGCGCCGCGAGCAAACGTATCGAGCCGCACTGGGAACGATCGCCACACTTGCGCAGCAGGCCCAGGCCGCACAGACACAGGTGGCGCAAGCGGCCCAGGTGCTGGCGCAACAACAGGCAGCCAAGCCGGAGGGCAAGGTGCTTCAACCCTCGGCACGGCGTTATGCCGTTCAGTTGTTGGAAGCGCGGGATTTGGATGATTGGGAGAATCGCGTGGACCAGCTGATCCAAGCCCAGGCCACTGCCGTGGCTCAGGCAACCGCCGCCCAGCAGAGCGTCAACGCGCAGGAAGGCTCACGCCTGCTCGCGGCACGAGCCCAGGCCAAGTTGCTCAATGCCGCCGATCCGGATTCCATTCCGGCCGCGCAACAGATGGCCGCACGACAGGACACACTCGCCGCCGAGTTCGATCGTCAGGCCCTCGCCAAGGAAGGCGGGCAACGAGGCAAGGCGATGGCTGACCTGGTCGCCGCACGGGCGGCCCTCACCACGCGCCTCGCCGCGCAATGGAATGAGGCGCTGAAATCCCTGCCGGCAGCGGCCGTGGTCGACGGGCTGGCCTTGCATCGTCGATGGACGGCGAGCCAACAACGCCACGCGCCGCAAACGCCTTGGGATGTCACGACCATTCCGTTCGGCAACACGACCTTGGGATTTCCGCCTCCCGGCAGCCCCGACTTCACCGCGCTGGTGGACGCGCTCAAGGCGCTCGATGATCTGGTCGATTCGGTTGGAGACAGCGTCGTGGCCGAGAGTGTGTACCAGCTCGTGCAAGGCAATCCGCTTCGCTCCGGCGCCACGCTGGATGCCATCGCGGCGGGCGACGTGCCACCGCCGGAGTTGGAGGTGATCCGCACGCCGAGGGGCGGCATCGGGTTGACACATCGCCTCTGCACGCTGTTCCCCGCGACCGACGGAACGGCACCGGCAGGCTGGCCGACGAATAGCCCATCGGCCCGTGCCCAGGCCGAACCGATCCTGAACGCCTGGGTGGCCACGCTGCTGCCCAACCCGTCCCAGGTGCGTTGCAAGGCGGAGTATGTCAATGAGCAGGACGGGCAGATCCTTCAAACAGTCGAAAGCGCGCTGACGTCACTCGGGCTGGCGCCGCTGGATGCGATCTATCTGGCGGAGGGTAACAGTCGCGCGCAGCAGGCTGAGTTGG
>CAYZRP010000205.1:0-7082 GCA_964480865.1 uncultured Anaerolineales bacterium | reverse complement strand
AGCGGGCTCTCCGTCGCGTTCGACCTCCCGACCCAGATCGGCTACGACCCCGACGACTCGCACGCGCTGGGCGAAGTCGGGCGCGTGGGCGTCTCGATCGCCACGCTCGACGACATGGCGCGCCTGTTCGACGGCATCCCGCTCGATCAGGTCAGCACGTCGATGACGATCAACGCGCCGGCCGCGATCCTGCTGGCGCTGTACATCGCGGTCGCCAAACGGCAGGGCGCCGACGTGCGCGGCCTGCGCGGCACGATCCAGAACGACATCCTCAAGGAATACATCGCGCGCGGCACATACATCTTCCCACCGGCGCCATCGATGCGTCTGATCACCGACGTGTTTCGGTACTGCCAGGCTGAGGTGCCGCTGTGGAACACGATCTCGATCTCGGGCTACCACATCCGCGAGGCCGGCAGCACGGCCGTGCAGGAAGTGGCCTTCACGTTGGCCAACGCGATCGCCTATGTCGAGGCCGCGCTGGCCGTCGGGCTCGAGGTCGACGCCTTCGCGCCTCAGCTCTCGTTCTTCTTCAATGCCCATAACGAGTTCCTTGAAGAAGTCGCCAAGTTCAGGGCGGCGCGCCGGCTGTGGGCGCGGCTGATGCGCGAGCGCTTCAACGCGCGCGATCCAAAGTCCTGGATGCTGCGCTTTCACACGCAGACCGGCGGCTCGACGCTGACCGCCCAGCAGCCCGAGAACAACGTCATTCGCGTGACACTGCAGGCGCTGGCGGCCGTGCTTGGCGGGACGCAGTCGCTGCACACCAACAGCCTCGATGAGGCGTTGGGCCTGCCGACCGAACGCGCGGCCCAAATCGCGCTGCGCACGCAGCAGGTCATCGCGCACGAGTCAGGCGTGGCCGACACTGTTGATCCGTTGGCGGGCAGCTACGCCGTCGAGGCGCTCACCGACGCGATCGAGGCGCAGGCCCGCGATTACATCGCCAGGATCGACGCGATGGGCGGCGCGCTCAAGGCCATCGAGCGCGGTTATGTGCAGAATGAGATCCAGGACGCCGCCTACCGCTATCAGCAAGGCGTCGACAAAGGCACGACGACGGTCATCGGTGTCAACGCTTTCCAGAGCAGCGGGACGCCGGCCCCGGTCGAGATCCAGCGCATCGATCCGGCGATCGAAGAAGCGGCTCGTGCTCGCATCGTTGCCTACCGGGCCGCGCGCGACGCGACCCGCGCCGCCGAGATGCGCGCCCACGTCGAGGCAGCGGCCCGCGGCAGCGACAACCTGCTGCCCGTCTTCATCGCGGCCGTGGAAGCCGGCCTGACCCTCGGCGAAATCGCCAACGCACTACGCGCGGTGTGGGGCGAATACCAGCCGACGTTTTGAAGAGACCGCAGACGGCGGACCGCTGACCGCAGATATCTCACTCGAAGGCGCCTGCTGCGGTCAGCGGTCCGCCGTCCGCGGTCTACACGGAGTGACCCATGCCCATCCGCATCAACCACATCGCCCTGCTCGTCGATGATCCGGAAGCGGCGTTGCGCTTCTGGAGAGACGGGCTCGGGCTGGCGCTGGAACGGACCGAAGAGGTGCCTGAGCAGGCGGCGGCGGTGTCGTTCCTGCCGATCGGTGAGAGCCATGTCGAGTTGGTGCGCCCGACGACGACGGACTCGGGCCTGGCCAAGTACCTGGCCAAGCGTGGCCCGGGGATGCATCATGTCTGCGTCGAAGTCGACGATGTCGAGGCCGTGTTGAAGCATCTCAAAGAAGGCGGCTTCCGCCTGATCGACGAGAACGCGCGAGCGCGCAGCGATGGGACGCGGTACGCCTTTGTGCATCCGGAAGCCGCGAGTGGCGTGCTCGTTGAGCTTTACGAAACAAAAAAACGGTGACTGCTATCCAGCGTCAACGGGCCCCAACCATCGCCATCGGAAAACCTATTGAACGTGGGCGGGCGGTCCCTATAATGACGAGCAATTGTTCGACCTGTAACACACAGGACATCATTGTCTCGCTCGTCGCGAAAGGAAAAATCCACATGTTGACTTTCAAGAATCAAAAGGGTCAGGGCCTGGTCGAGTACGCGCTCATCCTCGTGCTGGTGGCCATCGTCGTGATCGTCATCCTCAGCCTGCTCGGACCGGCGGTCGGCAACGTCTTCAGCCAGATCTACCGCGCGATCTAAGCCAGATCAGTCTCGCACACGGAACCGCCCCGGCCGCAAGCCGGGGCGGTTTTGTTTTGCATCGAATTCATTCGATCTCGAGCAACTGACGGTGAAAGCCAACCATCACCATCCGATGCCCGATTGAACGCAGAGCACGGCTCCCTATAATGACATTCATCAAGCGATTGCATTGATTGATGCGATCGAAGCGGAAGATCATCACTCAAAAGGATATGGACATCATGTTGACTTTCAAGAATCAAAAGGGTCAGGGCCTGGTCGAGTACGCGCTCATCCTCGTGCTGGTGGCCATCGTCGTGATCGTCATCCTCAGCCTGCTCGGACCGGCGGTCGGCAACGTCTTCAGCCAGATCTACCGCGCGATCTAAGACGTCTCAGTCTCGCACACGGAACCGCCCCGGCCACAAGCCGGGGCGGTTTTGTTTTCTCAACCTGCGTTGCGCCGCGACGTCCGCCAGTACGCGACGAGGCCCACCACTGTGATGAGCGCGAACGAGAACCACTGGATGGCGTAGCCAAGGTGTGGGCCCTCATCGAGCGCCGGGCGCTCCGGCGACAGTGGGCCTTCAGCCGAACCAACATGATCGGCCATGAGCACGATGGGCAGCAGCTCGTAGCCAAGCTGTCCCTGGATCAGACTTGGATCCATCCAGAACCAGGCCTTGAGCGGCGGCTCGCCCGGCCCAGGCACGGGGTCAAACGGCGAGAGCGCTGAGGTGCGCGTCGGAGGCACCCTGATCCAACCTGACAGGTCGACGACGCCGGCAGGCGGGGGAAAGGCAGCAGCGTCGACATCGCTCGGCCCGGCCAGCGGCAGCCAGCCACGGTCCACCAGGACAGCGCCCTGCCCGCCCTCAAGTCGGAGCGGCGTGACCACATGCATGCCGGGACGGCCGCTATCTTCCTGATTGCGCCAGTACACCTCGCCGGATGGGTCATAGGTACCGCGCACGGTTGCTGATCGATACTCCACCTCTCCGAGAGCCGCAACAGATTCTTGATTGAGATCGATGGCCGGCAGATCCTGACGGACCAGGACCGCGGCGTTTGTGGCGCGACGCTCGGCGAGCCGTTCGAGCTGCCAGATGCCGAGGCCAATCATCGTGGCTACTGCGATCGGGGCCGTGATCGTCACAAGCCAGCGCAGCCACGCTGGCCTCTCGGTTTTGGGCGACGCGTTCGGTCGGCGTGTGTTCAAGGGGGTCATGGCCGGATTGTAGCGCCGCGTCTGGACCGCGTTCCGATGAACGCAGCCCATGACCCGCGAACGCGTTGGTCTTGCAGGCGCGAGCTCAGCACCCCAGTTCTTTGGCCAGTGCCCTATGCAGTGCTGCGATGTCGGCCTCGGTGTTGTAAGCCTGGCACGACACGCGGATGAGCGGCTGACCCGCCCAGCGATGCACGGGAACCTCGATCCGCTGGCCGTCGTACAGGCGGCGCTTGAGCGCATCGGTATCCACGTCATCGGGCAGACGGGCCACGCCGAGCTGCGCGTGCCAGCACTCGATCGGTGAAGCAAAGGGCGGCAGACCCGTGAGCGCCTGGATGCCGTCGAGGGCCGAGCGCAGCAACTGGTGACACTCGCGTTGACGGGCAGGCCAGTCGTGCTCGGCCTGGTACGCGATCGCGGCCGGCACCGTCAGGAAGGCGGCCAGATCGCGCGTGCCCTGCCACTGGTGCCAGCGGACGAACTCGGTCTCGCCCATGCCGTCCTGCGCGTCGTAGACGTCATCGCCCCACCCCCAGCTGTAGACCAGCGGCCGCAGCCACGCCTGGACGTCTGGCCGCGCGTGCAAGAAAGACGCGCCTTTTGCTGAGCACATCCACTTGTGGCAGGCGCCAACATAGACATCGGCGTCGAGCGTGGCCAGGTTGAGCGGCACCTGACCTGGCGCGTGCGCGCCATCCACGATCGTCAGGATCCCGGCCGCTCGCGCTCGGCGACAGATCTCGGCCACCGGGAAGATCACGGCTGTCGGGCTGGTGATGTGGCTGATGAAGAGGATGCGCGTGGCTGGCGTGACGGCCGACCAGAAGTCCTCCACGAACGCTTCGGGCGAAGACAGGTTCGCCTGATGCTTGCGCAGGATCGCGCCGCGTTCGCGGCAACGCACATGCCAGGTTCGTTCGAGTGCGCCATACTCGTGGTCGGTCGTCAGGACCTCGTCGCCAGGGCCGAGCTGCACGCCGCGCACGATCATGTTGACGGCTGTGGTGGGATTGGGGAAATAGACGAGGTCGTCGGCGTTGACGTTCAGGTAGGTCGCAAGGGCCTCGCGGGACGCGCGCATCATGTCCTCGGCGCGGCGGCCCAGGAACTCGACAGGTTGTGATTCGAGCTGGCGCTGCAGACGCTGGTAGGTCTCGAAGACGGGGCGCGGACAGGCGCCGAACGAGCCGTGGTTGAGGAAGACGACGTCGGGATCGAGCAGAAAGTCAGGTCGGAAATTGCGCATAGGTCGGAGTGTACCCAAGAAATCGGGAGTGCCCGGATGTCCCCCGAGGTCGGGCGCTGGCGCCCGAGATCGGGGGACCTCGGGGCATTGCCGATTTCTGGTCGTATCATACGCACATGCCTGAACTCAACCCTTCCGCCCAACAACTCCTCGATGGCCTGATCCAGATCTCCGGCGTCCGCGCCGTGGTCCTCGGCGGCTCACGCGCCGCGGGGCGCGCCCGGCCTGACTCGGACACCGACCTCGGCGTGTACTACGACGCCGCCGCTCCGTTCGACATCGCCGCCGTCCGCGCGCTGGCCGAGCGCGTCGCCGTGTCGCCACCGACGGTGACCGGCTTCTACGAATGGGGCGCCTGGGTCAACGGCGGCGCCTGGATCCAGACGCTCGACGGGAAGATCGATCTGCTGTACCGTGAACGCGGCCATGTCGCCCGCGCCATCGCGACGGTGCAGACCGGCCACATCGACATCGACTACCTCCAGCAGCCGCCCTACGGCTTCGTCAGCATCACGTACCTCGCCGAGACTTCGATCTGCGTGCCGCTTGCGGACCCGTTCGGCGACGTCGCGGGCTTCAAGGCCCAGGTCGCGACGTTCCCTGAGAAGCTCCACACCCGCTGGGTCGGCGACGCGCTCTGGATGACCGAGTTCTCGTTGATGCATGCCCGCGGATACGCAACTCGTGGAGACGTGCTGAACACCGCCGGAACCCTGGGCCGTTGCGCCATGCTGCTGACCCAGGTGCTCTACGCCCTGAATCGCACGTACTTCATCAACGACAAACACGCGCCGCAGGATCTCGTGCGATTTGAGCGCTGCCCGACGAGATTCGTCGAACGACTCAGCGGCCTCCTGGCCGCGATCGGAAGTGACGCTGACACCCTGACCCGGTCTGTCGAGGCCATGACAGGGCTGTGGGAAGAGGTCGGGGCGCTTCGGTAGGTGAGACAAACGAAACGGCCCGCCGATCGGCGGGCCGTTTGCGTTTCTTGAGGGTATCGACGTCAACGAATGACGAACGTCAGCGCGATCAGGACGACGATAAACGACCCTGCTAACAAGGCGATACGCCGTAGATCACCGACGGTGTGCGAGTAGTCGAACTGTCCGACGCTTTCGCTGGGGCGCGTGCCCATCACCTGCTGGGGCTCGATCGGGGCCGGCGCAACAGGCTCAAAGGATTCGGGGACGTTCGGCGTGCGTAGTTTGCGCGCCTTGCGGATCTTGCTCATGAACCAGGACCTTTCAGGACACCCGTGACAACGATTCGATGGGTGTCAACCGCGTAAGGATAACATGAAATGAGCGTGATCGTCGGATCGCCGGTCGGCGCGAGCACCGATACCTCCGTGGGTTCGACCACGCGCGTCTCCATAATGACGTAGGTAAAGATCTCGCTGATCGTCTGGATCTGCACCTCATCTCCGGGCTGCAGCTGGTCGAGCGCGCGGAAGATCTCGCCATAGATGTCGTTGTGCGCCGTGAGGACGTGGTTGCCAATCTGGCCCGGGTCGGCGGTGCCGACGTGCTGGCCGACGCCCTTCTTGAGCTGTTCCCAATCATCGCCCTGCACTACCGGAGCATCGACGTTGATCGCCGGGATGACGATGCGCTGGGCCTGCCGCGGCCCCTGCGTCGGGACGGCCGGGGCCGGCATCGCCTGTACGAGCGGGCGCAAGTGCGCCGGGATCTCGTCGTCATTGGGCTGCGCGCCGCCGGGGGTGGTCGGGGGGGGGTGTCCGGTGGCCAGCACCCCGGCCTAAACCCCCGGCGTCGGCGCGCTGGGGGGGCGGGGGGCCCCGCGGGCCCCCGCGACCGAGTCGGCTTCCTGGTTCAGGCGCTGCAAGACTGACGTGCCGCTGTAAAGCACGTAGAGCAGGCCGAAGACGGCTGACACCTCGACCGCCAACAACAACCAGTCGAAGATGCGCCGGCCCAGGCTGACGGGGCGACGTGGGGCGACCTGGTCTGGTTCTGGCGCAAAACCGGGCGGCAGCTGGCCAACAGGCGTCCCGCCCAGAGCGCGCCCGGTCTCGCGATAGCGCGCCAAACGAGCCTCGCGCGCCAGGCGTTTCTTCTCCGCCAGCACGCGCTGCAGTTCGTCGACCGAGAGGTCGTCCACCGACCGCCTGAGCTTCATGATGACTTTTCATTCTACTGTAAATGCGTTCGTGGAGAAATGTAGTGGGCACGAGCCCAGGGCAATCGCGTCTTGTTGTCGAAGATCCTTTTCTTGCCACGAATTTCACGAATTGAAACGAATGGATACGAAGGATATCAAGAAGAGTTCTCAAGCCTCAGCCAAATAATGCTGACTTCGTGCTCTTTCGTTTCAATTCGTGGAATTCGTGGCAAGTTCCCCCGCTGCGCCGATTAAGACGCGATTGCCCTGGGCACGAGCCCAGGGCGATCGCGTCTTGCCAATTCGGGTCCCGGTTGAGCCGCGGCCAGGATCCCTGCCAGGGCGTGCGCGGA
>CAYZRP010000204.1:0-7153 GCA_964480865.1 uncultured Anaerolineales bacterium | reverse complement strand
TTCACTAGGGTCAGAGCAAGTTTCTCGGGATGCGATCAGGTATAGTGAATCGTACTCATCTTCGCTCTCGAGGAGGTCTCATGAACGCCACTGTGACAGCTCTCGCGGATCGCTTCGCCGCCCTCCATCGCGGACCCGGCGCTTTCCTGATTGCCAACGCCTGGGATGTGGCTTCCGCGCGGATCCTCGAGGGCCTGGGCTTTCCGGCCCTGGCGACGTCGAGCGGGGCTGCGGCCGGGGTGCTCGGCCGGCGCGACGGTCAGATCACGCGCGACGAAGCGTTGTCGCAAGCTCGAGAGATGGCCGCCGCAGTCGCGATCCCGCTGGCCGGCGATCTCGAGAACGGTTTCGGCCATGAACCCGGTGATGCTGCGCTCACCATCCGCCGGGCGGCGGAAGCCGGGCTCGTCGGCGGCTCGATCGAAGACGCGTCGAACGACCCGGCGAAACCCATCTACGACTTCAACCACGCTGTAGAGCGCGTCGCGGCCGCTGTCGAAGCAGCCCGCTCGCAGCCCTTCACGTTTACGCTCACGGCCCGGGCCGAGAACTTTCTCAACGACAGGCCCGACCTTGATGACACGATCAGGCGCCTGCAGGCTTTCGAGAAAGCCGGCGCCGATGTGCTCTTCGCGCCGGGGTTGCCGGACCTGGCCGCTGTGCGCGCTGTGTGCGCTGCCGTTTCGAAGCCCGTCAACTTCATGGTCGGGATCCGGGGCGCGTCCTTCACGACCGATGAGCTCGAAGCAGCCGGTGTGAAGCGCATCAGCCTGTCGACGTCGCTCTTCAGGGCGGCCATGAGCGGCCTGATCTCGGCCGCCCGCGAGGCGCACGAGCAGGGGACTTTCACGTATCTGGACAGAATCCTGACGACGAACGAGATCCAGCGCTGGCTGCGACCGCCGGTGTGACTCGGCGTACGCCCGGTGAGCAAGCACGACCCGTCCGATTTTCTTACCGCGGATGGCGCAGACTTCGCGAAGGGAACGGAATGCCACGCCCTCTGTCGGCCTACCGGTCGACAACCGCGCTTTCCGCGCCGTCCGCGGCTGACAATTCGCCCGTGCACCCGTACGCTCGATGGATGGATCGCGCCGCGCGGTTTTTTGATAAGATCCCCTGACCTCCTTCCCACCGGAGCGATACGACACGAGCGACATGTCATCATCTGACCGCGCGACGCCTCGTCTTGCCGATCGCCTGACCACACAGGCGCAAGGGCGTTTCGTTGGCCGTGCATCCGAGCTCGCTCTCTTTCAACAGGCCCTTCAATCTGTCCAACCTGACTTCGTTGTGTTGCACGTCTACGGCCCAGGTGGCGTGGGCAAGAGCACGCTGCTTCGTGAGTTCGCGCGTCTGGCCGTCGCGGCCGGCCGTGTTGTCGTCCGGCTGGACCGCGATGTAGAGATCACGGTTACCGGGATGTGGCGGGCGTTGGGGCAGGCGTTGGGTGCGGAGGATGCTGACCCTGACCGCGTGCTGGCGCGCTGGCCGGCCCGCGCGGTGTTGTTGATAGACACCTACGAACGCTTCGAGCCACTCGATGCCTGGCTGCGAGACGTTTTGCTGCCACAGCTCCCCGACGATTGCCTGGTGGCGACGGCAGGGCGTCACAAGCCCGCGTCGGCCTGGCACAGCGATATTGCCTGGGCGGGCCTCACCCGCAGCCTGGCCTTGCGCAACCTCAGCCCTGCAGAGGGCGCTGCCTGTCTTGCCGCGCGCGGCATCCCGGACAAGCAACGTTCCGGATTGGTGGCGCTCACGCACGGCCATCCCCTGGCGCTTTGCCTGATCGCCGATCTGGCCCGCCCGGCCGGGCGTGACGAGATCATCCAGTTGCAGAACGAGCCGGATCTGGTGCGCGTGCTCCTCGAACGGTTCGTGGCGCATGTGCCGGACGAGTCGAGCCGCACCGGGTTGCAGGTCTGTGCGATCGTGCGCGCGACCTCGGAAGACCTGCTCCGGCATGTCCTCGGCCCGGCCGACGCGGCCCGTGTCTTCGACTGGCTCGGCAGCCTGTCGTTCATCGAACGCGGGCCGCAGGGCCTCTTCCCACATGACCTGGCGCGGGACGTGCTCGACGCCGATTTCCGCTGGCGCAGCTCAGAGAGCTACGGCGCGACACTCGGCAAGACCATGGTTTACCTGCGCGACCGCGCAGCCCGGGTCGAGGTCAGCGAGAAGGATCGCGCGTGGCACGACATCCTCTTCGCCAATCGACATGCGCCAGGGCTCAAGCGCTTCTTCAAGTGGGATGCTGTCGATGTCGCGTACGCAGCGGTGCTGACGGATGATGCGGTGGGACTCATCACGGCGCTGGTTGCGGAATACGAAGGCAACGAGTCGGCTGACATCGTGAAGCACTGGCTGGCGCGTCAGCCTGAGGCTTTCATTGTGTTTCGCCATGCTGATGGCAGGTTCCTGGGCTTCATGGCCCAGCTCGACGTCCATCGTGCCGATGCCACGGACGTCACTCGCGATCCCGCTCTGCGGGCCATTCAGCCGTTGGTCGGCCGAAGCCCGACAGCGCAACCAGGCGACGAGTGGCTGTACATGCGCTTCTGGATGGCGCGCGACACGTATCAGGAGGTGTCACCGGCCTTGAACCTGACGGCCGTGCAGTCGCTGGTGCAGTGGACGACCCGGCAGCGATTGGCCTGGAACTTCCTGGCTTTCGCCGACCCCGATTTCTATCAGCCGCATTTCGACAGCATCGAGATGCATCGCCTGCCCGAGGCCGACTTCGAGGTCGGCGGTCGCCGCTACGGCGTCTTCGCTCACGACTGGCGCGCTGAACCGCTGGCCGAGTGGCAGGCACGACTCCGGGCTCGCCCTGTCGGCACCGCGCCCGCGCCTTCCGTTCCACAGACGCTGGTGCTTTCGCAACAGGAGTTCGAGGCGGCGGCCCGGCAGGCGCTCCGTGACTACGGTCGACCCGATCTGCTGGCGACCAATCCGCTGTTGCGATCGCGTCTCGTGCAGGAGGAAGCCGGGGGCGCCGGCCAGGACCCGTCGGCGACGTTGCAGACTCTGTTCAAGGCGGCGATGGCGAACCTCGAGCACAACCCGCAGGATCGCAAGCTGTACGCCGCCCTCCAGGCCACGTACTTCGACCCCGCGCCGACGCAGGAACTGGCGGCAGAGCGGCTCGGTCTCCCCTTCAATACCTATCGCTACCGATTGGGCAACGGCATCAAACGCATCATCGCCTGGCTCTGGCAGCGCGAAACCCAGTCCTGAGCCGGACCGGTATGTGATTCGGCAGCGTTTCGGCGGTCCTTCGGCTGTCGTCTCCGGCCCGCTGGCCTTAGTCTGAGCGTCTATTCGCTCGACGCCAACGGAGGCCGCCATGAATGTCCAACCGCTTGACCGCTACGCTCTCGGATCGTCGAACGCCGAACTCGAGCGCCTGATCCAACAGGCCGCTCACGTCGGCGACCTGACGGCACAGGTGCTGCAACTTGCCGGATTGCGCCAGGGCATGCGCGTGCTGGATGTCGGCAGCGGCGCCGGCGACGTCGCGTTCCTGGCGGCGCGCTTCGTCGGGCCTGAGGGTGAAGTGATCGGGGTCGATCAATCGTCCGACGCCGTGGCCCTGGCCAATCGACGCGCGGCGGCGGCCGGACTGAGCCACGTCAGCTTCCGTGTCGGCGACGTCGCCGCGCTCGAGCTGGATGGGCCTGTCGATGCCGTGATCGGTCGCCTGGTGCTCATGTACTTCCGCGATCCCGCCGCCGTGGTCCGGCGCCTGGCCGGCCTGGCTCGGCCCGGTGGCATCGTGGCTTTCCAGGAATTCGATCTGGCGGCCGCGCATGCAGAGCCACGTTGCGAACTGTTCGAACAAGCAACGGAACGGCTGCGACGGACATTCGCACGCGTCGGGGTCGACGATCGCGCCGGACTCAAACTCGCCCAGATCTTCCGGGATGCCGGACTGCCCCAGCCGGCCATGATCCTGGGAGCGCGCGTCGAGCATGGCCTGGCTTCCTCGACGCATCGAGAGTTGGCCGGGATCACGCGCTCGCTGTTGCCCCTGATCGAGCAGACGGGCGTTGCCGTGGCGGCCGAGGTCGACGTCGACACGCTCGCTGACCGTCTTCAGGCTCAGGCGTTGGCCAACGATGCAACGCTGGTGTCGCCGGCCTACGTCGGCGCCTGGGCGCGTCTGCCGGAGTTGTGAGCCAGTCAAAGGCGTGGTCCGCGGCGAGCGACCGCCCTGTACCGCCGGACTCCTGACCGCCGGCACGCAGATCCTACGGCGAGACCTCGAGGAAGGTGTAGCCCTCCAGAAGGATGGTGCTGCTGGACCAATCCGGCTCGTAGCGCACGAACTGACTCTGGGTGTCGTTCCAATCCGGGTAATGCCAGCAGAGCACCGAACCATCGGCGAGCAAATCGTTGCAAACCGTGTACGACGGCTCTGCTTCTGAAAGGTTGCTCAGGGTTCCATCGGCCGAGCGGTAGCTGTACACGAAGCGCTGAAGTTTGTTGTCGAGCGTATCGCCGTCATACTCTACAAGGATCCCGGTGTCGAAGAACTGCGCCACGTAAGTCAGGTGGTCAAGATCCGGCTGGATCGGGATCTCACCCAGCAATCGATCCCCGACGAGATCGAACAATCGAAGCGCAGATCGATCGGGCGCCATCAGGACGATGGAGTGGCCATCGGCCGACAACGGCAACGCGCTCGCGGCCGAGACGGCTTCGAGCGGCACGAGGCCCAGCATCGTCGAGGTGCCGTCGGGCTCGAGGCGGAACACCGCGCGGTCCAACGAGTCGAGGCGAGGATACTGCGCTGCAATGGATGGCTCGCCGGCGACGTCCTTGAGCGTCGACGTCGCAAAGATGAGGGCTCCATCGCTCAGTCGGCCCGGCAGGAGGAGGGTCAAGGCGCCGAGAGTCCCCCAGGGCGGCTGATAGGTGCCCTCCAGCACCTGTCCATCGACCGTGCGAATCTGCATAGGGCACGGCTCAACGCAGCCCTGGCTCGCGGCAAGCAGGAGGTTCGAACCGATCGGTTCGAGCCGAAGAGCCCGGGTATCCTGGGGCGTGATCTGCCCTGTGATCACATCGAGGTACAGACCCGCGTTGTCAAGCAACCAGCCAGAGCCGTCGAGCGAAGCGCGGACGAAGGGATCGACCTTGCCGGTCAGTTCATGCACAGTTCGCGCGGCGCCGGTGGTGAGATCGAGTTCCCGGATGCGAGAAGCCTGTTTGTTGCCGACCAGGTAGCGGAGATAGCGCCGATCGGTCGATGGGTGCGCCCAGGCGCGTGCATCGTCGAAGAACCAGACGTTAACGTCGGGATCGACCAGCGCGCCCGTTCGAGCAGTGAGGTCCATGACGATCAAAGGACCATGGGGTGGGTTGATCGTGCCGTTGTCACCCGCTTCGCCGCCAAATGTCTCATACCACACCACAGCGGCGTCTCCGTGGAAGCCCACGACTTGCAGCCGTGCCGCTTTCGTGACGTCGTTATACGGCAGGCTCGCCGGAAGGGCGATGGGTGCTAGCGCGTCAACGGTCAGCAGGTACGCCTGCACGCCGGTGCCGTTGTCGACGAGCACCAGAGCGCGTTGGGGATCGAGCCGATAGGTCAGGGCGGAGGTCAGGAACTCGGGGTGCGGATCGCCAACGATCCGGGTTTCACCGAAAGGGTTCACGGCCACGACCTGGCCCGTGTCGGGATGAATCGCCCAATGCCAGTCGGGCTCAGGCTGCGGCGAGGCTGTTGGTTCAGGCGTGTCGGTGTGAGCCGGCGTCGGTGTGGCCGCGGGCTCCGCGGTCGCGCTGGGTGACGGCTCGATCGCCATGTCGGTCGCCGTGCTTGCGGTCGGCGCTTCGCGCGTTGACGGAGTCGGCACGACGGTCAGAGGAACGCTGGTCGTGGCGCATGCCGACGCGAAAAACGAGGCTGCCAGAAAGAGGCGGCGCAAACGGGTTGGCATGTTCCCCCTGCAGCGATCAGATGTGGCGGGCATTCTAGCAGGTCAGCGTCAATGTTCCCGGGTGAACCGAGTGCGAGCGATAGCCGGCCATTGCCGCTATCGAGGCCTCACGTTGAAGACGCTTCTTCGGCCGCGCGCTTGAGCAGCACCTGACGCTCGCGCTCATTCCGGGTCAGTCCAGCCGCGCGCTCGAACTCGGCTCGCGCTTCGGCGTGACGACCGAGCTTTGCCAGCAGATCGGCCCGTACGGCGGGCAACAGGTGATAGCTCTTGAGCGCCAGTTCGGGCAGCAGCGCGTCGGCGACCTCGAGCCCGGCTTCAGGGCCAAACGCGCGGCCGACGGCGACGGCGCGGTTGAGTTCGACGATGGGCGAGGGCGCGATCTGACTCAGGGCGTCGTACAACGCCGCGATGCGCGCCCAGTCGGTTTCCTCGGCGACACGCGCGCGCGCATGGCAGGCGGCGATGGCGGCCTGCAACGCATACGGCCCGAGTTGACCCAGTGCCTCGGCCCGCTCGAGCGCCGCCAGGCCGCGCTGGATCAACATCTGATCCCAACGCCCACGATCCTGCTCGAGCAGAGGGATCGGTTCGCCCTGTGGGTTGGTGCGCGCCAGCGTGCGCGAGGCCTGGATCTCCATCAGGGCCACAAGGCCGTGAATCTCTGACTCCTGCGGCATGAGTTCAGCGAGAATGCGCCCGAGGCGCAGGGCATCGTCGCACAGGGCAGGGCGCATCCAGTCGTCGCCCGACGTCGCCGCGTAGCCTTCATTGAAGATGAGGTAGATGACTTCGAGCACCGAGGCCAGCCGGGCCGGTAGGTCGCTCGCTCGTGGCACTTCGAACGGAACCTGGGCGGCATTCAGGGTGCGCTTGGCGCGCACGATGCGTTGGGCCAGGGTCGCTTCGGGGGTGAGGAAGGCGCGCGCGATCTCGTCGGTCGTCAACCCGCCGAGCAGCCGCAGCGTCAGCGCCACGCGGGCTTCGCGCGAGAGGACGGGATGACAGGTCATGAAGATCAGGCGCAGCAGATCGTCGCCGATCGGGTCGTCAACCGCAGCCTCCATGGCCTCGCCGCTGCGAGCCTGTTCCTCTTCGAGCGTGCGGCCCAATTCGACGTGCTTGCGCTCGAGCGTCTTCGACCGCCGGAACTGATCGATGGCTCGCCGCTTGGCCGTCGCCATCAGCCACGCGCCCGGGTTGTC
>CAYZRP010000203.1:0-7182 GCA_964480865.1 uncultured Anaerolineales bacterium | reverse complement strand
AGATGCGATTGGCCTACCGGATACGCGCCTGCCCGGGAAAGCACACCCCCTCGTCGAAGGCCGGAGATCCAATCACCTGAAGGGGGCGGGGCAGACGCCAGGGGTTACTCTTGGAGACCGAGGGCCAGAAGCCCGGGCGGGAGTAAATGGCAGGCCGATCCTCGAAAGAGAGGGCTATGGAACGCTTTCAATAGTCATAACGGCGACAGCCTATGGCGCTTATTGCTACAATATGGAGGCAAATCAGCACGAGAGAAGGCCTTTTTCCTGCAGAATTCCGAATTGGATGACCGAAAATGGGTGGCCGAAATCCGTGAGTCCGGTTTGACGCCCCGCGCATCTCGTGTTAGCATCCGTTCCGGAATTCACAAATGCCCCGTTTGGAGCCGTAATGGTCGATAATAACTGGATTTTTATCGGCGTCTTTCTATTGATTGCGGGTATCTTCCCGGCCGCGCCCATCATTATGGGCAGCATGATCTTCGGGCCGAAGAAGAGCAACGCCGTCAAAAACAGCACGTACGAGTGCGGCGTCGAAACCGTCGGCGACACCTGGGTTCAGTTCAAGATGCAGTACTACATCTTCACCCTGGTCTTCGTCGTCTTCGACGTGGGCATGGTGTTCCTGTTCCCGTTTGCCATCGCCTACCAGCAGGTGCCGCTTTTCTCGGCCCTCGCGGTCATGGGCTTCCTGCTCATCATCGTCGGCGGCCTGGCGTATGTGTGGCAGAAGGGCGCGCTCCGCTGGGTGTGAGTCGAGCCAACGCAAGCAATGCCGATCGCGACGAGCGGTCGGCTTTTTGTTGTCGAGTAGAATGATGGGGCGTGTCCCCGCTCGGGCGTAAAGCACAATCGAGGTTGCAGGATGGACTTCTTTCAAGACCCTCTGCGCGTGATCAGCCAATGGCTGCTTTCGGTGTTGGCCTCCATCGGTCTGACAGGTCAGGCCGCTGACATCACCCTGATCGTCCTCGGCACGCTGGTTGTCGGCGGTTTGGGCCTGACCTTTCCGCTGGCGTTGATCTACATCGAGCGGCGCATGATCGGGCGCTTCCAGGATCGCATCGGCCCGAACCGCGTGGGACCGCAGGGCGTGTTCCAAACGGTCGCTGACGCCATCAAGCTCCTCATCAAAGAAGACATCACGCCGCTGGGCGCCGATAAGTTCATCTACAACATGGCCCCGATCCTGGCCGTGGTGTCGGTGCTGACGATGTGGGCGATCCTGCCGTTCTCGAAGAACATCTTCGGCACGGATCTGAACGTCGGCGCGCTGTATTTCGTCAGCGTTGGCTCGCTCGGGACGCTGGCGATCATGCTCGGCGGTTGGGCTTCGAACAACAAGTACGCGCTCCTGGGAGCCTTCCGCACCGTCGCACAGATGGTGTGCTACGAAGTGCCCATGATCCTCGCGATCCTGGTGCCGGTGCTGCTCAGCTCGAGCATGAACATGAACGAGATCTCGGCGGCTCAAGGCCAGGTCTGGTTCCTGTTCACGGCGCCGGTGGCGGCCTTCCTTTTCTTCATCACCTCCGTGGCCGAGACCGGCCGCGCGCCGTTCGACCTGCTCGAGGCCGAGTCCGAGATCGTGGCCGGCTTCAACATCGAATACTCGGGCATGAAGTTCGGCATGTTCTTCGTCGGCGAGTTCTTGCACGCCTTCACCGTTGGCGCGCTGACTGCCACGCTCTTCATGGGCGGTTGGACAGGCCCGTGGGCCGAGACCTACCCGCTGCTGGGCGTGCTGTACTTCGTGATCAAGGCCTTCATCGCCTACTTCGTCGTGGTCTGGATGCGCGCGACCTTCCCGCGCATCCGCATCGACCACATGCTCGAGTTGAACTGGAAATACCTGGTCCCGCTGGCGCTGGGCTCGATCCTGGTGACCATGCTGGTCGACAAGCTTTACGCCGAGTATCTGCAGGCCTTGTTCGTGCCCGACGCTCAGGCGTATGTGCGGGGTCTGGCGCTCTTCCTGGGGAACGTGGCGCTCGCGGCCGTTGCGCTCGTGATCGCGACGCGGGCGGCGCGCTACATGCGCTTGAAGGAAGAGTCTGACAAGTACATGCCGGTCGTCGAGGAAGGTCATGACGATCATGGCGGCCACGACGATCACGGGCACGAGGCGCACGGCGCCGTCGTCGCGGCTCACTGACGGGGGGAATTCGTTTGCCGCGGATTTCGCGGATGACACGGATTGACTGATCAATTCGCGTCATCCGTGTAATACGTGGCAAAGACTTGACTGAATGGCGCCGGGGCGTTTCCGGGCGTCGGTTTGGCGGAACACGTCTATGCTTCCTGATGCATCACAATTCGTCTTCCTTGTGACGGCGCTCGTCATCGTCGTCTCGGCCTTGATGTGCGTCACTGCGCGCAACCTCGTGCATGCCGCGTTGTGGCTGATCGCGACGTTCGCGGGCATGGCCGTCGTGTTCGTGCTGCTGAACGCAGGCTTCCTGGCGCTTGTGCAGGTGGTCGTGTACATCGGCGCGATCTCGATCCTGATCATCTTCGCGATCATGCTGACCCGCCGCGTCATGCAAGACACCGGCCCGCAGACGAACGCGCAGTGGCCGATCGCGGCCCTGATTGGGCTCGCGGTGCTCGCCGGCGCGCTCTGGTCGCTCGATCTTCCGGGGGCGTTGACCGCCGGGGCTGCCACGTGGGTGGCGGATTTCGCAAAGGTTCCACCGGCGGTGCCGGCTGAATACGCCGACGCGGCCGCCGCCAACACGGCCACGCTGGCCAACCTCGGCCTGGCGCTCTCGAGCCCGAACGGCTATCTGTTGCCGCTGCTCCTTGTCGGCGCGTTGCTGGCGGTGTCGATGGTCGGCTCGATCAACATCGCCCGCGACGACAAGGAGAGGGAGTAAGCCATGACCGTCCCGCTTTCGTGGTATCTGGCGCTCTCGGCCGCGCTCTTCAGCATCGGCGTGTTCGGCGTGCTGTCGCGTCGTAACGCGGTCGGCGTGCTGATGGGCGTCGAGTTGATGCTCAACGCCGTGAACATCAACCTCGTGGCGTTCTGGCACTATGGCACGTTCGGCCAGTCGAACGGCCTGGCCTTCGCTCTGATCGTGATCGCCATCGCGGCGGCCGAGGCGGCCGTCGGCCTGGCGCTGATCATCTCGGTTTATCGCCGCCGCAAGACCGTGGTGGTCGAAGACGTGAATCTCATGAAGTTCTAGCCGCTCGGCTGCAAGCCGCCGGCTGGCGAAAGACAAACGCGCGCATGAGCTCTGCACTCATTTCCTACACCTGGTTGATCCCGGTCCCGCCCCTGATCAGTTTCTTCCTGATCATCCTGCTGGCGAATCGCTGGAAGGGCCTGAGCCACACGATCGCGATCGTGTCGATCGCGACCTCGTTCGTGTTGAGTTGGGGCGTGGCCTTCTCGGTCTTCGGCATCGAGCATTTCGGGGCCGAGCAGGTCGTGGCCGACGCGCGGCGCTGGTTCGACGTGGGCGCCGGCGGCTTCGACATGGGCGTGCTGGTCGACCCGTTGACCGCGATCATGCTGTTCTTCGCCTCGTTGTGCATGCTCGCGATCTTCGTGTACAGCGTCGGCTATCACAACTACGGCAAGCCGCGCGACTCGCACGACAAGCCCGGTTGGCCGGCGCACAACGGCGTCGAGCCGCTGTACTCGCGCTTCTTCGCCTACCTCTCGCTCTTCGCGTTCGGCATGCTCGTGCTGATCGTGGCTGACAATCTCCTGCTCATGTTCATGGGCTGGGAGGTCATGGGCCTGTGCTCGTACCTGCTGATTGGCTTCTGGTTCGCGCGCGACTACGACGACCCGAAGAAGATCACGCCGCGGCAGGCGGCCGTCAAGGCCTTCATGACCACGCGCGTCGCCGATGTGATCATGCTGCTGGGCATCGTCTACCTGTACTTCGCGACGGGCACGCTCTCGTTCCGCGAGATCATGTTCGCCAACGACGCCGAGTGGCTGCACCACCTGGCGAGCACGCCGTCGCTGGTCGCGGGCCTGTCGCAGGCCAGCCTGATCGGCATCCTGCTCCTGATCGGCACAGTCGGCAAGAGCGCACAGTTCCCGCTGCACACCTGGCTGCCGGACGCGATGGAAGGCCCGACCCCGGTCTCGGCCATGATCCATGCCGCGGCCATGGTCTCGGCCGGCGTTTACTCCGTGATCCGCATGTACCCGGTGCTTGCGGCAGATGGGCTGGTTGCTCATACGGCCGAGGCGGCCGAGCACGCGGCCGAGGGCGCCGCTGCGGCCGCCCATGTCGTCATCACCACGCCGATGGGCGTGCTGGCCTTCATCGGCGCGTTCACGGCCCTGTTCGCGGCGACCATCGCGGTCTCGCAGAACGACGTCAAGAAGGTGCTGGCCTACTCGACGATCTCGCAGCTCGGCTTCATGCTGGCCGCGCTCGGCATCGGCGGCTACGTGGCGGCGGCCTTCCACCTGATGACCCACGCCTTCTTCAAGGCCCTGCTCTTCCTGGGCTCCGGCTCGATCATCCACGGCATGGAGCACGGCGCGCACCACTCGCACGACCACGCCAGTGACCCGCAGGACATGCGCTACATGGGCGGGCTGTGGAAGAAGATGCCCGTCACCTTCTACACCTTCTTCATCGGCGGCATGGCGCTGGCCGGCCTGCCCTTCATCACCGCCGGTTTCTGGTCGAAGGACGAGATCCTGCTCGATGCGCTGCTGCACGCGCCGATTGTGTTCTGGACCCTGTCGCTGGCGGCATTGCTGACCGCTTTCTACACCACGCGCCAGTTGTGGATGGTCTTCGCCGGCGCTCCGCGCTCGCCGGCCGCCGAGCACGCTCATGAGAGCAGCCCGGCCATGACTGTTCCGCTCGTGGTGCTTTCGGTCTTTGCGATCTTCGCCGGCTACCTGAACGTGCCCGAGGACTTCCCGGTCTTCGGCCCGATCGTCAACGCGATCGGCCTTGGGACGGGCTGGTTCCATGAGTTCGTGGGTGGCACGCTGGTCGAACACCCGGCTGCTCTGCCGACCCTGGCCGAAGAGCCCCGGGCCCTGATCGCCTCGCTTGTCGTTGCCCTCGGTGGCATCCTGCTCGGCTGGCTGGTCTACCGCAACGCCTGGAAGACGTCGAGCGACGTCGACCCGGTCGAGCGCACGATCGGCAGCGTGCTGTACGGGGTGCTGAAGAACAAGTACTGGATCGATGAGCTCTATGACGTGATCTTCGTGAAGCCGGCGTTCTGGCTCGGCCGTGTCTTCTTCACGGGCGTCGACCGCAACGTCATCGACAGCTTCTTGCACGGCCTGGCCTGGATCAGCCTACGAGTCGGCGACGTCTTCCGCGACTACTTCGACAAGCCGGTCGTTAACGGGGCCAGCGATGGCTCGGGTGTGGCGACGAAGTGGGCCGGCCGCGAGCTGCGGCCGATCCAGACCGGGCGGGTGCAAGGCTATCTGATGATGGTCATGGCCGGCGCTGGCGTCATCGCCGTCTTCATGTGGATGGCGAGGTGAGCAACATGGATCTTTTCAACAGTCACCTCCTGAGCCTGATCCTGTTCGCGCCGGCGGCCGGCGCGCTGGTGCTGCTCCTGATCCCGAAAGATCAGGTGTCGGCGTTGCGCTGGGGCGCGCTGATCGCGTCGCTCGTGCCGCTGGCGCTTTCGATCGTCCTCTGGCTGGGCTTCAACGCCTCGGCGAGCGGTTTCCAGTTCCGTGAAGACTATCTGTGGTTCCAGCTGATCGGCTCGGACTATCGCCTCGGCGTCGACGGCGTGAGCCTGCCGATGGTGCTGCTGACGGCGATCCTGTCGCCGCTTGGCATCCTCTTCAGCTTCGGGGTGCAGGACAAGGTCAAGGCCTACATGATCCTGTTCCTGCTGCTGGAGACCGGCAGCTTCGGCGTGTTCATGGCGCTCGACCTGCTTGTGTTCTTCCTGTTCTACGAAATCGGCCTGATCCCCATGTACTTCCTGATCAACGTCTGGGGCAGCGCCAACAAGCAGTACGCGTCGTTCAAGTTCATGATCTACACCATGGCGGGCTCGCTGGGCCTGCTGCTGGGCATCCAGATCATCGGCCTGACGCTGGGCTCGTTTGGCATCGAGAACGCGATCGCCAACTGGCCGACCTGGTCGGGCACGATCGCGGGCCTGCCCGCGACGACGATCCGCATGGTGGCTTTCGTGGCCTTTGTGATCGCCTTCGCGATCAAGGTGCCGATCTGGCCGTTGCACACCTGGCTGCCCGACGCGCACACCGAGGCCCCGACGGCCGGTTCGATGATGCTGGCCGGCATTCTGCTCAAGCTCGGCGCGTATGGCTTCCTGCGACTTGTGCTGCCGCTCTATCCGGTTGAGGCCGCTGCGGGTGCTGTGTATCTGGCGATCTTCGCCACGATCGCGATCGTGGCCACGGCGTTCGCCTCGTTCGGCCAGAGTGACTTCAAGCGCCTGGTGGCTTACTCGTCGGTTAACCACATGGGTTTCGTTGCGCTGGGCGTGGCGGTGGCGGCGTGGACGGCTCAGAACGGCAGCGCGCAGGAGGGCATCCTGGCCCTGAACGGCGCAGTGCTGCAGATGTTCAACCACGGCCTGAGCGCGGCTGGCATGTTCCTGCTCGTCGGCGTGATCTACGACCGGACGCACACGCGCAACCTCAACGACTTCGGCGGCCTGATGCCGTTGATGCCGATCTACGGCGGCCTGTTGCTCTTCACAAGCATGGCTTCGCTCGGCCTGCCGGGCCTGAACGGCTTCGTCTCCGAGTTCATGGTCGTGCGCGGCGCTTTCCCGGTGTTCTCGGCGCTGACCGCGATCTCGATGATCGGCCTGCTGATGACCGGCGCGTACATCCTGTACGCGATCTACAAGACGATCTACGGCCCGCTGAACAAGAAGTGGGTCGGGCACACGTCGGATATTTCGCCGCGCGAGATCCTCGCGTGGGCGCCGCTCGGCATCCTGATGCTCGTCCTCGGCATTGCGCCGGGCTGGATGGTGAGCGTGATCAACGCGGCGGTAACGAGGCTGTTTTAGCGATTAGCGGTCAGCTGTCAGCCATCAGCGGTCAGCCTACGCTACCGCGCTGACCGCTGATGGCTGACAGCTGATGGCTCTGATTGCGAGTGGCATTATGACCTTTCCTTTTCTCTCGGTCATCACGTTTTCGCCGCGCTGATTGAACACGTCGATCACCGAGGTGACGAC
>CAYZRP010000202.1:0-7411 GCA_964480865.1 uncultured Anaerolineales bacterium | reverse complement strand
CTCAGTTGCCCGGGTTGATGGGTGGTTTTTAGGTTGCTTTTCGCCCGAGCCCCTCGTTTCGGATGTAGGCTGGCCTCAGGGGAACAGACGGTTTTGACCACCACATTGGATCAAGACACACACTTCGCGCCGGCCGCGCGCGCCAACTCGCTCGACATCGACCATCAGGTGGGTCTGCTCGCTCACGCCAATCTTTTGACGACCCTCTCCGATGCGGTGCCGAGCGCGGTACTGGTGCTCAATGCCCAGCGACAAATCGTCTATTCCAGCACCTTGATGGAGCGCTTCGTGCCCGCACCGCAGCCCCCGTCGCTCATCACGCTGCGCCCGGGCGAGGCGTTGGCCTGTGTCCACGCGGCGAAGAACGCCGGTGGCTGCGGCACAACCGAGTTCTGCAGCGAGTGCGGGGCGGTCCGCGCCATCCTCGCCGCGCAGGCTGGCCATGCCGCGGTGCGCGAGTGTCGAATCGTACGGCACACCCTGGAAGGTGAAGACGCGCTGGATCTGCGGGTTCAAGCCACGCCCTTCGAGTATGAGGGCGAGCTTTTCACGTTGTTCGCGATCGTGGACATCAGCCATGAGAAGCGCCGCGAGATCCTCGAGCGCACGTTCTTCCATGACCTCAACAACACCGCCGGCATCATCAGCAACCTGGCCTACATCCTGGGTCACGCATCGGAAATGGCCATCGACCTGCCCCTCCCCGATCTGCTGACCCAGGCCGCAGACCGGTTGTGTGACGAGATCAAAGCCCAACGCCAACTGCTTGAAGCCGAAAGTAACACCCTCCAGCTCAGCTACGCGGAGGTCGACACCGTCCAGACGCTCGCTGAGATGGCTCGATTGTTTGGCCAACACGAAGTGGCGGACCGGCGCTTCATCGAGGTCGCGCCTGGTTCGGCGCACGGGGTGTTGGTGACCGACCCGACGCTCCTGGGTCGCATCCTCGGCAACATGATCAAAAACGCGCTCGAGGCGTCGCTGCCCGGGGAGACCGTGGCGATCGGCTGTGACCGCAGCGACTCCGGCATTCGTTTCTGGGTCCACAACACGGCTGTGATGCCCCGTGCAGTACAACTCCAGCTGTTTCAGCGCTCGTTTTCGACGAAGGGCGCCGGGCGTGGCCTGGGGACCTACAGTCTCAAGCTCCTCGGCGAACGCTACCTGGGCGGCCAGATCGCTTTCACGTCGGTCGACGGCCAGGGCACGACGTTCACGTTGACCCTGCCCGAACGGCCGAGGAGCGGCTGATCTGACCGAGGCCAGGTCCACGAAAGGCCTCGTAGTCTTCGCCGGCCTGTATCACGGGGGATAGATCTCACTCGCTTCCAGAGATGTACCCACACCGACGGACGCCACCAGCGGCTCAGGGGACTGAGCCCCCCTACACCTCCCATTCGCCACGCACCAGAGATCTTCTCCCGCACCAAGCGGACCCGATCGGTCGCAATAGAGGGTTTTTTCCCCTATATTCACGAGGCTTTTCTCGCCGCGACGAGTGTATCGCTGTAGCATGAAGAAGTCGTCTGTCACTTCGCGCGGACGACTTGAGTAGATCTGAGTGGACGTGTTGGACGCCTCCCTGCTCACTTCCGATACCCCGCCGGCCCCGCGGAACACCTTACGGGATCTGACTGGAACCGCGCACGAGTCGGCTCGCCTGATCACCGAACTCCAGAACAGCACGGACCAGCAACGGCTCGTCATCGAGCAGGCCAGCCTCGCCCGCAGCCTGTTACTGATCTCCGTCGGCCAAACGACGTCCGCCATGGAAGACGTCTCGGCGGGAGCCGAACGCTCCGTGCAGGCCGCCGACGATGGAAAAGCGGTGTCGGCTCGACTCGCCGATGGAATGCGCCAGATGAGAGAGGCCTCGGCTGAACTGGCTCGCCGTGTGCGACAACTCGGCACACACTTCCTCGAAATCGATGCGATGTCTGAAACGATCGAAGAGATCGCGTCGCAGAGCACGTTGCTATCGCTGAATGCCGCCATCGAGGCGGCTCATGCCGGCGACCACGGGCGAGGGTTCGCGGTCGTGGCCGCCGAGATGCGTAGGCTGGCCGAGCGCTCCAAAAGCCGCACCAAGGACATCTCGCAGCTGACGCAACGGGTTCATCACGATGCCGACGACCTGGTCAACGCCATGGAACGCGTCGCGACCGACGTCGATCAGGCCTTGCGCCTGACGGCCGACTCTGAGGCGGCCTTTGTCGCGATCGGCAGCGACGCCGCCGCGTCCGTGGCGAACATCCAGGCCGCCCAATCCAGCCTGCACGACATCGAAGACGCGAACGCGAACTTGATCCAAACGTTCACGTCTGTCGCCAACTTCAGCGACCGGAATACCGAGACGGCCACGCAGCTCAAGAACCTCAATGAGGCTCTCTGTCATCTCGCCGCGCAGTGGCCAGCCGGCGAACGTTTCACGTCGGATGACGAGTCCGACAGTCAGCCACGGAACCCAGGAGGATTGCACGATGAAACTCGAATGGAATGATTCATTCAGCACCGGAGTCGAAGAGATCGACAACCAGCACAAGGAGCTGGTCCGACAGCTCAACCTGCTCTACGCGGCCATGGCGGCCGGGCAAGGCAAGGATGAGATCGGCAAGATCCTGAGCTTCCTGGGCCAGTATGCCGTGATGCACTTCGGCAAGGAAGAGGCCTGCATGGAGGAACATCGCTGCCCGGCAGCTTCTGCCAACAAGCTCGCCCATGTTCAGTTCGTCGATTTGTTCACCTCGATGCAGAAACGCTTCGCGGCAGAAGGGCCCACCACGGCCCTGTCCGTCGACCTCCAGCAGCAGACCTCGGCCTGGCTGGTCAACCACATCCTGCGCGTTGACACCAAGCTCCGCGCCTGCGCCAGAGCGAAGTTGCCTGCGTGAGCGCCAAGCGAGATCGCGGCGACGATCGGCTACCGCGATCCAGGCGACGCTGTCTCGACCGGTCATGAGCCTTCCCGACCGCAGGGGTAGCCCGTCTTCACTCACGCACGAACCATCTTCGTCTCGGGGGCTGCGAGCGGTCGGCGACAAATCGATTCTCTTTTCTGGGGCCACAGGTGGTCCCTGGTTGGCGGCCTGGCTCCGAGCGCTGGTCTTCACAGGCGCTTGAGCCGTTTTGGGGCGCTGGCCTACGGTGGCGGCCGCGATCTTTAGCTACCGAGAAGGGCGCCGGATCGAGCGACAACGCGAACGATCGCTCACCTGAAATGCGCACGTTTGGATCGGGGCCGCGCGAGTCGCGCGACCTTTGTCACGGGTCAGTGGGCCGAGGAGCGGCGAGCGCGCTCGACCTCCCTCAGGCACCGTCCGGGCGGCTACGGACACCGCAACCCGAGTCGTCCACACGCACGAGCATCAAGAGGGGGACATATGGTCCGTTATCTTCAGTCTCTCCGAGTAGGTGTCAAATTGATCGCGGGCTTCCTGTTGGTCGCCCTGATGGTCCTCGTCGTCGCGGTCGTGGGGTATGTCAACATGGGCAGCCTGAACGCTGGATTGACGACGCTCTACGAGGACCGGACCTTGCCCATTGAGTATCTTGGGACGGCCGGTGAGCGGTTGTATGCCATTCGCGGCGATGTCTTCAAATACGTTCTGATACCGGATGAACGTGCCACCACCCTGGCCTCGCTCAATGCCCATCGGGCTGACATCGACCAGGCGCTGGATCGTTACCGCGCGACCCAGCTGGTCTCCGACGAAGTCGCCGGACTGGCGAGGTTCGACGCCACCTGGGAGGATTATCAGGTCGCGGTCGACAACGTCATTCGGCGCGTCGATACGGGTGATGAACAGAGCGCCGTCGAAAGCCTGCGCGACGGCGCGGCCACTGCCAACGCCCGCAAAGCTGTCGGCGCGGCCCTCGACACCCTCGTGGCCATCAACGTGCGGGTGGCCGAGGAAGAACACCTCAAAGGAGACGCGACGTATTCCGCCGCGACCCTCACCCTGACCGTGGTCGCGACCATCGCAATCATCCTGGCTGTGGTGTCGGGCGCGCTGATCACGCGTACGATCACCGTACCTCTGGGCCAGGTAGCCCGGGCCGCCACCGGCATCGCCGCCGGCGATCTGCGCCAAGTGGTCGAGGTGCGGTCCGGCGACGAGATCGGACAGATGGCTCATGCCTTTTCGAACATGGTGGCCTATTTGCAGGGCATGGCCGCTGTCGCCGCGCAAGTGGCTGAGAACGACCTGACGGAGACCGTGGCCCCGCTGTCTGAGCACGATGTCCTCGGCACAGCGTTCGCCCGTATGATCGATCATTGGCGTGGTCTGGCCGGCCAGTTGACTCAAAGCGCCACGGAGCTTGGGACGGCCTCGACCCAATTGGCGACCGCCGCCCTTCAGGCCGGCGAGGCGACCAGCCAGATCGCGGCGTCCGTTCAGCAGGTCGCGCGGGGCACTACGCAGCAGACTACGGGCGTCACCCAGACCGCCAACAACATGGAACAGATGAAGCGCGCCATTGACGGCGTCGCGCGCGGCGCACAGGATCAGGCCGCGACCGTTGGCAAGGTCGCCATGATCACCGAACGTCTGAGCACCACCATTCAACAGGTGGCCGGCAATGCACAGGCGGTCACGTCCGGCGCGGCTCACGCCACGCAGGCCGCCCGCTCCGGCGCCGAAACCGTGGCTCAGACCATCCAGGGCATGGAGGCGATCCGGGTCAAGGTCGGCGTTTCGGCCGCGAAGGTCCGTGACATGGGCGATCGCTCGCACCAGATCGGCGATATCGTGGAAACCATCGACGACATCGCTTCACAAACGAATCTGCTGGCCCTGAACGCCGCGATCGAGGCCGCCCGCGCGGGCGAGCACGGCAAGGGCTTCGCGGTCGTCGCGGATGAAGTGCGCAAACTGGCCGAACGCGCCTCCACTGCGACGAAAGAGATCGGGGCCTTGATCTCGGGCATGCAGCACACCATCGCCGACGCCGTGCGCGCCATGGATGAAGGCGCCCACGAGGTCGAACAGGGTTCGGCCACCGCGAACCAGGCGGGCACCGCGCTTGCCGACATCCTCGCCGCCGCCCAGGCCGTTCAGACCCAGGCCGCCGCCGCGCTGGACGCCAGCGGACGCATGGCCGATCTGTCCGCCCAAATGGTCGAGGCCACGGAGGCCGTCAGTGCCGTGGTCGAAGAGAACACCGCCGCCACGGAGCAAATGGCCGCGAGCTCGAACGAGATCCTCATCGCGATTGAAGGCATTGCCAGCGTCTCGGAGGAGAATGGCGCCGCCGTCGAGGAGGTCTCGGCCAGTGCCGAAGAAATGAGCGCCCAGGTCGAGCAGGTCTCGGCTTCGGCTGGCTCACTCTCCGACATGGCGGGCGTGTTACGCCGCGTGGTGGCGCAGTTCAAGCTGGCCCGAACGGATCCGACACCGAGCGCCACCGTCAGGGTGCCAACGCGGCTGAGCACCGTGCGGGTGCCCTAGCCATCCGCCGATACAGATGGACCGACGCAGGAGTGTCTCCAAACCTCTGCCAAGACGCCCTGTACTTCCGTACGAGGCATACGGAGTTCTCCTGACGATTGGCATCGCTGACGCCGCGAAGGCTGCAGGTTCAGAGCGGCAGCTTTCACGCCGTTCTTCGAAGGATGATCGTTTCGCGCTGGCCTGGCGATGGAGACGCGCTGAACGGCTTACTTGGATGCGTAGCGCGTTGCGGCAGCCTTGAGGCTGGGCATCACAACAGGGAAGGCCTCAAAACCACTTCTTCAGCTGATCCAACCAGTTGCCGGGCTCCGCCGCCGCCTTTCCCGTCTGGCCGTTGATCAGGAGCCGCGTCGCGCTTCCGGGTGTATGGCGCTTGACGATGAAGATCGGAAGAAGGACCAGCTTATACCTTCGGTCCAGGATGAACACATCATCCTGAAGCATCGCCGCCGGCTCCATAAAGAGACCGCGGTGTGCTGCGCGATTGAAGGCCACATCTCGCATACGTTTGTGGGCGACGATCCCGGCATCTTCCAGGGCCATCTGATAGTGTTCGGCCCGCCAGCCGGCCAGAATGGCGGGACGGTAGTCAAGGAGCGAGTTCATGTCGAACGGCAGGATCCGGCCGACCTCATCCTCGGAAAGCGCAGCCGTGGCACAGACGAGTAGATCCTCGATGTCGCACTCAAACCAACTCGATCGACTGGGCCAGCTGTCGCGCGTGACGACTCGCTCGGCAGAGGAATAGGTCGCCGGACTGACGCGCCGCTCCAGAACGCATCGGATTTGCACCTGTCCGTCAAACGACCAGAAAGGCAGGTAAACAGCCGAAACGACGATCGTTCGACTTTCGTACAGTTGCCGAACGTGGTGGGGTCGCAGATTCCAGTGTTCGCCGATGCGCTCCAGGACATCTTCCTCATGATATTGAAAGGGCGCAATGGCCGTCGGTGTCACGAGGCCAGGTGTCGCCGGCCGAACGACGATGAGGTCAGAGTCGCAGAAGGGGCAGCGCAAGGTGGCTCGATCGGGTGGGAGCGACGTCTTGGCACCACAGGCGCCGCACGAAGCCTCGCTTGCAAGAACAGACCAGTTCTCCGACTTTCTCGCCAGGGCCACATCCAGGTCCGATCCGGATTGTGGAGCGTCGCTGACCGGAATCGGCTCTTCTCCGTTGCATGACTGACACACCAAGGCAGGAACATCGGGGTCAAAACGTTGCTTGCCGCCGCAACGGGAGCATGTAAAGCAGACAAAATCCCCGGGTGGTTGATTGACCTCAACCTCTTGATGATTGAGGTGGTCGAGAAGCCATTGAGCCACATGGGCGTTCGGGTCCACCGCAAGGGCCTGTTGCAGGTGCCTCCGCTTCCCGTCAACCGTAGCCTCGGCTGAAGCCAGCCACAACCAAACCCGGGAGTTGTTCGGCTGTAGCTTGGCGGCCAGGGTCAGGTATTTGACGCCCTCCTCGGATCTCCCCGAACACGTCGCAATGATTCCGCGACCCAGAAGCTCGTATACATCAAAGATCATCGTTGCTTCATCCAGGGTTATCGGTGCAAGCTGCCTGACCGCTCACGGCGCTGCGTGGCGGCAGAACCAAGACGGGCTTGCCTGGGCAACCGGTGACTACATGAGCTAACCGCTGCTTTTGGCTGCCCACGTTGACGATCACGCCCCCTCGGCAACACGCTGAACGACCGGAGTCAACAGCCTGATCGCCTTCGGTTCATACGGCACGCCGGACATCGGATTCACCGTGCGCTGCATGTTATACATCAGGTGCGGCTTGCCCTTTTGCAGAGCACAAGATATGCCGGGTCCGCAATGCAAACCCGCATAGCCGCCGAGAGACCGTTGGGCGGGCGTGGTCTTGGTGCGGTCGCTTCAACAACCCGCCTTACCAGAACTAGTCAGGTGGAGTCCGGCTCGCTGGTACAGACTCGAGCCAGGGTCGA
>CAYZRP010000201.1:0-7617 GCA_964480865.1 uncultured Anaerolineales bacterium | reverse complement strand
CTTGTTCCCCTGGATGACACGCGCCCCACGCGTGGCGTTCATCCAGTGTGCCCGTCCTCGCGCGTGGCGTGTCATCCATGTGGCCGCTCTCGCGTGTGGCGTGTCATCCATGTGGCCGTCCTCGCGCGTGGCGTGTCATCCATTTGCCCGCTCTCACGCGTGGCGTGTCATCCAGAGCGCCTGGCCCGCACGGCCCGCAACCAACCGCAATGAGCGCGAAGGATCTCCTATCGGACTCGGTGGCCGAAGGAGGAGATCGTCTGGCCCCAAGAGTCTTCGGCGGAGATCCTTCGCGCTCATTGGGCGCGCCCGAAAGCCACCGTGATGAGGCGCTCTGGATGACACGCGGCGCGCTGGGACAATGGACACACGCCACGCGTTGGGACACGCGGGCCCACGCTACGGGCAGGGACAACGGGTGCACGCGGCGCGCTGGGACAATGGACACACGCCACGGGCATGGACAACGGGTGCACGCCACGCGTTGGGCGGGCACACGCCACGGGCAGGGACAACGGGTGCACGCCACGCGCAGAGCTACGCGTCGCACTCCGTGCGTGGGAATCCATGAGGCAGGGCAAGAGACCGGAGCATGACGCGCAACGCAGGGCGGCCGGATCCGCTGTGAGCGACGATCGAATATCAGGCAGGCAATGAGATGCTCAGTCCGTGGCGCCGCCCGGCTTTGTGGTTTTGCCTTCGTCGAGCAGCTTGAGCACCTGCTCCGGCGGTAGCTTGGGCTTCGTCTCGGAGAGACGCTGCAACGCCGCAGTGTCACCGAGCGAGCCCAGGTACTCCATGCCGCGCGCCGTGATCAGGTCCGCGATCGGCACGCCCTCTTCATGAGCCTGGCGGATGCCACGCGTCAGGGTCTGGATCATTTCGACCTGCGCTTGCACACGCGCCGTGTCGGCCAGCCACTCGGCGTAGCCCTTGGTGTCCGCCTCTTCTTCGAGCATCAGCGCCTGCGACGCGCTCTTCCACGTGTCGACCATCTGGCCATGGATCCTGTCGCGGCCGGCCGTGTCGTCGGCCACGTTGGCGTCCGGGTCGACATTCGGATCCGGCCGCAGATGCCCGACGCTGACCCACAACACTTCGGCGCCCATCTCCGCAAACTTGCGGCGTGTGTCGCCCTGCTGGAAGAGCAGGTGCAGCGACTGGCGGTAGCTCACGCGCTCGGGTTCGTCTTCGCCGCCGACTTCCTCGGGCTGTGCCGGCGGTGGGATCAACTCATCCATCCGGCGTTTGCTGATCCAGCTCGTGATCGTGCCGACCACAGAGCCCGTGACCATGTCAGTCCAGTTGTCGATGCCGCGCTCACTCACCTTGCGGTTGTACGCCGCGCGTCGCACCGCGCTGACGAGGACGGGGTACGGCTCAGCCTCGGTGCGCTTCCCGCGCGAACGCAGCCGGAAGCGCGCACGCACTTCGTCGAGCACCAGCGGGATGCCGTCCTTGGTGAAGACCGGCACATCCGTCTTGGCGCGTTCGATCTCGCGCAGGTCGAAGGTCTCGCGCAGAACTTCCCAACGCCGCATGAAGTAGGTGCCCGCGCCGCGGACGGCCGATGGGCCGGCTCCGCGTTCGAACAGTGCCGCGCTGCCGAGCTTGATCTCGGCCCAGCCCGGCCCGCCGAAACGCAGCAGCGGGTTGGTATCGGGATCCTCGACGGTGGCCCGCCCTTCGCTGACGGTCATGCTCGGGTACCCGAGGCCGAAGACGGTCGTGGTCAGGAAGTTCCAGGCCTGGCTGAAAGACGGCAGCTCGAGCAGATCCTGCAGATAGCGCGCGCCGATGTACAGCGACAGCGAGAAGCCCAGGATCGGCCCGATGGCATGACGCCAGGTCTGCGGCATGACGAACGAGGTCAGGAACTCGACGAACGGACGCGCCGTCGGCGGCAGATCGAGCGGATCCAGGAACGCCATCGACGGCGGCAGTTGAATAATCCGCGCCAGGAAGACGAAGCCGAGGATCCCAAACAGGCCAGAGAGCAGGCGCACCGTGCCCCAGGTGTGATCACCTTCGACGAACAGCAGGAGGTAGTACGACAGCTGACGCCGCGCGCGGGATTGGAGGTCGGGCGGTGTCATTTGACCCACTCCTGGAGCTGGTCTAGCGTCGAGAGCACGTCCTGCGAGAGCTGGCGCCGCGTGGCCGGATCCTGCCCGATGGTGTTCAACGTCCGCGTCAGAAGCAACGCCAGAGCCTGCTTCGACTGGTCGGGGTTCTCGGCCAGCGCGGACTTCAGATCCGAGATGATCTGCGACTGGGCCCGCGCGCGCCAGTGCCCGAGCATCTTGACGGCTTCGCTGTTGACCGCAGCCATACGCGTGAAGGACGCCAGTTGCCAGCGGGTGCGCCAGGCGCGGACGCGCTGGTGCAGCACTTCACGTGGCGGCTTGGGCAGACCGACGCCGGCCGAGAAGACGATGATGCCGCGATCAGCCAGCACGGGCGCGTCGATGACGGCCTGGCTGACGCGCTTCTGAAAATCCGCGAACGGGTAATGGTTCGGATTGTTGACGGTCGGCAGGAAGAGGCTGTCGAGTGTGCGCTCGGCCAGGGCGTCGCGGAAGCACTCAGCCGCCACCTGGGCGGGCAGGTCGGTCCAGGCCACCGGCTGTTTCTCCCCGAGCGCTGAGCCATAGACAGCCTTGAAGCACCGGTCCGGGTCGAAGATGCGGGCCGGGCGGTTGCGGCCCAGCGGCTCGCTGATCGCCGGAGACACGTCGCGGGGTTCCGGGCTGAGCCCGAAGGTGACGTTGACGCTGGCCGAGACTTCGATGCCGTCCTTCGTCAGCGCACGCGTGGTCATCGAGCGGCTCTGGCGTCGCAGGTCGAGCGTCTCGACGACACGCTGACCGGCCTGGATGAACACCACGCCGGGCCCCTTGGCCTCGACCAGCGGCGCGCCGGGCGACCGCGGGGTTGAGCTCTCAAGGACGACGGCGCTGGCCGAGTCGA
Organism: uncultured Anaerolineales bacterium; assembly: GCA_964480865.1. Lineage (GTDB taxonomy): Bacteria > Chloroflexota > Anaerolineae > Anaerolineales > UBA6663 > UBA6663. The sequence continues at coordinate 4,647 of CAYZRP010000201.1, read as the reverse complement.
GCACGGCCACGCCCGGTTGTTGGCCACTCAACTCTTCCTTCTTGGCGACGAGCTTTCCGTCACGGACGAACACGATTGGGCCGCCGCCGCCCAGGCCATAGCTGAAGAAGTGCTCGAGCACCTGGAAGCGGTCGTCCATCGTCTGCACCGGCAGCACGAACTGGGAAATAATCGCCAGGCCGATGGCGTACATGCCGACGAAGCCGACGATGTCGAAGATCCAGTTGGCGGTCGTCGGTATCGGCTCCAGCATATACAGCAGCGCGACCACGATCACGCCAGTGACCGCGCCGAAACCGACCCAAAAGCGCCTGCTCCGGAGGACGTCGGACATTGAGAGGTGTCTCCGCCGCCCTGGCAAGGCCTCAGGCCTGGCGCAGCGGCGGGTAGGAAAATTCTATAGGTGACAGGCGATTTTGCAAACGGCGGAACCAAAGCGGCTGGAAACCCGTCTTTCTTGAGTTGTGCGCCGGCGTTATCAATACGGTGTCACAATCCAATCACGGTGCCTCAGGTTGAGCGGGCGGCCAGGCTCGCTCGGGTATACTGGAATTTATGTCGGACGCTACCCTTCCTCTAGAACGACCTCGGCGTTTTCAGTTCGATTGGATCTGGCCCAGCCTGCGCGGTCCTGGCGGTTTTTTCGCCCGTCTGGCCGAGTATGAGGCCGGCGCCTGGCTGACGCCACTGCTTGTGGCCGCCGTGGCGCTCGGCGTCCGCGTGCTGGCCGAGGGCACGATCCAGACCCGCCTCAACGAGCAGGCGGGCGGGCCGGTTCCCCCGCCCGAGTCGCAGTTCTGGACGCCCGATCAACTCAACGCCTGGATGCAGGCGCAACAGCTCCAGACGGGTCCGATGTTCGTCTATGGCTTCCCGTACATGGGGGCGCTGCTCGGCCTGATCCTCGGCTGGGTGCTGACCTTCGCCATCCTCCATCTGACGTTGACGTTGCTCGGCGGGCGCGGCAGCCTGCGGGCGATGATGAATGTCGCGGCCTGGGCCTGGCTGCCGATGGCGATCCGGGCGTTGGTGGTCGCGGCGGCCGTCTTCTTCACCGGTCAGCTGATCAACGGCGCGGGGTTGAGCGGATTCGGCCCGATCGGCGACACAAGTTCCGGCGGCTCCTTCCTCATTGCGGTGTTGACGCTCATTGACATCTACTGGGTCTGGCACGTGATCCAGCTCGTCATCGGCAGTCATGCGGCAGTGCGGTTGACGCGCGGCAAGACCTGGGTCGGTGTGGTCCTGACCGCTGTCGTCGTGCTCATGCTGCAGGCGCTCCCCGGCTTCATCCAGGCGCAACTGGCGGGCTTCGAGTTCATCCGCATGTTCTGAGCGGATCGACGTGCATGACAGCGTTCATTGAGGTCCGTGACCTGCGCAAGACGTTCGTCATGGGGCGTGAGAAAGTGCACGCCCTGGCGGGCGTCGACCTGACGATGGAGTCCGGGAGCTTCTCGGCCATCATCGGGCCGTCAGGTTCGGGCAAGAGCACGCTGCTCTATCTGGTGGGTGGGTTGGATCGGCCGAGCTCGGGGCGCATCTCGGTCGAAGGCCAGGAACTCGACCACATGGACGAGAACCGGCTCGCGCTTTACCGGCAGAAGACCGTCGGTTTCGTGTTCCAGTCGTTCAACCTGATCTCGAGCATGACAGCGCTCGAGAACGTCATTTTCCCAATGCGGTTCCAGCCCGGCACGGCGCGCAAGCGCCGCGAACGCGGCCTCGAACTGCTCAAGCAGGTTGGCCTGGCCGATCGAGCGCACCACAGGCCGACCGAGCTTTCCGGCGGTCAGCAACAGCGCGTGGCCATCGCGCGCGCCCTGGTGAACGACCCGCACCTGATCCTGGCCGACGAACCGACCGGCAACCTGGACACGACGTCTGGCAACCTGATCATGCAGATGTTGCTCGACCTCCACAGCCAGGGCCGCTCGGTGCTCATGGTGACGCACGACCCGCGTCTGGCGCGCTATGCGTCAAACATCATTCGCATCCTCGACGGCAAGGTGGTGTCGGCCGAGGACTATGATCGTCTCACGCAGCCCGGCCTCCCTGACGGCCACTCTGCGTGATCTTCCCAGAGAGTGAACATGAACTCCACGTGGTTGTCCCGCCTCGCACGCAACGGATCTTCGTCTGGCTCAGGCCGCACGCGGGGCGGGGCGCTGATGACGGTGGTGCTGCTGGCAGCCTTGCTGTTCGGGCCAGTCAGCGCGGCGGTGGCGCAGACGCCACCCAGCAACATCTCGTTTCAACCCGGTACGGTCAGCAACGCCACGAGCACCAGCATCCTGGTCTCGGCTGCGGGTCTGCAGACCGGCGCGCAGGTGGTGCTCGACAACTTCGGCGCGCTGTTTACCACCGCTGAGGGCGCAGGGCTGCGCGCCGAGATCCCGGCTGGCATCCCGGCGGGCGCGTACACGGTGCGGGTCGTCAACCCCGACGGCGGATCCGCGACGGCGGGCACGCCGCTCACCGTGCTCGGCCCGACGTCGACACCGGCGCCCACCAACACGCCGGCGCCGACGGCTTTTGCACGACCACAGCTCGTGGTGCTCTCGTTCGGCGCCAGCTCGCCGCAGATCTCGCCAGACTCTAACCTCGACTTCGAGATGACGGTCCAGAACGCGGGCGGCAGCAACGCGACGAATATCGTCGCCGAGTTCGTCGCCGGCGACTTCCAGCCGACCACGACCGGCGGCATCCGCTCGCTGGGTGTGCTCGCCCCCGGCGCCACGGTGCGCTTCTTCCAACCGCTGTACGCCACGAAGGATCTGCGCGGCAAGCAGATCGCGGTGCAGGAAGTCAAGGTGAGCTACACCAACACCGATGGCACGACCTACACCGACTCCTTCCGCCTGACCTTCCCGGTGGTTCAGCCCGTGAGCGGTCCGGCGCAGCCGACGGCCACACCGACGACGGCCCCAATTGTGCGGCCGCAGTTGCTCGTCACGGCCTATCGCACCGACGTCGGCCAGTTGCAGCCGGGCTCGGCGTTCTCACTCGAGCTTGACCTGCAGAACGTCGGCACCAGCCCGGCGCGACGCGTCACGTTGATTGTCGGTGGTGGGGCCACGAGCGGGCAGCCGGGCGCGACGCAGGATCCGAACAACCCGGGTGGCGTCACGGGCGGCGGCGGCGACTTCACGAACTTCGCGCCGCTTGGGGCTTCGAACGTGCAATCGTTGGGTGATCTCGAGGCCGGCGACACGTTCGTGGCCCGACAGCCCTTGATCGTCAACAGCACGACGGCGGCCGGCGCGTTCCCGATGAAGCTGACCTTCATCTACATCGACGCCCAGGGCCGGTCGTATCAAGACGATCAGGTGATCACGTTGCTGGTTTACAAGAGCCCGCAGGTCGAAGTTGCGTTCTCGCGGGATCCGGGCGTGATGATGGCCGGGCAGCCGAACGTCCTCCCGCTGCAGGTCACCAATCTGCGCAAGGACAGCACGATCCTGGGCAACATGCGCGTCGGCGTGGCCGAGAACTCGGCGGTCACCGCGACCTTCGAGAACAACCAGGCCCTGATCGGCGCGCTCGAGGCGGGCGGCAACTACCCGCTGGATGCCACGATCTACCCCGACACGGCCGGGACGCTGCCGCTCGTGGTGACGATCAACTACACCGACGATTTCAACCAGCCGCAGACGATCACGGCCACGCTCGACGTCGAGGTCATGGAAGCGCCGCCGGTCGACCCGGGGTTCCCGCCTGACGGCGGCCCGGTGGATCCGGGCATTCCAAACCCACAGGAATCGTTTACCGACATGCTGGTACGATTTTTGAAGGGGTTGTTGGGCCTGGGCAGCGGCCTGTCGAACTCGGGTGGAGGCTTCATCGAGCAGCCCAGCCAGCCCGAGATCATTAATGTGCCGCCCAAGGGCTGATGGAACGCCCATGAAGGCGAGGATGTAACGGATGTTGAACGATCCACAAGATAGCAACCCGACGGCAGCCGGCATGCCAGAGGCGCCCGGGTCGAACCCGGGTCCAGGGCAGGAGCTGCCCCCGGCGCCATCGGCTCCGAAGGCGCGCACCTGGATCCGCGAGATCGCGACCACGCTGATCGAGGCGGCGGCGCTGTATCTGCTGTTGGCGTTGATGTTTGGGCGTTTCGAGATCAAGCAGGTCAGCATGGAGCCGACGTTCCACGAAGGCCAGTACGTGCTTGTGAACCGACTTGGCACCTGGGCCGACTGGATCCTGGTCAAGGGCGCGCAGGCTGTCGATGCCCTCGGCGCGCAGCCCGCGTACGCCACTGACGGCTCACCGATTGCGCCGCGCTTTGGCCCGCGCCGCGGTCAGGTGGTCGTGCTCTATCGGGCCGGCATCAACGAGGACGCCCTGATCAAACGCGTCGTCGGGCTTCCTGGTGAAAAGGTGGAGGTCCACGACGGCGGCGTCTGGATCAACGGCCAGTTGCTCGACGAGCCGTATCTGAATGGCGTTCGCACCGATCGGTGCGACGCTGTCTGTTCGATCACGCTCACGGCGAACCAGTACTTCGTCATGGGCGACAACCGCCCGCACAGCAACGACTCACGCTCGTTCGGCCCGATCACGGCCGACCAGATCGTCGGCGAAGTCGTGCTGCGCTATCTGCCGCTGGATAAGGTGACGTTTTATCCCTAGACCGCTGAC
>CAYZRP010000200.1:0-7995 GCA_964480865.1 uncultured Anaerolineales bacterium | reverse complement strand
CCTGAAGATCGGTGCCGGATCCTGTACACGGATGGCGCGGATCGGAACGGATCACACGGAATCCATCGACAATCGCTCCGCGTCATCCGTTGCGATCCGCGCCATCCGTGTACAGGGCTTACTGGCCTGAAACGGCCTGACTACTCGCCCGTGCACACGTGTCTCGACCGCAAGCAGCAGCCTCACGTCATGCGGATCAGGATGACAGCCTTGTCGTCGCTGCGCAGATTCAGTTGTGCGTCGAGTTGGTCGGCTTCAGCCAGGATGTAACCGGGCGAGGCTTCTGCCAGACCTCCGGGGCAACGATCCAGATACGGCGCTAATCCATCGGATGCCAGGATCAGGGTGCGGCCGGGACCCAAAGCATGCTGGCCCCACTCGACCCACTCCAGAGCTGTGGCTTCACCCGTGAACACGCCATATCCATAGTCGCTCTGCCGATTGTTGCGAAAGTCCCGACGAATGGCGAGCGTCGCATTCTCCGCTGGACCCGCTCGCTTTCGGTACTCGGCGACGTTGGCCGTCTGAGGCGCGGTCAGTCGGGTCAACCTGTCGCCAACGACCGAATAGGCACAACAGTCGCCGAGGTAGGCATACTGGAGCAACGTGTCGTCGGCGACAGCGACGATCGCGACAGTGCCTGCCAGATCGTTCTCGAGATAGTCGGGTTGCCCGATGACGGCCTCGTTGAACCGCCGGATCGCATCGTTCCCGGCGGTGATCGCCACCCGTAGGGCGCTTCGAGTCGACATCGTCGCGCGTTCGCGAACCAGTGTTGCGTATACAGTTTCGGCGAACAGGCCAGCGACCTTCGCGGCCGGGCTGTCTTCAGGATAGCGGCCATCGATCAACGAGCGCGTCACCCCATCGCAGACGATGTAGATGCCCAGGCGATCGTCAGCCAGGGCGTAATCCTCCAGTGGCTTCGCCATCGCGCTCTTGTTTGGCTGGATGCCGATCTGACTTGTCAGGACCATCGACCCGCGGCTCCCTCAACAGTCGAACACCGACCAGCAGATGTCGTTTCGCAGTCGTTGGTCGTCGAGGACGAGCTCGCGGATCTCGTCGGGGAGTTGAGCGCGCTGCCACTGGCATTCGATCTGGCCCGCGCGGTTGGCTTCTTCGGCGGTCACTGCCGCGCGCGCGGCTTTGATGGCGTAGGCCGCCGCGCCGAGCTCGTGTGCGGCGACATGCGCCACGTTCGCGGCCTGCGCTGCGGCATAGGCCGCATACCGCGGCGCCCCGCGCAGATCGCGAGCCGCTGCGTTGGAATGGCCGGCCGTGGTACGGGCCTGCGTCATCGTGGCTTCGCCGCGCACCCACGCGTGAGCCTGCACGATCGCGAACCGGGGTCGATGATCGTCGGGTCGAACCGACTCGAACAGATGAAGGACGTGCTCGGCGCAGGCTGCGGCCCACAGGGCCAGCAGACGATGCGTCGGGTCTGTGAGGGTTCCCCCGCGGCGAAGGGTGATGAACCGCGGGTCGCGTTGCTTCGGGAGGATCATGCTCGGAATGTCCTTCGGCCTCGCCGCCGGTCAACGACGCGGGCATTGCATCTTTCAGGGCCTCATCATAAATCACACGGCACCCTGTCGACAGACGGGCTGCTCCCAACGCGCGGGCGAGTGCCAGACTCCCCGATCGAAGACTCGCGTACACACCATCACGAGTCGGTCCGCTCGGAGGGCACGGGTTCGGCTACACTCAGGTCTTCGCTCACTTCCCTGACCCATGGACCGAAACGACATCGAGTCTGCCCATCTCCGGTTGGTATTCGACCACCCGGTGCGACAACGGGCGTGTGCACAACAGCAAGTTCATATCAGTAACGCTATGGAAAAACGCGGATCCTTGTTCGTCCTGGCCGGCGCTGTCTTGTGGGGAACCACTGGCACCGCACAGGCCCTGGCGCCCGCAGCGGCGCAACCTCTCGCCATTGGCACACTCCGGCTCGTGATCGGCGGACTCGCCCTCCTGGCTGTGTGGCGCCTGACGCCACGAACCCGCGAACCGCAGCCGGCCGCACGCCTGGCGATCAGGCCTGTCCTGATCGCAGCCGCCTGCATGGCGGCGTACCAGATCCTGTTTTTCGCTGGTGTCAAACTGACGGGCGTGGCCGTGGGGACCATTGTTGGGATCGGAAGTTCCCCGGTTCTGGCCGGCCTGCTCGGGTTGGTCTTTCGGGGAGAACGACTCGGTCGACGGTGGATAGCGGCCACACTGCTGGCGATCGCCGGCTGCGGCCTGCTGGCCCTCTCTGGCGGTCAGATCCACGTCGATCCGCTCGGGATGTTGCTGGCCATCGGCGCTGGCGCCGCCTACGCCACCTTCTCGCTCCTCAGCAAGGGGCTGCTCGAGAACCATCCGGCCGAGATGGTCATGGCCGTCATCTTCAGCCTCGGAGCGCTGATGCTGGCCCCGTTATTGCTGACGCAGGATCTGGCCTGGCTGGCGCAACCCAACGGCCTGGGCGCCGTGCTCTGGTTGGGGCTGATGGCGACCGGCCTGGCATACGTCCTATTCGGCAAAGGCCTGCAGCTCACGCCGGTCGCCACAGCCGTGACCCTTTCGTTGGGCGAGCCGCTGACAGCCGCCACCCTGGGTGTACTCGTCCTGGGCGAGCACGTGACCCTTCAGGCCGGGTTGGGCATCGTCTTGATCTTCAGCGGGCTCGTGTTGTTGTCTCTGCGTAACCCCGCTCCGGCGTCGGCGCCTGCGTCCTGACATCTCGAGGTCCAGTACTCCCTTGATCAAACACGTCGACCGCAAGTTGTTGGGGGTTGTGCTCTCGCTGACCGCGGCGGTGATGGTCTGGTTCGCGCCGCTGCCCGGGCCACTCAGCCAGGAGGGACGCCTGGCTCTGGCCGTGACGTTGTTCACCGTCATCTGGTGGGTGCTGCAAATCATCCCGCCGGCCTACTCCACACTGATGATGCTTCTGGCCTACATCATCTTCGGGCTGGCCACCCCGGCCGACGTTTTCCAGATCTGGACCATGCCGCTGCTGTGGTTGATCATCGGCTCGTTCCTGATCGCCGCTGCCGTTGCCAAATCCGGGCTTGCTGAACGGGTGGCCGCGTTCTTCGTCGTTCGGTTCGCGAACTCCTATCGCAGCCTGATCGTGTTGACCTACGTGCTGGGCTTCGTGCTCAGCATCCTGATCCCGCATCCGTTCCCACGCGCCCTGCTGTTGATGTCGTTGATGCGTGCGATCATCCGGATGTCAGGCATGAACGTCGTTGACGCGGCCTCCGTGGGTCTTTCGGTCTTCGTCGCGACGACCGCGACGTCGACGATCCTGCTTACCGGCGACTCGACTCTCAACCTGGCCGCCGTTGGGTTCGCCGGTGTGTCGATCGGCTGGCTGGAGTGGCCCTTGTACATGGCGGTGCCGGGACTCATCGCTTCGCTGTTGATGCTGGGTCTGCATCTTATGGTGTTCCGCCAGACGGGCCCGATCGCGATCGATCACGCCGCCCTGGAACGCAACCAGGCCGCGCGTGGGCCGATGACGCGCGCCGAAAAAGCAACCCTGGGCTGGCTGGCCGTGGCGCTCGTGCTCTGGATGACGGATGGCCTGCATGGGATCGATCCAGCCTGGGTCGGGCTGATGGCCGTCGTCGGTCTGGCGCTGCCGTTGGTCGGTGGCGTGCTCGAAGCGCAGGATCTGAGCAGCGGTGTGAATTGGCCGATCCTGTTCTTCGTCACCGGAGCCCTGGCCATCGGCACGGTCAGCCGGATCACGGGGCTTTCGGATTGGCTGGCCGCCACACTCCTGCCGGCTGTTCCGCCTCAAGACCCGTGGAGCTTCGCGGCGCTGGTCGCCGGCACGACCATGCTCATCCACATGCTCCTGGGCAGCGCACTGGCGTCGATGTCCATCATTGCCCCGCCGATGGTGCATTACGCCGTCGACGCTGGCTGGAGCCCGCTGTTCCCGGCCCTCCTGATCTATTCAGCCGTTGCCCTGCACTATCTCTTCCCCTTTCATCATGTGGTCATCCTCCTTGGTCAGGGCGACCTCGGGGGTTATCGTTCGCGGCAGGTGCTGACCTACGGCCTCCCGCTCACGCTCGTCGTGCTGGTGGTCATCGTCGGCGTCGAAGTGACGTGGTGGAGACTCATCGGGCTTGTGTGATGGCGGGATGGCAGCGCGGGCGGCTCAGCGCCAACGCCGTCTGGCAGAGATCGGATTACGCCCGTGCGTGACACAGCCAGATCGACCGGAGCGGGAACTCCGGTCGATCTGGCTGTGTCGCGAGTGAGTGGACGTTGTCAGGGACGTCCGTTGCCGTTTCCCTTGCCCCCGTTCCCATTGCCGTTGTTGTTGCCGTTTCCGCCATTGGCGCCGCCCGCCCACAACGGTTGGCCCGTTTCGCTGCGGAGTGTGAAGGATTGACCCGTGGTGTCGTTGTCGATCACGGCCGCCATGAACTGGCCGTTCTCGGTGAAGCCCGTCACCGAAACCGTGTCGCCGACCGCGAACGTGATCGCCCCGCTCCAGAAGTGTGTGGGCCCCAACTGGATCCAAAGAGGCTGCCCATCAGCGGTCAGGACGCTCAGGCCATTGACCTCGACAACCTGGACCTCAGCCGACAGGGTGGTCCATTCGGTGCTCGGCACCGACTGTGGCTCGCCGGTGCCGGGTTGGCCGTTCACCGTGGCTGTTCCGCTCGCCTGAAGTGCTTGCCCGGCCTGTAGCGGCCCGGCCTGTGCGGCGACTCCCTGTCCACGGTTGCCGTCGGATGAACTGGCGACGACGGTCTCGGCCTCAGCCGGCGTCGCGCTGAACGCGTCGTACACGCCCACGCCCACCGCCCCGACGACGATCAGGGCCAGCGCCCCGACGATGATGTTCTTGATCATGGTTGCCTCCAGATGACAAAACCGATTGCTTCGTTGTGACCTCAGGCTAACGGCGAGATGTGGAGATCTCGCGCAGGCCCTATAAAGCCAGGACACACATCCTCTCCATCACTCTTACACAGCTGATCGTTACGGTGAGTCGGATCCGCACGTTTGGGCGGCCTGTGTCAGGCGGAAAGCACACGAGGAGCACACCGATGAGCGAAGTCAACTCAACGCAACCGGCCCTGCCGACCTGGAAGAAGGTCTGGCGCAGCGCGTTGCGTGAACCGTATACCGGCGATCGACGCAGCCGGCTGCGTCTGGTCATGAACAACCTGATCCTCCATCTCCATCCTTCGCAAGTGCCGGCGCGCACGCTGCGTTTCACCTACTCGTGGGGGCTGGGCGGATTGTCAGCGCTGCTCGTCGTGGTGCTTGGCGTGACAGGTGCGATGTTGATGTTCGTCTACACGCCCGCACCGGACCAGGCGTATCAGTCGATCCTGGCGCTCGAGACCCAGGTGGCGTTTGGCCAGCTCGTCCGCAACCTGCATCACTGGGCCGGCAACGCGCTGGTGGTCGTGGCGGCCTTACATCTCTTGCGCGTGTTCTTCACCGGCGCCTTCCGCGAACCTCGCGCTTTCAACTGGCTCGTCGGCGTAGCTCTGTTGCTGCTGACGGTCGCCGAAAACTTCACGGGCTATCTTCTGCCGTGGGACCAACTCGCCTACTGGGGAATCACCGTCGGCGCCAGCATCGTGACCTACGTGCCCGTCATCGGCAACACCCTGTCTCAGGTGTTGCTCGGCGGACCCGAGATCGGGCCTGCGACGCTCCTCAATTTCTACGGCCTGCACCTGGCCGTGATCCCGGCGGCGATGTTCTTTTTGATGAGCCTGCACTTCTGGCGTGTGCGCAAGGATGGCGGGCTCTCCTTGCCGCGCGCCGTCGACGAGCCGCCGCTGACCAAGGACGAGAATGTCACGACCTTTTCCGATCTGGTGCGGCCCGAGGCGGTCTGGGCCACGGTAGCCCTCACGGCGCTGTTGCTCTGGTCAATGACCGTCAACGCCCCACTCGAGCCGTTGGCCAACCCCGACCTCAGCCCCAATCCAGCCAAAGCGGCCTGGTACTTCATGGGCATTCAAGAGCTCCTGCTCCACTTCCATCCGCTCTTCGGAGCCATCCTCATCCCGGGGTTGGCGCTGCTCGGCCTCACGGCGCTGCCTTACCTCGATGCCGATATGGACAGCGTCGGCGTGTACTTCCGCTCGCGGCGTGGTCGCTGGCTGGCGGCGTTCAGCGCGACAGTCGGCGTGCTGTTGACGGTCGGCTACGTGTTGCTCGACGAATTCCTGCTCGACCTGCCGGCTCTGTTGCCCAGCCTGCCGACGCTGGTCTCCAACGGCCTTGTGCCACTCGCGCTCCTCGGGCTTGGCCTGGTCGGCTTCGTGACGTTCACGCGCCGCGTGTTCGGAGCGACGGGCTGCGAGGCCAAGCTCGGGATCTTCACCCTGATCCTGACCGGCTTCCTCACCCTCACCCTCATCGGCATCTTCTTCCGCGGACCGGGCATGGCGCTGCTGTGGCCCTGGGACGTGGCCGCCCTCGGCCATTGAGCCCGGCGAATCTGGGAACGAACCATGACCACTCTTTCATCATCATCGCCCGTCAACCCGACCCGGCGGGACTTCCTCAAGTTGGGCTGGGGCCTATTGACCGGCGTCGCCGCCCTCGAAGCCGGCGTCGCGAGCCTGACGTTCGCGCTGCCGCGCGTCTCCGCCGGCTCATTCGGCGGCGTCATTGTCTGCGGCCCTGTCGATGATTTTCCGGCAGGCTCGGTGACACCGTTCAACGAAGGACGCTTCTACCTGGCACGCCTGGACGATGGCGGGTTCCTGGCGCTGTATCGCCGCTGCACACATCTTGGGTGCGCGGTGCCCTGGGACCCCACGTCAGGACAGTTCGTCTGTCCCTGTCACGCTTCGGCTTTCGATGCCACGGGCCAGGTGCTCAATCCGCCCGCGCCGCGGCCGCTCGATCGTTTCGCTGTGCAGATCGTCGACGGTGAAGTGCGAGTCGACACGGGCCGCCCCCTCGAACGCGAACGCTTCGAGCCCGATCAGCTCGTCTACGCGTAGGAGATCGCCATGCGCCAACACTATTTCATCGGCTTCACGGCGGCGCTCATCCTGACGACCGCCCTGGGCATATACATGGCGTTCGAACCAACCCGCCAGACTCAGGCCCAACAGGACCTCCTCACAGAACAGGTCGAGGAGGGTCAGGTGCTCTACGCCGAGGACTGCGCCGTCTGCCACGGAGCGGCCGGCGAAGGTCTGGGTGCCAACCCGCCGCTCGACTCGGTCGGTTTGCGTGACATGGACTACGACACGCTCTACAAGGTCATCGCGCGCGGGCGCTACAACACCGCCATGCCGGCCTGGAGCGTCACCGATGACGGACCGCTCAACGACGCCCAGATCGAGGCCTTGATCGCCCAGATCCAGCACGGGGATTGGCAGGCGACACGCACCCTCGTCGTCGATCTGGGCCTCGAGCCCCGTGCGCCGATCAGCGTGACGGTCGACGCCGTTGCCCTGACCGTTATCGCGACCCTTCCTGAGGGCGATCGCCTGGCAGCGGCCGTCGCGACCTACGCGACCGAGTGTGTGGCCTGCCACGGCGCCGATGGCCACGGGACGACGTTAGCTGTCGCACTCAACACCGAAATGCTCCGGGAGGATCGAACCGCCGAGCAACTGACGGCCTCGATCTCCAACGGAGTGGCGGGCACCGTTATGCCGGCCTGGAAGGGTTCGTTGACGTCTGAGCAGATCGCGGATCTGGTGATGCTGATTCAGCGCTGGGATGAATTGCCGGTCGGCACGATCCCAGAGCCCCCGGCCGAGCCGGTTATCGTCACTGACGAGATGCTGGCGACAGGTGAGGCGCTGTATGCGTCGTCCTGCGCGCGCTGTCATGGCACAGACGGTCAGGGCACGCGCCGTGCGCCGGCGCTGAACGTACAGTCGTTCTTCCAGACCTATACCGTCGATGCTGCGGTGCAGCAGGTGATCAGCCAGGGCGTCCCGGGCACCGCCATGCCGGCCTGGGGCGATCGCCTTGGCGAAAGCGAGATCG
>CAYZRP010000199.1:0-8005 GCA_964480865.1 uncultured Anaerolineales bacterium | reverse complement strand
GCTCTTCCTCGCGCAGCTGCCGCAACGCCTGCGCCCAGAGCCATGGCGGCGGCCGTGAGGAAGCCGGCCGGGATGGCAAGGAAAATCGAGTGGGTGGCGTCGACCGCCGCGTAGGTCGTCAGGATCGCACCGGCAATGCCGATGCCGAGCACCATGCCGACGTTGCGCGCCGTGGCCAGGATGCCCGAGGCGATGCCCTGACGATGACGAGGGGCAGCGCCCATCAGCGCAGAGTTGTTTGGCGAGGCAAACATGCCCGTGCCGAGCCCGCACACAGCCATGCCGGCCGCGATCCACTCGAGCGGCGTCGTCGCCGTGATCTGCGCGAGTCCCACAAGCCCCGCCGCCAACACGACCATGCCGACCATCGCCGGCCAGCGCGTCCCGATGCGATCGGAAAACGTGCCACTCAGCGGCGCGGCGATCGCCATCGCGATCGGCTGCGCGGTCAGGATCAGGCCGGCCTGCGACGGCGTGAGCGAACGACCCTGCAAGAGATAGAAGGGCAGCAGGAAAAGGATCATGTACAGCGCCACATAGTTCAGCACGGCGCTGATCGTCGCGGCGCTGAACACCGGCGACGAGAAGAGCGTCAGGTCGAGCATCGGCGCCCGAACGCGGCGCTCGACGAGGATGAAGGCACCGAGCAGGGCGATGGCGACGGCGAACAAGCCAAGCACCGGCCACGTCGTCCAGCCCCATTCCTGGCCGTTGTTCAGGGCCAGCAGCAGCGACACCAACCCCGCGAAGAACAGCACAGCGCCGGCCACGTCAAAGCTTTCGGCCCGCGGCTCGTGCTTGCGCGGCACATAGATCCAGCAGAGCGTCAGGGCCAGCAAACCGACGGGCACGTTAATGTAGAAGACGGCCCGCCACGAGAAGGTCTGGGTCAGCCAGCCGCCGAGCGCGGGTCCAACGGTCAGCCCCAGATACGTCATCAACGCTTGAAGGCCGAGCGCCCGGCCGCGCTGTGAAGGCGGGAAGCTGCGAGTGAGGATTGCCGGCGAGCTGGAAAAGAGCATCGCGGCGCCAATGGCCTGCATGCCGCGGAAGGCGATCAGCCAGCCCAGCGACGGAGAGAGACCGCACAGCGCCGAGGCGATCACGAAGATGAAGAAGCCCGTCAGGTATACAGGGCGATTGCCGCGCAGGTCCCCGAGTCGGCCGAACGTCAGGAGCAGGCCGCTGACCACAAGCAGGTAGATCAGGACCACCCACTCCGACAGGGCGATGCTTTCATTGAAAGTGTCGCGCACGATCGGCAGGATCGTGTTGACGATGCTGCCGTCGAGTGCGGACATGAAGGTGCCAATCCCGATCGCGATCAAGACAAACCACTTGCGAAAATCGTCGTTCGCGTCAACGGTGTTCGCCGATCCGCCCGCGCCAGTCTCTGTCATGCGAAGCCCCTTTGATCGATCCCCACAAGCGCTCGCCAGAGGCAAGCAACCTGGCGAGTATACCGTCTGGGTGTGCACGAACACATGTGGGCGTGGGCGCGACGTGTGCACGGGCGAGTTGTCAGGCCGTTTCAGGCCAGTAAGGCTTGTACGCAGATGGCGCGGATCGGCACGGATTACGCGGAATTCATCGAAAATCGCTCCGCGCCATCCGCGGACAGGATCCGGCACTGATCTTCAGGCGCCTGACAGCTCGGGCTTGCACACGGGGGCGACGTGTGCACGAGCGAGCTGTCGGCCGCGAATCAGGCCGATGATGCGGAAGGAACGGAAGGCCCGCGATGGCCCGGGCCTCAGCTCCGCTTCAGATGCCGATCCAGGAAGGCGAAGACGCGCTGGAGGTTCGCCGGTTCGAGAAACGCCGGGTCGGCATGCCCGGCACCCGGCAACAGATCCAGCGTCACACGCTCAGGCCCCAGCACGGCCGACAGAAGGGCCGCGATGCCGGTGCTCTGCTGATGCGGCACGATGGGATCGCTCAGCCCATGCTGGATCAAGAACGGCGGCGCGTCGATGTGGACGTAGCTTTCGGGGTTGGCCGCGCGCACGAGTTCCGGCGCCGTCGTGATGGGCCGGCCGAGGATGAGAGACTCCGGCGAGCGCGGGCCATTGTGTTCCTCACCGACCCTTGGCGCCAGCCCGGACTCGGCGAGCTGGGCGTCCATCTTCAGGAAGTCAGTCGGGCCGAACCAGTCGACGACCGCCTGAACCGCGCACGTTTCGCCTTCCGCGCCAAGGCCCAGATCCTCGAGCTCGGGCTGGTTCGCCGTCAGGCCGGCCATGAGCGCCAGATACCCGCCGGCCGATCCGCCCCAGACGGCGATGCGCGACGCGTCGAGTCGATGCTCAACGCTGTGAGCACGCAGCCAGCGGATCGCGGCCTTGACGTCGTGGATCAGGGCCGGGAAGCATGCCTCGCCGCTCATGCGATAGTTGATCGACGCCACGACATAGCCGCGCTCCAGACCGGCTAGCATGGGCGTGAGTTGTTCATCGCCTTTGTCGCCGCCCATGAACGCCCCGCCGTGGATGGCGACGATGACCGGGAAGGGGCCGTCGCCCTCCGCCGGCCAAAAGAGGTCGAGTCGCTGCGCCTGTGACACGTGAGCATATGCGACGTCAGCCAGATTGCGGCTGAGCGACCCCGTGGGGGCCGGTGGAATGTCGTGCGGATAGGCGTAATGCCGTGGGTGATCAGTCATCGTCCATCTCCTTGCGCGTTCGACGATCCGGGCTCGAGGCCGATGCATGCCCCGCGATTATGACGCGAGCCCGAGGTGTTGACCCAGGAATCCCGCGATGTCGTCCAGCGAGCGCTGCGCCTCGGGCATGTCGAGGAAGAGCTGCCAGACGTGCCACATGCGTGGATAGACTTCGAGCCGCACCGAAACGCCAGCCTCGCGCGCCAGCGCCTCCATGCGCACCGCGTCATCGCGCAGGATCTCGTCCTCGCCAACGTGGATCAGCAACGGCGGCAGCCCGCGCCAGTCGCCAAAGACCGGCGAGATCAGGGGATTGCGCGCGTCATTGTTCCCGACGTACGACGCCGTGTAGCGCCGAATGGCCCGCGGCGGCAAGAGTGGATCGTTGACGAGATCGGTTGTGTTCTCCCGAGCGCTGAGGTCACCGGCCGGCGACAGACACGCCCCGGCGGCGGGCAGCGCTTCGCCACAGTCACGCAACGACATCATCATCGTGATCGTCAGGTTGCCGCCGGCCGAGTCGCCGGCCACCACAATTTGCTTCGGCGCGATCCCTTGCTTCAACAGCCAGCGATACGCCGTCAGGCAATCCTCGAGTGAGGCCGGAAACGGATCCACCGGCGCCACCCGGTAATCAACCGCCAGGATCCGCGTGTTCATGCGCCGCGCCAACAGCGCCAGCATCTGCACGTGGAGCGGTGAAAGTTCGTACACAAAGCCGCCGCCGTGCAGGTACAGCAGTACGCTGTCTGCCGGGCTGCCGTCCGGAATGATCCATTCGCCGCGCACACCATCCGTAGAGACCGTCTGTCGGGTGACCCCGGCAGGCAGCGTGACCTGTGTGAGGCCCTGGCGATTGACCCAGCGCGCAAGGTTGAAAGGCATGTACGACTGAAAGAAGCGCATGAGGGGCAACGACGCACGCGCCCGACGCTCGGCGGGTGAGATCGTCATCGACCACCTCTCATCCGGGGAGCCGGGGCCGGACCGGCGGTGCGCGCGTATACGCCAACCGCGAAGTCCAACAGCATAGTGCTCAAACACTCCCACCCGCTGAAAGCGTCGGTGGCTGTGTTGAGGAACTCCTCAAGGTGTGGCCGCGTGGCGATGGGTTCACCTGGCTGATCTGTCATGTAAGCATTATCGAGGAAAACCGTCACATATCTCGCCCTCGTCAGATCATCGCCCCAGGGCATCCCCTCTGTCAATCCCGACTCCTCAATGAACGTCTGGAGGGTCAAGGGCTGAAGGTGCTGGCCGTCTTCAGAATATCTTCAGAATGGCTTCGGGAGCCCACAAGAGTGCTTTTGTAGCCTTCAGGTGAGCGAAACGTCTTCGTCGCGCCGCTCCTGGAGGTTTCATGTTTGTGTCTATGTCCATTATCGGTCTCACGCTGTATGGCGTGGCGGCCGGTGAGTTTCCGGGGCTCAAGATGAACCGGGCCACGATCGCGCTGGTCGGTGCCGTGGCGTTGATCGGGTTGGGCGCCATCTCTGCCGCGGAGGCCTGGCGGGCCATTGACCCCGGCACGCTGGCGCTGCTCTTCGCCATGCTGATCTTCAATGAGCATCTGCGTCGCGCCGGTTTTTTCAATTGGGTCGGTGGATGGACGATCCGACGCGCCCGGTCGCCGCGTCAGGTGCTTGCGGGCATCCTGATCCTCGGAGCAACGTTGGCGGCGTTCTTCCTGAACGACACGGTGGCCATCATGTTGACGCCGCTGGTCGTCGACCTCACACGGCGGGCCGGTCGCAACCCGATTCCGTATCTGCTGGCCGTGGCCATGGCCGCGAACATCGGCGCGACGGCGACGCTGACGGGCAGCCCGCAGACGATGATCATCGGCCTGGCCGGCGGCTTCACATTCCTGTCGTTCGCTCGTTCGCTGGCGCCGATCGCGGTCCTCAGCCTCGGCGTCTCAGCCATCGTGTTGCTCAAGCTCTACCCCGCCGAGTTCAACCGACCCTGGGAGCACGTCGACGCGCGCGATGGCGATCCCATCGACCGCCCGTTGTTGATCAAGTGCGTCGTCCTCAGCGTCGCCATGGTGGCGTTGTTCATCCTGGGGGTGCCTGTGCCCCTGGCGGCGCTTGCCGCAACGATGGTGCTCCTGGTGTCACGCCGCTTTCGCCCCGACGAGGTCTTGGCGCAAATCGATTGGCCGTTGCTCGTGTTCTTCGCCGGGCTGTTCGTCGTGACCGGCGCTCTGGCGCAGTCGGACCTGTGGCCGGTGCTTGTGACCTGGGCTCAACCGATGCTCCAGTCCGGCGTCGTCGGGCTTACCCTCATCGCGGCCGTACTGAGCAACGTGATCTCGAACGTCCCGGCCGTTCTTGTACTGCGGCCGATGATCGAGAGCCTGCCAACGCCGACCCAGGCCTGGCTGACCGTCGCCATGGCCTCGACGCTCGCCGGCAACCTGACCCTGCTCGGCTCAGTCGTCAACCTGATCGTGGCCGAGAGCGCGCGGCAGCTGGGCGTGCGCCTCACCTTCGGCGAATACTTTCGCGCCGGACTCCCGATCACGTTGGCAACCCTCGTCGTCGGCGTCGTCTGGCTCTCGCTCTTCGGAGCTTGATCGAATGGGCGCACGACGTTTGGCTGCGGATTTCACCGATTTCGCTGAGCGAGGGTGTTCCACCCCAACTGTCATCGCTCGGCCCATCCGCGAAATCCGCGGCAACGTTGGAAACCACGACGCTACAATCTTCTGCGCCATGCAACATACGCTGAATGACGCTCAGGGGGCCAAGACGATCGGCAGCATCCTCGTTATCGAGGACGAGCCGACCATCATCGAGTTCCTGCGCGTCGGTCTGACGTACGAGCGGTGGACCGTATCTGTGGCCGATACCGGCCCTGAGGGCCTGGCGCTCGCTCGCGAGCAGGCCTTCGATTTGATCATCCTGGACGTGATGCTGCCCGAGCTGGATGGCTTCGAGATCATCCGGCGGCTGCGCCAGGCCGGGCGTGAGACGCCCGTGATCATGCTCACGGCGCGCAAGGAGATCGTCGACCGCGTGACCGGTCTTCAACTGGGCGCCGACGACTACCTTACCAAGCCGTTCAGCTTCGACGAACTCCTCGCGCGTATCCAGGCCGTCCTGCGTCGCCAGGGGCGCGCGCCTGAACCGACCCGCTTTGCGGCCGGGGATCTGGTGCTCGACCTGGATGCCCACGAAACGCGCCAGGGCGGGGTGCTGCTGGAACTCACCCGGACCGAATACGCGCTGCTCGAGTTCTTCATGCGCGAGCCCAACCGCGCGTTCACGCGAGAGACATTGCTCAATCGGGTCTGGGGCTACGACTACGCCGGCGACACCAACGTCGTCGACGTGCACATCAGCCATCTGCGCGACAAGCTTGGCGATCAAGACCGCCGCTTGATCCAGACGATCTATGGAGTCGGCTATGCCTTTCGACCAGATGCTTAGGACGTGGTGGGCGGGTCGATCGCTGCGAGCGCGGCTGACGACGTTGTCGATGGGCCTGCTTGGCGTGCTCCTGGCGGCCTTCGGCGGCAGCCTGTATTGGGGGCTGCGGCGCTTCCTGCTGGATGGCACGGCGCGGCGCGTGCGCGCCCAGGCCAAACCGATCGTCGATGATCACATGGCCCGCATCGGGTCTGGCGAACATCTCGAAGCACGCGCCGAGCAACTCGGCCGCGCGTTGACCTCGCGCGACACGCACGCGCTTGTGCTGGGTCGACACGGACGACCACTGGCCAATGGTCGCCGGCTCCCCGAGGAACCCGCTCCCGCGCGGCCGCGACCCACTGCCATCAGCCAGGCCCTGCAAGGCGACACCGAGGTGACCTACACCACACAGGGTCGCGCGGGCCGCTCGCTTGTGGCGCTGGTGCCCCTGCGCCGAGCGCCGGGCTCGCGCGATATCCTGGGCGTTGCCCAGTTGACGACTCCCCTGGCAGAGGCGGACCAGGTCCTGAGCCGTCAGGGTCGCCTGATCGGGGCCGGGATCGTGGCGGCGTTCGGTCTGGGTCTGTGGGCCGAGCGCTGGCTGATGGATGCGGCGCTCACGCCGTTGCGCCAGATGACCCACTCGGCCCGACGCATGGCCGCTGGCCGCTACGACGAGCGGCTGCGGCTTCCGGCCCTCGACGATGAGGTCGGCGAGCTGGCTGCCGCGTTCGATGACATGGCCGCCCACATCGAGAGCGCTTTCGCCAGCCAATCACGTTTTGTCGCCGCCGCCGCGCACGAGCTGCGCACGCCGCTCACGGCGCTGCGTGGCTCACTCGATGTGTTGCAGCGTGGCTCGCAGGACGACCCGGTCGCGGCCCGGCGCCTGATGCAGGCCATGCAGCGCGAAATCCGGCGGCTCAGTCGCTTGACCGAGCAGTTGTTGACCCTCACCCGGCTCGACGCGCCGCAGACCGTCCAACGCGAAGCCGTCGAGCTGTCGCGCTGGTTGGATGACTTCGCCGATCAGGCGCGTCTGTTGGCCTCTGATCGACGCCTGTCGATCGGGCCGGGCCCTGCTGTGACTTTTGCGTGTGACCCCGATCTGCTCACGCAGGCGCTGCTCAACCTGGTGCACAATGCCGTGGAGCATACGAATCCGGGTGGCCAGATCCAGATCGATTGGAGCCTCCGCCCGGGTGAGGTGGAGATCGCGGTGACCGACGACGGCGAGGGCATCGGCCCCGAGGATCGGGCACGGTTGTTCGAGACCTTCTACCGCGGTGACCGCTCACGCAGTCGACGCCAGGGTGGTTCGGGATTGGGCCTCGCGATTGTGGCGGCGGTCATGAAGGCGCATGGCGGCGAAGCGTCGGTGATCAGCCAACCGGGTCAGGGATCGCGTTTTGCCTTGCGCTTTCCGCGCGACGGCATCACGCCAGGCCTGTCGCCCGATCGATCGCGCCGACAGTGACCTGCGTCGGTGCACGTGTGGACGCGCGCTCGACCATCGGAGCATCCCACTCTCTGCCTATCCTGTCCCGACTGGGCAAAACAGTTACGTCAGGGCGTCACGGTCGCGGCGGAACGGGCGCCGTGTCCGATTGATTCAACAGCCCGGCACCGTACTGCCAGGGCAATCGCATCAGGCGCTAAAGTGCCGAGAGAATAAGGGGGTGGCAGGGGCCGGGGCCAAGCCCCGGCCCCTGCCCACCCCGTTTTGACTCGGAAGAATCGGATCAGGCATTACTAATGCGATAGCCCTGACCGTACTGAGACGATCGGATCCGGCTGGATGTCTACAGGTATAATCGCGCGATATCGGCGATGAAGCTCGCCGGACGCACAAAGGGCGTCGAACCACCCAACGGGTTGATAGCTTCTACTGCGGGCGGTAGCCCCGGTAGGAGCTTTTTTGTTGCAC
>CAYZRP010000198.1:0-8185 GCA_964480865.1 uncultured Anaerolineales bacterium | reverse complement strand
GCTCCACGCTCCACGCTCCACGCTCCACGCTCCACGCTCCACGCTCCACGCTCCCGCGCTATACTCGCCCGCATGCGTCGACCCTTAAGTTCGCTCCTCGTCCTTGCCGTTGCACTGAGCGCCTGTCAGCAAAACGGACCGACTGTGCCAACGCTGGTCCCGACGTTCGGGCCTCCGGATGGTGTTTCGACACCGACCATCGTGGCGCAGGTGACTGAGTTGCCCACGCCGGTCCCCACGCCGTCGCGACCGGCCAAAGAGCTTATCGTCTGCCAGAACGAGGAGCCGCTGACGCTCTATCGCTACTCCGAAGGTCAGGCGCGCGCCGATGTTTTTGAGGCTCTGTACGATGGGCCGGTAGACCAGATCAATTACCAGTTCTCACCCGTTATCTTGACGGATCTGCCGGATCTCGATAACGGCCAACTCGTGGTCGAGTCAGTCAGAGTCAATCCGGGCGATCGGGTGGTGGACGCTGCCACGCTGCAGGTTGTGCCGCTGGCGCCCGGCGTGTCGTTGGCCCAATCCGACGGCACGACGACGGTGTATACAGGCACCGCGCCTGCGAATGTCGTCCAGGTGCGCGTGACCTTCAAGATCCGTGACGGCGTGACCTGGTCAGATGGGCAGCCCGTCACCGCAGCCGACTCGCTCTTTAGCTATCAGTTGGCCCAACTTGACACCACGGCGGCGACGCGCTTTGTCACGTCGCGCACGGTGAATTACGAGGCGATCGACGAGCGCACCGTGCGCTGGACCGCCCTGCCGGGCTGGCGCGACCTGGACTACGCTCTGCGTTTCTTCGCGCCCATGCCGGCGCATCTCTACGCCGGCGTGGACCCGGCGGCGATGCCCACCCGCGAGGATGCGGCTACGGCGCCGCTGGGCTGGGGGGCCTTCAAGGTCGTCGAATGGGTGCGGGGCGACCACCTCGTCCTGGAGCGTAACCCTTACTACTTCCGAGCGTCAGAGGGCTTGCCCCGGGTCGATCGCGTGGTCTTCCGGTTTGGTATTTCACCCGATCAGGCCCTGGCGGATATCCAGGCCGGCCTGTGCCACATCATCGCCGAGAGTCAGGGGCTCACCAGCCTGATGCCGCAGTTGCGTGACGTGGGCGCGACGGGAGCACTCCAGGTGCGCACCGTCTCGACCAACACCTACGAGCATCTTGACTTCGGTCTGGCGTCGGCCGAGGATTACCGGCGGCCGGCTGGCCAGGATCTCTTCATAGAGCCTGAAGTGCGGCAGGCCATCGCCTACTGCATTGACCGGCCTGCGCTGCTCAGTCAGCTTCAAAATGGCGCAGGTGAAATCGCCAACACCTATGTGCCGAGCACGCACCCGTTCTATGCTGGCGCCCAGCTCAGCCAGTATCCGTTCAATCCCGCCCGGGCTCGCGACCTGCTGGATGCCGTCGGCTGGAGCGCAAGCGACGATGGAACCCGATCCCGTGGTGGCGAATCGCTGGCCCTGACCCTGACCACAGGCCCTGAAAGCAGCCCTTTCCGCCAGCAGTTGGTGCAAAGCATTTCCGATCAATTGCGCGACAACTGCGGCATGACCGTGACGCCGGATTGGCAGACCCAGGAAGCGCTCTACGCGCCGTGGCCGACGGGGCCGTTATTCGGCAGGCGCTTCGACCTTGGCGCCTTCCCCTGGCGCGCCGGGCATCAGCCGCCCTGCGAGCTATACCTGTCGAGCGCGATCCCCGATGCCCAGAACCCGGCTGGCACGAACAACATGGGGTATCGCAGCGAGGCCTTCGATCGGGCCTGCAGCCAGGCGCGCGGCAGCTTCGATCCGGCCGTGCAACGCCAGGGCCATGTGCTGGCCCAGACGATCTTCAGCCAGGAACTTCCTTCGTTGCCGCTCTTCTTTCGCTTCAGACTGGGGGTCGCCCGGCCAGAGGTGCAGGGCTACCGGCTCGACGCCTCGGCGGCTTCTTCGGTTTGGAACATCGAGGAGATCGGGCTGCCATAGAGCGCGGGAGCGTCACGCGTCGCGATCGACCATGGGTGCGTTCGCGCTCTCGTGCTCCCGCGCCCCTGCCACTGTGACCACAGTACCAGAACCGGGTCCCCTCTATGGACGCTTGACGCTCCCTTAGCCGGATGTTATAGTTCGCGCACTCTGTTTGCCCATTTCTTAACGCCGCGAGAGACTTGTGCATTCGGACCGAAAACCCTTCGGAAGCGAGCACGTTACGTGATGCCACGGTGGCTGCGTCCACGCCCCGTTACGGCAATCTCACGGCCTCAACAACTGAGGAGGTGATTGCGTCCTGGTATTCCCAATGGCCTGAACTGTCAACGAGCATCACGTTCAATTAGCGAGGAGAAGATTTGATGATCAAGAGCAAGCGTTTTATGTTGCTCACCGGCCTCTCTGTGGCTGGCATGATCGCTGCGGCCTGCGCGCCCCAGACGGTTATCCAGACGCAAGTGGTTGAGGTGACCACCGCGCCCGAGATTCAGGAAGTCGTCCAGACCCAGGTCGTCGAAGTGACCACGGTCGTCGAGGCGGCTTCGTTCACGACGCCGCACCCGATCCTGGGTGACGTCAAGGTCCGCCAGGCCATCGCCTACTGCACGAACCGGCCCGAGTTGATCGCGTCGGTGTACACCTTCCTCACCGAGGAAGAGCAGCAGAGCCTGCTGATGGACACCAACATCCCGCGCGTCAGCTGGGCTGCCTACTACGGCGACGAAGTCCAGAAGTACCCGTTTGATGCTGAAGCCGGCGGTGCTTTGTTGGACGAGGCCGGCTGGCCGCTGGCCGAAGGCGCGACGTTCCGCACCAATGCGAACGGCGATGAGTTGAGCCTGAAGTTCACCACCACGAACGCGGCCTTCCGCCAGACCTGGGCGGCCGTGTTTGAGCAGCAGATGGCCGCCTGCGGCATCCGCGTCCTGCGCCTGCACGCCCCGGCCTCCTGGTGGTTCGGCTCCACGACCGGTCTGCAGCGCCGCGACTACGAGCTCGGCGCGTACGCCTGGGTCGGCGAAACCGATCCCAAGGGCCAGACCCTGTACGCCTGCAACCAGATCCCCAAGCCCGAGAACGGCTGGAATGGCCAGAACACGATGGGCTGGTGCAATGAGACGGCCAGCAACGCCATCCTGGCGGCGAACAACACCCTCGATCAAGACGAGCGCATCGCGCAGTACAAGATCTTCCAGATCGAGTTCGCCAAGGACATGATCAGCCTGCCGGTCTTCCAGCGCGCTGAGGGCAACGCCGCCACCAGCAATCTGGTCGGCTTCGCGCCGAACGCCACCGAGTACTACACCTACAACGTCGACACGTGGACGTTGGCGGATGGCAGCGACGCACTCGTCCTGGCTTCCTCGCAGGAACCGGCCTCGATGTGGACGCTGATCGAGTCTTCGGCTTCGCAGCGCTACCCCGCCTACCTGGTCTTCGGCACCTCGGTGTCGCAGGCGAACTACAACTACCAGGAAGGCCTGGCCAAGATCTCGACGATTGAGAACGGCCTGGCTGAACTGAAGGAAGTTGAAGTCAAGGAAGGCGATCCAGTGGTGGATGCCACGGGCAGCCCGACCGATGCCGATGGCAACCTGCTCACCCTGGCCGCCGGCATGACCGTCAAGAATTCGGCTGGTGAGGATGTTGAGTTCACCGGCGGCACGGTCATGATGAACCAGCTGGTCGTGACCTACGAGTGGATGGAAGGCCTGACCTGGTCAGACGGCACGCCCGTGACTGCCGCTGACTTCGAGCTCGGCTACAAGACCGACTGCGACCATGCTTCAGGCGCGGTCAGCTACCTGACCTGCGACTCGATCCAGGGCGTCGAATTCCCGAGCGACACGCAGCAGGTTGTGACTTACAAGCCTGGCTTCGTCAACCCGCTGTACTTCGTGCCCGTGTCGGGTGGTTACCCGGCGCACCAGGTTCTGTCGGACGGCCGCAAGCTGGCTGACGTGCCGGTGACCGAGTGGTCGAGCCTGAAGGAAATCGCCGAGACGCCGCTGGGCTATGGCCCGTACATCATGACCGCCTGGGAAAAGGGCGTCAAGATGGAGTTCGAGGCCAACCCGAACTACGTCAAGGGCGAGGTCGCGATCAAGAAGATCACTGAGCTCTTTGTCACCGACACCCAGCAGGCCGTGGCCCAGCTGTTGACCGGCGACGTCGACGTGATCGGCTCCGAGACCCTCGGCGCCGGCGCTGAGGTCGAGCTTGTCCTCGAGGCCCAGGCCAACGGCGATCCCGTGCAGGTGTTGATTGAGCCCAGCGCGACCTGGGAGCACATCGACATGCAGCTGTTCCTGCCGTAATCCGGCGGGATGTGGCGCGGATGTCCATCGTGGTGCATGACCTTCCACGAAAGTTCGTCGGATATCCGCTGCCTCTGACCGATCGGCGGCGCCACCCGTGCGCCGCCGATCGGCCAGGCATGTAGAACGCCAGCGCAGGCGCAATGCCAGTGGATGGGTTGCGCCTGCGTTGTTCTTCAGATGATGAAAGACCGATGTTGTATCATCAGGGCCTGGCGTTTGGGCGCTTGCATCGGACGATGAGGTAGGCATGTTCAATTATCTGGTCCGTCGAATCATCCAGATGGTCGTGGTGCTGTTCTTTTCATCACTCGCGTCCTACGCGTTGTTGAATCTGGCACCGGGCGGCCCCCTGACGTTCCTCAGTTCGGTGCAGCTCCGCCTGAATCAGGAGGACAGGGCCCGGATTCGTGCCTACTTCGAGCTTGATCTCGATCTCCCGGTGCGGTTCACGCGCTGGTTGATCGGTCAGCCGCGCGGCCCGATCGAGATCGGTGGTCAGACGTATTTTGCAGATCTTGTGGTGGGGTGCCGCCAGTATGTTGAAGTGCAGGTCACTTTTTCGGATGGTCGGACCGAACGGCGGCAGGCCGGTTGCCGCGAGGGCCAGGAAGTAACCCTGGCGGATCTGGTCGATCGGCCGCGTAGTAGCCGCGGCGTGCTTTCCGGCGATTTCGGCCTATCCTGGCAGATCACAAAGGATCGGCCCGTCTCTGATCTGGTGCTCGCGCGTTTGCCACGCACTCTGCAGTTGATGCTGCTCTCGACTCTCTTTTCCATTCTGATCGGCGTGCCGCTGGGTGTGATCTCGGCTGTGCGTCAATACTCGACTTTCGACTTCACTGTTACATCACTGGCCTTCTTCGGCTCATCGATGCCGACGTTCTTCTTCGGCCTGCTGATGATCCTGGTTTTCAGTATTACCTTCAAAGGTCTGGGCTGGATCTATCTGCCGCCAGGCAACGCCCTGGCTGTCAAGGATTACGTGATCCCCGTGATCGGCTCCGTCGAAGCTGGATCCTTGCTCGATGCGGTGCTGCACCTGTTGATGCCGATGTCGGTGCTCATTCTGTTCAACGTGGCTGGCTGGAGCCGCTTCGTGCGTACGTCGATGCTCGAAGTGCTTCGGCAGGATTACGTGCGCACGGCCCGCGCCAAGGGGCTCTTCGAGCGTGTCGTCATCTCGAAACATGCGCTGCGCAATGCCTTGATCCCGTTTATTACGATCGTCGTGTTCTCGATCCCGGGCGCGTTCGGTGGCGCGATCATCACCGAGACCGTGTTCAACTGGCCGGGGATGGGCCGCCTGTACTTCGATGCTTTGGGTCGCAATGACTATCCTGTGGCAATGGCCCTGCTTCTCATCACGGCTTTCCTGACCGTGCTGGCGACGTTGTTGTCGGACATCCTTTACACGGTTGTCGACCCGCGCATCAGGCTTGGTTAGAAGGGTGGAGTCATCATGGCAACAACAGCTTTAACACCCCGCCCGCAACAGGTTGAACTCCTCAACGCCGAGGCGATGCCGGAGGAAGTCAGCCAGTTCAAGATCATCCTCACGCGCTTCCTGCGCCACCGTCTTGCGGTGTTCTCGGCCTTTGTCCTGCTAATCATCATCATCCTGGCCGTCGTTGCTCCGTACATCGCTCCGTTCTCACCGACCGAGATCATGGTGGGCAACGACTTCCTCGAGCCGGGCACAAAGGCCGCCGACGGCATTCGGGTGCACTGGCTCGGCACCGACCAGATCGGCCGTGACTACCTCTCGCGACTGCTGTATGCC
The DNA here is from genome assembly GCA_964480865.1 of uncultured Anaerolineales bacterium. Classification (GTDB taxonomy): domain Bacteria; phylum Chloroflexota; class Anaerolineae; order Anaerolineales; family UBA6663; genus UBA6663. The sequence continues at coordinate 2,101 of CAYZRP010000198.1, read as the reverse complement.
GCGCGCATCTCGCTGACTGTGGCCATCACGGCTCAGATCTTCGCCGTGACGATCGGCGCTCTGGTCGGCGCCGTCTCAGGCTACATGGGCGGCATCGTTGATACGATCGCCATGCGGGTGGTCGAGTTCTTGTTGACCATTCCGCAGTTGCCGCTGCTCTTGATCGTTTCGTCTCTGGTGATTCAGAATCAGGACGCGATCCCGATACCCGAGGCCCTCAAGAACTTCGTGGCCTGGCTGCTCATCATCCAGCCGCGCGACGCGACCCAGGTCGTGCTGCTCATCGGCATCCTGGTTGCATTCGGGTGGATGGGCGATTCGCGTTTGATGCGTGGTGTTGTGCTGTCGGTGAAAGAGCAGACCTTCACCGAGGCGGCCCGCGCGCTGGGCGTCTCGGACGTGCGCATCATCCTGGCCCACATGATCCCGAACGCGCTGGCACCCATGATCGTGAGCGCCAGCCTGAACCTCTCGGGCTTCATCATTTACGAGGCTGCCCTGAGTTTCCTGGGCCTCGGTATTCAGGACCCGACGCCGACCTGGGGCAACATGCTCTCGGCGGCTCAGAGCCAGATGTTTCAGCATCCGTGGCTGCCGCTGGTTTCCGGCATCCCGATCTTCCTGTGCTCGCTTGCATTCAATTTCGTCGGCGATGGCGTCCGCGATGCGCTTGACCCGCGCCTGAAGATGTAAAGAAAGGACTTGGCGCCCGCCGGGCGCCGCGAGAATCGTTATGGCAGAGACCACCTCCAACGGCGCTTCGCCTAACATCCTTGAGGTGCGCAACCTCAAGACCTATTTCTTCACCGAGGACGGCGTGGTGAAAAGCGTCGACGGTGTCGATTTCGCCGTGCGACGCGGCGAAGTGCTCGGCCTGGTGGGCGAATCGGGCTGCGGCAAATCGGTGACGTCGCTGTCGATCATGCGGCTCATCGGCCAGCCCGGCAAGACGATCGCCGGCGAGATCATCTTCGACGGTCGCGATCTGCTCAAGCTGCCCGAGGCCGAGATGGTCAAAGTGCGCGGCAACAAGATCGCCATGATCTTCCAGCAGCCGCAGACCGCGCTGAACCCGGTCTTCCGCGTCGGCGATCAGATCGCCGAGGTGCTCGACATCCATCGCTCACTCGGCAAGGAAGCCGGCTGGAAACGCGCCATTGAACTGCTCAAGATGGTCGGCATCCCGGACGCCGAGCGTCGTGCCAAGTCGTTCCCGCATGAGCTCTCCGGAGGCATGGCCCAGCGCGTCATGATCGCCATGGGCCTGGCGTGCGTGCCTGAATTGCTCATCGCCGACGAACCGACGACAGCCCTCGACGTCACCATCCAGGCCCAGATCCTGGACCTGATCCGCGATTTGCGCTCGAAGTTCGAGGCGTCGATCATCCTGATCACGCACGACCTCGGCGTCGTGGCTGAGATGTGCGAGCGGGTGGCCGTCATGTACGCCGGCCAGATCGTCGAGCAGACCGACACGAAGACGCTCTTCGCCGAGCCGCTGCACCCGTACACCAAAGGCCTGATCGGCTCGATCCCGGTGCTCGGCATCGTGCGTGACGCGCTCGACACCATTCCTGGTTCAGTGCCGAACCTGGTCAACCTGCCGATCGGCTGCCGTTTCGCGCCGCGCTGCGAGTCCCGCGTTGCCTACGGCCTGACGATCTGCACGGACCGTTTCCCGGACCTGATCCCGGTGACGGCCAACCACACGGTGCGCTGCTGGCTATATCAGAGCACCGAGGGCCATGTGGCGCCCCTGGCTTCCGAGGCGACTCAGCGGTAAGGCGCGGAACACAAGAAGGGACAGGCAGCGACGATGACAACCGCGATGGATTGGAAAGTCAACGGCGAGGCGGCCGCTCCAAAAGACGGCAACACCCTGGTCGAGATCAAGAACCTCTACAAGTACTTCCCGGTGCGCGGCGGCTTGCTGCAGCGCGTGGTCGCCTGGGTGCAGGCTGTCGATAACGTCTCGTTCGCCATCAAGGAAGGCGAGACGCTCGGCATGGTCGGCGAGTCGGGCTGCGGCAAGACCACGGTCGGCCGCACGCTGCTGCGGCTCGTCCCGGCCACCGCGGGCCAGGTGCTCTTCGAGGGCCAG
>CAYZRP010000197.1:0-8191 GCA_964480865.1 uncultured Anaerolineales bacterium | reverse complement strand
GCTCCACGCTCTACGCTCCACGCTCCACGCTCCACGCTCTACGCTCCACGCTCCATGCTCCACGCTCCACGCTCCACGCTCCACCCTCCACGCTCCACGCTCCACGCTCCACGACCTCCGACGTATAATCAAAACGATGTCCGACGTCGTTACCTGTACACAATGCGGGTCCGAGCTCAATCCAACACCGGGCCAGTTGTTCGTGACGTGCCGGAGCTGCGGCGCCGCAGTCTACATCGATCGCAGCCAGGTTGTCTTCCATTATCTGCTCGAGCCGACCGTCGACGAGGCGCACGCGCGCGGCCTGCTCGCCCGCTGGATGGCTGGCAACGACACGGTCAAGGACCTTGACCGCAAGGCCGTCGTGCAGTCGTCGTCCTTCCAATACTTCCCGCTCTGGTATTTCAAGCGCAAAGAGGCCAGTGGCTACAGCGTCATGCTCGAGCCGGCGGCGGCCACCTCGATCAGCGAGGTGCGTCGCATGCAACTGCCGGCCGGCGATCTGAAGCCCTACGAAGTTCACTATGCCGGCCGCGCCATTGAGCCGACCGTGCCGCTCGACGCCGCGCTCGAGTGGGCCAAACAGCAGGGTGTGCCGCGCGAGCGCATCTCTGAAACCGCGCTCGTGCATGTGCCGCTGTTCACATTCAAGTACGTCTTCAACGGTCAGATCTACACCACCCTGATCGAGGCCGCGACCGGCCGCGCGATGGCGAACCTCTTCCCGGCCAAAGCTGAGGCGCCGTACCAGATCGCGGGTGTCATCACGGCCGCCGTCTTCATCTTCCTGGCGTTGTTCCCGGTCGGCGGCCTGATGATGAACGAAAGCGCCTTCGGCATCGCCGTGTTGCTGTGCCTGGGCCTCGGGCTCGTGGCCGCCGTGCCCTTGTTCGTGCTGGCCGCCTGGATCGCGGCCAAGGTCTAGCCATCGATGAGCGACGTCCCTGCTCCCGTGCCTGCCGAGACCCGCGCCGTCGAGCGCCCGACGACCGGCCTGACCTGCCCACGTTGCGGCGGCGCCCTCAGCGTGCCCGACGGCCAGGCGCTCGTGAAGTGCCCGTATTGCGGCCAGGCCTCGCTGGTCGACGGGGAACGGGGTGTGCCGCGCTATCAGGTGCCGGCGCGCGTCGATCGCGCTGCCGTCGACGCTGCCTTCAAGCGCTTCCTCTCCGGGAACATGTCGATCGCGTTCGACGCCGGCTCCCGCGGGCGCGTCACCGAAGCCTTCATGGTCTCGGTGCCGTTCTGGGCCTCGTGGGGCCGTGTCCTCGGCTGGGTCTTTGGGCGCAAGCGCGTCCGCTCCGGCAAGCACACTCACATGAAGCCGCGCGAGATCAAGATCACGGAGGACGCGGCCTGGACGGGCCCGGCCTGTGACATCTCGGAGTTCGGCATCGGCTACATCCCGCTTGAGGGTCGGCCGATCGAACCCTACCGCGACGAGGAGCTTCACGCGCGCGGCATGGTCTTCGAGCCGGTCGGCGCCGTGGCCGAGGCACGCGAGGCGGCTGCCGCCTGGTACGCCGGCTACGCAGCGCGGCGCGCAGATCTGACCGAGATCGATCAGTCGATCGTGCGCCTGCTCAACGCCAGCTTTGGCCTTGTCTTTTACCCGCTCTGGGTGTTGCGCTACGAATACAACGGCCGGCTGTATCAACTGGTCATCGACGGCTACACCGGCGATGTCGTGTACGGCCGCGCGCCGGGCAACACGATGTACCGCGCCGGCGTGCTCGTTGGCGGCATGGCCGTCGGATCGGTGCTCGGCGTTTCGGTGCCGTGCTCGCTCCTGCTCGGGCTCGCCAACTCAAGCGGCCGCGATAGCACCGGCCTGCTCGTGTTTGCAGGCGTGGTAGCTCTGGCCGGGTTCGGCCTGATGGCAGCCGGCTACCGGGCCTTCCGCTACGGCGAGGTCTATGAACTGCGCAAGTACCGGGCTGCTGTCGAGGGCTCGCCTACCAACGATTTGTTCAAGCTGGCCACAGAAGGGGTCCAGCAGTTGCTCAACCAGTGACTCGCCATGCCAGCCCTTATTCCGCTCACCTGCCCGACCTGTCGCGCTGGCCTCGACGCTGAAGCCGAGCAGACCGTCTTCCTGTGTTCGCAATGCGGGGCCAGCTGGAGCCTCGACGACACGCCGGGAGCGCCGGCCCGTTTGCGTTCGCTTGTCATTCGCTATGCGGCCGAACTGCGCGGTAGCGCCACGGGCCGGCCGTTCTGGGTCGCCGGCGGACAGGTGCAGGTCGGGCGTCGCGACGTGCACGGCTGGGGCAGCCAGGAGGGCGCGGCGGCTCAGACCTGGGCCGTGCCGCGCCGGTTCTTCATCCCCGCGTTCAAGTGCGATCTGAACACCACACTCGACCTCGGGCGACGTTTGTTGAACGAGTCGCCTCAACCGCCTAACGGCTCTGTCGCGCCCTTTTTGCCGGTGGTCGTCTCTTCGCGCGATCTGCATGGCCTGGCCGAGTTCGTGATCGTCAGCATCGAGGCCGATCGCGGTGACAACCTCAAAACCCTGCGCTACGCCCTCGAGCTCGGCGAACCCGAGTTGTGGGTGTTGCCGTAAGGGCTGACGAAGGACGAATGACGAACGACGAAGGTTGAATGGCCGTTCGCGGTTCGTCATCGCTGACATATCGTCCGCCGCCGGCGAACATCGGCACGCCTCGCGCGTCAACCCAAGCGCCTGTGTTCTCGCATTGCGTGCCATCCAGAAATAAGGTGGGTGGGGCCCAAACGGCCGGCAAGAAACACGGTGACCGCCCCGACGGGTGCCGCGGCCGATCAGCACAACCGTCGGGGCGGCCCTTGTGGCCGCCCTGGTGCCCACGTCGAGTATTTGCAGCGCAGAGCCCCATCCCATACGCCATCGACAGCCCGACGTTTTTCAGTAGCGCCTGGCCCCAATAGGAAGTTGCGACTCCCTTAATGAGCGTGAAGGATTTCCTGTAGGACTCGCTTGTCCGGGGAGGAGCGCCACCGAGCACAAAGGCGTCTTCGGAGGAGATCCTTCGCGCTCATTGAGGGAGTCGGATCGTGAGGCGGGTTGGGCGCTCTGGATGACACGCAACGCGCGCGGACCGGCGCCCTGGATGACACGCTGGGCGCGAAGGCACAGGCACCCGCTCAAAGGGCAACGCTTGATGGCCAACCGTCTTTCGTCTTTCGTCTTTCGTCGCTCGTCGTTCGTCATTCGTCCTTCGTCATCCCCTGTTCGTCATTCGTCCTTCGACGCCGCCATCCTTCCGGCTCTCACCCACACCGTGAGATACAGCAACAACCCGAACATCAGATAGCTCATTCCGCGCACGTCGAACGCCGTGCCATAGGCGCCGCCGCCAGGTTGAAAGCGGCTGAGGAAGTCGCCGAGCCAGGGGACGATGGCGCGATCGTACAGCGCGATCAGGCCGGCGCCGGCCAGCGCACCCGGCACGCTGCCCGCCCCTCCAAGGATGACCATGGCCAACACCATCGTCGAGACGCGGAAGTCGAGCGCCTCCGGATCGATGTACGTGAACGTGCTCGCGTACAGGGCTCCGGCCAGGCCCGCGATGGCGGTGCTGAAGACGAAGGCCATCGTCTTGTAGCGCGTCAGATCAACGCCGCTGGCCTCTGCAGCCAGCGCGTCTTCGGAGAGCGCCAGCCAGGCGCGGCCGACACGGGAGCGCAGCAGCCTGAGGCAGGCCAACGCCAGCACTGCCACCAGGGCCAGCGCCAACAGGTAGCGCGCCCACGGCATCGATAGCGACTGCTGCACGACCACCGGCGCCGACACGGCCGAGAGCCCGTCTGGGCCAGCCGCCATCATGATCCCGCCGCGCGCGACCTGCCCGAGCGCAAGGGTGACGAGGGCCAGATAATCACCCCGCAACCGCAGCGTCAGCCAACCATTGATCGCGCCGAAGATCCCGGCGCCGCCGGCCGCCGCGAGCCCGATCACCACGAACTCCAGCCGCCCACCAGAGGCATGCGAGAGCGTGGCTGCGATGTAACCGCCCAGACCGAAGCAGACCGCGTAGCCAAGATCCAACAGCCCGGCCATGCCAAGCAACACGTTGAGCCCGAGGGCCATCAGCATGAAGATCAAGATGCTCGTCAGCCCCACGGTGCCCGATGGACCCAGGAGCCAGGGCGCCACGAGCGCCAGGCCCAACAACCCGAGGAGGAACTGCTTCACGCGGGGCGAGGTCTGCGTGGCCACGCTGGCGGTCAGCGCGTCGCGGTCAGAGCTGTCGCCACCGATCGTGCTCGCCGCGGCGCGTACGAGGATGAGCACGATCAGCAGGCTCTGCACGAGCAGCGATGTCACGGCTGCGTTGAGCAGATAGTCGCTGAACGCTCGGGCCGCGCCGATCAACAGCCCGGCGGCCAATGCCCCAAGCGGGTTGCCGATGCCACCGAGAAGCGCAGCCGCAAACGCGATCAGGCCGCTGGCCGAGCCGTAGCTGGCGTAGGGCGCTGTGTAGTAGGTAGCGTGCAGAAAAGCGGCCAGCCCGGCCAGCGCCCCACCAATGAGGAAGGCGCGCTGGATCTGGGCAGCCGGGTTGATGCCCAGGATCTGGGCCGCTTCGGGGTTCTCGGCGCAGGCCCGGATGGCTCGGCCCAGGCGAGTGCGCGCCAACAACCAGGCCACGCCCGCAGCCACCACGACCGCCGCGATCAGCACGATGACGTTCTGGGCCGGGATCGGCACGTCAGCCAGCGTGAAGAGCGTCTGTGAAGGGAGCACCGACGGGATGCTGTCGCGTGGGAACTCGGGGATACCGGGCACGCTGCGATGTTCGCCCGGGACCCAGTTCGGCAGTAAGTAACGCCAGATGATCCCGCCCTGGTAAAGCATGAACGAGATCCCGAGCGTGGCGACCAGTGGCGCCAATCGTGAGCGGCCACGGAAGGGTCGAAAAGCAAAGCGCTCGATCAGGCCACTGGCGCCCGCAGAAAACGCCAGCACAACGACGAGCGTGAGTATCAGGCCACCGATCAACGTGGCCGGATCACGGTCGGGGCCGAGGGCCAGCACCTTGATCAGCGAAGTGACCACCACGGTGGCGAGCGCAAACAAATCACCATGCGCCAGGTTCAACGAACGCACCGTGCTGTAGATCAACGTCACAGCGACGGCGTTGAGCGCGATGAGCGCGCCCTCGGTCAGGCCGATCGTCAGGAGTCGAACGACGATTTCGGGCGTCAGCATGTGGTCAACGATCCACCTGCGGTTTTGGATCTTCGCTCTGAGCTGCGTCGCGATTGCGGTGATAGTAGCGCCGTGCCTTATCAAGACTGCCGCAATCGTCCATGGCGCACCATCGTCGGCTATGGTTGCGGGTCGTGTCGAGGAAGAGCCAGCCGCACCCACGCGGATCCTGACACTGACCGACTCGCTCGAGCAGAGGCGTGGTGAGGAGGACGCCGGCGGTCAACATGACGCGCCACAGGATCGTCTTGAGCGTCAGCGTTTGGATCCTGACAACAAATTGTTCATCGAGCTCGACGAGATCGGCATGCCCGGCGGCATCGGCGATCGCCCGACTGACCAGGCCGCTATCCCCGGGCTGCGGCGATCTGCCAGCCACACGTTTCGCCAGGAAACGATAGAGAGAGTCACGGACGTCGCGAGCGGTCTGGAGTTGGTGCTCAGCGTCTGAACGGTGAGCCCTGTCAAGCCCAATCAGGTGACGTGCCTCTGAAGAGGAGACGATCTCGCCCGCCACTGCCCACTCGATCAGGCGCTCGTAGCTCGTCAGCAACTCGGTGTAGGTCGGGCGCCGGCGCCAGTGGACGGTGTTACAAAAGTCCAGCGCCACATGCCCGCCCTTGAACTTGAAGACGGCGGGATATTGCTTCTCAGGCACCAGGTCATTTTACTCTCTAATCGCGTTTTGATAGTAATAGACCTTCGCCGGGTGCACGGGCGCGTTGTCAGCCGTGGATGGCGCGGATTGCGCAGGTGTCGACCAGTTGGACACAGGATGGTGTGGCGTTCGGCTTCTTCCGCGAAATCTGCGCAATCAGTGGCAAGTCAACCTGCAGGTCGTGCTTGCACACCCTTCGCCGCCGCCACCGCTCTGGTTCATGTCCGGCCGCGGCTATTCGGCGCACGCCCGCGGCGGTCGTTCTGGCAGATTTGATTAGTCAGGTCAAACCGGGGGCCGATTGATACGAAAAATAACGCCCGCTCCGAGCGAGTTCCTGTCAAGCAAGGAACCCGGCAGAGCGGGCCGGACGTGCCAAGAATAGCTTCGCAAACGTATCTAGTGTCGCACTCACGTGCGCGTCTATGGGATGAAGATAAGCGCGGGCCAACCAAGCGTCAATGTGGTAGAAGTCACGACCTTGTTAAGGTGTTATGGCGTGTCAGCCGTTGTGCCCAGCTGAGCCCCTTAGAGGGTGCGTATCTGATCGGCTTATCTGTTTCATTCGCAACATCAGGTATTTTTCATAACGCTCGTCTATTCAAAGTGTCGAACGGCGTGGCTTCTGTTATGATCCTTGCACCGATGGTTGAAGGTTCCGAGATCCGCGTCGTCATCGCCGACGACCACAAATTGGTGCGAAACGCCCTGCGCGCTGAGATTGCACGCGACACGGCCCTCCGAACAGTCGGCGAGTGCACCACGACGGATGAGGTGCTCGCTCTGGTCGAACGGACCGCGGCTCACGTGGTGTTGCTCGACGTGAGCATGCCAGGTTCCACAGCGATCAGCATCGTACGGCAGCTGGCCACTCGTCACGCGGCCGTGCGCGTCCTCGTCACTACAGCCTCCAACGACGCCGAAACGATCCGCGCTTTCTTGCGGGCCGGCGCCATGGGGTACTTTGTCAAGAACGATGACCCGTCCGAAATCTCGGCCGCCATTCGAACCATCGTGAGCGGCGACACCTGGCTGAGCCTTACGGCACATTCGGTGTTGGCCGACGCCACCCTCGATCGGACCAATGAGCCGCTCAGTCCGCGTGAGGCGCAGGTGCTGCGCCTCCTGGCGGCCGGAGCAACCAACGCCGAGATCGCGCAGACGCTGTGTATCGCCGAGGGAACTGTCAAGAACCACATCTCGAACCTCTATCAGCGGCTCGATCTCCACAGCCGCGCGGAAGCCGCAGCCTGGGCGTGGAAGCACGGGTACGTCGACAAGAACACACTTCCGAGCTGAGGCCCCCTGCCTCCTTCAGAACCGCCAGCCTGACGACTGCCAATCGATACTCAAAGGATCAAGCGAGGATTCGTCACACCCGTCGCGGTCTACACTGATCGCGCCAGGGGGATGGACATGCTCGCCAAGGTGATCAGCTGCGCGGTCGTCGGCCTCGACGGCCATGTCGTCGAGGTCGAAGTCGACACCGCTAATGGACTGCCGAATTTCATCATCGTCGGGTTGCCCGATGCCGCCGTGCAGGAGAGCCGGGAGCGCGTGGCTGCCGCCGTGCGACACACCGGCTATTCGATGCCGATGCGTCGGCTGACCGTCAACCTTGCGCCGGCCGCGCTGCGCAAAGAAGGCCCTGCCTACGACCTGCCAATCGCGCTTGGGGTGCTGACAGCCATCGGCGTGCTCGAGCCGCATGTGTTCGCCAGCACGTTGATCGTCGGTGAGCTGGCGCTCGATGGCCTGGTCCGCCACGTCCGCGGCGTGTTGCCGATGACGGCCCTGGCCCGCGCTCAGGGGTTTCGATCCATCATCGTCCCCGCCGTCGACGCTCGCGAAGCCGCGCTGGTACCGGGTGTGGATGTCATCGCCGCGACGAGCCTGAGCGACATCGTTCAGCATCTTCTGGGCCTGGCGCTGATTACGCCCGAACGCGAGGCGCCCGTGCTTCAGCCAGGGCCAGCCTACGTGTCGACCGATTTCCAGGACGTGAAGGGGCAGGAGCATGTCAAACGCGCGCTGGAGGTGGCGGCGGCGGGCGGCCACAACGTCCTCATGTCGGGCAGCCCGGGCGCGGGCAAGACCCTGCTCGCGCGCGCCCTGCCCTCGATCCTGCCGGCCCTGAGCATCGACGAGGCCCTCGACGTGACTCGCGTGTACTCGGTGGCCGACCAACTCCCGGGTGACACCCCGCTGATCCAACAGCGTCCGTTCCGCAGCCCGCACCATACGATCAGCCATGCGGGTTTGGTCGGCGGCGGCAACGTGCCGCGCCCGGGCGAGATCTCGCTCGCGCATCGCGGCGTGTTGTTTCTCGACGAGCTGCC
>CAYZRP010000196.1:0-8366 GCA_964480865.1 uncultured Anaerolineales bacterium | reverse complement strand
TAGACGCTGATCGTCACCGCCGTCTGGTTGTCCGACGCCGTCGAGAAGACCTGCGACTTGCGAGTCGGGATCGTCGTGTTGCGTTCGATCAGGGGCGTGGCCACGCCGCCGAGCGTCTCGATGCTGAGCGTCAGCGGGGTGACGTCGAGCAGGAGGATGTCCTTGACGTCGCCGCGCAGCACGCCAGCCTGGATCGCGGCGCCGATCGCCACTACCTCGTCGGGGTTGACGCTCTTATTCGGCTCCTTGCCGAAGAGCTTGCGCACGGCCTCCTGCACGGCGGGCATGCGCGTCATGCCGCCGACCAGGACAACCTCGTGCACCTCGGCGGTCTTGAGCTTGGCGTCGTCGAGGGCCTGGACGACGGGCTTGATCGAGCGCTGGATCAGGTCGTCGCAGAGTTGCTCGAGCTTGGCGCGCGAGAGCGTCAGGTTGAGGTGTTTGGGCCCTGTCGCGTCAGCGGTGATGAAGGGCAGGTTGAGCTCGGTCTGCATCACGGTCGAGAGCTCGATCTTGGCCTTCTCGCCGGCTTCCTTAAGGCGCTGCAGGGCCTGGCGATCGTCGCGCAGGTCGATGCCCTGGTCCTTCTTGAACTCGTCGGCGGCCCAGTTGATGATGCGCTGGTCGAAGTCGTCACCGCCGAGGAAGGTGTCGCCGTTGGTCGAGCGCACCTCGAAGACGCCGTCGCCGACGTCGAGGATCGAGATGTCGAACGTGCCGCCGCCGAGGTCGTAGACCGCGATGGTCTCGTCTTTTTTCTTGTCGAGGCCATAGGCCAGCGACGACGCGGTCGGTTCGTTGATGATGCGCAGCACCTCGAGACCCGCGATGCGGCCCGAGTCCTTGGTCGCCTGGCGCTGAGAGTCATTGAAGTAGGCGGGCACCGTGATCACGGCCTGCGTGATCGTCTCGCCGAGGTAGGCCTCGGCGTCGGCCTTGATCTTCTGCAGGATCATGGCCGAGATCTCCGGCGGCGAATAGTCCTTGCCGCCCATCGAGACACGCACGTCGCCGTTCGGCGCGGCGGAGACTTTGTAGGGCACGAGCTTGACGGCCTTCTGCACTTCAGCGTCGGAGAACTTGCGGCCCATGAAGCGCTTGACCGAGAAGATCGTGTTCTCGGGGTTCATCACGGCCTGGCGCCGGGCCACCTGGCCAACGGTGCGCTCGCCGTTCTTGGGGTTGACCGCCACGACAGACGGGATCAGGCGCGAGCCTTCGCTCGACGGGATGACGGTCGGCTCGCCGCCTTCCATGACGGCCACGACGGAGTTTGTCGTGCCCAGGTCGATGCCGATGATCTTGGACATAGGTTTCCTCTAGAAAGGTGTCAGGCGGGGCGACCACAAGGGCCGCCCGTGCAATACGTCAGGCGGCAACCTTGACGAGCGCGGTGCGCAGGACGCGATCCTTGACTTTGTAGCCCGGGCGCAGGACTTCGATGATGTGCCCGGACGGGATGGTGTCGTGCGCTTCCTGCACGACGGCTTCATGAAAGTTTGGGTCGAAGAGCTCACCCTCAGCCTGGACAGGCGATACGCCCTCGGCCTCGAGGAAGCCGAGCAGCTTGCGCTGGATGGCGGCGATGCCCTCGGCCCAGACGGCGCCCTCGCCCTCAGTCGGTTTCGCCTTGAGCGCGCGCTCAAGATCGTCTGAGACTTCGAGATAGCGGTTCAAGACGCGAGCCAGCAGCGAGTGGTACTGATCGATCTGGTCGCGCTCCTGACGCTTCTTGTAGTTGGCAAACTCGGCGCGCGCGCGCTGCCAGCCGTCGAGGTATTCGGCGGACTTGGCCTTGGCGTCGCCTAGTTCGAGCTGCAAGGATTGCACCATCGCGCCCAGATCCTTGGATGGCTCCGGAGGCGCTTCGCCATTGGGCTCCGGAGATTGAACAGTTTCGTCAGTCATCGTCTACGACGTACTCCTTCTTATTACAAACAGACCGCGGACGGCAGACCGCGGACCGCGGTAGTTGACGACAGTCGCAGGCGCCTGCACCCGAAGGTCTGCGGTCGGCGGTCTGCCGTCCGCGGTCTCAGGGCCTGCGTGAGTCACCGCGACCGGGATCACCACGATCCTGGTCGCTGGTGGGCTGATCCAGATAAAACTCGGTCATCAGACCGGACATTAGCGAGGCGACGTGGCGGACAGTGCTGATCGCGCGGCCGTAGGCCATGCGCTGCGGTCCAAACACGCCCAGAGCGCCGGTGGCATAGCCGGGCACACCGTAGCGAGCCAGCACCATCGAAAACTCCTTGAGCTCCTGCCAGCTGTCCTCGCCGCCGATCACGACCTGGATGCCGCCGATCTCAGGCGACATGGTCTTGTCGAGGAAGGTTTCGAGATACGTTCGTTCCTCGAGGACGCGCAGCGCCTGCTGGGCGGTGTCGGAATTGGCCATCTCGGGCTCGGCGAGCACGTTGGCGACGCCGTCGCGAAAGATGTTCCAGGCCGAGCCCGACTCGGACTTGTGCATGACATCTGCAGCCAGGCGCATGATCTCCTGCGCCAGGGTCGGTTGCTGGCGAGCCAGCGCCGCCACCTCGTTGGTCGTGCGGTCGCGACAGACGAGCGAGATCTGGGTCGCCGTCTGGCTGAGGCGCTCCTGCGGGACGGGCTCGGCGAGAGTCAGCATCTGCTGCTTGACCTCACCGCCGTTCAGGACGAGCACCAGCAAAACGAGGCGCCCCTGGGTCGCGATCAGTTCCAGATGCTTGAACCGCGCCTGCTCCTGGCGGGGCGCCGTGACGAGGCTGGCGCCGCGGCCGTAGCGAGCGAGCACCGAGGCCGAGAGGCGCATCCATTCATCGAGGTCGCCGCTCGACTGGTAGAACTGGTGATTGATCGTGCGCTGATCGGAGGCGGGCAGCTCCGCTTCGCCGATCAGACGCTGGACGAAGTAGCGGTAGCCGGCTTCGGTCGGCTCGCGCCCGCCCGAGGTGTGCGGCTGACGCAGGTAGCCTAGATCCGTCAGCAGGGCCATCTCATTACGGATGGTCGCCGAACTGATGTTCAGCCGATACTTCTCGAGCAGGATCTTCGAGCTGACCGCCCGGGCCGTCTCGATATACTCCCGAACCACAAGGCCCAGGATCATTTCCTGTCGATCAGTCAACTCACTCATCTGCTAAAACCTTTAGCACTCTCGATGTGAGAGTGCTAACAACACAGGGAAGATTATACGATTTGAGTTCTTTCGAGTCAATCAGGGAGAGTGAGAACGCGTTGAGGACACGGAAACGCGCTGCACAAGGCCCTATTTGACGGGGTGTGGAAGCGTTCTGAGGGACGCACTCGTTATGTTTGTTTTGGGAGCGATTTTGTCCAGTTCTGGTGGGCGCTCCAGACCCGCTGCCACAGGGCGTCGACGCCGGGGATCATGAGATCGAAAACCTCCTCAAGGGTTCGACGATAGACTGCGGCGTTGTCGATCACGGTGGAGGTGAAGCCGTTGGCGCTGATCTTTTGAAGCACGGCGCCGCGCAGGCTGTAGAGCGCATCAGGCTGAAATCGATGGCAGACCGTGATGCGCACGAATCCGGACTCCGGCGACGTCTGCAGATGATGACATTGCGCCGTGAACTGAGTCATGACTGCCGGCTCGAGTTTGAAGTCGAACCCGCCTCCGCCCACGCCATCGCCGACCAGTTCCCAGCGACCGGCGACCTGGCGCAGTTCGAAGGGCTTGAGGAATTCGGTCTGGACGTAACGACCCGCGACCAGCGGCAGCGGATCCAGGAAGCCGTTGCCGAAACCGACGTCAGCGAGGTAGGCCTGATCGAGTGCGACGCTCATCAGCAGGTGATTGCCCTCGGCCGATGAGCCCGAGTCGGCGCGCCCGACGGTGCCGGCCAGGAGGGAAACGTCGAAGCCGATCTCGCGCAGCGCCCAGGCGAACAGGCCGTTCATCTCGTAACACCAGCCGCCGCGACGACGCGTCACGATCTTGTCGAAGATCGCGTCGACATCCAGCGTGAGCGTGCGGCCGAGGTGGATGTCGAGGTTCTCGTACGAGATGCCGAGCAGGTGGGCGCGATGAAGGCCGAACAGCGTCTGGCGATCGACTCTCACAGGCGCCGAATAGCCGATGCGGTCGAGGTAGGCGTCGAGACGGGACATGGGGGGATGATATCGCGGCGTCGGGCCCCCCACCCGCGACGCCGCGGGGAGAGCGATGCGTCTAGGTGCAGGGGCGTCGCACCCGCCCCCAGAGGGGGCGGGTAGAGGGGCCTGAGGTGGCGGTGTCAGGGACGGCGCCAGAGATATATACCGACGAGGGCGATGAGCGTGTTACCGATGGTCCAGGCCAAACGGGCGCTGGGTTCGACGACGAGCGTGTTGAGAAAGCGCAGCTCGACGTTGGCGAACGCGAAACTGGCAAGGCCGCCGAGGGCCAGGGTGAGGCCGATGGCGAAGAGGATCTGGCCCAGGGTACGACGTGGGTGGCGCAAGGTAAACAGCCTGATAGAGGATGACTTACATGGCCGGCACGACGGCGGCCGTCGCGGCGGCTGAGTCCATGAACATCATGACAGCCAGGTACCAGCCGAGCATGACCATCCAGGGCATCTCAGGGATCTGAAGAGCTGCCGGGTGGATCTCGACGTCGGCCGACATGTGCAAGAGCCCGCCGATCTTGACGAAGCTGATCAGAGGCTCGCCGGCTTCTGTCTTGAATTCGTAGCGGGTGGACCAGAAATTGGTGTTCGCCAGATACTTGCGGCCGTCGGAAAATTCGAGCGTGCCGCCGCTGCTCCAGGTCGCGTTGTGAAAGACCGCAAGGTCTTTGTCGGACCCTTCGGCGCGCACCGTGGCGCGGGTCTGCCAGAAGCCGACGCGTTTGAAGGTCCAGGTGCCGTCGCCGCTGGTGGCTGTGGCCAGCGATCCCCATGAACTACGGAAATTCAAGGCTGCCGCGACGGTCTCGCCGGATCGCAGTTCGTACTCCATTTTCATGGTGTGCGGCTGGACCCACTTCAGAGGCTGTGAGTTCCATTCAGCGAGCTTGAGCATGGTGACCTCCATGATCAGGTCTACGTGAACGGCACAAGCATGTTGCGCATTGATGCGGCGTTGCTCTTTGAGATGCAATCACCAGGGGATCACATCGAGAAAGACGAAAGCCAGAGCCGCCGCCACGATCGCCATGGCGAAGCCCCAGGTGAGCAGGCCGCGAAATACAGGTGCTTTGTCGACCACGGGCGGCAGCGCGGCGAGACAGAGCGCGCCGAGGGTCGAGAGCGGGCTGACGTCGACCATGTGTGAGCCGATGTCGACGGCGATGATGAGCTTCCAGATGTTACCGCCACCGAGTTGCGCGATCAGACCGGGGATGAGCGGCATGAAGGTCGGCAAGACCACGCCCGACGAACTGCTGAACATCGAGACGATGCCGGTGATCAGCGCCAGCACGGTGTTGATCGTCCCGATCGACGACACCGAGGCGATGGCAGTGGTCGCCAGGTCAAGGCCGCCCGTGGCCTCGACGAGGCCGATCAGGACGCTGATGCCGCTGACCATGACGATCACGCTCCAGGGCAACGTGCGCAACGCCTCTTCGGCGTGGCCGGCTCCCGCGAGCGTGAGGACCGTGCCGACGAGCAACGCGGCCACGGCGGTCGGCACATTGAAAAAGAGGACGAGGACGATCAACAGCCCCATGGCCACGAACGTGAGCGTGTGCGCGCGATCTGTCGGCTGCGAGACGCCGGCCGGACCGCCGACGCCGATCGGACCACCGATCTCGACAGCGGCCTGTGAATGAGAGCGATAGCCACGGAAGATCAGGTAAGCGGCCAGGGCGGAGAGCGACTGCAGGGCTGCGGCGGCGACGAACACCATCCAGCCGGCGGCCGGGTCCGTCACACCGATGTCGTGCATCAACCCGACGTTGATCAGGCCGGTCAGCGCGATCGGCGAGAAGGCGCCGGCGTTAGCTCCGGTACAGATGACGATCGCCATCAATAATGGATTGATGCCGGCGCGGACGGCGATGGCCATGCCGATGGGCGCGATCATAGCCGTTGCGGCGATGTTGCCCGGGCCGATAGCGGAGAACACCAGCGTGATGGCGAAGAAGATCACGGGCAGCCAGGCTGGCTGCCCGCGCGCGATAGAGAGCGCCGCGCCGGCGAGCCGATCAAGGGCGCCGTTGAGCCGGGCCATCTCGAAGAAATGGGCGACCGCGATCAGGGTCAGGATCAGTTGAGTCGGCATGAAGGCCGCGACCTTGCCCAGATTGAGATCAGCAGCGTAGAGGCCGATCAGGGTGGCAAACGTTACAGACAGGAGGCCGGCGTTGAATCCGGGTCGCCAGGCTGCGAGGCCGATTGCCACGACCAGCGCCAGGAGCGCCCAGAGTGCGGGAGACATGTTCATATCGACGTCAGTGTAGGTCGCGGCATCGGTGCGGGCCATTGACGTTCGTCATGAGCAAGGAGGTCGGAGAGCGGGGAGACGCGACGTGGAGCGTAGAGCGTGAAGCGTGGCGCGAGGGATGAAGCGGGCAAAGGCTGTTGGAATTCACGGATTAGGCGTCGCGGCCAACAAAGCCCAACGAGCCGGGCGGCGCCAGACTTTCACTCCATGACGTTTTTCGGGTAGAGTTGGGCCAGGAGTATATCGATGAAAATCGTCACCGACAGCGCGGCCGATCTGACACCTGAAGATATCGCCGAAGGCGGTGTGATCGTGGCGCCGCTGATGATCCAGTTCCCGGAGGGCGAGAAGGCGTCGAGCGAACTCACGCCCGACGAGTTCTACAACCGCCTGACGGCCATGCAGCCGCAGATCCCCACCACAGCGCAGCCTTCCGGCGGCATGCTCTGGCAGATCTACGAAGACGCGGCCAGCCAGGGTGATGATGTGCTGGCCATCCACATCTCGTCGGGGCTGAGCGGCACGGCGGTCACGGCGCAAGGCGCTGCTGA
The DNA here is from genome assembly GCA_964480865.1 of uncultured Anaerolineales bacterium. Classification (GTDB taxonomy): domain Bacteria; phylum Chloroflexota; class Anaerolineae; order Anaerolineales; family UBA6663; genus UBA6663. The sequence continues at coordinate 1,437 of CAYZRP010000196.1, read as the reverse complement.
ACGCACCGAGAACGGGCGGGTGACGATCTTCGACAGCCTGACCCTCTCGGGCGGTCAGCGCTTTCAAGTGCTGACGGCCGTCAAGGCCATTCAGGCCGGCTGGTCGCTCGAGCGCATCCTCGAGCGCCTGGATGCGCTGCGCAAGGCGACGGAGGTCGTGTTTACTTTGGAGACGCTGACGTATCTGCAGCGCGGCGGCCGGATCGGGCGCGTGCAGGCGCTGGCCGGTTCGCTGCTCAACCTTAAGCCCTTGATCCACGTCAATCGCGAAGACGGCAAGTACGACACCGTCGGGCGCGCGCGTGGCATCAAGCGCGCACTCGAGGACCTGGCACGGCACCTGACGAACATGTACCCGAAGGAGACCCCGGTCTGGGTCTCCGTGATGCACGGCCAGGCCGAAGCTCAGGCTCTGGCGTTGGCGAAGATGCTCGAAGAAGGCCTGAACGTTGCCAGGATCGAGATTCTGCGTGTGTCGCCGATCCTCGGCGTGCACACCGGCCCGGGTGTGATCGGCGCGACCATCGTGCCGATGGCGTTGGCGGAGATCGAGGGGTAAGTGACGAATGACGGAGGACGAACGACGAAGGTCGAATGGCCATTCGTCATGGGTCATTCGTCTGCGGAGACCAAGATGACTTTTCCGAATTTCTCAGACGACGACTTCAAGACCAGCGTGCTGGGCGCCACAGGCCCGGTGCTCGTCGACTTCACGGCCGAATGGTGCGGGCCGTGCCATCGCCTCAAGCCCGAGATCGAGAAGCTTGCTGGCGAACTTGGCGACAAACTGACGATCGGAGAGTTGAACGTCGACATCAACTCGCGCACGGCCATGGCCTACGGCGTGATGAGCATCCCGACCCTGATCCTCTTCAAGAACGGACAGGCTGTCGCGCGCGTCAACGGCTTCCAGCCTAAAGATAAGATCAAGGCGCAGCTCGTGGCGCATCTGTAAGGCCTGACGAAGGACGAATGACGAAGGACGAAGATTGGATGGCTATCCAATCTTCGTCCTTCGTTTTTCTTGAGTGTGGGGCCCAGGGAGTATGTAGCCGTAACGACATACGGGCTGTGATCATCCACTGCGTTGAGTTGCTCTTCACCCATGTCGTGCAGACGGCCAGACTTCTTCGCGCTCAGCCCTACCGCCCTCGCGTGCCGCGCGTCATCAAGAACAGAGGCTATTCCGTTCAGCGCGCCGCGTGCCGCGTGCCGCGCGCCGCGCGCCGCGTGTCATCCAGAGCGCCTGGCCCACTTAGCCCAACGTCTACTGTAATGAGCGCGAAGGATCTCCTATCAGACTCGCACGGCCCTGGCAACAGCCGGCGAGTCTGATAGGAGATCCTTCGCGCTCAATATGCGAGTCTGATAGCGCAGATCAGGGGCGCTCTGGATGACACGCGGAGCGCGAGGGCCAGGCACTCTGGATGACACGCG
>CAYZRP010000195.1:0-8681 GCA_964480865.1 uncultured Anaerolineales bacterium | reverse complement strand
TCCGGCACCGTTCTTCAGGCACCTGACATCTTGTGCTTGCCCACGCTCCACGCTCTACGCTCTCCGCTCTACGCTCTCCGCTCCACGCTCTCCGCTCCACGCTCTCCGCTCCACGCTCTACGCTTCGGGGGGTATACTCCATATCCCATCGGTTAAGGTGACTCGTGACTTTGGAGAAACGCCCGTTCACTGACGACACGCCGACGCACCCGGCCCTGGCGCTGCTCTTCGAGAAGCTGCCCGTTGACCTCGCGCGCCGCGATCGTCAGTTGATCGAGCGCGCGTTCGATATCGCCGACCGGGCGCATTCGGGCCAGCGTCGGGCTTCGGGTGAGCCGTATGTCACGCACTGCATCCAGGTCGCCACGATCCTGGCCGAGTTGAACATGCCGCCGGCCGTGATCATGGCGGGCCTGTTGCATGACACGGTCGAGGATACGCCGCTGACGCTCGACGAGATCCGGCGTGAGTTCGGCGACGAAGTGGCCTCGCTGGTCGACGGTGTGACCAAGCTGGCTCAACTGCCGCGCGTGTCAAAGGACGGCAACCAGCCGATCGACCGACACGTCGAGAGCCTGCGCAAGACCTTCATGGCCATGAGCGACGACGTCCGGGTCGTGCTCATCAAACTCGCCGACCGCCTGCACAACATGCGAACCCTGGGCTACAAGCAGCCAGAGAAGCAGAAGCGCATCGCGCGCGAGACGCTCGAGATCTTCGCGCCACTCGCGAACCGGTTGGGCATCTGGCGCATCAAGTCCGAGCTCGAGGATCTGTCGTTTCAGTATCTCGAGCCCGAACGGTGGCGCGAACTCTCGGCCCAGATCGCCGAGGTGCAGGACGAGCGCGAGCAGACCATGACCCGCATCATCGACGAGGTCAAGACCGCGCTCAAGGCCGAAGGCATCGAGGGCGAGGTCAGCGGCCGGCCCAAGCACATCTACTCGATCTACCGCAAGATGCAGCGCAAGGGCGTCGGCTTCAACGAGGTCTATGACGTGCGCGCCGTGCGCGTGATGGTCAAAGACAAGCCGACCTGCTACTACACACTCGGCATCATCCACAACATGTGGAAGCCGATCCCACAGCAGTTCGACGACTACATCGCCACGCCGAAAGACAACCTGTACCAATCGCTGCACACGGCCGTGCTCTACACCGACGGCCGCCCGCTCGAGGTGCAGATCCGCACGCCTGAGATGCATGAGGCCGCGGAATACGGCATCGCCGCGCACTGGCGCTACAAAGAAGGCGGCAAGCGCGACGAGGCCTACGAGAAGCACATCCAATGGCTGCGCCGGTTGATGGATTGGCGCTCCGAGGTCTCTGACGGCAGCGAGTTCGTTGATGCCCTCAAGCGCGACGTCTTCAGCGACCGCGTCTACGCCTTCACGCCGCGCGGCGACATCATCGATATGCCGGCGGGATCGACCCCGATCGACTTTGCCTACCACGTCCACACCGTCGTCGGCCATCGTTGCCGCGGCGCCAAGGTCAACGGCAAACTCGTCAGCCTCGAACATCGTCTGTCGACCGGCGATCAGGTCGAGGTGCTGACCGCCAAGCAGGGCGGCCCGTCGCGTGACTGGCTCAACCCCGATCTGAATCTGGTCAAGTCGCAGACCGCGCTGGCCAAGATCAAGCTCTACTTCCGCAAGCAGGAGCGCGAGACGGTGGTGCAACAGGGCCGCGCCATCCTCGAGCGCGAACTGAAACGCCTGGGCGCTTCTGAGTTCAGCCACGAGGCCCTGGCGCGCTCGCTCGGCTACAAGAAGCCGGAAGATCTGCTCTACGCGCTCGGCACCGGCGACGTTTATCCCAAGCACGTCGCCGCCGTCGTGCTCGAGCAGGAGTTGAACGAACAGCCGCAGGTGCTGACGGCGAACGCGCCCGAGCGGCCGATCACGCGCGAGGGCGGCAGCGACGAGATCGCGGTGCTTGGCGCGCGCGGCATGCTCACGCGCCTGGCGCCGTGCTGCCGGCCCGTCGCCGGCGACCCGATCGTCGGCTACGTCACACGCGGGCGCGGCGTGACGGTGCATCGCGAGGACTGTCCCAACGTTCGCCACCGCAACGAGCCGCAGCGCCTGATCAAGGTCAACTGGGGCCAGCTCGAGCGAACCTATCCGGTGCCGATCCGCATCAACGCCTACGACCGTCCCGGCCTGATGCAAGATGTGGCGACGCTGATCAGCAATGAGCGCATCAACATGTCGCTCGTGACGTCGGTGACCAAGGGGTCGCTGACCACCATGGACCTGACGCTCGACATGTCGGACATTTCGGTGTTGCCGCGCGTGCTGGCTCGCATCGAGCAGTTGCCCAACGTCATCGAAGCCTTCCGGCCCAAAGCCGGTTGATCACATCATCATCCCGATCCCATCATGTTGAGCGTCGCCGAAGCCCGTGACCGCATCCTGGCTCAGTTCGAGCGTCTGCCGGCCGAGAACGTGCCGCTGGCCGACGCGCACGGGCGGGTCCTCGCCGCTGACTTCGTCTCAGCCGAGTCCGTTCCGCCGTTCGCCAATTCTTCGATGGACGGCTACGCCGTCCGCGTCGCCGACGTGGCGCAGGCGCCGACGCGCCTGCCCGTCTCCGGCGACATCCCGGCCGGCACGGCGCCCGGCTCGCTCCAGCCCGGCACGGCGATGCGCATCATGACCGGCGCGCCGGTGCCGGCGGGCGCCGATGCCGTGATCCCGGTCGAAGAGACCGATGACCAGCGCGCCTCGGGTCACGGCCATCCGCCGCCCGCAACGATTGAGCTCCGCGCCGTTCCGCGCGCGGGTGACAACGTGCGCGGCATCGGTCAGGACGTGGCAGTGGGGCAGAGGGTGCTCGAGGCAGGCAGCCTGTTGGGGCCGGCCGCACTCGGCGTGTTGGGCGCATTAGGCGCGGCCACCGTGTCGGTCGTCCGACGGCCGCGCGTAGCTCTGTTGTCGACCGGCGATGAGCTTGTGACGGTGGCCGAGACACCCGGCCCGGGTCGCATCCGCGACATCAACTCGATCACACTGGCTGCGGCGCTGCGCGAGTCGGGCGCCGAGGTCATCGGGCTTGGCATTGCTCGCGACGTGCTTGCCCAGGTGGAGGCGCGCCTCGCCGAAGCGAAAGACCGCGGCGCCGATCTCATCGTGAGCTCGGCCGGCGTGTCGGTCGGCACCTACGATGTCGTCAAGACGGCGGTTGAGGCGCATGGCGACCTGAACTTCTGGAAGGTCAACATGCGGCCGGGCAAGCCGCTGGCCTTTGGCCAGGTGTACGGCCTGCCGTTCTTCGGGTTGCCCGGCAATCCTGTGTCGGCGTTGGTGAGCCTTGAGGTGTTCCTGCGCCCAGTGCTCGCGCGCCTGTTGGGCCGTCCCTGGGCGCCACGGGCTGTAATAGCGCGATTGGCTGAGCCGTATGAGTCGGATGGGCGCGAGACGTTTCTGCGTGTCAGACTGACACAGACGGCAGACGGCGCTGTGGCTCAGTTGACGGGGGCGCAGACCTCTAACCTGATCACGTCGATGGTTCGAGCGGATGCGCTCTTGATCGTGCCGGCAGGTGCAGGGGCATTGCCGGCCGGCACGCCGCTCAGCGCGTGGTTGATGTGATATTCGTCACTGAAGTTCCCCAGTTGACAAAGCCGAAATAAACGGTTTATCTTTAGCCAGTCATGGGGGGCACACGCCCAATTGCCTGAAATCTTGGGGCGAATCTAGCCCGTTGGTCCGTGGGAGGAATTGAAGGGATGCCGCGTATTCGCTGTCACTACGACGACTGCGTCTTCTTGGAAGACGGCTTCTGTGGGGCCGTCGCAGTCGAAATCGAACCCGACAATGGTTGCCAGACCTTTCAGCGTGATAGCAGCACGACCGAAGAGCCTGCTGAGCGCGACGAGGATTGGGAAGAGGAAGATTTCGAGGAAGAGGCCGAAGAGGAAGACCTTTACGAAGAGGATGAAGAGGATCTCTGGGACGAAGACGACGAGGAAGAAGACTACAACTGAGCCGTCGTCCAGTCGCCAGAGAATGAAAAAGGCGCTGCATCGCAGCGCCTTTTCGTTGTCTGTTGTGGCTGCCCGACCGATTACTTGGGGCGGTTGGCCAGCGTTCGGCTGAGCAGATCTTCCTGAACGACGCGATCGCGGCGATCGTTCTTGCCCTTGTTGCGGGCGGCGGCGCGGGCGGCATCCTGCGCGCGCTTGAAGGCGAGCTGCATGGCCGTCAGGTTGGCCTCCGGTGACTCGTCTTCTTCCTCGGCTTCGCTCATCTCAGCCAGTTCGACGGCCTTGATGCTGAGCTTGATCTGCTTCTTGCGCGGATCGACGCCGAGGACCTGCACCTGGACTTCTTGATTGTCCTTCAGCGCTTCCTTGATGTCTTCAACGCGGTAGGCCGCGACTTCGCTGATGTGCACGAGGCCGGGACGCTCAGCGCCGATGTCGACGAAGGCGCCGAACTTCTCGAGCTTGACGACCTTGCCCGTGAAGCGCTGGCCGCGCTTGAGCTCGCCCCACTCGACGCCAAGGGGTTTGATCATGGTCAGGTCGAGCCGACCTTGCTCGGCGTCAACTTTCTTCACCCACACAGTGACCGTGTCGCCCTCTTTGACGACATCCGACACGTTGTTGACACGCTCTGGCTTGAGCGCCGAGATGTGCACGAGGCCGTCACGCCCGACGCCGACATCGATGAAGGCACCGAACAATTCGATCTTCTTGACCGTGCCGGTCAATTCCATCTTGGGCTTCAATTCGTCAAGGCGGGTCGGCGCCGCCGCTTGTGTGTCGGTCACGGGTACTTCCTCCAATTACGGGTCACCGCAGGTCGCGGAGAAGAATCTTGCTGGGCGCGCCCCCGGTTTGGCGAGGCAGGAACAATTCGTGCGTCGTCGGGCGCGCAGTCTTCGATTATACCCAGTGCCTTGTGTGACTGTCAAAGGTGATTCGGTATAATCGAACGGCCTTCACTATGACACAACAATCCATCGCCCTCGTCACCGGCGGCAGCGGGTTCGCCGGAACCTACCTCGTGGAATTCCTCCGCACACGGCCGGATTTGACCGTTTGGACCTGCGATCGCTCGGGACCAAGCCCGATTTTGGGTCCCGCAGCGGCTGCCAGGCACATCCGCATCGATCTCCTCAACCCGACCGACGCCCGCCAGTTAATGGCCGAAGTGCGGCCGGATTACGTCTACCACCTGGCCGGCCAGGCCTTCGTCGGGCAAAGCTGGTCTGATCCGTGGGGCACGATGGAGATCAACGTCAGGGCCCAACTCAATTTGCTTGAGGCTGCCCTGGCCGAGCGCCTGAACCCGCGCTTCCTGGCGGTTGGCTCGATGGAGGAGTACGGCCGGGTTGCAGCCACCGATCTCCCGATCCGGGAGACGCATGCGCTGCGGCCGGACAGCCCTTACGGGGTCAGCAAGGTCACGCAAGACATGCTTGGCCTGCAATATCATCTGTCGCGCGGGCTGCCGGTCATCCGTGTCCGACCGTTCAACCACATCGGCCCACGCCAGACCCGACGCTTCGTCGCCCCGGCTTTCGCGTCGCAGATCGCGGCGATCGAGGTCGGCAAGCAACCGCCCGTCATGAAGGTCGGAAATCTCAGCGCCAGCCGTGACTTCACCGACGTGCGCGACGTTGTTCGTGCATACGTGCTGGCGCTCGAACACGGTGAGCCGGGCGAGGTGTACAACATCGGCTCCGGCGCGTCACACAGCATTCGTTCGCTGCTCGACAGACTGCTGAGCCTGTCGACCGTCAAGATATCGATCGAGACCGACACAGCCCGGCTTCGGCCCGCTGACGTTCCAGACGTCGTCTGCGACGCGAGTCGACTGCGGGCCGCGACCGGCTGGCAACCGCGCGTGACGTTCGACCAGAGCCTGAGTGATCTGCTCGATTACGAAAGAACCCAGGTCGACGTCGCGACGCCGTCTGCCTGATAACCACTTGTTCGGGGGGATACATCACACCATGCCTACTGCAATCGTTACCGGGATCACCGGCCAGGACGGATCCTACCTGGCCGAATTATTGTTGGCAAAGGGATACAGGGTCGTGGGGATGGTGCGCCGCACCAGCACGATCAACTTCGACCGGATCCTTCACATCCAAAACGACGTTGAACTGGTGCAGGGCGATTTGCTCGACCAGAGTTCACTGGTGGATGTCGTCCGCGAATACCAGCCCGATGAGGTCTACAACCTCGCCGCTCAATCGTTCGTGCCGACGTCGTGGAAGCAGCCGGTGCTGACCGGCGAATTCACGGCCCTGGGCGTGACCCGTATGCTCGAGGCCATCCGCCAGGTCAACCCGGCGATACGCTTCTACCAGGCATCTTCGAGCGAGATGTTCGGCAAAGTGGTCGAAGTGCCGCAGCGCGAGTCGACGCCGTTTTATCCGCGCAGCCCTTACGGGGTCGCCAAGGTCTACGGCCACTGGATCACAGTGAACTACCGCGAGAGCTACAACCTGTTCGCGTGCTCGGGCATCCTTTTCAACCACGAAAGCCCGCGCCGCGGCCTAGAGTTCGTCACGCACAAGGTGACCCACGCCGTCGCGCGCATCAAGCTCGGCAAGCAGAAGGAGTTGCGTCTTGGCAACCTCGACTCGCGCCGCGACTGGGGCTTCGCCGGCGACTACGTCAATGCCATGTGGCTGATGCTGCAACAGCCCGAGCCCGATGACTATGTGGTCGCCACTGGCGAGACGCACTCGGTGCGCGAGCTCTGCGAAGTGGCCTTCGGCCGCGTCGGCCTCGATTGGCAGGAGCACGTCGTCATTGACGAGAAGTTCATGCGCCCGGCCGAGGTCGATCTGCTCGTCGGCGATCCGGCCAAGGCCGGCGCCAAACTCGGCTGGGAGCCGGCCGTGACTTTCAAGGGCCTCATCGAGATGATGGTGGATGCCGATCTCGAGGCGCTCAAGACGGGACGCACAGTCTAAACCATTGGCTATTGGTCATTCGCTATTGGCTATTGGAGATCCAAGACAACGGAGTCTTCAATAGCCAATAACCAATAGCCAGTAACCAATTCCTGGAGGTTTTATGCTCGAGGAAGTGACGATCAAGTTCGGAACCGATGGATGGCGCGGGTACATCGCCGAGGATTACACCTTCGCGAACGTGCGGCGCTGCGCGCAGGGTTTCTCGGCGTATCTGTTGTCGAAGGGCTGGGCCGGCCGCGACGTGGTGGTCGGGCACGACAAACGGTTCCACTCCGAGAACTTCGCGGCGGCGGTGGCCGAGGTGCTGGCCGCCAACGGCCTCAAGGTCTGGCTGACCGACGGCCCGACGCCGACACCCGTGATCGCCTATGCCGTCGTCGACAAGAAGGCGGTCGGCGCGATCAATATCACGGCGTCGCATAACCCGCCGACCGACAACGGTTTCAAGGTGCGCGACCCCAATGGCGGCGCCATCGACCCCGAGGGCCTCAAGCTGATCGAAAGCCTGATCCCGGGCAGCGAAGGCGTCAAGACAATGCCGTTCGTTGAAGCCGAGAAGCAGGGGCTCGTCCGCACGTTCGACGCCTCGATCGCTTACATCGAGAACCTCAAGAAGCTCGTCGACCTCGATGCGATTCGGAACGCCGGCTTCAAGGTGATGGTCGACGCGATGTGGGGCAACGGCGGCGGCTGGTTCCCGCGACTGCTCGGCGGCGGCAAGACGGTCGTGGAGGAGATCCACGCCGTGCGCAACCCGTCGTTCCCTGAGATGAAACGGCCTGAGCCGATCCAGCCGAACATCGATGTCGGCCTTAAGACCACGGTCGAGCGCGGCTTCGATGTGCTCTGCATCACCGACGGCGACGCCGACCGGATGGGCATCGGCGACGAGAATGGCCGGTTCCTCAACCAGCTGCAGGTCTTCGCGCTGCTGGCGTACTATCTGCTCGACATTCGCGGCCAGCGCGGCCCGATCGTCAAGACCCTGAGCAGCGGCAACATGCTCGACAAGCTCGGCAAGGCCTATGGCGTGCCCGTGCACGAGACCGGCGTGGGCTTCAAGTTCGTGGCGCCCAAGATGGTCGAGACCGACGCCATGATCGGCGGCGAAGAGTCGGGCGGCTATGCCTTCAAGGGCAACGTCCCTGAGCGCGACGGCATCCTGGGCAACCTGCTGTTCCTCGACTTCATGGTCAAGACCGGCAAGAAGCCGTCGCAACTGCTCCAGTCGCTGTTCGACAAGGTCGGCGCGCACTATTACGACCGGATCGACACCAAGTTCCCGAGCGAGCAGCGCGACAGCGTCCGGCAACGCGTCGCGGCCGTCAAGCCCGGAATCACCATGGGCGGCCTGACCGTGGAGTCGATCGACACCACAGACGGCTTCAAGTTCGTCTTTGCCGACGGCCAGGGCTGGTGCCTGGTCCGTTTCTCGGGCACCGAGCCGCTCATCCGCGTGTATTGCGAAGTCCTCGACCCGGCCATCGTCCAGCCTGTGCTTCAGGACGGGCTCAAGGTGGCGGGGCTGCGCTGAAAGCGTGGAGCGGAGAGCGTGGAGCGTAGAGCGGGGAGCGATCACGCTGTCGCGCCAGATCGCGGTAGCGTGATCGCTCCACGCTCCACGCTCCACGCTCCACGCTCCACGCTCCACGCTCCACGCTCCACGCTCTACGCTCCACGCTCCACGCTCTACGCTCTCCGCTCCACGCTCCCCGGCAGCTCCACCACAAAACGCGTCC
>CAYZRP010000194.1:0-8939 GCA_964480865.1 uncultured Anaerolineales bacterium | reverse complement strand
GTCAGCGGTCAGCGGTCAGCGGTCAGCGGTCAGCGGTCAGCGGTCAGCGGTCAGCCCATGCTATACTTGGGCCCACTATCTCTCTAGGAGCACGCACCATGCCGATGGTTGAACGCGATCGTGAAATTCGCAAGCGCCGCAACAAGCGCAATAAGGTCAAGGCCCTGAAAGCCCGTCTACAGGCCGAGCGCGACAGCAAGACCCGCACTCGCCTCCTGGCCCGCCTGACGAAAATCAGCCCCAACTCGCCCGAAGTCCAGAAGTAATCGGCCGTTCGAGCAGGTCTGGGAAGCGCAAGGGCGCGGGATCCGACAGGATCCCGCGCCCTTGCGCTTTTGTCTGTGGCAGTGGCCCGGCTCAGAGGAAGCGCGCGAGCACAAGAGCGACGCTGACCAGCAGGGCGTAGACCAGCTCGATCTGTCCGGATGCGGCCAGGGCCGGGTTGAGTGCGCGGCCGTTCTCGCGCCAGACGACGCGCGCCCAACGCACGGCCAGCGGGAGCGCCAGCCAGGTGAGCAACACCCAGACCGGCCCGCTCTGGCTCAGCCATGCCCCCGCGGCGGCCAGGAAGGCGCCGACCTGGCAGGCGACATATTGCCAGCGTGCCGCCGCCGGCCCGAGCCGAACGGCCAGCGTCCGTTTGCCAGCCTTTTTGTCGGTCTCGACGTCGCGCAGATTGTTGACGACGATGATGTTCACGCACAGCAGGCCGAGCCCGACCGCGATCCACCATACAAGCGGCGTCGGCGCGCCCGCCTGAACGTAGTACGTGCCGGCGACGGCCACCAATCCGAAGAAGATGAACACGAACACATCGCCCAGGCCGTTGTAGCCGAGCGGGAACGGTCCGCCTGTGTACGCGACGCCGGCCGCGATAGAGGCCAGGCCGATGAGCACGATCGGCCAGCCGCCGATGAAGACGAGGTAGAGGCCGCATAGCGTCGCCAGGCCGAAAGCAACCACCATACCGACCAGCATCTGCCCGGGCGTCACCCAGCCGGCGCTCGTGGCGCGCGTCGGGCCGAGACGCTCGGCCGTGTCGGCGCCCTTCTTGAAGTCGAAGACGTCGTTGGCGAAGTTCGTGCCGATCTGGATCAGGAGCGCGCCGAGCAGGGCTGCCAGCGCCGGAGCCAGGGCGAAGCTCTCAGCGTAGAAGGCGAGGGCGCTGCCCGCGATCACAGGCGCCGCCGCCGCTGGCAAAGTCCGCGGGCGACTTGCCAGCCACCAGATGCGCCAGAAGGAAGGTCGTGTGGGCAGAGTCGTGGTCACAACCTGATTGTATCCGCTGGCCCGGTGGCTACGCCACATGCGAAAGGCACGCCCGGGCGTGCCTTTCGCATGTGGCGTGCGCTTGCGGCGTTCAGGGCGTCGCAAGCGGCGCGTACGTGAAGGGCACGCTGTATTGCTCGCACCAGATCACCACGGCTGCCACCCGGCTCAGGTCGGCGTCGGCCGGGATCGAGATCGTCAGGTCGCCCTCCGTCGCTGACAGCAGCCCAAGGTCCACGGCATCGGCCAACGACGAGACCGAGGGATCAACCATGGCCGTTGACGTCAGGACGACGTGCAGGTCGGGTCCTTCGTCCACCCTGAAGCCTGTCAGCTCCAGGTGATAGCCGCTGTCCATCGAGCCGACGATGGTCGCTGTGCCCGCTCCCTGGTGCTCGACCGGCATGAACATGCCGGTGCTCATCGTCATCATGTCACCCATCGCTGTTTGGGTCTCTTCGGCGTGCATGGCTGTTTCGGTTTCGGACGACATCATCTCCATGGCGGTCTGCGTCTCGGTCGCGTGCATCGTCTCCATGGCGGACTCGGTTTCCATGGCATGCATACTGTCCATCGCCGTCTGCGTTTCGTCGGCCGCCATCGACTGCATGGCTGTGGTCGTCTCCTCGGCGTGCATGGCGTCCATCGCGGATTGCGTGGCGCTCATGTTGGCGGCGGGCGCGCAGGCAGCAAGGGTCAGCGCCACAAGCGTGAGCATCGACAGAGGGATTCGTGAGGTCATTGCGGTCTCCTTGGCTGGGTGATGACCCGAGCCTAAGAGATAGGCCTGACAGACGTCTTGCGGGTCGATAACGAAACCCTTACGGGCCGCGCAGCCCCAAAACCCTCGGAAAATTAGGTTCCTTATCACTCCCTCAGGCAGATCTGAACAGAGACTGAACCAACTCCGTCTAAACTGGCCCAAGTTCACAGGAAAGGAAGCGCGTTTCAGTTCGACCAGCGAAACCATGACGACCCGACAGCAAACCCTTCGGCGGCGAGAAGCCGCCATCGCCATCGCAAAAACTGCAGTGACTGTTGCCTCCGTCGCGGCGGCATTGGGCGGGTGCGCCCTGATCGGGCTGACGGATTCGGCGCCCGCGGCAGAGCAGGACACGACGGCAACTGCGAACACAAACGCTCCTCAACAGATCAGCGCCAACGTGATGGTGGTTGGGTCACCCACGCCAATCCCATCAGTGACGTCAAGCGCTCCCACGGCGACGTCGGGCCAATCCGGTGCCGCGACTCTCGTGCCGACCCGGACGCCAAGACCCACTGTCACGCCGGCGCCCACGCCAACAATCATCCAGCCAGGGCAGCGCCAACCGGGCTTCGGTAACAATGACTTCTTCGTGCCACGCACGCGAACGTCGAGGTGATGAGATGGGCATCCTGCATTTCCGCGCCATGGGTTGTCAGATGACGGCCATGATTGATTCGCAAACTCCCGAAGCCGCCGACGTGCTCTCCCAGGTGCCGGGTTGGTTTGAGGACTGGGAGGCCGCGCTCAGCCGCTTTCGATCCGACAGTGAGTTGATGCGTCTGAACGGGCTGGCCGGCTCGCCCATGGTGGTCAGCCAGACGTTATGGGACGTGCTGCACGCATCCCTCGCCGCCGAACAGGCCAGCGCAGGCCTTGTCACGCCGTTGGTGCTCGACTCGCTCGAGGCGGCCGGGTACGCGCTCTCATTCGAGTGGGTGCAGCAGGCGAACGGCGTGTCTGTGTCGCCGCGGCCGGCCGTCGCGGCCCGGCCCGTCGAGTTGTCGCTCGGCGATGCCCTCCACTTCGACGATGACACATTGACCGTGACGCTCGAGCCCGGCTATCGGCTGGATCTCGGCGGTGTAGCCAAGGGTTGGGCAGCACAGGAAGCCGTGCATCGACTCGGCGCCTTTGGGCCTGCGCTTGTCGATGCCGGCGGCGACATCGCGGTGAGCGGCCCGCGCGCCGATGGCTCTGCCTGGCCGATCGCGATCGCCGACCCGCAGATCCAGGACGCCGATCTCGGGCAGCTCGCGCTGGCCTCCGGCGGTGTGGCGACGTCGGGCCGCGACTATCGACGCTGGCTGGTCGACGGTCAGCCGCGCCACCATCTCATCGACCCGCGCACCGGCCAGCCATCGACCACCGACGTGCTCTGCGTTACCGTCACGGCTCCGACCCTGCGCGATGCTGAGGTGGCCGCCAAGACCGTGTTCCTGCTGGGCAGCGATGCCGCTGGCGCGTGGCTTTCGTCTCGACCAGATCTGAAAGCGTTTCTGGTGCTCGACGATGGTCGGATGATGGGTTTTCCGGACTCGTCGTGGGTGACGATGGTGGCATGAGTTCCATGTCTCCATCATCCCGATCCGGTTCGCCACGTGAAGGTGGTTGGCTCGACACGCTCGAGCAGACCGCGCTGATCGTCGCGCCGTTCAGCGTGCTCGTGGGCAGCCTCATGGCCGTTGTGCTCTTCGTCGTGGCCGTGCTCGCCATCTGGCCTGAGAGCGTGTCGATCATCTGGGCCTCAGCCTGGGGTGAGACGCCCAAGGCCTTCTGGTACCTGTCGCGGGCGTCGAGTTTCGTGGCGTTCGGTTTGATCACGGCCTCGATGCTGTTGGGCCTCGGGATCACAAACAAGGCCACGCGCGCCTGGCCGGGAGGGCCGACCTACGTGGCTCTGCATGAACATACGTCGTTGTTGGGGTTGGCCTTTGGCCTCGTGCATGCACTCGCCCTGCTCGGCGACCAATACATCGGCTACACACTTGGCCAGATCCTCATGCCGTTCGCGAGCGGCGAGTACCGGCCCTTCTGGGTCGGCCTGGGCCAGACCGCGCTGTGGCTGATCGCGCCGATCACGTTGAGTTACTACGTCCGCCGCATGATCGGGCAACGGACCTGGCGCCTGATGCACTATCTCACCTTCGGCGTCTTTGGCCTTGTGCTCGTCCACGGGCTCTTGAGCGGCACTGACACCGTGCTGGCCCCGATCCGCATGGTGTACTGGCTCGCGGCGGTGGTCGTGGTCGGACTGACCATGTATCGCGCGCTCGTGGCTGTCTTGAAGCGCGCCGATCCTCCGACCCCGAGCCGGACGCGCTGACGCTCACCCAGGTTGGCGGTGGGTCGGGCCGTCGATCGGAAGCTCCACAGTGAAGGTCGCGCCCAAGCCCGGCCTCGACGTGGCGTCGATCCGGCCGCCGTGGGCTTCGACCAGGCCGCGGGCGATGGCCAGCCCCAGGCCGGCGCCGCCCGTCGTGCGTTGTCGCGCCGGTTCCCCCCGATAGAAACGATCGAAGATGTGCGGCAGATTCTCTGGCGCGATGCCGGCACCGGTGTCACGCACGTCGATCCGTATGAAGCGGCCCTGCCTTATGCCAATCACGCTCACCGTTCCGCCTGGCGGTGTGTGGTCGAGGGCATTGCCGACGAGATTGGCCAGCACGCGCCCGATCCGGCGCACATCGAGCGTCGCGACGCCCACGTCCTGACAGGCGCCGTCGAGTGTGACCCCGCGGCTGGCGGCCAATGGCCTGAACGCCTCGAGCGTGTCAGAGAGCAGGTCGCAGACCTCGGCTGTGGTGGGCTCGAGGGTCAGACCGCCGGCATCCAACTGTGCGAGCTGAAACAGATCGTCGATCAGGCTCGACAGCGACTCAATGTCGCGCTGGGCGGTCGCGAGGTAGCGTCGCTCCGTCGCCGGATCGTCGATGACGCCGTCGGCGAGCGCTTCGACGATCGCGCGCACCGACGCCAACGGCGTCTGCAGATCATGGCTGACCCAGGCGATCAGATCGCGCCGCAATCGATCGAGCTCGCGTTGCTTTTGATCGGCGGCCTGAAGCTGGGCGGCCATGTCGTTGAACGTCAGCGCCAGCGCGGCCACTTCGTCCTGGCCGGCGACGGGCGCGCGCAGATCGAGTCGCCCACGCGCGAGGCCGCGGGCCGTCTCGCTCAACGATCGGATGCGGTCCGTGATCTCTTCGGCGAAGAAGAAACCCAGCGCGATGGCGATGCCGCTTGCGAAGACCAGCAGCACTGTGGCGAGCTGCAGGTCATGCTCATTGGTGAACATGAGGCGCGCCGTCAGCCAGACGTTGATGAAAGTCAGAGCGCTCGAAAGTACATAGGTGCCGGTGATGGCCCAGCGCAGACCGGGCGCGCGTTGGAGCCAGCGCAGGCGGTAGGCTGCGTAACCGGCCAGCACGGAGGCCAGGGCCGTGACCGAGAGGAAGAGCGTCATCAGCGCGAGGTCGCCCATCGGCGGGTGCATGACAAGCCAGAACAGCGCGAGCCCGCCGAGGACTGCGGCGATCACGCCGCCGACGAGGCGCGCGGTGAGCGGGAGCCGCCGTTGTAGAGAGGGAAGGGCGCTCATTCGGGCACCTCGAATTTGTAGCCGACGCCCCACACGGTCTGGATGAAGCGCGGCTGCGACGGATCGCTCTCGATCTTCTCGCGCAGCCGGCGCACATGCACGGTCACGGTGCTCGGGTCGACGTACTCGCTGACGCCCCAGACCTGATCGAGCAACTGGTCGCGCGAGAACACCTGGCGCGGGTGACGAGCCAGCAGGAGGAGCAGATCGAACTCCTTTGCGGTCAGGCTGCGCTTTACGCCATCGACGGCAACGAGGCGCGTGCCGGGCTCGATGCGAATGCCGGGGAAGTCGAGCGCCGTAGGCTCCGGCATATCGGGCGGAGCTGCCCGCGTTCGACGCAACACGGCGCGGACGCGGCTGGTGAGTTCCTGTGGGCTGAAGGGCTTGACAACGTAGTCGTCAGCGCCCATCTCGAGACCCGCGATGCGATCGCTCTCGGCGCGCCGGGCGGTGACCATGATGATCGGCGTGTCGCCGCGTCGACGCAGCCACTCGGTGATCTGATAGCCGTCGACCTTTGGGACCATCAGATCGAGCACTACAAGGCTGATGGGTCCGCTTTGCAGAATGTCAAGCGCTGCCTGGCCATCGGCGACCGCCACGACCTCGTAGTTGGCCCGGCGCAGGTAGAGCGACACCACTTCTCGCAGGCTGGGCTCATCTTCCACGATCAATATCTTTCCTTCAGACATGAAAAACGCTCCCTTGTCGTGAGCCGGGTTTGATGCGCCAACCGATCGTGTCACGGTTACCATGCGGTGAGCGTGAGCGCAAATCATTCTACAGGCCTTACGCAGTCCGGGGCGAACTTAAGGAAATCGTAAGCATTCGGCCACCTTCCTGTAACGACCCGGGCCGATCATGGTTTCATGTCGATCAAGACGGTTCGTAGCTGCGCGGCCGCGTTGCTGGGGCTGGCGCTCATTGGCTGTGGAACAGAGCCGAGGGTTTCTACAGCGCTTGAGAATCGGCAAGTGGCCCAGACCCCGACGGTAGAATCTCCAGTGCTCGGCCAGGCTCCGGAACTCGTCGGCGACACCTGGCTCAACACCGACGCTCCGTTGACGCTGGCCTCGCTTAAGGGCAAGGTCGTGTTGCTCGAGATGTGGACCTTCGGGTGCGTGAATTGCCGCAACACCTTGCCCGCATTGAAGGACTGGCACGCCCGTTTCGCTGAGCGCGGGCTTGTCGTGATCGGCAATCACTACCCAGAGTTCGGGTATGAAGCGGATCTCGACAACTTGAAGCAGGCGGTGGCCGACCTGGGGATCTCGTACCCGATCGTCCAGGATAACACCGGTGACAATTTCAGAGCCTATCGCGCCAATTACTGGCCGACGATATACCTGATCGACGGGCAGGGCCGTCTGCGATATGTGCACATCGGCGAGGGCGAATATGAAGAGACCGAGCAGGTGATCAACGCCTTGTTGGACGAGGAACAGCGGTAAAGCCGAAGGAGAACGCCATGAAAATCCGATCATCCGAGATCACACCCGAACATCTCTACCTGTCTCGCCCGGGCCGGCGGGCTTTCCTGAAGCTGGCATTGGCGGCAGCCGGTGGCGCGGGCCTGGCGGCCTGCGCGGCGCCAACCGCTGAGCCGACGGCGATCGGACCGACGCCGGAGACCGCCGGGCAGACCGATGAGCTGGGTGACGCGCTCACGAGTTTCGAAAGCATCACGAATTACAACAACTACTACGAGTTCACGACGGAGAAGGAAGGCGTGGCCAGCCTGGCCAAAGGCTTCACAACCGATCCGTGGTCGGTTGAGGTCACAGGCCTTGTCAATAAGCCCACGACCTTCGGCCTCGAGGACATCCGCAAGGCCTTCACCTCGGAAGAGCGCATTTATCGCATGCGTTGCGTCGAGGCCTGGAGCATGGTGATCCCATGGAACGGCTTCTCGCTCTCCGAGATCCTGAACCAGGTCGAGCCGACGTCGGATGCCAGGTACGTGAAATTCACGACGGTCTCGCGACCTGAAGAGATGCCCGGGATGAACAACCCGCTCTACCCGTGGCCGTACACCGAGGGGCTGCGCCTTGACGAGGCGATGCATCCGCTGACCACTATCGCCACCGGCCTCTACGGCAAGGATCTGCTCCCGCAGAGTGGTGCGCCGATCCGGCTCGTGGTGCCGTGGAAGTACGGCTTCAAGAGCATCAAGGCCATCGTCAAGATCGAACTGGTTGCCGAACAGCCCGGCACATTGTGGAGCATGATCGGGCCGAACGAATACGGTTTCTACTCGAACGTGAACCCTGATGTCGATCACCCGCGCTGGTCGCAGGCCACGGAGCGACGCATCGGCGAGTTCACGCGTCGCGACACGTTGATGTTCAACGGCTACGGCGATCAGGTTTCGTCACTCTATGAAGGCCTGGACCTGCGGGTCAACTATTGATTAATGATGGAAGCTTCGACCCTCGAGCGTGAGCCGGCCGTCGCGCCGCGCCCCGCGCCGCAGAAACGCAAACCGAGTCCGAAGCGCTGGCTCGAGTTCGCCGTGCATCTCGGTGCGCTGGTGCCGATCGCGCTGTTTGCGTTCGACGTCTGGCGTGATGGGCTCAGCCCGGATCCGATCCGCGATGTGACGCTGCGCACCGGCCTCTCCGCTCTCGTCTTCCTGCTCCTGACCCTGGCTGTCACGCCGGTGGTGACGGTCACGGGCCTCTCGGCGCTGAATCCGTTACGCCGCTGGTTCGGCATCTATGCCTTCGTATATGCCTTCATCCATCTCCTGATCTTCGTGGTGGTCGACTACGGCCTCGATCCTGAGCTCCTGGCCGACGCCGTGTTGACGAAGCCGTATGCGCTGGCTGGCCTCGGGGCGCTGTTGATCATGATCCCGCTGGTGGCAACGTCGACCGACGCCATGCAGCGCCGCCTGCGTCGTAATTGGAAGCGCCTGCACCGTTGGGTGTATCTCGCTGGCATTCTGGCGATCGTGCACTACGTCTGGCTGGTGAAGGTCGGCGTCCTCGACCCTTGGTGGTATGCGGCCGTCCTGGCCGCGCTCTTCGTGTTTCGCCTCGGTCCGGTGCGGCGCTGGGTCACCGCGGTGCGGCGACAGGTTGCAGCAGCGCCTGTTGCGCGATCGCAGACGGCGGACAGCGGAACGACAAAAGACGAATGACGAAAGACGAAGGTTGAGCGACCCTTCACTCTTGTCGTTTCGAATCTGGCGGGTCGCAAAGCCTGTCGGCAACGCCGCGTTGCCTTCCCCATGCGCCGCGTGTCATCCAGAGCACCCAACCCTCGCGTGGCGTGTCATCCAGAGCGCCCGACCTCCTCGCG
>CAYZRP010000193.1:4446-9079 GCA_964480865.1 uncultured Anaerolineales bacterium | reverse complement strand
CGAACGTCCCGTTCGGGTCGATCGCGACGCTCCTGTGGCGGTCGGCCTTCCTGCGGGCGGTCGGTGCGCTGACCGCGCTCGGGCCGGGGCTCGCGACGCGACTCGCCCTGAGGCGGTCGCTCACCGCGCTCGGGCGTGTCGGGGCGCTGGCGCTGACCGGCGTTGGCCTCGCGTGGCCGATCGCCAGATCCCTCGCGGCGAGGCTCATCGCGGCGGGGAGCCTGTTCGCGTGGACGGGCGGGAGGAGGTGTGGGCCGGGCCGGCTCAGGGCGACGCTCGGCTGCGGTGCGCTTCGCGTCTTCGGCCTTGATGACGTCGATGATCTCGCCAAGCGCGGCAGGGCGGCGCTCGAGATCGGTCTCGACGTACGTGCGCAGCCGGCTGGCCACGTCTTTGATGAACTCGTCGGAGAGGCCGTCGCGGCGCGCGTTCGGCTCCCAGAAGGTCATCAGTTTGGGGAGGCCGCCGATGACGGCCTTATTGGCGTATTTGAGCCCGACTTCGGTTTGCAGAACCTTCTGCAACTGGGCGAGTGAAGGCAGCATGGAACGATTGTACTACACGGCTAGAGGCGAACTCGCAACAGCAACGGCTTCTGCCACGAATTGCACGAATTGGTTCGAAGGGGCACGAATGCCAGATGCATTGCTGACCGCAACCCAGTGTGTCGCCCATATCCTTGTTCGTGCCAATTCGAATCAATCCGTGCAATTCGTGGCAAGAAGCCGGATGGATCACTCGGATGCGGAGCGCTCGGCGATCATAATGCCCATGGCACCCGGCCCGAGTAAGACGCCGAGCGAAGGAGCCAGCGGCGCGAGAGGCCAGTCGTACTCGCTGCCTTCAGAGGCCAGCAGGTCGAGCAACTGGCGCGTGTCGGCCGTGCGCTGCGGCTCGGCCTGAAGGATCACGCCGCGCTCGATGTCGGTGACTTCCACAGAGAACTCGGCGAGTTTCTCGAGTGCTGCCGCGCGCGTCTGAGCTTTCTCCATCGGCACGAACTCGCCCTCTTCAAGGCTCAGGATCGGTTTGACTTCGAGCATCTGGCCGATCAGGGCGTGAGCGGCACCCAGTTGACCACCCCGACCGAGATGGGCCGGGTACTCGCTGAAGAACACGGAATACAACTGATGGATCTTGCCGCGCGCCAGCCGGATCCCATCCTCCAGGGTCAGCCCGGCCTCGGCGGCTTTGACGGCGGCTTCGACCACGAGGCCCTGACCGAGCGAGACCGAGCCGGTGTCGATCACGTGCACGGTCGTCCGGCCGCGCACCAGGTCGGCGCCGAGCCGCGCCTGAGTCGGCATCGGGCAGAGGTGGTTGGTGCAATGGATCGACATGATCACATTGTCCTGACGCGCGATCGTCTCGAAGGCCGTGGCGAACTCCTGCTGCGTGGGCGGGATCAACTCGGGGACGACGCCGCGCGTGAGGACGGCGTCGAACAACTCGAGAGCCGTGATCTCATCTTCGCGCACGACATCGGCACCGAGCCGGATGCGGATCGGCATGACTGTGACGTTGTGGGCCTTGGCGAAGCGCGGCGTGGCGAAGTAGGCGCAGGTATCGGTGAGGATGTGCATGCTGCGTTCAATCCAATCCGCCCGGCGGTGACCTGCGTGGCCGACGCCGGGCGGAAATTATCAATCTTCGATTGTTCGCAATCTTTGATTGCGGCGGCTATTCGAGCGACAGGATGTAAGGATAGTGCGGCTGCCCGCCGAAATGAGATTCAATGGCGAGATCGGGATAGCGTTCGCTGATCTTGGCGGCCAGAGCGGCGGCATCGTCTTCCGAGACATCGTTGCCACGGTACAGCGTCAGCACTTCGTGGCTACCAGCATCCATCTTCTCGAACAACGCGAACAGCGTGTCTTCGAGGCCGTCGCCTGACACCACGATCTGGCCATTGTGCAGACCGATGTGCTGGCCGTCGCGGATGTCGACACCGTTGAGTTCGACGGTGCGAGTGGCCACCGTGACCTCACCGGTATGAACCTGTGAGATCGCGTGTTCCATGGCGCTCGAGACCTGCCCGAGATCGCCGTCGGGCAGTAGCTGGAGCAGGGCCGCGATGCCCTGGGGCACCGAGCGGCTCGGCACCACGCGCACCTGCTTCGACGAGAGCGCCAGGACCTGGTTGGCGGCCAGGATGATGTTCTTGTTGTTGGGCAGGATGATCACGCGCTCGCAGGGGAGGTCGTCGACGGCGCGCAGGATGTCTTCCGTAGACGGGTTCTGGGCCTGCCCGCCGCCGACGATCGCGGCGGCGCCGAGCGAGGCCAACACGCGTGAAAGGCCATCGCCGGGCGAGACAGCGACCACGCCGATCTGTTCGGCGGTGACAGTTGCCAGTTGCAGCGGCTCGATCTCGGTCCCCTCGACCTGAGCCAGCAGGTTCTCCATGTGGACGTTGGTGATCGTGCCCAGTTCCTCGGCGAGATCGAGTGGCTCGTAGCGCCGGCTCTTCAGGAGATGGATATGGACGCGGAACATGCCGTCGCCCTCGCCGACCTGGATGGCTGTGCCCATGTTTTCGAGGCGCCCGTACATCGACGGCAGGTCGACCACGCTTCTGGGCTTGAAGTCGACAATGACTTCCCACTCCTGACCGGGTTCGATCGTCTCCATGGCGGCGCCGACTGCGTCGAGTTTGAGCGGACGATAGCCGGTTTCGACGGCGACATCGAGCGGCAGCCCGCGCATGTAGCGCAGCATGCCCTCGAGGATGATCGTCAGGCCTTTGCCGCCTGAGTCAACCACGCCGGCCTGCTTGAGCACCGGCAGCAACTCGGGTGTGCGCTCGACCGAGGTGTGCGCGGCCGAGACAATGCGTTCGAGCAGGGTGCGCAGTTCGCGATGGCGGGTGGCCGCGTCTTCGGCGGCGAGCGCGGCATCTTTGATGACGGTCAGGATCGTGCCCTCGACCGGGCGCACCGAGGCGCGGTAGGCGGTGGTGCTGGCCTCGCGCAGCGCGCTGGCGAAGAGCGGGGCATCGATCGTCTCGTTGCCGTCAATGGCGCGCGCGAAGCCGCGCCAGATCTGCGACAGGATCACGCCCGAGTTGCCGCGCGCGCCCATCAAGGCGCCGTGGGCCAGGGCGTGGGCGACGCGGCCCGCGCTGCGGTCGGTGACCGACGAGACTTCGCGCATGGCGGCCTGCATCGTCAGCGACATGTTCGTGCCGGTGTCGCCGTCAGGGATCGGGAAGACGTTGAGCGCGTTGACCAGCTCTTTGTTGGTCTCGAGCCAGAGCAACGCGGCTTCGGCCAGTTGTTTGAACTGCGGGCCGTTGCAGCTGTAAAGGTCGGGGAAGGGTTTGGGTGCGGTCTCGGCAGCGGTCATCAGGGACTTCTCACGCGTCGGGGGTGCTGATGCGCAGACCCTGGACGTGTACATTCACTTCGTCCACGGTCAGCCCGAAAGTGGATTCGACGTTGAAACGGACGCTATTCGCCAGGCTATTGGCGACCGTCGAGACACGTGTCCCGAATTCCACCACAACGTACAGGTTGATCACCAGGCCGGCGGCGCGGTGCGTCACGTCGACGCCCTGGCGCGGATCGCGGGTCAGGATGTTGGTCAGGCCGTTGAACACGTTCTTGGGCGCCATGCCGACGACGCCGTAGGCCTGCAGCGCGGCATGGCTGGCCACCGTTGCGATCGCGATCGGCGAAACCTCGATCCTTCCAAGGGGGTTGATTTCTTCTGGCATGGCTCTTTGGGGCAGCTCCGGCAACCTGGCCGAACCTGCAGCGGGCTGAATGATACCAAAAGACCGGGTAGCGTGGAGCGTGAGGGCGTGAGGGCGTGGAGCGGAGAGCGTGAGGGCGTAGAGCGTGGAGCGTGGAGCGTCAACGCTACCGCGCGGCAGCGTTGACGCTCTCCGCTCCACGCTCTCCGCTCCACGCCCTCACGCTCCACGAAGCTCCTTGATCGCCTCCGCCACCGGTTTCCCGGCCTTATACACGGCGCTGGCCGCCACGATCACGTCGGCGCCGGCAGCGCGGCAGAGCGGGGCCGTGGTCGCATCGACGCCGCCGTCGACCTGCAGGTGGATCGGCCGGCCGCTGGCCTTGATCATGCGGCTCAGACGTTCGATCTTGGGCAACATGGCGTGGATGAAGCGTTGGCCCGAGTAGCCCGGGCTGACGGTCATGGCCAGCACAAGCTCGACGTTGTCGAGGAGCTCGGAGACGGCCTCGGCCGGCGTGCCCGGGTTGAGCGCGACGCCGGCGAGCCTGC
The DNA here is from genome assembly GCA_964480865.1 of uncultured Anaerolineales bacterium. Classification (GTDB taxonomy): domain Bacteria; phylum Chloroflexota; class Anaerolineae; order Anaerolineales; family UBA6663; genus UBA6663. The sequence goes on along the minus strand of CAYZRP010000193.1, from coordinate 4,834 downwards.
CCAGGTCGTGGATCTGGTCGAGCGCGCGGTAGATATGCGGCGTGGCCTCGACGTGGACGGTGACACGATCGGCGCCGGCTTTGACGAAGGCGTCGATGTAGCGCTCGGGGTCCGTGATCATCAGGTGGACGTCGAGTGGCAACGTCGTCGCCTGGCGTACGGCTTCGACCAGGACCGGGCCGAAACTGATGTTGGGGACGAAGTGCCCGTCCATGACGTCGAGGTGGATCCAGTCGGCGCCGCCGCTGTCGGCCATGCCGATGTAGTCGCCGAGCCGGCGCAGGTCGATCGAAGCGAATATCGAAGGAGCGATAAGCATAGAGGTATTTTAAGCCAAGAAATCGGGAGTGTCGCGATGTGTCCCGATGTCCGGCAAAGCCGGACATCG
>CAYZRP010000193.1:0-4436 GCA_964480865.1 uncultured Anaerolineales bacterium | reverse complement strand
CATCTTTGGTATTTAAAGCCATCCAATCGGGTGTGTCGCTTTGTGCCCCGTTGTCCGCAAACCCCGTACATGGGGACACATCGCGGCACTCCCGATTTCTTTGACTACAATCCAACGATGCGTCTCATCCTCCCCGCCCGCCAGCCGTTCAACTTCGAGCGTGTCATCCACTCGCACGGGTGGGTCCAGCTCGCCCCGAATGTGTGGGACGAGGCCACCCAGACGCTCTGGCGCCCCGACGAACTCAGCACTGGCCGCGTCGTCTCACTGACGTTTTCGGCGGCGCCCGATGGCCTGGCCGTCGACGTCCCGGGCCGGCTCACGAAGGCCGAAGCGGCCGAACTGGCCGCCCGCGCTCGCTACATGTTCAACCTCGACGCCGATTACGCCGCGTTCTACGCCATGGCCCGGCGGGAACCGCGCCTCAGCCACGTCGAGGCCAACGGCGTCGGACGGCTGTTGCGCTCGACCACATTCTGGGAGGATGTCGTCCGCACGCTGATGACCACGAACATCCAGTGGTCGGGCACGCGACGTCTCACGGCCGCTCTGGTGCGTCGCTACGGCAAACCCCTAGAAGGCTCAACGCCGCCGCAACCGCGCGCCTTCCCCACGCCACAGACGCTCGCCCGCACTCGCGAGACGACTCTGCGTGGCCTGGGCCTCGGTTATCGCGCGCCCTATCTGCTCGATCTCGCTCGCCGCGTCGCTTCTGGCCGCATCGATCTCGCAGCCTTGCAGGATCCGGCCCGGCCGACCGACGACCTTCGGCGCGATCTGCTGACACTGCCCGGCATCGGGCCGTACGCCGCGCACACGCTCCTCAACTGCCTCGGCCGCCACGACTACATCGGCGTCGACACCGAAGCCGTCGCGGCCGTATCGCAACACTTCTTCGGCGGGCGCAAAGTCGGCGCCGCCGAGATCAATGCCGTTTTCGAAACGTGGGGGCCGTATAAGGCGCTGGCGTTCTGGTTCTGGGACTATGAATGATCGAGGGGCGAGGGGCGAGGCGCGGTTTGTTCGATGCGCCCTTCGCTCACTTTAGCCGCGCGTACCACGCCGCCAGGATCTTCTCAGCGGGTTTGCCACGCACCGAGAGCGATTGATCGCGCAGCGCCGTCAACGGGTTGTAGCCGAGCGGCGAGAAGCCCATGATGTACGGCCGTCCGGCGACGGCCACCATCAGGCCGTTGTAGGCGTCGGCCTGTTCGGCGAGATCGAGCGTGAAGCCGTTGCGCGGCGCGTCGGGATCGAAGACGTTGACCAGCGCGCAGTTGCCGTCGCTCTGACGCACGCACTGGGTCACGCCGCCGTCGACGCTCGCGTAGGCCGCGCCGAGGATGATCGGCTTGCCGAAGCGCGTCGCGAGCGGCGCGACCTGACTGTCGAGCAGGGCCGAGGCCGCGAAGGCCACGTCGGCGACGTTGGCCGCGCCGGATGCGCCAAGCGGCGCCCACGTCTCCAGACGGATGAAGTCCACCGAGTCGAGAAACACCGGCGGGTTCGGCCACACGTTCTGGCCGAGCAACAAGGCAAAGCCGATGCGGCCGCGGAACCGTGAGCGCACCTGGTTGATCAGCAGCCGCCACTGCGCATCGGCGTTGCCCGGCGCTTCGGGCTCGCCGGGGAGGGCCGGCCGCAGGCGATAGTCGCCGATGATGATCGCTGAGACGCCGGCGCGATTGGCAGCATCCACCTGGGTCAGGATCATGCGTGAGTAGGCCACGAACCAGCTGTCCCACCAGCCAGGCTGCGCTGTCGGCGCGCCGTTCCAGTACTCGCAGTTGCCATACGGCGTGTAGGCACAGGTGATCGGATGCAGCGTCGTCTCGACGCCGCGGTCGCGCAGTTGTTGCGCCAGAGTTACAAGATCCTGCGCCGGCATCGTGACGGTCGCGTCGTCGCCGTAGAGGGGTGGGTTCAGCGACACCAGCAGGCTGCGGCGCAGCACCTCGGTCGTGTTGGCGCGAGTCGCCGCGATCTCGGAGGCCAGTTCCTCCGACACCGCGATCTGCGATGGGTTCCAGGTTTCGTTCAAGGTGAAGCCGGCCTGGAAGCCGGGGCGTGCCGGGTAACCCGGCAGGTCGGTGTTGACGGCGGGCTCCGCGCCCCACCAGCGCCAGTCGCCGACGGCGTTGCGGATCGATTGCGGCAGCAACGTGAAGCTGAAATTGCGGCCGCGCGCGTCACCGGGCAACACCTCATCCGCCGCGCCGCAGGCGTAGTTGCGGCAGAAGCGGTAGGTGAGATTGCCGTTCAGGTCCGTCGGGTTGTGCAGGGTGAAGCGCCACTGGCCGGGCGCGATCGACCACATCGGGATCGGCGGCAGCCAGTCCGTGATGTAGAGCTGGATGGCGACGACGTCGTCGGCCGGCGTGCTGCCCGGCGTGGCGATGTCGAACACGACCGGCTGCGAGGGCCCTGTATGCCACGACACACCGGCGTCGTCGCGGGTGTCATTGAACCAGGGCACGCGGTACTCGCGCACGCGCTTGCTGCCAGCGGCGTCGAGTTCGCCTGACCAGTAGCCGTCGCCCAGGGTATAGGCGTAGCGCAGCACAGTGCCTTCGTAGAGTTGGATGGCCGTGGCGAAGCGACCGTCGCCCAACGGGAAGAGACGCGGAGCGCGCGCTCCATAAATGGAAGAGCCTGTGCCCGTCAGCGCGAAGGTGTCGCCGAGTTGCGCCACATCGCCGATCAGGCGCGGCACCGAGGTCGTCTCGGTGCCCGACGGCGGCGTGAACACGAAGGTCACGCTGACCTGGTTCGGATCCGGCGAGGCGAGGTCGAGCGTGCTGGTGCCGCCGGCCGTGACGGCGACCATTGCCTGCAGCGGCCGCAGTCGGCCATCCGGCGCCATCAACGTCACGCGCTGCATCCCGGCCGGGACGTTGTAGACCGTGTAGACGCCGTCCCCGGCGGTCCAGGCCAGTTGTCCGCCGACCGACACCAGGATGCCGGCGGCCGGCTCGTTGGTGTTGCGGTTGCGCACCGTGCCGACCACAGTGCCTTGCCCGGCGTCAGGTGTCCCGTCGGACCAGGCGGCGACGATGTCGTCGGCGGTCGCGCCGGCTTCGGCCTGCACCACACGATAGGCCACCGGCGCGCGCGCGCCAGTGACTTCTTCGGCGGCGGTCGGCCCCGTGCGCAAATAGCGGTAGCGGATCAGTGCGCCCTCAGGCACCGATGCGCTGCCCGACCATTCGCCCGGCGCTGTATTGATCAGCGCCACGAGTGTGCGGTTGCCGCGCACCGGGTCGATGAGCATGGCCGCGATCGTCGTGCTGGCAGGCGTCCCGGTTGAGACGTGGGCTTTGAAGGTCAGGGTCGTGGCGGGCAGGGGCGCCGCCTGAACAGGCGTGGGCGAGGGGACGGGCGTCGCAATTGACAGGTCCGGCAGCCCGCAGGCCACCGCGGCCAGGAGCATGACCAGACTGGCAAGCGTCGGCGGCCGTACCTTCAGGGGCGACATGCCGCGTATTGTACGCGAGCCTGAGCTGACGAAGGACGAAGGACGAACGACGAAGGTCGGATGGCCATCCGACCTTCGTCGTTCGTCCTTCGTCAAAGCATCAACAGCACGGCCAGAGCTGCGAGGTAGCCCAGGGCTCCACTCAGGACGCCGAGGATGGCCTGGGAGCGGCGATCGGTGGGCGAGAATGCAGCGCCAAGGCCGAAGGTTATGGCTGCTCCTCCGAGCGCGCCACCGGTTTCGGCGAGGGCCGTCACTGACGGTGCATCCGGTTGAACGAACACGCCGACCAGCGCCACGGCGGCCAGCCCGAGGCCGATCAATCCGGCGAAGCGCGCCAGCCCCGCGATGCGATCCGACCGATTACGGACCATCGGCGGGATCACGGCCAGGTTGGGATCGCCGCCCGTCATCCGTTCGGTGCCATACAACAGCCGGAACATCTGGAACTGGTTGAACGCGCTGTAGGCCAGGAAGAGTTTGACCCCGACGAGCGTGAAGACCTCGAGCAAGGCGTCAGCGCCAATCAGGCGCACGACGGGATCGGGGCCAAGCAATGCGAGGTCGGCGTTGAGGGTCGGCACAATCGAGAGCGCGAACACGCCGGCGGCCGCGCCGAGCAGGGCGGGGTCGCCCCACACCAGAAGCAACAGGCCGAGGGCGATGAACACAAGACCGGCGACCGGATGGACCGGCTCCAGCACGATGCCCACCGCCTGTGTCAGCACGCCGTAGCCGATCAGGATCCAGCCGGTCGTGACCGTCGCGCGCTTCAGTTGCGCGACGGCGGATTGCAGGTTCGCGTCTTTCGTTGAGATGGTGCGTGTCTTGGCCATAGCGAGGTGGATTCTAGCATCCGGGGCGTGGAGCGTGGAGCGTGGGGCGTGGGGCGAGGGCGTGGAGCGAGGAGCGTGGAGCGTAGAGCGTAGAGCGTGGAGCGAGTGCGAAGCGCGAAAAGCAG
>CAYZRP010000192.1:0-9193 GCA_964480865.1 uncultured Anaerolineales bacterium | reverse complement strand
TCGATGGGACAGAGCCAGGGCGGCATCCCGCCGGACGATCAGGTCGAACGAGAAGACGACATCCTGGCGGACTGCGAGCGCCTGATCCGCACCTATCACGATCCGCAGCCCGGCGCGATGACGCGGATCGACCTGGCGCCCGGTTCGCCTTTCGCGGTCACGGCCGACCTGATGCGCGAGAGCGTCGCGCTCGCGCGCCGGCATGGCGTTGGAAGCCACACGCACCTGGCCCAATCCGCCGAAGACGAGCGCTACATGCAGGCGAAGTACGGCCATTCGTCGGTCGAGATGGCCGAGGAATGGGGCTGGGTCGGCCCGGACGTGTGGTTCGCGCATGCGACCTGTCTGAGCGACAGCGATGTGGCGCGCGTGGGCCGGACCCACACCGGGATCGCGCACTGTCCGAACTCGAACATGTATACGGCCGCGGGTTGCTGCCGGGTGCCGGACCTGCTGCAGGCCGGGGCGACGGTCGCCATCGGCGTGGACGGGAGCGCCGCCAACAACTCGTCGAACCTCATCGACGAGGTGCGCAGCGCGCTGCTGTTGCAACGCCACTGTCATGGCGCGCACGCACTCTCGGCCACGCAGGCGCTCGAGCTGGCGATCCTGGGTGGCGCGCGTCTGCTGCGGCGCGACGACATCGGCGTCATCGAACCGGGCCGATGCGCGGACTTGATCGCCTTCGATACCCGCCAACTCTCGCTCTCGGGCGGTCAGCACGACCCGGTGGCGGGGCTGGTCTTGTGCGAGACCGGGCGGGTCGACCTCTCGATCGTCAACGGCCGCAGGGTGGTGGCCGACGGGCAGCTGGTGGGGATCGACCTGCCGGCCCTGATCGACCGTCACAACCAGCTGGCCACCGCTCTCGTGGCGCGAGCCGAGAAACGGACGGGCGTCTCGTTCGGTCGAGCCGTCTGGCGGCGGGCCTATCCTTACGATTCGCGCGATCCCTGACGAGACGATCGCGCTCGTTGCACAGCCCCGCGGACGGACCCCACCTGCGCCTTCATTCCCAGAAGGAGGCGCCCACGCCCGCGCCGGCAGCGCCTACCCACTGAGATCCCTCCGGTTCGCGTCCTCGCCCCCGGGCCGAGCCGAACCAAGCCTCATCGAACGAAACGGTCTTCAGGCGATGCGACTGGATGAGCCTGCCTGTATAGACGGCTCAAATCGTACCGATCTTGGAATGAAATTATGTCTTGACAAACGCGACGACCTGACACCACAATGAGCCTTCTCAGGAGGTTGTCAGATGGCCGCTCGCAGCGTGACGATCAAGGTCGACCTCCAGTTCGACGTGGCCCTCGTCTTCGACCACGACAGCCTCCAGCACGGCATCTGGGGAACCAATCCACCACCGCGCATTGAGCCGGGCACGATCGCGCAGTGGGTCGCCGAATCCGACGGCTTCGCGACCGGCACAGAAGGAACGGTCTGGTACCGGTTGGACACGCCGGGGAGCACCGGGCTGGTACGCCTGCACTGGGACAACCCCTTCGTCGGCAGCAACAACTTCGATCAGTCGGGCCCCGACGTCGTCAGCGTGGTTCGCATCGGCGACGGCTCGGGCAACGACGCGACGGCCCACTGGGTGGTCGCCGACGCCTCGACGACCGGCGATGGCCTCCCGGACTCGTGGAAAACCGGCGGCGCCACGATCGACCCGGGTGGCGGCGTCGGCCCCCAGTTCGTCGATCTGCCCGCGATGGGCGCGACCGTCGGCAAGCCCGACATCTTCGTCCACCTGGACTGGATGGAGGACGCGACCCATTCTCATCGGCCGAGCGCGGCCGCCATCAAGCTGGTCGTCGACGCCTTCCGCGACGCGCCGTACATCGCGCGCAATGGCGCGGTGGGGATCAATCTGCACGTCGACGCCGGCCCGACGAGCGTCATGAACCACGTGACCGGCGCGACCTGGGGCGCGCTGAGCCGCGCCGCGGCGGTCGGCGAGGTCACACAGCTCGGCACCACCAGTGTGGACGGCTCCGGCAACATCAACTACGACTGGACCGACTTCGACAAGTTGAAGAACCGCGCCGGCGGGCTGACCAAGTCGGGACGTGCGCCGATCTTCCGCTACGCGGTGGCGGCCCATCAGATTGGGTCGGTGGGCAACAGCGGCGTGGCGCGCTCGACGCCGGGATCGGACTTCATCATCAGCCTCGGCACCTTTGCAGCGGTCACCGACCTGCAAACCGCCGGCACTTTCATGCACGAACTCGGGCATGCGCTCGGCCTCGACCACGGCGGTCGCGACGGCGTCAACAACAAGCCGAACTATCTGAGCGTCATGAACTATCTGTGGCAGTTCTCGGGGGTCCGGCGCGGCGGGGTCTTCGTGCTTGATTTTTCGCGAGTGGCGCTGGCAGTGCTGAAAGAGGCGGGTCTGAACGAGACAAGCGGTCTCGGGGCGGGTTCCGCCGGCTACGGGACCGCGCGCTGGGTGCCTGGGGCGGGCGGCGCGCCCGGGTCGTTCGTGCAGGTCGCTAACGCGGCCGGGCCGATCGACTGGAACGGCGATGGCGCCCCGACCAACGCGAACGTTGCGTTCGACATCAATGGCGATGGGATGCAGACCGACCTGCAGCCTTGCAACGACTGGCAGATCCTGAAGCTTCGCGGGGGCGCGATCGGATCGGGCGGCTACGCACCGCCGTCGACGTCGGTCATCCCGCGCGAACTCACACCGGCGGACCAGGTCCGGATCAAGCCTCCCGACAGCACCCCACCGGTGACGACAGCAAGCCTCTGGCCAACGCCCAATGCCGCAGGATGGAACCGAACTGCCGTAGCGGTGACCCTGACGGCCACGGACGACATCTCCGGCGTCGCGCGCACGGAGTACGACCTCGATGGGCTGGGTCCACTCACCTACACGGCGCCCGTGACCATCTCTGGCGAGGGCGTCCATCCGTTCGGGTTCCGCTCGATCGACCACTCCCAGAACGTCGAGAGGCGGCGCTCGATGACGGTGCGCATCGACCTGACGGCACCCGAAGTGGTCATCCACTACGACCCCATCGTCGACGATCTCGTCATCGAGGGCCGTGACAGTCTATCCGGCGTGGTGGCGAGCCCGGTGGCCCCGATCAGTCGCACCGATGTCGAGTGGACCGCCTTCGGCTCCGACGTTGCCGAGCTTCGAACCTATGAGGTGCGCGACCGCGCGGACAACCTGACGACCCTCTACCTCAAGGTCCGCTGTTCGCCACTGGCCTATGAAGCAAGCGTGCTCGCGATCGTCTACGACGACGTCGCCCACCACGATCGCGACGCCTTTGCCGAGCGCGAGGAGGTGGCCACACTGGCGCGTGACGACCGGCGCACCGTAAAGGCGCGGGCGCCGCGCAACACCCTGGTGTTCGAGCGACTCGTCGGCCGCAACGCTGCTGCCGCGCTGTTGGGGGTGCGGCAGATCATCGCCATCGGCGAGCGGGATACGCGTCGGACCGTCCGCGCCCGCTGGGACGCGCTTGACGACTACACGATCCTGGTTCGCGAAACCGGCGCCGGCTCGTGCAGTCCCTGCCGTGACGAGCGGGACGAGGACCACCACGAGCCCGACGATCGTGACGGCGATGCGCAGCGTCGCGAGGAGCTCTACCGCGAGGAGCAGCGCAAGCGTGAGGAGGGTGAGCACGCCGGCGCCCAGCAACGTGAGACGGGGCACGGCGACGACGGCCACGCTCGCGAGCGCGATGACGGCACCCGCTCCAGCCCCGTCGATCGGCAGGGTGACGCTCGCCGAGACGATCCCCAACCGCAAAAACCCTGCGGCCCGACTGTGGTTTCAGAAACCGATATCCGTGGGCGGCTGGTGCTGCACGTCGCCAGCGAGAACGGCCGCCTTTTCGTCATGGAATGAGGCATGAGGTTTGAGCGAACCGACGCGGTGCGGGTGAACGCGCGGCGTGCGGTCGCAAGCACAACGCACTCCAAACACACTTTGGCCGGGAGTGATGTCGTTTAGTTTCGGCGCTGAGTGCACGGATCTCCATTCACTCGCGGATGTGAGCAAGGCTTGCCTGGCGTCCGGAACACGACAGCCTTCATAGAGATTCGCTGAGGTGGTTTGCTCCGGTTATGTGCCTTCTGCGCCCGTCACCCCCAATCAGTGGATTGAGTCAGATGAACTGGCCGGTGATGCTGCGCTCGCAAGTCTTGAGTTCTGCCGGTGGGCCGGAGAAGAGCACCTGGCCACCGGCGCTCCCGCCTTCCGGACCCAGGTCGATGATCCAGTCGGCCTGGCGGATGACATCGAGGTGATGCTCGATCAAGATCACGGTGTTGCCCGCGTCGACAAGCCTGTCGTTGAGCGCCATCAAAAGGCCGATGTCGGAGAGGTGCAGACCAGTGGTCGGCTCGTCCATCACGTAGATGCTGCCCTGCTTGTGCAGCTCTGTCGCGAGCTTCAGGCGCTGGCCCTCGCCGCCCGAAACGGTGCTCAACGGCTGGCCAAGCCTGAGGTAGCTCAAGCCCACGTCGTTCAGGGCCTGCACCACCGGCCTGATCTTCTTTTCGGTGAAGAACGCCAGCGCCTCCTCGGCGGTCATGTCGAGCACGTCGCTGATGGTCTTGCCGCGCAGGTGATAGGCCAACACCTCGGGCTTGAAGCGCTTACCCTCGCAGACCTCACATTCGGTCGCGATCCCGGCCATGAAAGCCAGATCCGTATAGACCACGCCCAGGCCATTACAGTTGGGGCAACTGCCATCAGAGTTGAAGCTGAAGAGTGACGCATTGACCTTATTGGCCTTGGCGAAGGCCTGGCGGATGTCGTCCATGATGCCGGTGTAGGTCGCCGGCGCCGAGCGGCTGTTGGCTGTGACCCTGGCCTGATCGATCACGATTGCCTCGGGATGCTGCTCGAGGAACACGTCGTTGATTAACGTGCTCTTGCCGGAACCGGCCACACCGGTGACGACTGTCAGCACGCCGGTCGGGATGTCGACGGTCAGATTCTTGATGTTGTGCAGGATCGCGTTGCGTACGGTGAGGAAGCCGGTCGGCTTGCGGACCTCGCTCTTGATCGGCTCATGGCGGCTGAGGTGCTGGCCGGTGAGCGTATCGGCGTGTCTGAGGGCCTGATAGTCGCCCTGAAAAACGATCTCGCCGCCGTGGATGCCGGCCCGCGGCCCGATATCAACCACGTGATCGGCGATCGCCATCACATCGGGGTCGTGTTCGACGACCAGCACCGTGTTGCCTTTGTCGCGCAGCTTGCGGAGCAACGTGTTCATGCGCTCGACGTCGCGGGCATGCAGACCGACACTGGGCTCGTCGAGGATGTAGAGCATGTCGGTGAGGCTGTTGCCCAGGTGGCGGATCATCTTGACGCGCTGAGATTCGCCGCCCGAGAGAGTCGGTGTCTCGCGGCTCAGGCTTAGGTAACCGAGTCCGATGTCGATCAACTGCTGTACGCGCTCGGCAAGGCGATCCGCCAGGCGCACGGCCACGGGCTCGCTAAACCCCTTCAGGTGGTTGATGAGCTCGGTCGCTTCGAGGTCAGCGAGTTCGGCGATGTTGTAGCCGTTGATCCGACAGGCGAGCACCGCCTGGTTGACGCGCGCCCCGTGGCATAGCGGGCAGGTCTGTGCCGTCGTGAACTGTTCGAAGACGGCTCGATTGCGGTCCGACATCGACGCCGTGTCCTTCTTGAGGTAGGAACGCGTGAAGCGCTCGACGAGGCCCTCATAGTTCATGGAGAACTCACCAAACGAGACGCGCGCGTCGGTGCCATGGAGCAGGGTCTGCAGTTCGTCGTCGGTGTAGTCCTTGATCGGCTTGTCGTTGTCAAACAGACCGGACAGGGCATAGGCCTTCCACACCCATTTGCCGACCTTGAAGTCGGGATGCAGGATCGCGCCGCCGTTGAGCGACAGGTTGCGGTTGAGGAGTCGATCGAGGTCGAGTTGCACCGTGCGGCCAATGCCCTCACACTCCGGGCACATGCCTTGAGGCGTGTTGAACGAGAAAGCATAGGCCGGGCCGACAAAGGGCTGGCCCACGCGCGAGAAGAGCAAACGCAGCAGCGCGGCGATATCGGTGTAAGTGCCGACGGTCGACCGCGATCCGCCGCCAACCCGTTTCTGGTCGATGATGACCGGCGCGTTCAGGTGCTCGATGTGATCAACATCCGGCTGGCCATAGTTTGGCAGAAAGCCCTGGACGAAAGCCGTGAAGGTTTCATTGAGCTGGCGCTGGGCTTCCGCCGCGATCGTGTCGAACACCAGCGACGACTTGCCGGATCCCGACACCCCTGTGAAGACCGTGATCTGCCGCTTGGGGATGTCGAGCGAGAGGTCTTTGAGGTTGTTCTCGCGAGCGCCACGCACTTCGATGAACTGACGATCGGACATGGGTGACTCCTGAACCAGTTTTGTGGGACGGGCCAAACAATCGGGATACAATGCCATTCTAGAACATAGATGCAAGTCTTGAGGCTTGAGAGCCTCAGAGGCATGGATGGAGCATCCTTTTTCGCCCTTACCCTCTATAGGACCTTGAAGGTTTCACATGAGTGTTGAAAAGCCGTTGCGGACGGCACAGCTGGCCAGAGCCGCCAACCTGAGTGTCCAACAGGTGCGCAACGACGAAGCCGCGGGGCTTCTGCCGCCTGTGAAACGCAGCACTTCCGGCTACAGACTGTATACGGCCCGTCATCTGGCGGCGCTGCTGACAGCGCGCAAGTTGATCGACGGATTTGGAAGCGAACGAGCCCGTGCGATCATGCAGTCGTTGCACGCCGGCCGCATCGCCGACGCCCTGGCCATGATCGACGAGCGGCATGTGCAGCTGGCTCAGACTCGAGCACAACTCGAGACCACACGCGGCGCCCTCGACTTGCTGGCCCACCAGTCGCCGGCGGGGTCGCCGCACGGTGGCCGGCTGACGGTGAGCGAAGCCGCCCGGGCCGTCGGCGTGCGGCCATCGGCCGTGCGCTTCTGGGAACAGCGCGGGCTCCTGCGCCCTATGCGAGATCAGGGCAACCGATACCGGCTGTATGACGAGCGTCAGATGCGTCTTCTGAGGGTCATCGCCCTGCTCCGTGGAGCCGATCATGACTTCGATGCGATTCGGTTGACGTTGCAGGAACTCGAAGCCGGCCATCCGCAACGGACGCTCGCCGCGATCGCGCGACGTGAGCAGGCGCTCACGCAACGCAGCTGGCGTTGTCTGGAAGGTGCTGCCGCCCTCTTCGCCTACATCCGCGAGCACCTCGACCATAGCGCTTTGGGGATGCTGCCGGGCTCAACGCCGTTTCAACGTGCGGCGCCCTGACGGCGGTTGCTCTGGCAACAGACGTCCCTCACCGAGCGAGACGACGACGGGATTGTGGTCGCTGAGCGTGTCCCACTCGGGCCCGGCGATGACTTCGCAGTCGTCGAGATGCCTGAACCACGAAGCAGGCACAAAGATCCCGTCGCAGTGGTAGGGCGCGGCTGGGTTGCCTGACCAACGCAGGGTTTGCGCCAGATCGCGGTTGGGGTGAACGGCCTGCCAGCAGCTGAGCAGGTTGAATGAACGACGCAGGCGCTGCAACAGCCAGGGTGGATCGCTGGGGAGTGGCTCCGTCTGGTGACGCACACCGGTGGCCAGGTTGAAATCTCCGCCCAGGACCAGATCGGCGGCATCGTCGAGCGTCGCCAGATGATCAAGGATCGCGTTCATCGGGCGCTTATACGGCGCCGGCACATGCAGGCTGAAGACGCGCAACGGTCGCCCGGTGGCATGGCACCAGGGCGTTCCCGTGATCTCGGCGCCGACGACACAGCCCTCGAAGCCCGGCACGGTCAGGGGCCGCAGCGATCCTTCCTTGACGAGGATCGCGCTACCCCACCGACGCGCCGGTAGCGGCTGCCAGAGGATCCGGTCGGCGCAATGCGCCAGTTCATCGGCTGACAGGTAGAGCGCCGGATCCAGGGTCTCCTGGAGCAGGAGCACGTCGGGGTCGAAAGCGTCGAGCAGGCGTCGCCAGTGAAGGCGTTGACCGGCACGGCCGCCGTGTCGCAGGTTGTAGGTGGCAAGGATCACGGAGAGAGTATCCGCAACCTCACCCAGGATGTCTACAGCTGATTTCCCGTTCCCGTTGTCAGGGAATGGCTATGCGCAAGGCGAGATCCGATCAGGGCTCGCCCTCGGTCGCAGGACGGCTGCGAGACCTGACACGGGTCAGGCCCGGGAACAGGCCCAACACCAGCAGACAGCCGGCCACGATCGCGACAGCACCGAGAAGTTGGATCATGGTGAGCGGCTCACCCAGGAACACAGTGCCGACAAAGACCGCCACCACCGTCACAGCAAACTCAACCGTGATCGTGCGCGTCGCCCCGATCGAGGCCACAAGACGGAAATAGATGACGTACGTGAGCGCGCTCATGATCGCGCCGGCAATCAACAGATAACCGATGTCCTCCAAGACTGTCGCGCGCGGAACGGGCACCCAGATAAGCAGCGGCAGTGTCATCGCCCCTCCCCACAGGAACGACGCCATTGTGATCTCGAGCGACCCGACCGTTCGCAGATAGCGACTGGCATAGTTGCTGCCAAAGGCCGCGCAGAACGCGGCCAGAACAGAGGCAAGACAGCCCATGATGAAGTCGCCGGTGATGACCACCGCCGGAAACCCGACGAGGAGCAGAATCCCACCGATGCCCAGAAGGAGCCCCGTCAGCCCGATCATTGACAGCGACTCGAGGCCCCAGATCTGACCGATGATCATCGAGAACAACGGGATCGCGGCGACAAGGATCGCGGCCATTGCCGTGCCAATCCGAGGAGTGGAATACGAGAGACCGATCAGTTGGCCGGCGACCGTTGTCGCGCCGACCACGGCGAAGTGCCACCAGCCCGACGAGAAGTCGAGACGTCGGCGCGTCACGAGCGCGACCACCAACAGGGTCATTCCCGCCACGAAACAGCGGAACGCCACACCGCCGATCCATCCAAAGGCGGCGACGACCTTCAACAGTACGAGAAACGACACGCCCCACACGAGCGCGAGAAAAACATAGTCTGCGATGTCTCTTGGCTTCATCGATCCCCCCACGCCGACAGCGGCCGTGACCATCGATTGTACTCAGCCGTGTCGCGTCTTGAGCAGTTAGCTTTCAGGGATGTGCAAGCACAAGATGATGCTGTTGGCAAACCCCCGGGGTAACATAAGCGCACGGTAGGGAGGAAGGGT
>CAYZRP010000191.1:0-9256 GCA_964480865.1 uncultured Anaerolineales bacterium | reverse complement strand
GATCTTGATCAAGTCGTTACACTGGCCCTGCAACGCATGCAGGATCAAGAACTACCCGAACAAATCTGTTTCTATATGGCGCTGGCCGCGACCGGTGAACGAGATCTGCGGGCGGACCTGATCGTCAAGCGTCTCGTGCGCCGTTTGAGGTCTGGCTAGGTGTTGCGCGCCCGAGTGCTGGGCCAGACGGCAGGATGCCGATTCCCAACGCTCAGTTCGTATTGCCGGCCTTGCGCTGGCAGGATCAGGAAGGAATGCCGCGCAATGACATCATCTGACAGCACACTGGCGCCGATCGTAGCCGTGCTCCAGGAAGCCTTCCCGGTAGAAGCCGAGCTACTTGGCGACGAAGTAGTGGAAGATATCGCAGCCGGACATGCTTTTGGACGGGCTGAGGGGGGATCGTCCATCGACCTTGGAACCACGATGGCTGCGCTGACTGTCGCCGCGCAATTTGCCGTGGCGGCCCTCGAGTTGTACACCCTACTCAAGAAGAATGATAAGGAAGCGCCGACTTGTGCGGTTTTCGAAAGCATCGTGGAGGAGCGGGTCGAGACCAGCTTGGACTCTGTTCAGCGCACCCGCGTGACACGAATCTGTCACCGGATCTATAGCCGGCAGTAGGCACGAACGCCGGCAGACAGCTGTCAGGAATGCTTATCCTGCGGTCCGGGGTTCAGCTGTTGCTTGGCATGGCCCTTGTGGTGTTCAGCCTGATTGTCTTGGTGCGTCATCCAACGCTTCAGGCATGCATGAGTGCGCTTTTGGCCTTTTTGTTTCAGGCGTGGGTCGTCACACTTGTCGCGGGTATTCACAACGGCAGGCACCAGTATGACCTTCTCTCCGGATATCTGCTTCGGTATCCGTGCTGTCGATTTCGAGAGATCCACCTTCAGGACCTGCCAACGCGGCTTCCGTTCTCCAGCGTTTTCCATGTCGGACTCGGATCTCTGGGGCTCTCGAAGGTTTCTGATACTCTCCGGGTCTTTGTTGTGCGCCCACGTCAAGAATGCGAAGCACCGCAACAAATCAAGTCCTACTTTCCACTCGGCGCCGATGATCACCTGGGCTCGTATGTCTTCCTGAAATCCTCGCCGAAGGCAACGTCCGGTATCCAAATGTTCACGACACTCCATGAGGCCGGGCATGCCTCCTTGGGCAGCTCGAGCGATGCCCTCCTCATGATGGCGATGCCCGTGTTATGCGGAGCCGGGGCGTTGTGGATGCTCCTGGCCGTCGAGTTGTCCTGGGTGTCTGTCGGTCTGGTCGCGTCCTTTGCCGTTGTGTCCTGGACGTGGAGTCGACGCCATCTCTCCCCGGGTGAGGCCTTGAACCTGCGAAAGGAACTGGTAGCCGATGCATTCGCGCTTCAGCTCATGCATGACTCCGATATCGCGTCGTTGTGTCGGTGGATCGATCGGGGCGGTCGGCTGCCATACGATCAAGAGTACGGGGGTCGGGCCGCAGCGCATCGCCATCGGACATTTCTCAAGCTCGTCGACGAGCGGCTTGCGAATCCTCGTCATCGGTCGCCACGATTGGCGCTTCCCGGGCCGTGGTATGCCGTCGTTGCCCTCGCCTTGGTGGCAATTGCGGCGTGGTGGGGCCGGGAACCAGGTTGGGCCGAGCTTCTGGTCAAAGCCACTCTCCTGGTGTTGGCGCCTTGGCTCATCACGTTGACGCAGCGAAAGATCGTGATGCGTCAGGAACTGCAAATCCGTCGCTTCCTCGTTGACCTGTGTGGTGATCGACCTCCAGCGGCAGAGCCAATCGAACAATGTTGAGGCCCCCGGACACCGGTTGTGCATGGCCCTCTTCACGCGCAAGCCGCCGGGGCTTGAAACCGGTATCCGCCAGGCACAGGTGCATTGCTTACGTCGCTTCATGGACTGGCCACCGCTCGCCGCAGAGCGTGCCCGCTGAAGCCATGCGAGCATAGGTGTTTCGCGTCGAGCACGGCGCCGGTGGCGACCCATAATCCAGCATCCTGCCGTCGGTTGGTTGAGAGGACAGGCACAGTCGAACTCCGCGGCCAGGACGACCTTTGGCGGCCGTCACACGACGAGTGTGTGAATTCACACGGCCGGTGCGCGCTCGGCCTGCACAAAAAGGAATGTCTGGTTTGAGCGACGACTCGATGACGACAGCCGTGATTGCGGCTACGAGCGGATGGACCAGCCGGGTGATGTTACCTGCGGGGTCCGCATTAACCTGCCTGGGCAATCTCCCTGAGCCGCCTCTCGTTGAGCAGCACAAGGTGCCCGCCTGGTTCGGTGCGTACCAGGTTCTCGTGGGTGAAACGCGAGATGGTGCGGATGGCTGTTTCGAGAGTCGTGCCGGAGAAGTTGGCCAGGTCCTGGCGGGAGAGCGCCAGGGTGATTCGACTTCCATCCTGGATGGATTCGCCGCATGTTCCCGCTACCTTGAGCAACATGTACGCCATCCGTCGTTCTACTCTCGTCCCGACCAGGGCGTGGCCCTGGAGCATGGTGTAGTGGCGCTGCCCAAGCATCTTGAGGAGACGCAGCGTGATCGCCGGGTAGGTGCGCAGGAAGTCGTCGTAGTGTTCGCGGGATAGCCTGATCACCGTACTGGGTTCCATGGCCCGTGCAGTCGCCGGTTGCGCCGGGAAGTGCAAAACCCCGCCGCCAAAGGCCTGGCCCGCGTCGATCAACTCAATAATGACCTCGCGGCCGTCTTCGTCCTGGAAGACGATCTTGACCTGTCCCCGATCAACGATGAAAATCTGCGTGCAGGGATCCCCTTGCTGGAAGATGCCGGCGTCTCTGTCATAGGACGTCAGTGTGCATTTGCCTGCGACGGTACGCAGGTCTCGATCCTCGACATCCTGAAACAGCGGCGATCGCCGCAGCCTCTCCGTGATCAATGTGGCGGTATTGAGCATTGTGCTTGTTGGAGTGTACCACTGGGTTCCAGCCCTTTTTCGATGCAACCAGATGGTCGTGTCGAAGGCCGCTTCCGTATTGGTGACCTGTCGCCACGGGTCCGGCGGGTTGGTCGGATCTGAAGTCCGTCTGGTCGGCCCTCACCGGGGACGTTCGCCCGAGTTATCACATGAGGCGGCCAGCCCTTCATCTTTTCTTCCTTCATTAGAGAAGGCTGTCATCAGTGAGACCCGCATCTGGGCCGGGTCGGCGCCGGATTGCCATCTTGGGGTGGGAGACCTGTCGATGCGGTTGGTGTTGAGGGCCTTGGACGACGACCGGCCCAGAGTCAGGACGATCTCGCGCATGCCAGGCCGATTTGGCCCTGGCGCAGGTCAACGCGCCCTTGGCTGCATCGGTCCCGCGTGACCGTTTCCCCAAAGCACGCAGCGTGATCACGGTCACTTTTTCGGTACGCGCCAAGTCTTGTCGCACTCCAGGGCGGTCGCGGTCTGGCAGAAATAGGCCAGGTGCTCATCGATTCAGCAGCCGGGCCTGAAGGCCAGCAGTCTGGACGCACGACGGGGGGCGCACTGCCTTCCGGCCCAAAGTGACAGGGGTCAAGAATAGGTATCGAATGCAGCGCATAACCCATGCAGAACCTATTGACTCTCGTTATTTTTAGTTATAAAATAAGTCTAGAATTAAGTATCGGCGGGTTTGATCCAGTGAATCGAGGCCTCATGCTGGTCCCCAAACGCACAGTCGATTTGCGGCGTCTCAACCACACGGTTTTGCTCCGCCACCTTTACCTCCACGGGCCGATGAGCCGCCTGGAACTGAGCCAACAGACCGACCTTAGCCCCAGCACCGTCACCAATGTGGTCACGGCGCTCATCCAGGATGGCGTTCTGCTCGAGACCGGGGCGACCAAATCGCGGGGTGGGCGGCCCCGTGCGATTCTCGACATCAATGCCCACTACGGCTACCTGATCGGCGTGGACCTGGACGAGACACACGTTCAGCTTGTGTTGTTTGACCTCTCGCGACGCAAGCTCAAAGCCACTTATGACGCGATCTCGCCGGGCGTGAAGACGCCCGAGCCCCACATCGCCGTGATCACTCGCCGGGTGGACGAGCTCATCGCGGATCTGCCTCGCGACAAGGTCCTTGGAATCGGCGTCGGCGTCCCCGGCATTGTCGAGCCTCATCCGCTCCTGGTTGGGAACGCATCGACCTGGGAGTGGCGGGCTGAGTTTTTGGCGGAGCGGATCGCCCACGCAATCGACCTGCCGGTCTTCGTCGAAAACGGCGCTAAGGCGATGGCGTTGGCCGAGGCCTGGTACGGCGTCGGGCGCGGCGCGCAGGACATCATCGTGGTTCTGCTGGGAACCAGCGTCGGCGCCGGCGTGGTGACCCAGGGTCGTCTGTTCCGAGGCTCAGCCAACAGCGCTGGCGAGTGGGGACATACCAAGGTCAGCCTGGATGGCCGCACCTGCCGTTGCGGCGGCAATGGGTGCCTTGACTCTTACCTGGGCGTGCCGGGCATCCTCACCAGCTGGCGCGAGCATGCCAGCAACGGCCTCACGTCGGCTGACGGCGACCAGGTGGCCGCGCTCGAGCGCCTGATCACAGCCTATCGCAAAGGCGACGCGGCAGCAAAGGCGGCTGTGGGCGATACGGTGCGTGTCCTTAGCGCCGGGATCGCAAACCTGGTCAATCTCTTCAATCCAGAACGGGTCATCATCGGCGGTTGGGCGGGTCTGCAGATCGGCGAGCTGATCCTGGAAGACGTCATCGAAGGCGTCAAAGCTCAGGCGCTGCCGGCGACCCAGGCCTCGCTGTTGATCGGACTGTCGCAGTTTCGGCAGGACGCGATCTGCACTGGAGCAGCCTGTCTGGTCCTGGATGAATTCCTGTCGCTCAGCCAGGAATTCTCGACGACCGAGTAGGGAACGCCACGGTGAACTTGAGCGTAAGCCCCCACGACCGCGCCGTCTTTCAGGAATCGCTGGCCGATTTCCTGCCGGACGACATCGTGGACGTGCATGCCCACGTCTGGCTGAGAGCCTTCGCGACCGGGCACACGCCGATGGTGCGCGGCGCGCAGTGGGCGCTGGCGGTGGCGTCCGAGCAGACGCCCGAGGTTCTGGCCGGCACCTACGCGGCGTTGTTCCCGGGGCGCCGTGTGACGCCCGTGCTCTTCGGCTGGCCCGAGCGCTACATCGACATCGCGGCTAACAACGCCTGGGTTGCCGCCCAGGCGCGCCACCAATCGGCGCCGGCCCTGTGTGTGTCGCTGCCTGAGACACCGGCCGAAACGCTCGACGCGATCGTGCAGGCGGGGGGGTTCGTCGGCCTCAAGCCGTACCTTGAGTTTGCGCCGCCGCATCTCGGCCCGGACGAGATCACGATCTTCGATTTCCTGCCGCGCGCGCAACTTGAGATCGCCAGCCAGCGGGGGTGGATCGTCATGCTGCATGTGCCGCGGTCGCGTCGCCTGGGCGATCCGCTCAACCTCGCTCAGCTGGTCGAGATCGAACGGGTATATCCCGGCGTGCAATTGATCGTGGCGCATCTGGGCCGGGCGTACTGCCCCGAGGATTTAGGCGACGCGCTGGCCGTCTTGCGCAACACCGAACGCCTGGCCTTCGATTTCAGCGCGAATACCAGCGCCTGGGTCATGACCGAGCTGCTGCGCACGGTGGGCGCCTCGCGGGTGCTGTTCGGCAGTGACCTGCCGATCACGCGGATGCGGTTGCGCCGCGAGTGCCGCCAGGGCACGTATGTAAACCTTGTGCCGCCGGGGCTCTACACCGACGTCTACGCCGATCCACATCTCGAAGAAATCGGCGCCGCCGAGGCCGAGGCGTTGACCTTCTTCCTTTACGAAGAACTGCTGGCCATGCGCCAGGCGGTGACCACGCTGCGACTGCCTGCGTCGGCGGTCGAGGCCATCTTTGTAACGAATGCGCGCACCATGGTGGCGCGCGCACACAGGAGCCGGTGATGCAATTGCTGTTAGGGCTGGATGTCGGTACATCGGCGGTCAAGTGTCTGGCGTTCAACCTCCGCGGCGAGGTCGTGGCCTCGGCGCGCAGCGCGCTGCAGCTCTCAACGCCGCGCGCGGGCTGGGTTGAGCAGGATCCCGAGCAGATCTGGTCAGCGGTGGCCGAGGCCTGCCGGGCCGTGACCTCGCGGCTGCCGCGGATGCACAAGATCGTGGCGCTCAGTCTGTCGGCCCAGGGCGGCACCACGATCCCGCAGGCGGCTGACGGCACGCCGACCCACATGGCCTTCAGCTGGATGGATGAGCGCGCCGAGACCGAGTCGGCCGTCGTCGCGGCCACGCTCGGCGCCGATGCCCTGTACCGGACGACCGGCTGGCCCCTGAGCCCGGGCCTGCCGCTCAATCACATCGCCTGGTTCCGCACCCATCAGGAAACCGACTTCAAGCGCACCCGGCGGTTCTGCTTCGTCAACGACTTCGTGACCTCACGGTTGTGCGGCGCCTATGGCATGGATCCGTCCAACGCGAGCATCACACAGCTCTACAACCTTGCCGCGGGCACCTGGGACGCCCAGTTGCTTGAGCTCGCCGGCGTCGAGCCTGAACAACTCTCGCCGATTGGCGAGTCGGGTCAGGTGAGCGGCCAGATCACGGCCTGGGCCAGCCAGCAGACCGGCCTGCCGATCGGGCTGCCGGTGGTCCTGGGCGCTCACGATCAGTATTGCGCCGCGGTCGGGACGGGCACGACCCAGATCGGTCAGGCGTTGTTGTCATGCGGCACAGCCTGGGTCATCCTGACGATCCCGCACGGGCAGGCGGGTGCGCTTGAAGCGGGTATGTCGGTCAGCCGGCACGCGATCCCCGGGCACTTCGGCGGGATCGTGTCGCTCGGTGGCGTGGGTGCGATCGTCGATTGGCTAGTGTCGCTGCTGTGGCCGCACGTGACCGGGTCAGCGGCTCGCTACCAGGCGCTCAACCAGGCGGTCCTTGGCGCGCCGCCAGGTTCACACGGCGTCCTCTTCCGACCCCATCCGCGCGGTCGCGCGGTCGGGAACGAGACACTAGATCTGAGTTTCAGCTCTGTGGCGCTGCGACATACACGCGGCGATTTGAGCCGAGCCATGATGGAAGGCGTCGCCTTCGAACTGCGTCGCATGCTTTCCGAGGTGGAGGCGGCGGCGGATGTCACGGCCTTCAAGATGATCGGCGGCGGCTCGCGCAGCCAGATCTGGCCGCACATCGTGGCCGACATCACGGGCCGACCGATCGAGCTGGTCTCGATCTCCGAGTCGGCCAGCCTGGGCGCCGCGGTGCTGGCTGGGGTTGGCGCCGGGCTCTTCAACACCTGTCAGGCCGGCGCCGCGAGCCTGGCCTCGCGCAGCCAGCCGGTGCGTCCGGACCCGAACCTGGCCGAGGTCTATGACGGCCAGTACGCCCGGTATTGCGAGGCCAGCGGCCCGGATGCCTGCCCTGCGGCCGACGCCGCCGGAGGAGACGGCCGATGACGACCCAAACCGCTGCGGGGCCGGGGCAGTCCGGCCCGCCCACCTGGCGCACGCGTCTGGCGAAGCTCGGCCGCAAGATGTGGTTCTACCGCTACCTGTATCTGCTGGCCCTGCCCGGCGTTCTGTACTTCCTGGTGTTCTCGTACCTGCCGATGTGGGGCGTGGTGATCGCGTTCAAGGACTTTCGGCTGTTCCGCGGTTTCAACGGCAGCCCGTGGGTCGGCTTCGAACACTTCACGTTCTTCTTCTCGTCGCCGAACTTCCCGCGGCTGTTGCGCAACACCATCCTGATCAGCGGTTTCAACCTGGCGCTCGTCTTCCCGGCGCCGATCATCCTGGCGCTGCTGCTCAACGAGATCGGCGATGGCTGGTTCAAACGCTTCGTCCAGACGGTTTCGTACCTGCCGCACTTCATCTCGTGGATCGTGGTGGGCGGTCTGCTGACCTACACCTTCTCGCAGAGCATGGGCGTCGTCAACATCCAGCTGCAGCGGCTGGGGTTGGAGCCGTGGCAGATCCTGGGCAACAAGTCGGCGTTCTACGGCCTCGTCGTCGGCACCGGGATCTGGAAGGAGATCGGCTGGGAGACCATCATCTACCTGGCCGCGATCGCGGGCATCAACCCCGAGCTCTACGAAGCCGCCAAGGTCGACGGCGCCAATCGCTTCCAACGCGCGCTGCAGATCACGTTGCCCGGGATCTCGGCCGTGATCGTGATCATGCTGATCCTGCAGATCAGCGCGATCCTCAACTCCAATTTCCTGCAGATCTTGATCCTGCAGGGCTCCGACGCCAGTCTGTACGAGGTCGGCGACGTGATCGATACCTGGGTCTATCGCGCCGGCTTCCTCAAGAGCCAGCTCAGCCTGGCCACCGCGGTCGGCCTTTTCAAAGGCGTGGTCGGGCTGGTGCTGGTGTTCTTCGCCAACAAGGCCGCCAATCGGCTGACCGGTCAGGGATTGTGGTCGAGGCCCGCATGAAAATGCCCAACTCCCCGATCCTCCCCGCGCTGTTTGGCCGTCGAACTCACAAGGTCCGCCAGACCCTGGGGTCGCGCCTGTTCGATATCTTGAACGTATTGGTCCTGTGGGGCCTTGTCCTCTTCACCCTTGGGCCGTTCCTCTACATCCTGTTCGGTTCGATCACCGAGGCCGATTACTACCGGGTCAACGGCGTCGCGCTGGACCCCGCGCACTGGTCGCTGGCCTCGTATGAGGTGCTCCTGAGCACGGCCTCGCGGTTAGTGCCCGCCTTCAATGTCACCCTGTTGACGACCGTGCTGGGCACCGGGTTGGGCCTGATGGTCACGGCCTCGCTCGCCTTCGCGGTCTCACGCACCGAACTGCCCGGACACAACCTGCTGGTCTGGATGCTGTTCTTCACCATGATCTTCAACGGTGGCATGGTGCCGTTCTATCTCGTGGTCGATGGGCTCGGCTTGACCAACACGATCTGGGCGATGGTCATCCCGTTCCTATCGGATGCCTGGTTCGTGTTCATCCTGGTCAAGTTCTTCGAATCGCTCCCTCAAGAGCTGTTCGACGCGGCGCGGATCGACGGTTGCAGCGAGGTCGAGCTGTTCTTCCGCATCGTCCTGCCCCTCTCCAAGCCGGTTCTGGCCACGATCGGCCTGTTCTTCGCCGTGTACTTCTGGAACCAGTGGTTCTGGCCGATGGTATTCGTCCAGGATTCGCAACTGCATCCACTGCAAGTCGTGCTGCGCGCGATCCTGTCGACCATGATGCCGGTGGTCAACCCGAATGCGGCCGTGCAACAGGCCCGGCAGATGGCTGACATGCCCCCTGTGGAAGTCATGCGGATGGCGGCCATCGTGGTCACCATCATCCCAATCGCGA
>CAYZRP010000190.1:0-9283 GCA_964480865.1 uncultured Anaerolineales bacterium | reverse complement strand
CCAAACCGCCCATCCAGTGGCTGGCCTGGTCCGAAAGGATGTCGCCGAAGAGGTTGGTGGTCACGATCACGTCGAACGACTCGGGATCGCGCATCAAGCGCAGCGCCATCGCATCGACCAGCATCTCGCTGCAGCCGACGTCGGCATACTCGCCCGCCACAGCCCGGCAGCGCTCGCGGAACAGCCCATCAGTGACTTTGAGGACGTTGGCCTTGTGGACGATGGTGACGGAGGGACGGCGGACGGCGGACCGCTGACCGCGGTCGGCTGCCCCGTCATCCGAGGTGTTCATCTGCGGTCCGCCGTCTGTGGTCTGCCGTCTCTTGGCCTGCTCGAAGGCGACACGCGCGATGCGTTCAGAGCCCATCGACGTGATCACACGCTCGGCAATCGTCGTGTCGCCCTCGCGGCGCTCGCGCCCGACGTACAGGTCCTCGGTGTTCTCGCGCACGAGGAGCAGATCCACGCCCGGGCGCGGCGAGATGCGCGGGAGCGACCAGGTCGGGCGGAGGTTGGCATACAGATCAAACGCCTGGCGCATCGCCAGGATCGGGCTGCGATAGCCGGCCTTGCCGCCGCTCGGCGACGAGGTCGCGCCAAAGAGCGCCAGCCCGGCGGCCTGGACGTCGGCCAGGGTCTCGTCGGGGATGGCGTTGCCGGTCTTCTCGAAGTGGCCGAAACCGGCCGGCGCCTCGGCGAACGTGAAGCCCAGGCCCAGCGCGGCCAGGATTTCGGCCGCGGCCGGGATCACTTCCTGGCCGACGCCATCACCGGGGATGAGGATGATGTGGGTCATTGAGGCCTTTCATTGCTGATTGATGATTTCTGATTGCTGATTGGCGCCAATCAGCAATCAGAAATCATCAATCAGCAATCTTCACGTCTCCCGTGGCGCTCAGGCCGAGTTTCTTGCGCAGATGCGGCACAAGGCCGCCCGCTTCGATCATGCTGAGCACGCTCGGCGAGAGCGGGGGGAAGGAAAAAGTCTGGCCACCCGTCGTGATCGTGCTTGCCGCAAGGTCAAACTCAAGGGGGGCGCCGTCCACTGCCGCGTCGACGGCCTCGGGGCAGGTGAGCAACAGCAGGCCCTGGTTGACGGCATTGCGGTAGTAGATCCGCCCGAACGACTTGGCGATCACAGCTGCGATCCCCCGGTACTTGAGCGTCGTGACAGCCTGCTCGCGCGAACTGCCGTTGCCCCAGTTGCGGCCGGCCACGATCACGTCGCCGGGCCGGGACTGTTTGGCGAAGCGCGGGTCGAGATCCTCGAGCGCGTGCGCCGCGATCTCGGCCGGCTCCTTGAGCGTGTACGTGTACTTGCC
Organism: uncultured Anaerolineales bacterium; assembly: GCA_964480865.1. GTDB lineage: Bacteria > Chloroflexota > Anaerolineae > Anaerolineales > UBA6663 > UBA6663. Next base: position 7,961 of record CAYZRP010000190.1, on the reverse strand, counting down.
CGGGAAGATGACGTCCGTGTCAACGCCGTCGGAGTATTTCCAGATTCGATGGGGCATGGTGTTTTCTCAGCGGTCAGCTGCCAGCGATCAGCCCACGCGAAGCGCCAAGCCGCGATCCATTGCGCGGTAGCGTCGCTGATCGCTGATGGCTAACCGCTAACGGCTTTACAGCTCCCTTGGATCCGCGATCTCACCCTTGATCGCGCTGGCGGCCACGACGGCCGGGCTGGCGAGATAGATCTCGGCCTCGCGCTCGCCCATGCGACCACGGAAGTTGCGATTGGCCGTGCTGATGCAGACCTCGCCGGGCGCGAGCACGCCCATGTGGTTGCCCATGCACGGTCCGCAGCCCGGCGTGCCGAAGACCGCCCCGGCATCGAAGAGCGCCTGGACGTAGCCGCGCTTGAGCGCCTCAGCGTACACCTCAGACGATGCCGGGATGACCAGCAGGCGCGTGCCGGCCGCGATCTTGCGACCTTTGAGCACCTCGACCGCCGCGGCCAGGTCTTCGATGCGGCCGTTCGTGCACGTGCCCAGGAAAGCCTGATGCACGCGTCGCCCCACGACGTCCTTGATCGGCACAGCCGAGTCGACCGTGTGCGGGCAACTCACCGTCAGCTCGATGGCGCTCAGGTCGAGCGTGACGCGCTGAGCGTAGGTCGCATCTCCGTCCGGAAATAAAGCATCTGTACGTAGAGCGTTGAGCGTGGAGCGATCGCTCTCCGCTCCACGCTCTGCGCTCGACAACTTGCGCGCAAGGCGTTCAGCCAACCATTCGAACACCGCCTCATCCGGAGGCAGGTACGCGTTCTTGGCGCCGAACTCGGCCATCATGTTCGGGATGACCATGCGGCTTTCGAGCGAGAGTGTCGAAAGGCCAGGACCCGTGAACTCGATCGAACGATACAGGCCGCCGTCGGCGCCGTACTGGCCGATGAGGTGCAGGCAGGCATCTTTGGAGGTGATGCCCGGGGCGAGCTCGCCGACCAGCGTGACCTGCATGGCCTCGGGCACGCGCAGCCAGAGCTCGCCCGTGGCCCACAGCGCCGCGACCTCGGTTCGCCCGATGCCGGCCCCGAAGGCGCCAAGCCAGCCGAAGTGGGTCGTGTGCGAGTCGGAGCCCAGGATCAGCTGGCCGGGCAGGATGAGCGCCTCTTCGCTGAAGACCTGATGGCAGATGCCGCGGCCGACTTCGAAGAAGTGCTTGATGCCCTGCTCGGCGACGAAGGCGCGCACCTCGGCGTGGTTCTTGGCGTGGGTCGGCGTCGGCGCCGGCACGGCGTGATCGAGTGTGATCGCCAGGCGCTCCGGGAACGCGACTTTCTCGACGCCGATCGTGCGGAAGATGCGCGCGATCGGGGCTGTGTTGTCGTGCGAGAGGATGATGTCGGGGCGTGCATCGACGATCTGGCCGGACGTGGTCTCGGCCAGCCCGGAGGCACGGGCGAGCGCTTTCTCGGCGAAGGTTTTGCCCATCGTCGACTCCTATCGCCCGTGAGCGGGCAGGGCGAAGCCAGCCGTGGCACGCGCGCGCTCGCCGCCGTCGAGGCGCTGCACGATCTCGTGCCGGCCCTCGGGAAGCTGCAGTCTGCGCAGGTCCTGCTCCTCGGCAATGCCGATCAGTACCTGCTCGGGCGGCGTCTCGGGCGATTCCTGATACACACGCTGCTTGAAGATCGCCGCGATCTCCCGCGCCTTCTCTTCGTCGAGCTCGTAGTAGCGGATCTCCTTGAGGAAGTAGTGGATGATGTTCCAGCCCGACAACGGTCCGAGCAGGATTTCCGACTCGTTGACGCCGAACTGATCGAGCGGGTGCGCCTCGTACGATGAAGCGCCGTGCAACACGGCGTTCTGGTGCACGCCGGCGGTGTGCGTCCGGTTGGTCAGGCTGACCGGCTCGCGCGGCGGCACGAGCATCTTGAGCTTGTCGGCGGTGAGGACGTTGAGCGGATACAGGCCGCGCAGGTGGTAGCCCTCGAGCGCGTCGTAGGCGTGGTCGAGGAAGAGGTTGAAGAGCAGGGCCGTCATCGATGTGATGCCCGAGCGCTCGCCAATGCCGAGCACCGTGGTGTTCATGAAGCGGACGCCGCCGTGCACGGCCTCGAGCGAGTTGACCAGCGAGAACCCACGATCCTCGTGAAAGTGGCCTTCAAAATCCATCTGCGGATAGCGTTCGCGCAGCGCCGCGACCCGCTCGATGACGGTCGACGGCGTCGCCACGCCGACGGTGTCGGGCAGGCCGAGCCGGTCGACCAGCGGCGCGATCGCGTCGTAGACGTAGCAGAGGTCGCCGATGCGCGTGCGGAAGGCGTCCTCGCCCGAGAAACGCAGCACCAGCCCAGGATGATTCTTACGCACATCCTCGATCAGCGGCCGGGTCTGAGCCACGATCTGGTCGAGCTGGCGGCCGTGGTTGAACGCGCGCGACTCGGGCGAGGTGCCAATGTAGAAGTTCAGACCATCGGCGCCGGCCGCGATCGCGCTCTCGACGTCACGCGGATGGCAGCGCACATGCGCCAGCAGGAACGTGTAGCCCTTCTGCGTGATCAGGCTGTCGCGCACGTCCTTGAGCGCCGCGAAATCCGCGGCCTCCTGCGCGCTGACGACCGGCGCGAACAGCTCGACGAACTTGACGCCGCAGACGATCAGGGCCCGCAGCAACTCTTCTTTGTCCTGGCGTGTGAAGAAATACTTGAAGTGGTCGTGCATCAACGACGTCTGCTGACCTTCGCGCAGCGTCGTGTCGATGATCTCAAGCGGTCGGGGCGTGTACTGCCGATAACGGCTATCCTCTGTCATACTGTCTTCCTTTGACCGGGATTCAGCCGCGAATTTCGCGAATTACGCGAATGAGAGGCTCTCCCATTCGCGTAATTCGCGAAATTCGCGGCTGAATCCTGATGCTGGTCATCCAGACTCACTCGGTGCCTTCGACCGCGGTGGCGGCGGGGCGGGTGAGGACGGCCTCGACGGCGTCGCCGACGCGGGCCAGGTCGGATTGTTCGATCACGAGCGGCGGCAGGAAGCGCAGCACGTTCATGCCCGCCGGCAGCGCCAGCACCTGATGCTGGTTCATCAGCGCCTGCAGGTACGGCGCGGATTTCTGTTTCAGCTCGACGCCCACCATCAGGCCTTTGCCGCGCACTTCGCGGATCAGCGGGCTCTGGATCCGGCTCAATCGCTCCAAGAACCACGCGCCGAGCTCGGCGGCGCGATCGACAAGACCTTCGCTCTGGATGTAGCCGATCGCGGCCAGCGACGCCGCGCTGGCCAGCGGGTTGCCGCCGAAGGTGCTGCCGTGCACGCCGGGCGGCAGCTTGCCTACGCGCTCGTTGAACAGCACGGCGCCCATCGGCAGGCCGCCGGCGATCGACTTGGCCAAACACAAAATGTCGGGCTCGAGGCCGAAGTGCTCGCAGGCGAACATCGCGCCCGTGCGCCCGAAGCCGGTCTGCACTTCATCGAGGATCAGGAACGCGCCGTGCTTGCGGCACAGCGCCTGTGCGCCCTGCAGGAACTCGGCAGTGCCGGGCCGGACGCCGCCCTCGCCCTGGATGACCTCCAAAATGACGGCCGCCGTCTGGTCGCTCATCGCGGCTTCGAGCGCGGCCAGGTCGTTGTAGGGCACGTGCGTGAAGTCGGGCACCAGCGGCTCGAAGGGCTCGCGGTACTTCTTCTCCCAGGTGGCCGAGAGCGCGCCCATGGTGCGGCCATGAAAGCCGCGCACCGTGGCGACGATCTGGCGCTTGCCGGTCTTGACCCGCGCGAACTTGAAGGCGGCCTCGACCGACTCAGCGCCGCTGTTGGAGAAGTACGTGTACTGCAATCCGGGCGGCGCGATGCTGAGCAGCTTCTCCATCAGGGCCGCGCGTTTGTCGTTGTAGAACATCTCGGGCACCGAGATCACGGTCCCGGCCTGCTCGGCGATGGCCTTCGCGACGGCCGGGTTGGCATGCCCCAGGTTGCCCGCGCCCTGACCGCCGACGCAATCGATGTAGGCCTTGCCCTCGCTGTCCCACAGCGTCGCTCCCCGACCTTTGACGATCGTCAAAGCACGCTTCGTGTACAGCCCGGAGGTGTGGTCGGCCTCGAATTGCTGATTGTTGATTGCTGACTGTTGATTGGCGGTCATGCAGGGCTACCCATTCTTGGCGGCGCGGATGGCACGCTGGACGGTTTTGGATGATGCGGTCAGGATGGCGACCAGTTCGTTGCCTTCCTGTGAGAGCTTTGCCAGTTTCTTCTCAGGCATGAGGCCCACCGCCGAGACCATCTCGAGCCAGTCAAGTGTCTCATCGGCTTCCTCAATGGCAATGCTGATTTTCGACACGAAATCAGCTTTCGACTTCGCCCGGCACGCCGAGCGGTAGTTCGCAGCAACCGATGAGCCGGAACGCAACAACTGCTTTCCAAACACATCGCCCGCCCGCGACTTCGGCAGCGCTTCAGCCACCGCCACGCACCGCACCGCGAATGCCTTCGTTCGATCCTTCAACTCCTGCGGTGTCATGAGCGCCTAAAGCTTCAATCAACAATCAGAGATCACCAATCAGCAATCACGAGATCACCGTTCCTTCGCCCGCCAGCGCTCGTTGGATGGGGTTCTCGCATCGTCCGTCCGCGAAGATGACTTTTTGCACACCAAGGGCCGTGGCCTCGCTTGCGCCCAGCACCTTCTTCTTCATGCGGCCCTCGGCGAACTCGAGCGAGGCCTCGACCTTGTCCTTGTCGATGTGGCGGATCAGGGTGCTCTCGTCCGGGAACTGGCGCAGCAGGCCCGGCACGTTGCTGAGGATGATCAACTGCTCGGCCTGCACGGCGCCGGCGACCATCGCGGCGGCGCGGTCCGCGTCGACGTTGAGGGCCGTGCCCTCGGGCGAGATCGCCAGCGGCGCGATGACGGGTGTCAGGCCGAGGTCGAGCAGGGCGTTGAGCAGCTTCGCGTCAACGGTCTCTATTTTGCCGGTGTAGTCGTCGCGTAGCATGCGCGGCCGGCCGGTCTTCGGATCGATGATGCGGATGGCGTCTTTGCGTTGGGCGACCATCGACCGGCCGTCGACGCCTGACAGGCCGAAGGCGTTGACGCCCAGGGTCTGCAGCCGCTCGACGATCAGGGTGTTGATCTTGCCGGTGGTCACCATGGCGAAGATCTCGAGCGTGGTCCGGTCGGTGTAGCGCGACGTGAAGCCCGACGGCGACGTCACGAACTGTGGCGGATGCCCGAGCTGTTCGCTGATGGCGTTGGTCTCGCCCGAGCCGCCATGCACGACGATCAGCTTCTGGCCCGTCTTCACCTGCGCCGCGACATCGGCCATGACGGCGTCGAAGTTCACGCCATTGGTGCCGCCCATTTTGACGACGATCATCATCCCTCTCTGGCATTGCTGATTGAGGATTTCTGATTGCTGATTGAAGGCCAATCAGCAATCAGAAATCATCGATCAGCAATCAAACCGGGTGCAACCCCGGAAACTCGAGCCCCGTTGTCTCGTCGAAACCGCACATGATGTTGAAGGCCTGCACGGCCGAGCCGGAGGCGCCCTTCATCAGGTTGTCGATGGCGCAGAGCGAGACAACGCGGTTGGTGCGCGGGTCGAGCTCGAAGCCGACGTCGACGTAGTTCGAGCCGGCCAGGATCTTGGGGTCCGGCACGCGATGGATGCCGGTCTTATCCTTGACGATGCGGATGAACGGCTCGTCTTTGTAGGCGCCGCGGTAGGCTTTCCACAGGTCCTTCTCGGTGGTGCCGGGTTTGACGAAGCAAAGAGCGGCCGCGAGCACGCCGCGAACCATGTCGACGGCGGTCATTGTCAGGTGGACGTCGCTGCGGCTGAAAGCCTGGATCACCTCGGCGGTGTGCCGGTGCCCGACGGCCGAGTAGGTGCGCACCGAGTGCGACTTCTCGGGGTGGTGCGAGCCCGGGTTGACGCTGGCGCCGCCCTCTGACGAGCCCGTCTTGACGTCAACGATGATCGGCCTGTCGTCGACCAGCAGGCCGGCCTTCGCCAGCGGCAGGATCGCGAGGTTCGAGGCTGTGGCGTTGCAGCCGACGCCGCTGACATAGCTGGCGGTCTTGAGTTCCTCGCGCGTCAGCTCCGGAAGCCCGTAGACCCACTTCCCGATCTGATCGGGCGCGGTGTGCGGCTCGCCGTAGAACTGCTCATAAAGCGCCAGGTCCTTCAGCCGGAAGTCGGCCGAGAGATCGACGATGCGCGGGGCGAGGCTCTGATAGTGCGCGATCTTCTTTTGGGCTTCGCCGTGCGGCAACCCGAGGAAGAGGACATCGCAGGGCTGCAACGCCTGCTGGCTGACGAATTGGAGTTGGGTGCGCTTGCGGAGGTTGGGGTGAGTCTGAAACACGAACTCGCCGGCTTTGCTCTCCGACGTCGCCTGCACAACCTCGACGAACGGATGGAACAGCAGCAGCCGCAGCAACTCGCCGCCGCCGTAGCCGGAAGCCCCAACGATGGAAACCTTGAGCTTGGTGGTCATGATCGAATCAGGGCCATTGCTGATTGTTGATTGCTGATTGCTGATTGACCCTCAATCAGCAATCAACAATCAGCAATGATTAGTCCAGGACGTCCTTCGGAACCGGTTGATAGGCAGCGAACCACTTGTCTTTGTTACGGCCGACGTTCATGGTGTAGTCGATGACCTTGCCCGGGATGTCGATGCCGGTGGCGGGCACGCTGGAGTGGAACTCCATCGTGTGGTTGACCTCGTTGATCAACAACCCGCGGTCCGGATCCTCGAACAGGTCGATGGCCAGAACGCCGCCGCCGACAGCTTCGGCTGCGCGGACGCACATGTCGTTCAACTCCGGCGTGACGGGGCAGGACGTGGCCTTGCCGCCGCGGGCCGTGTTGGTGATCCAATGGCCCGAGTGTCGGTAGATCGCGGCGATGGTCTCGTCACCAACGACAAAGGCGCGGATGTCGCGCCCTGGCTTCTTGATGTACTCCTGGATATAGAAGATGTTCTGCTGGTAGTTGCCCAGCGCCTCGCGGTGTTCGAGGATGGCCTCGGCCGCGTCGCGGTCGTTGATCTTGGAGACCATGCGGCCCCAGGAGCCGATCACGGGCTTGAGGACGACCGGGAAGCCGAGCTCTTCCATCGCCTCGATCGCGGCGTCGGGCGTGAACGCCATGCGCAGCTTCGGCTGCGGCACGCCGTGGCGCTTGAGCGCCGCCGATGTCCACAGTTTGTCGCCGCAGGTGTCCGCCACGTTAGCGGCGTTGACGGTCGGGACGCCCCAGGCGTTGAGCAGCTTGCAGAAGTACAGGCCGCGGCCGTAGCTGATGCTGCGCTCAAGGAAGACGTCGAAGCTGGTCCAGGCTTCTGGATCCTCGAGCTTGAACGCTACCTCGCGGTCGTCGAACTTCTCGTAGTTCGCGCCGCGCTTCTCCAGGGCCTCGAGCAGCCACTTCTCCTCGACCCGGATGCGGGAGTACAGTAAACCGACTTTCATGGCATTGGCTATTGGTTATTGGTTATTTGCTAATTGCCTTTGGCTCTTCGAGTTCCTCAATAGCCAATAGCAAATAGCCTATAGCCAATGATTACTCGCCCCAGTCCTCGGCTTCCTGCGGGGCCAGCTCGAGCACGACGCTGGGGGTCAGCGAGCGGACCTCGAGGTCGACGCCGCAATCGCCGCAGACGACGATCTCGCCTTCCATCGTGTCGGCTTTGAGCGACACGGTGCCTTCGCATTCGGGGCATGTGCCGACAAGAGTGGTGGAAGCGGTCATGGTCATGTTTCTCCTTCAAGTTCCTGCCCCGCGTCACGGCGGAGGTTCAGGCGGATGGCCGGGCGGCGCCCGACCCAAATAAAAAGGCCTCTCAGCGTGAGAGGCCTTCTGGCTTGCACTGCAGGCGCGGTGTCGTCACCGTGCCAAACGAAGAGCGCCGAAGGCCGAGATAGGCTTCGGGGAACGACGGGCGCGCTTCAGTCCAGCGTT
>CAYZRP010000189.1:0-9366 GCA_964480865.1 uncultured Anaerolineales bacterium | reverse complement strand
TCCGGGGCTTTTTCGTGTCTCAAGGTTGGTTTACGTGGCCGGTGGTTCAGGTTCGCCCGGGGCCGGCTCGGCCGGCTGTGAAGCCCGGGCACCCTCGGCCTGTTGATACTGCCGCTGCCGCTCGGCGAAGTCCTGCGGGCGCGGCGGCCTGATCATGCGCGTGGGCTTCGTGCTCGCGGCCGGCGACGCGATCGCCACCACTTCGGCGTGCGACGCCGTCATGGCCGTTTCGTCGGGCGGAAGCTGCACGTAGGTCGACGGCGCCGCGACCTGCGGCACCGCCATCGGCGCTGCGAGACCGGGCGGGACAAGACGGCCGAGGAGCTCAGGGAACGCTGTCGGGATGTCGCCGTAGCGCTCGGCCTTCCAGCCGTTGTCGTGCAGCAGGGCCAACACCTCAGGATTGGTCAGCGTGTTCTGTGTGAGCAGGGCCTGCGCAATCGCCTCAGTTTCAGACATGTGCTCGCGGAGCAACGCTTCGGTCTGTTCTTCCATGACACGCCAGAAGCGCTCGGCCCAGCCCGGCATGGCGCCTTCGCCCCAACTGCCGACTGGCGGACCGAAATAGCCGAGCAGATAGAGATGCCGGATCTGGGTCCGGATCATCTCGTTGTCGCTATAGGCGCCCGTCCAGTACTCGCCCATGTGCAGCTTGACGGCGACATGGCCGGCCATGGCCACGATCACATCGGCCACGATACGCCGGATCGGCATCGCGTGCACTTCGGTGCGGTCGACCGGGTGCATGAAGCCCAGGGCCGAGCCGCGGCGCACGATCGTCACGCGTACGATGCGCTGATCGGGCATGGCATAGTGCTGGGCGACGGCGTGACCGGCTTCGTGATAGGCGACCTGCACGCGCTGCACAGGGTCCCACTCTTCGATCGGCTGCTCGAGGCCGTAGCGCTGCTCGTCGATGGCACGGTCGATGTCGTTTTGGGTGACGTGATCGCGGCCCTTCGAGAGCGCGATGCGGACCGAGTCTTTGCCGATAGCTGACGCGATCTGCGCTGGCGTGGCGTTGGGCGTGTCCTCGACCACGGCCTCGACATCGACGTCCTTGTGCTTGATCCGGCTGAGATAGCCTTTGACGATCTCGCGTCGGCCGGTGCGGTCCGGCGGGTCGACCTGGATCTTGGCGTCGAAGCGGCCCGGGCGCAGGAGCGCGGCGTCGAGTACTTCGGGCCGGTTGGTCGAGCCCATGAAGAGCACGTGCCAGGTCTTCTTCGGCGCCTCTTTGCCGATGAAGGCATGCCAGCGCGCGCGGATCTTGTCACCGAAGGTCGGCTGTTCGATGCCGTCCATCTCGTAGAGCAGACGGGTGAGCGCGCCGGAGCCGCCGCCCATCATGCCGCCCATGCCCATCCCCATGCCGCCCCCGCGGCCGCCCATCACACCACCGCGGCTCTGGCCGACTGCGTCGATCTCGTCGATGTAACAGATGCAGGCGCCATACTCGCGCGCCAGCTTCTTGGCCTTGCCGACGAACTGGACCATGCGCAGGACGTCGACGCCCCAGAACATGCCGCGGAAGCCGGAACCTTCGATCGAGATAAACGGGATGCCGGCCTCACCGGCCATGGCCTTGGCCAGCATCGTCTTGCCGGTTCCAGGCGGGCCGTAGAGCAGAATGCCATTGATGTACTTGCCGCCCATCTTGACGAAGTCACGGCGATCGGCGAGCAGGCCGATCCACTGCCGCACAAGCGCGACAAGGTTGGGCTGGCCCCAGTAGTCTTTGAAGGTGACCGACTTGGGATCCTCGGGTCGGATCGTCTCCACCCGGGTCTGGCTCATGAACCAGAAGATCGCCACGAACTGCAGGATGGCGAACGAGATCGCGAAGGCCAGCTGGAAGGCCGTGCCCAGCGTGACGCCGATGATCGTGCGGCTGACGGGATGAATGCTCTCCCACAACAGCCCGAGCACAGTGAAGGTATCGCGCGCGCTCTGGCTGAAGAACATCCACCAGAGAAACAGCGGGATCAGGATCCAGGGCGCGATGCGTTTGATCGCACGCCAGAGACCGGCCCAGGCACTGGGGGGCTTTGGCGCGGCCGGGTTCGGGCGGCGGCCGGCTGGGGGTCTTTGCTCTGTGGCAGGCGGCGCAGGCGGAGGCACGGGGGCGATCGATTGCGTCATGGAAGGAGTGTACCCGCAAAAGAATGGCCGTTCAAGCGAGGAGGACGGGAGGGAGGAGGAATGCTCAAGAGAATCTCATGAAGGCGTCGGGCGTCAGGTGTCAGGCGTCAGGAGGGAGAGTCAGAGGCCACCAGGTGTGGCCACCGCACGCGTGGAAGCGTGCAACTTCGCGAACGCTGCAGATGCAACGCTGGCGGGCAACGAATGGCGGATCAGATCAGCGAGTCAGATGGATGGTCGGCACCCAGCATCACGCGGCAGCGTCACCTGACGCCTGACGCCCGAAGCCTGACGCCTTCTTTTACACCACCTGCTGGCTGGCGCCGCCCGGCGCCGGTTTCGGCATCGAGGCCAGATGCGTGATCTCGCCCAGGGTGAGCAGCTGACAGCGGTCGGGCCACATGCGCAGGCGCGCGATGGCGGTGTTGTCGAAGCGGAAAGCGACCGGATGCGCAAGCGGCACGCCGAGGACATGGCGCAGGTAGGCGTTGAGGATGCCGCCGTGGCTGATTACAGCGATGTGCGCGCCATCGGGCTGGCCGGCGACGATCTCGCCGAACACGGCGGACGCGCGCTCGAGCACCACCTTCTGCGACTCGCCGCCGGGCGGGCCGTCGATCCACCAGGTCGGCGTGAACTGCTGGGGGAATTTGGCGCGCACCTCGGCTTCGGTCAGGCCTGACCAGGCGCCTACGTCGCGCTCCTTGAGGCGATCGTCGAAGCTGACGTCGAGACCGTGCTCGCGCGCGACCACCTCGGCCGTCTGCCGGGCGCGCAGCTGCGGGCTGCTGTACACGGCGATCATCGGCTCGCGCCTGAGAAAATGCGCCAGCGCGATCGCCTGAGCCTGGCCGACGTCATCGAGCGTGGGATCGGCCTGGCCCTGCCAGCGTCCTTCGGCGTTCCACGACGACCGGGCGTGACGAATGAGGTAGAGGGTGGTCATAACAAGGCATGGAGGGGCGGCCCTTGTGGCCGCCCCTTCGACATTCGGTTTATTTCGGTTCGCAGCATAGCCCGGTCACCGCGATCAAACACCAGGGTAACGCCGGGCCGAAAGGGTGACCACTAGGGTCACCCCTGCTTCCCTTTCTTCGGGAACCGACTCAACACCGTGGCCTGCTCGGGCACGACAGCGCGCTCGCCGCGGCGCAGGGCCTTCTTGGGCTTCTCGACCTGGTCGGACGCCGCCTGGAAGACGTAGATCGGCGTGCCTTCGTTGAGGAAGGCCTGCTCGAGATGCGCCTGCCCGAGCCGATAGCCTTCGCTGTCGATCGAGCAGCACGTGACCATGCCGACCACGCGGCCCTTCTCGTCGACGACGGGGTCGCCGTTCTTGGCCATGCGCCCGGCCTTCTGCACGAACCTGAAGCGCGCGACCTCGGCGGTGCGGGCCTTCTCCTGAGCGATGAAGGCCGCGCGGCCGATAAACCACGGCTTGTGAAGTTTGACGTAGCTGTCGAAGCCCGCGTCGCCGATGCCGAGGTTGAGCGGGCCGGCGAACTCGTCGCCGTAGAGCGGCAGCCCCGCCTCGGTGCGCAGCGAGTCGCGTGACGCCAGGCCGCACGGCTTCGCGCCGGCCGCCACGAGCGCGTCCCACAACGCCACGACGTGATCGGGATGCACGAACAGTTCGAAGCCCATGTTCTCGCCGGTGTAGCCGGTGCGCGAGACGATCAGGTCGAAGCCGCCGAGCGTCGCGCGGGTCACGGCCGTGCGCGGCATGGCCTTGATCCGCTTGACCGTTGCTGCATCCGCGCCGAGCTTGAGCACCACATCCCGCGAGGTCGGACCCTGCACGGCGATGTCGAGGCGCTGATCGGCGCCGCTGCTGGCGTCGCGCAGGTTGCGCAGCGTGACGCCGCCGCGGCCGGGCGCCTGCGCCCACGGCCGGGTCAGGTCGATCAGCACGTCGCCCTTGAGCACGGCGTTCGCCCAGGCCCAGTCCTTGTCGTCGTTCGAGGCGTTGACCACGATCAGGAAGTGATCCGACGCGAGGCAGTAGACGTAGGCGTCGTCGATCACGTGAGCGTCGGGCGCGAGGATGTGCGTGTAGCAGCTCTCGCCGGGCGCAAGCGCCGCGATCTCGTTGGCGAAGATCGAGTCGAGGAAGGCTGCCGCCGTCGGGCCCTGCGCGTCCCACACACCCATGTGGCTGACGTCAAACAGGCCAGCCGCCTTGCGCGTGGCCAGGTGCTCGTCGAGGACGCCGGTGTATTGCACGGGCATGTCGTAGCCCGCGAACGGCACCATCTTGGCGCCGAGCGCACGGTGCGAGGCGTTCAGCCGAGTCTTCTTCAATTCGTCGCTGCCAGCCGGCGCGACAAACGCCGGGAGCGGCGCCTGCTCGCTGCCGTTCAGGCCGATGGCATAAGGCTTGCTGCCATCGACAGCGCCCCCGCCGGCCTTGAGCGCGACAGCGGTCGCAGCCGGATCCGCGACGAGGATGCCGCCGGGCAGCTTGGCCTGCAGATCGGGATGGTCGAAGGCGACGAAGCCATCGGCCAGATCGCGCAGCCAGGTCGCGACGAGCGTGGCCTCGGCCGACGGCACGGTCAGCGTGAAGCCGTCAGCCGTGCGTTCGATCGCGCCAGCCACTGAACCGCGCGGGGTGTTGAGTTGCGTGGGCTGCGTGTCGCCGACAGCGAGCGCATAGACGTCGCTGGTCGTGGCCCAGTACAGGAACTCGCCGACGCGTTCGCCGCTGACGGCGATGGCCGCGAAGGCCGACTCGGGCGCCGCGTCGTCGACATACCAGAAGTGCGGGTAGCCGTGGCGCGTGACCGGGAAATCGATGCCCGCGCGCTCGATCAGGCCGCGCACTTTGAGCTTGGCGTCGTTGTAGGCCTCGAAGTCGATCTTGGTGCGATAGACGTCGCCCTTTCGGCCCGGATACTTGAAAGGCTTACAGGCCTTGAGCACCTGCGCCATCACGCCAGCAAGCTCGTCGATCTCGGGCTCGCGGAAACCACGCTGCGTGATCCACGGCGTGCCAAGGCGCAGACCCGACGGGCGCATGGCCGACGTGTCGCCCGGGATCGTGTTGCGGTTGACGACGATGCCGGCCAGGTCGAGCAGGCGCGCCGCGAGGTCGCCCATCAGCGGCGTGCCGTCGGGGCCGACCACCGACTTGCAGTCGAGGTTGGTCAGATGGCTCTCGGTGCCGCCGAACGGGATGGTGAAGCCATGGCCGCGCAGTTGTTCGGTCAGGCGCACAGCGTTCTTGACGGTCTGCGTTTGAAGGTCGCGGAACTGCTGCGTCTTGGCGACCTTGAGAGTCGTGGCCAGCGCCGCGAAGACATGCACGTGCGGGCCGCCCTGCTCGCCGGGGAAGACGGCGCGGTCGATCTTGCGCGATAGCGCGGCGTCGGTCGTGATGATGCACGCGCCGCGCGGGCCGCCGAGGGTCTTGTGAGTCGTGAAGGTCATCACGTGCGCGATGCCGACCGGCGACGGATACACGCCGGCGGCGATCAAACCGGCAACGTGGGCCATATCGGCCAGCAGGATCGCGCCGCACGAGTCGGCGATCTCACGGAAGCGCTTGAAGTCCGCGATCCACGGATACGACGAGTAGCCGACGATGATCATCTTCGGCTTGTGCTCGGCCGCCAGCCGCGCGACGTCGTCCATGTCGATCTTGCCGGTCTCGGGGTTGATCGTGTACGGCACGATCTTGTAGTACTTGCCCGAGCGATTGGCCGCCGAGCCATGCGTGAGGTGGCCGCCGAAGAGCAGGTTCATGCCCATGACGGTGTCGCCGGGTGTGACGAACGCGTTGTAGACCGCGTTGTTGGCCGGTGCGCCCGAGAGGGCCTGCACGTTGACGAAGAGTTGTTCGGGCTTGAAGCCGTTGGCCGCGAAGACTTCGGCCGCTCGGCGCCGCGCAAGCGACTCGATGATGTTCGCGTACTCGGTGCCCTTGTAGTAGCGCGGGTCGCTGTAGCGTCGGAACTGAGCGAGGCGCGGGCCGTAGTTCAGGATCTCGGACTCGGTCATCTGGCGCGTGTCTTCATCCGGGTAGCCTTCGGCGTACAGGTTCTGGAAGCGCGTGCCCAGCGCCTCGAGCACGGCGCCGGGCGCCGTCGACTCCGAGGCGATCATGATGAGCTTGCGGTACTGACGCTCGGTCTCGATCTGAGCCAGCTCGAACACTTCGGGATCGAGCTCATGCAAAGAGCCGCGGAACAGAAAATCCTGCATTGACATTGACAACTCCCCTTCATGGCACGGGCATCCTGGGCCGTGCGCACGTTACCCTCATTGTACCGAAACCTGTCGGTTAGTCGGGTCGTCGGGTCGTCAAGTCGTCGAGCAGTCGGGTCGTCAAAGAGTCGGGTAGTCGGCCGGTCAAGTCCGATTCGTTCTCACGTCGATAAGCGAAGCCGGTGGACGATTTTGACTCCTCGACGACTCGACGACCTGACTACCTGACTAATCGACCAGTCGTCCTACATCCTCTACCCGCCCAAATCATCCCAACCCCAACCGCCATAGGGAGGCTGCGGCACTAAGCTATTGACGTGTTAGAGAGAGAGAGTTGGGGTCGGGCCGGCCAGCGTGTGGTGCGCTGGCTGACCGCGATCTCGCTGGGGTTGGTCGGCGGGTGGTGGTCACCTGCACACGTGTCAGAGGCACAATCGTCGGACACGGAGCTGGCTTATTTCCAGGTGACGACGATCGAAGGCGGCGTAGCGACCATCGAGTGGGGCACGATCTCGGAGGCCGGCGCTGTCGGTTTCAAGGTCTACCGATCGACGGAACCTGACGGCTTTCGCGCTCCGATCGCCTGGGAAGAAGCCGTCGGCGCGCCAAGCTCGCCAACGAGCTATGTCATCACGGATGCCCTGGCCCCGGAGACCACCTACTGGTACTGGCTGTCGGACGTCAACGTCTTCGGCGTCGAGCAAGCCCTGACCACGCCGATCACGATCTCGACCGGTCTGCGGCCGGTTGAAATGCCTCTGCTCCACAGGCTCTATCTCAATTTGATCTTACGTTAGGGCCTGCTGGTTTCCCTGCTCCAAAAACGAAAAGCGCGAACCGATGGGTTCGCGCTTTGTGTTTTACGACGCAGGTCGACACAGCCTGGCGATCACCAGAGGTGCAGGCGCGTGGCGAACAGGAGCAAAGCGGCGACGAGGATCAGGGCACTGTCTATAAATCTCATTCTTACCTCACAATCCAGTTAACGGCCCCGTTCCGCGAATTCAGGTAAATTCTTCGGAAAGATGCCGGCGACCGCGACACGCGGCTCGACCGTGAGGTTTTTGCAAGTTTCAGGCCACTGCCCGGCCGCTCAAGGCGCAGGCGGGCCGTCCGGGCCGTACACCCACTGATTGAACAGCGGATCCAGATCACAGGCGCAGGTGCTCTCGGCCGTCTGTTGCAGGATCGGCCCGCTGACGAAACCGAAGCGATTCTGGGCGTAATAGCTCTGCAAGGCGGCGAAAAAAGCGTCATCGCCCATGGTCGCGCGCAATTCGTCGAGGAAAACAGCCCCTCGGGCGTAGACGGCCGCGAAGTAGTCGTTCTCGTTGTCGTAGTCCCCGACGCCCAGACCCACCGGCGTGTCGGCGTCGAGGGTCATGTCGGCGTAATTGCGGAAGTCGTCGACGTAGCGGGCTCGCGCGTCGGCCCCGCCTTTGGACTCAAAGTACAGCACCTCTGTATAGGAAGCGAAGGCCTCGTCGAGCCAGGGTTCGCGGAGCTGGTCATCGCCGAGCACGCTGTAGAACCACTGGTGGCCGACCTCGTGCACGGTCGCGACTTCGAAGAACGAGTCGGGGCCGACCACGCCGATGAAGACTTCGCCCGGGTACTCGATGCCGCCGAACGCGCCGGGCGCGTCGACGAGGTCGAGTTCCTTGAACGGATAGGCCCCGATCTTCTGGTTGAGGTTGCGCACCTGATCGCCACCATACGCCAGCATCTCGTCGGCATACTCGGCGTGATCGGCGAGCATGTAGGCGTTGATCGTGACGCCGTCGACGTCCGTTGTCGAGACAGACAGTGGCCCGACGACAAGTGCGAGATCACGCATCGGCGCTGCTACAAGGGTCTGCGTGCGAACATCGCCTTCGACGTCGTCATCGATCACGGTGCCGCTGGCCACGATGGCCAGCGAGGCCGGCGCGTGCACGACGTAGACGTAGATGGCGGTGTCGCTGTTCGTGGTGTCGCCGCCGGGAGCCGCGAGCTGCGTGTCCCAGTCGCCGCCGATGCGACGCGGGACGAGCGGATAAAACGTCGGCGCGAGAAGGACGTCGTTGGTCAGGCCGAAGCGAGCCGCGCCGGAGCGATCGATGCCGGGCTGCGCCTGCACAATGAAGGACGTGCTCACATCGAGGCTGGCGCCCGGCTCGAGCGGCGTCGGCAGTGCAAAGCGCTGGACGACGCCATCATCAGTGCCCTCGACACGTTCAAGCGACGCACCGCCGCTTGTCACCGAGTCGAGCGACATCGTGCTCAGATACTGATCGTCATGGTTTGGCCACAGCATCAACACGAGATCGGGGATCGCCTGTGCCTCACGATTGGTATAGACGAACCGCGAACGGCCGGTGAGCGTGGCCGTGCCGTCGGCGTTGAAGACGACGGAGACATCGATGGCGTACTGGGTGCGGACGTCGGGCAGCGCCTGGCCAGGCAGCAATGCCGCTGACCAGTCGACCGGAGCGTCCTGCACGGGGTCGAGCGTCGGCAGGGGCGTCGGGCTCGGGCCCTCTGTGGGCGTCGCCACGAACGATGGAAGCGTCGGAGTGGAGCCGATGGAAGCCGTTGCCTGCGGGCGCGGCGTGCGGGTCGCGGCGAGCGGGGTCGGCACGGGCGTCGAAGGGCGCAGCAGGGTGGCGCAGGCCAGGTTCGCCGACAGGAGGGCCGACAGGGCGAACGTCAGTCTCGGCGATGAGTTCATCACAGGCAGGCCTCCGTCCGGTCGGCCACACACACGGTCGCCGGATCATCATCCACAACAAAACAGGTGAGCGCTCGATCGGCTTGAGCCGCCCGCAGCCTCACCTGGTCATGAGTGTCCCCTATAGGACTCGAACCTACAACGCCACGGATGTAAACCGTGTGCTCTGCCAATTGAGCTAAGGGGACGCGTTGGCCACTCATTATATCGGGTCTCCGCCAACCCATTAACCACTTGCAGAGTGCGCAGGGCAATCGCATGAGGACGTGGCTTCATCGCCTCAGTTGAAAGAGTGACGAGAAAACGAA
>CAYZRP010000188.1:6383-9403 GCA_964480865.1 uncultured Anaerolineales bacterium | reverse complement strand
TGATTATACACTTTGTCAAGCCACAAAAAAAACGTGGAGCGTAGAGCGTGGAGCGTGGAGCGAAAGCAGTCGCTCCACGCTCTACGCTCCACGCTCCACGCCTAATACGATCTTGCAAAAATGACCTTCTGCGTGGCCGGTTTGCCGGTGTAGAAGCAGGTGCCTGAGCCGCCGGGCTGCTCGAGCGGGATGCAGCGCACGGTGGACTTGGTCTCTTCCTTGATGCGGGCCTCTTCTTCGCGGCCGCCCGCGAACCAGACGTAGGCCCAGCCCTTCTCGACGACCGACTTGAACTCGTCGTAGGTCGTCGGCTCGAAGGTGTTGGCCTTGCGGAACGCGGTCGCGCGCTCGAGGAGCGCCGCCTGGATGTCTTTGAGCGTCGTCTTGACCTGCTCGGCCAGCCCCGCCTGCGGCACGAAGCTCTTGCCCTCGCGGCCCGGCCTGTCGCGACGCGAGAGCGCGACGCTGTTCTTCTGCACGTCCTTGGGCCCGACCTCGATGCGGATCGGGACGCCGCGCATCTCCCAGTCGTTGAACTTGAAGCCCGGGCTGACAGTGTCGCGGTCGTCGACCTTGACGCGCACGTCGGCGTCGACGAGCTCGGCCTTGATGCGCGCGACGGCTTCGAGCACCGGACCGCGCTCGGCGTCGTTCTTGTAGATCGGCACGATCACGACCTGCCAGGGCGCCAGCCGCGGCGGCATGATCAGGCCCTGGTCGTCGCCATGGGTCATGATGATCGCGCCGATCATGCGCGTGCTAAGGCCCCACGACGTCGTCCAGCAGAACTGGGTCTCGTTGTTGCGGTCCAGGTACTGGATCTCGAACGCCCTGGCGAAGTTCTGGCCCAGGTTGTGCGACGTCCCCGACTGCAGCGCCTTGGTGTCGCCCATCATGGCTTCGATCGTGTACGTGCGCAGCGCGCCCGCGAACTTCTCGCTGTCGGTCTTGAGGCCCTTGACGACCGGGATGGCGGCTTCGTTGATGGCAAAGTCGGCGTAGACGTCGAGCATCTGGAGCGTCTCGGCCTCGGCCTCCTCGGCCGTCGCGTGCGCGGTGTGACCTTCCTGCCACCAGAACTCGGCGGTGCGCAGGAAGAGCTTGGTGCGCATCTCCCAGCGGACGACGCTGTTCCACAGGTTGATCAGGATCGGCAGGTCGCGATAGCTCTTGACCCACTTGGCGTACGAGTAGCCGATGATGGTCTCGGACGTCGGCCGCACGACAAGCGGCTCCTCGAGCTCTTCACCGCCGCCGATGGTCACCACCGCCAGCTCCGGCGAGAAGCCCTCGACGTGCTCCTTCTCCTTCGAGAGGAACGACTTCGGGATGAAGACCGGAAAGCCGGCGTTAAGGTGACCGGTCGCCTTGAAGCGTCGGTCGAGCTGGTACTGGATGTTCTCCCACAGCGTCCAGCCGTACGGCTTGACGATCATGCATCCGCGAACCGGTGCGTAATCGGCCAGATCGGCGCGGAGCACCAGCTGGGTGTACCACTCCGAGAAATCCTCGGCGCGGGTCGGCAGTTTGGCATCGGACATGAAGGAACCTCGAGCTAGGGTTGAAAGGGCATTATAAGGCGTCAGGCGTCAGCCGTCAGCGATCAGCTACGCTACCGCGACATTGCCGGCAGGTGGGCTGACGGCTAACGGCTGACAACTAACCGCCTCTACAGGTACAGCGCCGGCCTCAGACGCCTTTGGACCGCATCCAGGGCAGGCTGAAGGAAGAGCGCGTCGAAGCGCGCGGCGACCGGGTCGAACAGGGCCGGCGACGCACTGGCGGCGCTTTCGAGGAGATCCTGGATGAGGCGCCACATGCGCGCGTAGTCGATGAGTTCTTCGAAGTCCGCGTCCGTCCAGGTGATGCCCACCCGGGCCTGCATCTCGGTCCGGTAGGTGCTCCAGATCTCGTCGATCTCGAGCGGGAGGTTGGGCTGATCCCACCGGCAGTTGTCGACGAACGTGCAAAGGTCGAGCAGGCCAGGCCCGACGGCTGCCAGGCCCCATCCGAAGGCCACCTGGTCGCCATCAACGAGGGCCACGTTGCTGGGGCGGTAGTCGCCGTGCAGGAGGGTGGCCGGCACGCCGCGGAGGCGCTCGGCCACGCGCTCGACCTGCGTGAGCAGCAGACCGAGCGTGTTGAGCACGTCGAGCGACCCGGTGATCACCCGCGGTCGATCCTCAGCCACCATGCGCTCGACGGCGTTGACAGCCGAGAGGACATAGATGTCGAAATCGGTCGAAAGGGCGCGCGAGAGCCAGTCGAAGACCGACAGATCCTCGGCCAGGCCCCAAAACCGTTCGTGAGTGGCGGCCAGCAGCCGAACGGCTTCGAGATAGTCCTCACGGCCCCAGGCCGCCGGGATGACGTCGCTCTCCACGGCCTCGAGCACCAGCCAGGTGCCGGCGGGGTCGGCCGCGATCAGGGACGGCGTGGTCACGGGCACCAGGGCCGAGAGCGTGCGATACAGGCCGGCCTCACGCACACCGGTGCCCGCCAGGCCGCGGCGGGTCGTGCCGCGGGGTTGTTTGACGATGGTGTCGATCGAGGCTGTGCCGCCGGTGGCGGCGTAGTCGATGCGCAGACCGCGGATGGCGCCCTGAGTCTCCCCGGGCACAATCGGCCGGGTCGAATCATGGAACGACTGAACGTGGAGGGTCGGGTCGGCGAAGTACCGCCTCAGCCCGGCCGTTAGCTGCGCGGTTGAAAACGGCCACATGGTGGAATGGGCGGATTGTATCTCACGCCGGGCCTGACGAAAGACGAAGGACGAAGTCTAAATGGCCAATCAGCCTGCTTTTCATCTTTCCGTTGTGGATGCGCAGCGAGGCTGCCAACAGACACTCAGATCACTGGCTGCGGCGCGCCACCTTCGATCATGCCATTCAGCGCATCCGCCCTCGCGTGCTGCATGTTGACGCCAAGGCCTGACTCCACTGTCCCCACGGGTTGCGTGCCATCCAGAGCGCCCGGCCTTCCAGGCGCCAGCGAGCATGCTCGGCCCCACGCGTTGCGTG
>CAYZRP010000188.1:0-6283 GCA_964480865.1 uncultured Anaerolineales bacterium | reverse complement strand
CATCCAGAGCGCCTGGCCCTGTTGGTTATCCGACGCGCTGAATGAGCGCGAAGGATCTCCTGTCGGACTCGGTGGTCCGTAGAGGATCGGACTCCAGGGTCATGCGAGTCTACGGAGGAGATCCTTCGCGCTCATTCAGCGCGTCGGATGATGGAGTAGGCTAGGCGCTCTGGATGACACGCGGCGCGCAGGGCGGGCCATTCAGGCTTCGTCCTTCGTCCTTCGTCGTCCGTCCTTCGTCGTCCGTCCTTCGTCGTCCGTCCTTCGTCATCCGTCCTTCGCATCCGTCTGCGCCACGAACTATCGGCCCGCGATTCGTTTCGCTCCCACCGGAACCGCCACCGTCGACGATGTGTCCCAGCGGATGTCGTATTCGCAGAAGGGCGCGCCGTCGTGCATGCACTGGGTCTTGCGGATGTGGGGCACGCCGCCGGCCGCTTCGATGACGCCTTCCATCCAGCCAACATGGTTGTAGGTGCAGCGTTCGCGCGGCTGCTTGCGGCCCATGTCAACTTCCTGGCGGATGTGGTTGGCCGCCAGATCGACCGTCCGCACGATCACGCCCTCGCCCCAGTTGTGGCGCAAACACAGGTCCATGCGGTGCATGATGAAGTCGGGATCGCCCGGCTTGAAGTGTTGGGCCAACGCGCCACCCGGCTGGACATCGAATTTCGCGCGGAAGCGCGTCATCTCGCGCAGGATGTCGTCGCTACCGCCCGCGAGTTCGTTGCGGATCGCCTGAGTCAGCGCGCTCAATGTCTCGGGCGGATACTCGCCGTGCGGATCGATCTTCCCGCGCAGGATCCGCTGCACGTCGCCGGGCAACACTTTCAAGATGCGCTCGATGCCCTGCGCGCCGTAGCGCGCCGCCACGAACTCGAGCCGCCCGATCAGGGCCGTGCCACGCGACACCTTTCCGGTGACGTGGGCCACCTTGAACTTGAGCACGCGCTGCTGCAGCACACCCGCCAATTCGCTGACCGCAACCGCGCGCTCACGTACCGCTTCGACATGGGTACGTACCGTCGTGGCCGTCTCCTGCACGGTGGTCGCCGAGCCGCTGTTGTTGCGCGCCACACGCGCGATGCCGTCCATCATGCCGGTCACACGGTCGGCATCCTCGGCCATCTGCGAAGAAGCTGCCGCGTTCTCGTCGACGATGTCGGCCACGGTCTGCATGGCCCCCGTCAGCGCCCCAGTCGAGCCGCGGACGTCCTGGGCCGTCGCCGCGATGGTTCCGACGTGCGTGTTGACCGTATCCACCGCCGTGACGATGTCGGCCAGAGCCTTGCCGGCCGCATCCGCGCGTTGAGCGCCGACCTCGACGTCACGCATGCCTTCGTCCATCGCCGTAACGGCCTCGTTGACCGTGCGCTGGACGTCCTGGATCAGGCCCGTGATCTCGCGCGTGGCCTGGGTCGAGCGTTCGGCCAGTTTGCGCACCTCGCCGGCCACGACTGCGAAGCCGCGCCCGTGCTCGCCGGCGCGCGCGGCCTCAATGGCGGCGTTGAGCGCCAGCAGGTTGGTCTGGGCCGCGATCTCGTCGATGGTCTCGACGATGGTGCCGATCTGCACCGACTGCGCGCCCATCTGACCGATCTTGTCTTTTGCCCTGCGGCTCGAAGCCTCGATGCGGCTCAGGCTGTTCAGGCTGCCCTCGACCGTGGCCACACCCGTGCGCGCCGTCTCGGCAGCGTTGGTCGACACAGCCGCGCCGGCATTGGCGGCCTCGACGACGTGCGCCATGCCGGATGTGATCTTCTCGGCAAGGTCTCCGGCCTGGGAGACGGCCTCGGCCTGGTGCCGCGTCCCCTCGGCCACCGACTGGATCGACAGCGCGACCTGACCAACCGTGGCCGACGTTCCATCGATGGCCTCGGTCTGCTTCTCGGCGCCGGTCGCCACTTCTTCGATGGCGGCCGAGATCTGCTGAGTGGATCGTCCGGCCTCCTGCGACACATGGGTGATATCGCGGGCGGCATTGCTCAAGGCGTCGGAGCTCTCGGCCACCTGGCGCACCAACTCGCGCTGGCCAGAGATCATGTTGAGGAAGGCCTGACCAAGGACGTCGCGGTCCGAGGCGGGCCGGACGTCGACCGTGAGATCACCCTCCGCCAATCGCCCGGCGCTCTGGGTGAGATGATCGAGATAGTCGCGCAAGGCACTGAACGAGCCCTCCATGTGCGCGAGTTCGTCTTTGGCTTTTGAGGCTTTGGGTTGCGCGAGGTCGCCCTGGGCCAGCTGGGTCGCCTGGATGGTCAGATCCCGCACCGGCAGGATCACCTCCCGGACCACGACCACGATCAGGGGCAGCAGGATCGGCGCGCCAATCGCGACGGCGATGAGAACGCCGGTCACGGTGACGCCCGTGTGCCCCAGGTAGAACGCCAACGATGCCACGACGGCGTTGCAGACGACAGTCAGCACCGACAGCCTCAGGGCGATCCCCTTCCGGAAGATCAGCCACGCTCCAACGACCATCGCGGGCACGCCGAGCGCCACAGCCCCGCCAAACCAAAGAATATCGGGATCCATAGAGTCCACCTGGGAGCCCGCATGACCACGGGATCTCCCGGTTTGGATCGTACCCAGGCCTTGTCCTGCCGTCAGTAAACGCGGGCTGAATCGGGCCTATGGTTTGGATAAAGTTTGCGCACTTGGGCCGATTGCGGAAGACTCAGGTCGGGCGGGGGCGGTGCAGGTCGCGCAGGAAGGCCTCGGCGGCGGCCGCCGGCTCGACAAGCTCGGCCTGCCCGGCGGTGACGAGGTAGTGGCGATGGTCGAGCACCCAGAGATAAAGGTCGGCCTCGGTGTGATCGGGGAAGAAGTCGAGCACGCTGTTCGCGCGGATCACGGCCACGATCGGCTCATAGACGGTGGCATGCCAGTGCAACACGGCCTCGGCCTCGGCGATGTCGCGGCGCCATTCGAGGCCCATGAAGTACCGGTGCACGGCGATGTGCTCGAGCACGCGATCGTAGCCGCCCAGGATCGTGACCTCGACGTTGGCCTCGGGCAGCAGCCGGTCGAGGCCGGTGCGCTCGAGGAACTCGACGCGCTCGCCAAGCACTTCGAGCTGCCCGGGCTCGAGATCGGCGGTTAACGGCACACGCACCGCGCACTCGCGCACCTCGGCCTCGATCGTCGCGCGACCCTGCTCGCGCGCCACCGACACGCGATGGTGGCCATCAACGACGAAGTACACGTCACCCACTTTGTAGAGCAGGATCGGCGGCAGGCCGAGGTCGTCGTACCAGGCGCGGTTGACCTTCATCCAGCGCTCGGCAGTACGGGCGGTCATCGGCAGGAAGGCGCGATCGAAATCGCGGTAGCGGTCGACGCTGCCGCGGATCCTGGCGATCTCCACCGAGCGCACGCCGCGATAGATCGGGCCACCGAGCCGCAGCTTTTCTTTGACCTCATCGAACACCATGAGGCGGTTCGGTTGCCCCGTCAGGTAGGCGAGCGCGCCGCGCAGGAAGGCGCGAGCGCGAGCCGCGGCGAAGTCGGCCCGGCTGCGCCAGTCGGGAGAGTCAGACATAGGTGCGGTCGAGGTCGATCACGCGGTACGGGTAGACGTTGATCACCTGCGTGTCGAAGTAGCGCGTGGCCGTGATCACGTCGTTGCGATAGACGTGTGAATGGCCGTGGAGCAGGAAGCGCGGGCGATAGCGCTGCATCAGGCCCAGGAACGCGTCGATGCCCGTGTGCGCCCGATCCGGCAGATCATGGATGCCACGCGGCGGTGCGTGGCAGAGGAGCACGTCGATGAAGCGCCCATGGCGCACGCGGTTGAGGAGCAGCCTCGGTGCCAGCGTCAACACCCGGCCGTGCATCTCGGCCTGGCTGTATTGATGAACGCCCTCGTCGTTGTAGCGCAGACTGCCGCCCAGGCCGGCGAGCAGCACAGGGCCGTTCTCGTCTGGCGCGCGAACGGTCTGATCCTCGATCGGCACACAACCCTCGGCGCGATCGATCATGCGACCGTCGCTCAAATACTGGGTCGGCCGGTCATGGTTGCCGTGCACGTAGAAGACCGGTTTGGCCAGGGCCGTCACTACGAACTCCAGATAGTAAAAGGGCACATCGCCGCACCCAACGACGAAGTCGACGTCCGCAAAGCGCTCTTTGACGCGCGGGCTGTAGATCAGGTCGACGACTTCGTCGCTCAGGGCCAGGATCTTCATGGATCGGTGGGAGGCTAACCGGCCCGGCCGCTCACCAGCTGCGGCCGTAGTTGACTCTCAGCTTGGCCGCGATCGCCTCTTCGAGGTCGACCCCGGTGACGCTGGCGAGCTGGATGAGATAGAGCGCCACATCGGCGAGCTCGCCGGCCAGCGCCTCGGCGCGTTCGGGCTCGCCCCACTGGTAGAGCTCGAGCACCTCAGCGGCCTCGATCGCCAACGAGGTGGCGATGTTGCGCGGCGTCTGCGGGCGCGGGCTCTCGGGCGCGTACCAGCCCTTGGCCGCCACAAAGGCGTGCATGTCGGCCGTCAGTTCGGCGAGCGTTTTTGCCATGGCGGGATTATAGGCAAAAACGAAAAGGAGCCGGCTCACTGGCGCAGCCGGCTCCTTCGCACGAACAGAAATGGAGGTTTACTCAGTTTTCTTCTTGCGCACGACCCGCTTCTTGGGCTCGGCGCCGTCGGTTGCCGCGGCGGCTTTCGGAGCGGCCTTGGCGCGCGGGGTTGCCTTCTTAGGCGCAGCCGCCTTCGGCGCCGCCGTCTTCGGCGCCGCTACCTGCACAGCCGGAACATCTTCGACTTCGACCAGCGAGTTCTCGCCGCCGAACTGGTTTGTGACGTAAGCGTCGGCCTGCCAATCGTTGTGCCAGTGCCCGTTGTTGTCGAAATACCGGAACTGGTAAGACCGGCCGCCTTCGAGCGGCAGGGTGATCAACCAGGAGCCATCCGTGCCCTGGGTGAGCGGGTGCAGGGCGATGCTCCAGTCATTGAAGTCGCCGACCAGGTACAGTTTGCTGACTTGCTCAAGGGCCGGCATGGTGAACGTTACTTCGACTTTGCCGTTGCCTGTGGGGGTTTTGGTCAACATCGTTCTTCCCTCGTTTGTGGTGCTGCCGGCCCGCCAGATCGGCCGGATGCCTAAGTGATAATCAGCGCGATTATAGACTCTGCCTGTCTTTTATGTGCATAACGATCGTGCCGCCTGCGTCGGGCGGTTTCGCCGCCCCGGACTCACTGGCCCGAACAGGTTATTCAACAGATTCCAGAAGCCTCTCGCGCAGCGTTCGCAGGTTGGCGTCCGAAACGCCGGCCTTGTTCAACAGATACGGCTCGATGCCGCCATACACCCGGCGGATGTGCGCCAGCATCAGGCGCATGTTCTCGGGATCCGCGATCACCAGCGGCTGGATCGCAGCCTCCGAGAAGCCAAAGCGCTTGATGCGCCGCATGTCGTGGTCCGACGTGCGCCGGATCTCGTCGGCATGATGGTTTGTCAGCGAGTAATCGGCCACGACGTCCGCTTCAGGTACGCCCAGGGCCATCAGGAGCAGCGCGATGATGATGCCGGTGCGGTCCTTGCCGGCTGTGCAATGCAGTAACACCGGCAGGCCGTCGGGTTTCGCCATCCGATTGAGCAGGTCCCCGAAGACATGCGCGCGCCGATCGATCAACTCGCGGTAGCCGTCGGCCAGCGCGCGATCGATGCGCCCGCGATACAGCACCAGGCGCTTGATGAATTCGCTCGAGTTGTTTTCCACGTACACGGGCACATGCGCCCAGGTGCCCCGTAACGCATGCGGCAACGCATCCGGATAGTCCTCAAGTTCCTTGGGCGTGCGCAGGTCGATGATGCTGCACAGGCCCAGGGCCACGAGCCCCTGCTGATCGGCGGCGCTCAACTCAGCCAGGCTCCCGGCTCGGTACACGCGGCCGGATCGCACGCGCCGGCCGTCGGCCGTTCGATATCCGCCAACGTCGCGCAGGTTGATCGAGGTCGGCAGGGCCAGAAAATGCTGTCGCCAATCGTCAGTTCCCGAAGGCGCCACGATCAGGGTGGCCGGATCGATGGGCTGCCGCCGCGGACGTCGGATGATCCAATACGCCGCGCCGACGCCGGCCAGCGCGCCCAACACAAATCGAAATCGTTTGACTGCCATAACTCTCATTGTACGTGGCCCGGGTCAGGGATACCACAGCGAGATCAAGGGCCGTTCAATGCGCCCTGATGCGAACTTGGTGTCGGTCGCTCGATGCTCCGAACGACGGATGACGAAGGACGAAGCCTGAATGGCCAGCCCTGCGCGTCGCGTGTCAACCAG
>CAYZRP010000187.1:0-9479 GCA_964480865.1 uncultured Anaerolineales bacterium | reverse complement strand
CGACGCCGACGTCGCGTTCAGCCCAGCAACCCGGCGCGCCGCGCCACGATCGTGTCGACGCGACGCCGGTCGAAGAATGAGAGCAGTCGCGGCAGGTGCCAGTCCAGGAGCGGCCGCCGCAGCACGGCGTAACGCGTGCGGGGCCGCCGGGTTGTCAGCGCTGTGTGGATGACCTCGCCGACCTGCTCAGGCGGCAACCCTTTGCGGCCATCGGCAATCGATGCGCTTTGAAAGTGCTCGGCCGCTGCCGCGTAGCCGGTGCGCGCATACACGCTGATGTCGAGCGACTCGGCCTTATCCCAGATCGGCGTGGCGATGGCGCCCGGCGCGACGATGATCACGTCGATGCCGAACAGCATCAACTCCCGCCGCAGGCTTTCTGACATGCCCTCGAGGCCGAACTTCGACGCGCAGTACGCGCCCAAAAAAGGCCCGCCGAGTTTTCCGCCCACCGAGCTGACGTTCACGATCCGGCCGGGTGGGCCCTGTCGCTGGCGTTCGGCGCCAAGCTGGCCGACGAAGGCCTGGGTGACGATGAGGGCGCCGACCACGTTGACCTCGAGCTGCCGTCGGAAGTCCGCGATGTCGAGATGGATCAGCGGCCCGGGGACGGCGATGCCGGCGTTGTTGACAAGGCCGAAGAGCGTCTGGCCCTGCAGGGCCTCCGCAACCTCTCGCGCGCCGCGCGCGACGGCGTCGACGTCAGTGATGTCGAACACGAGCGGCGTGAAGCGAGCGCCCCAGGCCTCGGTCAGCCGGGCCGCGTCTTCACGTTTGCGCACACTGCCAAAGACGTGAAAGCCCCTGGCCAGCAAGACCTGCGCCGTGCCCCAGCCGATGCCCGTTGAGACGCCCGTGACGACCACGGCCTTTGTGCCAGTCGGATCCATGTGTCCTCCATAGTGGTCCGAACTGTAGCATGTCGACGTGCTGATAGAGGCGGTTGCCTCACGTTGTGCGGGCCCGACCTGTCAGGATGTTGTGCCGCGGATTCAACAGGTTGAGCGATGTGTGGAGCGTGCACCGACGTGATCGGAGTTGCAGGTTGCGAATTGCCGTGGGCGTTCCCAGCCGCGACGCGACAGGCGCGGCCTGCCCTTGGGAACCAGGCCTCGACAAGCCCGTCTTGAAGGGCGCGAACTGATACGATGGCGTCACCACAGAGGGGAGGCCTTGTGAAGACTATCGCTCAAGTTGTCGCTGCCGTGGGCGTGATCGCCATGGCCCTGGCGATCGGCTATGCGTTCATCGCCGGTGATTTCGGGCGCGAGGGCGCCGTGTTGACGGCCATGCCGTGGGGCATCGTCAGCCTGGTCGACCTGTACGTCGGCTTCGCGCTGTTCAGCCTGTGGGTGGCGTACCGCGAGTCGTCGCGCCCTGCTGCCGTCGTCTGGGTGCTGCTGATCATGGTGCTCGGCAACTTCATGACCGCAGCCTATGTGCTCTGGGCCTTGCAGAGCAGCGGCGGCGAACCGCGTCGGTTCTTCCTCGGGGCGCGCGCCTGAATCTGAGACAAGACTGGCCGCTACAGGGCAACGCTGCACAACCACGCCGTCAGGAAGAGCCCGACACCGAACGCGGCATGGTTGAGCAGGCTGCGCATTCGGGCCGCCAGGGGGTTCGGCGCGCGGGAGGCCGCGAACCCGAGGCCCATCGCGGGCTGCATGATGAGCATCGGCGCAAGCACTGTGGCGATCCCGAAACCAAGGGCCGGGAGCAGGGTCGGCTGCCTCAACCAGTTTTCGCCAGCCAGCGTCACATAGCCAAGCGCGAAGGTCACGCCGATCGCATAGTGTGCGAGCCAGCCGACCGCGCACTCGTGGCTCTTGTGTGAAGCGGCGCCGATGCTGGTGTGGCGGAAGACACCGCCGGGCATGTGCAGCAACCAGCGCCCGACGAGGCAGATGTCGGACGGCCTGACCTTGAAGGCCAGCTTCAGGGACAGACCCCACAGATCGAAGGCCAGCGTGGCCCCAACGCCCATGAGGACCGCGATGACAGGGATCGGAGCCGATAGGGTCATGACTTCACCTCGTGTTCCTGCACGGCTCAATGCCCTGTGGCGTTGTCGCCGACAGCGATGACGACCTTGGCGCGGGCGTGGCCGGCCTCGACGTAGCGCATGGCAGCCGGGATCTCTTCGAGCCCATAGGTTCGCTCGATGACGGGCCGCACGCTGCCCGCTTCGATGTGCCGGCTGACGACCGCGAGATCGTCCACGTTCAACCGCGTCTCGA
Source organism: uncultured Anaerolineales bacterium (assembly GCA_964480865.1). Taxonomy (GTDB): domain Bacteria; phylum Chloroflexota; class Anaerolineae; order Anaerolineales; family UBA6663; genus UBA6663. Next base: position 7,242 of record CAYZRP010000187.1, on the reverse strand, counting down.
GGATCCCCAGTTGCGAGCCGCCCTTGCGTGACAGCAACGGGCCGAGGAACATGGCCTGGACCATCTGGCCGGCCGAGCCACCAGCCATCACGTAGTGCCCGCCGGGGCACAGCGCACGTTGATAGGACCAGATCGGCTGATAGCCGTTGACCGCCAGGATCAGGTCGTAGCGCGTCCCCAATTGCGCGAGGTCCGTCGTCGTGTAGTCAAAGACGTGATCAGCGCCAAGCGCGCGAGCCTGCTCCAGGTTGCGCGCGCTGACCAGCGCCGTTATCTCGGCGCCCAGCGCTTTGGCGAGCTGCACGGCGAACGTGCCCACGCCGCCCGAGGCGCCGTTGATCAATACGTGTTGCCCGGGCCCCAGTGGTCCGCGGTGTTGCAGGCCCCAGAGCGCCGTCACGGCTGCCATCGGAACGGCCGCCGCCTCCTCGAACGACAGGTTGGCCGGCTTCGGCAACAGCAGCCGTTCGGGCACCGCCACGTACTCGGCGAAGGCCCCGCCGCGCAACTCGAACAGGCTCCCGAAGACGGCGTCGCCGACCCGAAAACGGTTGGCTCCCTGGCCGACGCCTTCGACGTAGCCAGCCACATCCGATCCCAGGATCTTGTTGCGCGGCGTGATCAGGCCGGAGTCGAGCCGGGCCAGGAACGGATCGGCCCGCAGCATGCGCCAATCGGCAGCGTTGATCGACGTGGCCTGGACTCTGACCAGCACTTCATCGTCTTTCGGAGTCGGCACATCGATCTCAACCAGCTTGAGGACGTCGGGCGAGCCGTAAGTGTGTCGCATCATGGCTTTCATGGTCTGTCTCCTATGCTTTCATTTCGATCAGGCGAACCGAGAGAATGGGCAGGCCCAGATCCCGGATCTTGTTGAATACACCATGCAGGGCCGCCTGATCGGCGAGCGGGCCGGTGAGCAGGGTGGTGCCGTCGGCTTCGAGGGTCAGGACCAGACCGTCGAACCAATCCGCCCAACGCCGATCGAGATGTCCTCTGAGGCGGATCGTGTAGTGATCGGGCACAGTCCCATCCGGTGCGGGTGAGCCAGGGGCGTTCATCGGTGACTTTCAGTTCACGAGCGACGACGTGGCCGGGGCGACGCGCGGCTGACGCATGGATCGGCGGCGGATGATCCACTCGGCCACGATCAGGTTCAGCAGCCAGGCCGCGCCCATCGACACGGCCTTGCTGAGCGCATCCGGCTGCGCCACCACCAGGCTCTCCACGATCCCGGTCAGCACCTGAGTGCCGGCGCCCATCCCGAGGGCGTAGGCGCGGATCATCCAGGCGCGATGGCCGAGGACGTCACGTCGCAGGATCGTGGCAAAACCCAACCCAATCGCGACGACCATGCCCGATCCAGCGGCGAGGCGGAAGGCCATCAGCAGGGCGTCGGTGTGCGGGTAGAACAGCGTCATCCACACGCCCGACAGCCCCGCCAGCAGCCCGGTGATCGCCGAGAACCACCCGGCGACGCGATGCCAGGCCAACCAGCGCCGTCGATCACCCGTCACGAACTGGAAGGCGCCGAGCACGGCGAAGACGGCCGAACTGATGATGTGAACAACGACCGGCGCCGGCGATGCGAAGAAGCGCGCGTTGGCTGACGTGATCTCCGCGCCCGTGGCCAGCTGGTTGAGACGCAGCGCGCCGAAGACGAGCGGGATGACAGACAGGAGCAGCAGCCCGGCGGGCACGAGCCAGAGCCTCGAAGTGGTAGGGGCAGTCGGCTGGGTCTTCATGGTTGGTTCCTTGGGTGTCACGCTTGATGTCGGCAAGACTGCAGAGCGGTCGTGCTTGCGCATCGTGATCGCGAGTGCTACGCACCGGCCCGGCGGACAGTGGCGCTCGTGTTCTCGACGAACGCGTCGGCCGCACGGCCACGACGTTCCACCAGGAGTGCGAAGCCGAGCCCGGCCAGGGCCAGCCCCATCGGCAGCGCCGCAAGTCGATCGATCGGGTGGGAGAACACGGCCGTCACGACGGCGGCCAGTGGGCCCGAGAAGGCGAGCAGGATCGCGGCCCAGCGCGGCAGGATCCGCGCCCGGAAGGTGGCGACGCCGAACAGCACACTGCCGAGCATGTACAACCCGCCCGTGACCTGATAGACCGTCGTCAGCGCGCCAAGGTGAATCGCGCCGGCATGACCGGTGACGATGCCCAGGAAGCTCTCGACGAACGCCGGTGACACGCTGGCCAACACCGGCGAGAGCAGGGCTTCAACGAACTGAAAGGAGGCTGTGATCAGATAGAACAGGCTGAACACGAGGTAGCCGATCAGGCCGAGCCACCCGGCCCGGTCTACCTGGCGCGCGTAGAGCCCCGCCAGCCCGAGCAGGCCAAAGAAGCACATCGAGAAGCTGACGAAGTGGACGAGGGCCCACTGGTCGGTCGTCACTGCGGCCAGGGTATCAATCGGGTGGATGATCTGAACGACGACGAACAGCACGCCGGCCGCGATGGCGGGGAGGCCGGACAGACGGATCACTCCGGAGGTTGACGACTTCATGGGGGGCTCCTTGTGGGTGGGCCGCCTGATCGCGACCGCACGAACACCCTACAAGGGCCCATGGTGAGCCCTCATCACCACGCATGGTGATTGTGACAAAGGCGGCCAGTGAGGCCGCGGTTTCCCGGAATACAGACGAAAGAGAGCCGGCAGGCTAGAGGAGATGCAGATCCTGAGCGCGTCGGATGGCTGCCCGGCGGTTGTTCACGCCCAGTTTGCCGTAGATATTGCGGGTGTGGGTGTTGAACGTGTTCAGAGACACCACCAACTGTCGGGCGATCTCGGGGCCGCTGAGCTCGGTGTTGAGCAGCCGCAACACTTCGCGCTCGCGATCGCTCAACGGCTCGGTGAGGGGCGCGGCGGGCGCAGGGTCGATGGGATGGCTGGGGCGTTCCAGTGCGTCAAGCAAGCGCTTCGCGTAGCCGGCCACTGGCGCGCCTGACAGGGCGATGGCGCGCAGGAGTTGCGCCAGGCTGGCACCTTCATCCGCGAACGTGCGCACAAGACTCTCAGGCTCGGCCAGAGCCAATGCGCGCTCCAGAGATTCGCGGGCAGCCGGGAGTTCGCCCTCGGCCTGCAGGGCCAGCGATCGCAGGATCAGGCTTTCGATCAGGTTGGCGACCCGCCCGCCGATCTCGGCCGCTGTCATGAGCCGTTCCAAGAGGCCGAGGGCGGCGCGCCTCTGGCCAGGGCTTCGCTCGGCCTGTGCCTGGGCCAGGAGCAGGCGCGCCAGCGTGAGGTGCTCGAACTCGCGCAGGTAGCTCAAGTCGTCGTCGGCCGACAGGCCCTGCTCGCGGGCCCAGGCCATGGCCTCGTTCAGCCGGCCCTGGGCCACCAGAACTCGGGCTCGCCAGGCCGAGATCGGCCGGACATCGGGCGAGAAGTCGGCGTAATAGACGCGCCCGGCTTCATCGAGCAGGTCGAGCGCGCCGTCAAGGTCGCCTTGAGCCTGCCTGATGCGCGCCAGGGCCAGACGCCGCCGATACGGGCTTTGCAGCAGCCCCATATGGTCGCCAAGCGCCTGCGCGGTCTGCAGGCTCTCGAGCGCGCCTTCAAGATCGTTGTGCTCGCGGCGCAACTCGCTCATCCCGATATACATGTCAACGGTGCCACGCAATGCAGGCAAGCCCGGCCTCTGCGTGGCCTGCAGTGCTTGCTCGAGCGTGCGCGTAGCCTCCTGCAATCTGCCGCGCGCGAGATGAATGTCGGATAGGGCAAGCGAACAGCCCAGCCGGTCAGAGAGATGCCCTGCCCGCTGCAGTCTGATGATAGCCGCGTCGTACAGGACGACGGCTGCGTCGAGATCGCCGTTCGCCCAGGAAGCCAATCCGAGGAGCCCCGCCGCGCCGCCGTGCGCGAGATCGTCATCGTCAGTGACGAGCTCGAGCGCGCGTCGGGCGTTGCGTTGTGTGCTGGCGAGGTCGCCGTTGACAAGGGCGAGCCCGGCGCGATGGACGGCGATCGAGGCCGGCAGGCGGCGCTGCTCGGCTGGATCCACGACGATCATCCCGGCTTTCGGTGACGGATCCGCAGTGAACTGCTCGAGCCAGCCTTCGGCGTCGCGCAGCCGGGCGTCCACGGCCGCGAAGTCGCCGGTCTGCATCAATACTCCTGCGAAAAAGTTGGAGAGCACGGGTCGCTGCCGGAGCACATCGTCGGGGAGGGCGCGCAGCCAACCGAGCAGCGTGACATCCTGGCGCTGGCGGCGCAGCTCGGGCACGGCCTTCTCGATCAACTCCGCGGCACGGGGGTTATCGACCGCGGCCAGGGCATGTCGGATCGCCTCGAGCATCGAGCCCTGGCGCTCGAACCACCGGCTGGCCCTTCCATGCAACGTCGCCACCTGCTCGGGTTGCTCGGCCCTGAGGTGCGATCGGAGCACTTCGGCGAACAGGTGGTGATAGCGGAACCAGACGCGCCGGTCGTCGAGCGGGATCACGAACAGGTTGCCGCGCTCGAGGGCCTCGAGTTGAGCGCTGCCGCCTGCCTGGCCGGTGACGGCGTCGCACAGGCCGCCGGTCAGCTCCTCCAGGATGGACGTCTCGAGCAGGAACCGCCGCACCGATTCGGGCTGACGTTGCAGCACCTCCTCGACGAGATAGTCGGCGATGTAGCGATGGTCGCCCGCAAAGGCCTGAATGAAATCCGAGACATCCGGGCGGCCCTGCATCGAGAGCGCGGCCAGCTGCAGGCCCGCGATCCAACCTTCGGTGCGGGTCTCGAGGGCGGCGACGTCTGCGGCGGAGAGGGCGAGGCCCATCGCCTGATTGAGGAACGTGGCCGCTTCGGCTGGGGAGAAGCGCAGGTCAGCGGCGCGGACTTCGGTCAGTATTCCGCGCGCACGCCAGCGGGCCAGGGGCAGGGGCGGGTCCGAGCGGCTGGCGATGGCGAGCTGCCATTGCTGTGGCAGATGGTCGATCAGAAAGGCCACGGCGTCGTGCAGCGGCCGCAACTGGAGTTGATGGTAGTCGTCGAGCACCAGGAGCACCTCCTGGGCTGACCGGGCGACGTCGTTGAGCAGCGCGGTGAGGACAGGCTCGCCCAAAGGCGCCTGGCCTGCCTGCAGCAGGTTGAGCGCCTCGGCCCCCAGCTTCGCGTCAACGGTCTGCAACGCGGCCAAGACATAGCCGATGAACCGCTCGGGGTCGTTGTCGTTTTCGTCAAGCGAGAGCCACGCCACCGAACGGGTCTGCCCGGCGACCCATTCGCTCAGCAACGTCGTCTTGCCGAAGCCAGCGGGGGCGGACAGAACCGTGAGACCCCGACCCGCGCCTGAATTCGCCGTCAACCGGTCGACGAGGTGCTGGCGGTTGACGAGTTGGGGCCGCGGCCGAACGGGATGAAGTTTGGTGGCCAGGATCGGCATCGCCATCCAGTCATTATAGGGCCGGCATTCAGTTCGGTCTGACCGCTCGACTCAACGCTTCACACGTCGGAGCCGAGGTCTGGCCGCATACGGGCTGATGCCCGTGGACTCGATCGGCGTGATGGTCGCGGAGTCGGCAGACACGATCCGGGCCTGTCGACGACAAATGACCCGATGCCCGGCACACCTCGGGTCGCATGGGGTCGAGTCCCTGGCAAACAATAGTCACGCCTGGATCTGATAAACGTCAGCCCATTTGCGACGCCTTTACGTGGGATTTGGGCGATGCTCACCGCCGAAGTCGGCTGTTTCTCATATGCTCAAACCGATATCCAACGTGGTGATCTTTCAAAATCGGTAGACGAGCAGGTTGGAGAGGAGACGGACAGGGATGTTCAAGTTAACGGTGACCCGAAAACTGGCGCTGGGGTTTGGCGGTCTGGCGTTGTTGATGCTGTTGCAGGCGGCCATCAACTGGAGCCTCGCCGAGAGCGCCCGGGCAACGAGCGAAGAGGCGTTGAACCGTGGCCACCAGGCGGCCATGCTGGCACATGAGATCCGCTATCGCGGTGTTCAGGTCTGGCAATGGCTGACGGACATCAGTGCCACACGCGGCGAGCCAGGCTTCGACGACGGCTACGACGAGGCCGAGGCCAACGCCGTCGAGTTCCGCCGGCTGGTATCTGAGTTGCGCGACCTGCGACCCGACAAGGCTGAGGAGCTGGATGCCTTGAGCGGGTCCTTCGAAGCCTTCTACGAAGAAGGCAAATGGATGGCGAGCCAGTACATCGAGGGCGGCACTGAAGCAGGCAACACAGCCATGCTCGAGTTCGACGCCTTTGGCGGCGACATCGCCGACCGACTTGAAACCCTCGTGACTGACTTCGGCGACAACGCCGAGACCTCACTGCAGAAGGCGGATCAGGCTGTGCTCGACAGTCGCACGATCGGCGCGGTTGCGGCCGGCATCGCGTTGGTGGTCGCCGTGGCCGTCGCTGTGCTTCTTTCCAGGTCGCTCGTCCATCCGCTGCGCCAGATGTCCCGGGTTGCGCGCGCGCTGGCCGAAGGCGACCTTGATCAGAAGCTGACGATCACGAGCCAGGACGAGATCGGCGACACCGCCCGCGCCTTTGACTCGATGATGGCCTACCAGCGTCAAACGGCCGAGGCTGCCCGCCGGCTGGCTGACGGTGACCTGACCCTGACCCTCACACCCCAGTCTGATCGGGATCAGCTGGGCGTGGCCTTCGAGCATATGCTCACACGCCTGCGTGAACAGATCGGCGCCGTTGCAGCGAACGCGGGCCAGGTTGAAGGCACGGCGCGCCTGCTCGAGCAGGCGGCCCTGCAGGCCTCCGGCGCCACAGGCCAGATCGCCAGGTCCCTGCAACAGGTCACCGAAGGCATCCAACAACAGACCGAGTCACTGACCCTCACCGCGGCCTCCGTCGATGAATCGCGGCGTGCCATCGAGGGCGTCGCGCAAGGCGCTCAGGATCAGGCCCAGGGATTGGCGCGCACGTCGGCGGTTGTGGGGCACCTGTCGAAGACGGTCAACGGCATTCATCAGGGCGCGCTGCAACAACTGCAAAACGTCTTGAAGGCCGACGAAGCCCAGCACCAGCTGGCCCAGGCCGTCGAGCAGGTCGCTGGCACGACGCGCGCCGTCGCTGAACGAACGGATGAGTCGACGCGCATCGCGGCCGAGGGCTCCGAACTGGCAGCGCGCAGCGTCGACGGCATCGAGCGCGTGCGCCAGACCACCGAGCAGCTGGCCGGGCGCGTGCGCGATCTCGCCCGCGGATCTGCCCAGATCGGCGCGATCGTCGAGACCATCGACGACATCGCCTCGCAGACCAATCTG
>CAYZRP010000186.1:0-9547 GCA_964480865.1 uncultured Anaerolineales bacterium | reverse complement strand
AGCGGTTCACGCTACCGCGCGGTAGCGTGAACCGCTCCACGCTCTACGCTCCACGTACTACGCTCCACGCTCTACGCTCCACGCTCCACGATCTTCGCTCTACGCTCCACGCTCCACGCTCCACGCTCCACGCAATATCGATTCCGCCTTCTCCAGCCTCCCCAGCACGACCTCGCGGCCGATGATCTCCATGCTCTCGAAGAGCGGCGGGCTGACCGGCTGACCGGTGGCCGCCTGGCGCAGGATGCCGAAGAGTTGCCCGGGCTTGAGGCCGAGTTGCTCGGCCAGCGCGCGTAGCGGCGGCTCGAGGGCTTCTGAGGTGAAGGTCGCGCTTGAGCGGATCAGGCCATGGGCGGCCTCGAGCGCACTCAGCGCCTGGGGCGCCGTCAGACCCTTGGGCGTCAGCATTTCGGCCGTCGAGTCGGGCACGGGCCTGAAGAACAGGCCGGCGAAGTCGACGGCGTCGTCGAGGGTCACGAGCCGTGGCTGGATCAGGGGCACGATCCGGCGCAGCAGCGCTCGGTCGGCCTCGATCCCGGCCTTGGCGAAGAACGGCAGCAGCCGGTCGGTCAGGTCTTCGAGGTCGAGGCGTCGGATCCACTTGCCGTTGAAGTCATCGAGCTTTTCGAAGTTGACGCGCGCCGCCGAGGGGTTCAGGTTCTCGACGTTGAAGCGCTCGGCCAGGCCGGCCAGGTCGAGCAGTTCCTCCTCGGCCCCGAACGACGCCCCCATCAATGCCACCCAGCTGACGATCGCCTCGGGCAGGTAGCCGAGGTCGCGCAACTCGAGCACGTAGATCGACTGCTCGCTCGTGACGTCGCGCTTGCTCATCTTGCCCTTGCCCGTCGGCTTGAGGAAGACCGAGAGGTGGCACCACTTGGGCTCCTCCCAGCCGAAGGCGCGGACGATAAGGGCGTGCAGGTGGAAGGTGCCCAGCCACTCAGACCCGCGGAAGACGTGCGTGATCTTCATCTCGTGGTCGTCGACCATGGCGGCCAGGTGGTAGAGCGCCAGTCCGTCGGTCTTGACCAGGATGTAGTCGTCGATGGTGGAGTTCTCGACGGTGATGTCGCCGCGCAACTCATCGTGGACGGTCGTGCTGCCTTCATGCGGCGTTTTGAAACGAATGACATGCGGCTCGCCTGCGGCGATACGCGCCTGGGCCTCTTCGGGGCTGAGCCCGCGGCAGGTGCCGTCATAACGCGTTGGCTGCTTGGCCTTCTGCTGCTGCTCGCGCACATTCTTCAGGCGCTCGGCGCTGCAGAAGCACGGGTAGGCGTGGCCGGCTTCGACAAGTTGTTTCGCGTAGCGCTGATAGATCTCGCGCCGCGCCAGCTGGTTGTATGGCGCGTAGGGCCCGCCGACCTCGGGGCCCTCATCCCACTGCAGGCCGAGCCAACGGAGCGATTCCTTGATCTCGGCCAGGGCCTCGGGGGTGCCGCGCTTGGTGTCGGTGTCCTCGATGCGCAGGACGAACTGACCGCCGGTCTGGCGGGCGAGGAGCACGTTGTAGAGCGCCGTGCGTGCGCCGCCGATGTGCATCCGGCCGGTGGGTGAGGGGGCGAAGCGAACTCGGGTCATGGGTTATTGGGTATTTGCTATTGACTATTGGTGATTTGCTATCCAATAGCTCATAGCAAATACCCAATAACCAATGCCTAAAACTCGATCTGCTTGTGTCTCAACACCACACTCTGCACCAGGCCGATGCCGATCAGATAGGTCCAGAGCGAGGAGCCGCCGTAGCTGAGAAACGGCAGCACCGAGCCCGACACCGGGATCAGGTTGAGGTTTGAGGCGATGTTGGTAAACGACTCGAAGAACACGACAGTGCCGACGCCAAAGCAAATGAGCCTGCCATAGGGGTCGCGCGCAAGTTGGCCGATGCGGTAGATCCGGAAGACAACGAAGGCCAGCAGCAGCAGCACCAGCACGGTGCCGACGAAACCGAACTCGTTGCCGATGGTCGCGTAGATGAAGTCGGTCTGGCGGACCTTGAGGAAACGCAGTTGCACCTGACTGCCGTTGCCATAGCCCTGGCCGAACCAGCCACCGGAGCCAAGGCTGATGAGCGCCTGTTCGATGTTGTAGTTGGCGCCCTGGCTCGCCTCGGCGTCAGCGGCCGGCACCAGAAAGGTCAGGATGCGCTGACCGATATAGGCGTAGTCGTCGTTGGTGAACACGAACCAGAGCACGAACGGCAGCACCGCCGCCACGATCCCGACGAAGATCGCCAGATGGCTGATCTTGACGCCGGCCGACCAGAGGATCGCGAACCAGACCACGCCGTACGTGATCGTCGTCGACAGGTCGGGCTGGATGAAGATCAGCATTGCCGGCACCGAGACGTGGATCAGGCTGCGCACGACCGTGCCGAAGCGCTGGATGCGTTCTTTGTGCTGGGTGACGAACGCCCCCAGTGTGAGCGTGATCAGGAACTTGCCAAGTTCAGCGGGCTGAAAGTCGATGATGCCAAGGTCGATCCAGCGGACAGCGCCGAAGGATGCCAGGCCGACAACCAGCACGACGACAAGCAGGATGAGGAGGGTCCCGTAGATGAAAAGGCTGTACGAACTGTACACGCGATAGTCCACGGCGCTGATCGCGACGACGATGACCATCCCGATCACGGCGTAGATCACCTGGCGGCTGGCCTGGCCCTGCACCGCTGTGTCGATCGACGACAGGTTCGCCGAGCGGATCATGGTGACCCCGAAGAGGATCAGCAGCAGAACCGCGCCCATCAACGCGAAATCGAAGTGCCGCCAGGTCTTGGTCGAGAACATAGGCCAATCATTTTACCGCAGTGACGCGGCCTGAGCATTGGTCGCGAGTGTCACGATCTGTGACGAATGTGCACGAACGCTATCTCAGAGGATTTGGCCGCGGATTACGCAAATTGCTCATCCGCGCAATCGGCGGCAGGTTCGCTGAACCGATATACAGGGAAAGGACCAACGGGTCTTCCAAAACACAACGCGCGCAAAGGAGCCCCTTTGCGCGCGTTGATCGTTTCATTCAGGCGATGTCGCGGCCGCCGTGGCCGCTTGCTCAGCGTCGTCGGCGACGGGCCGAGGCCTCGAGCAGCGGGATGTTGGCGACGAGCCGGTTCTCGCGCTTATCCTGAGTCAGGGCCACCTCAACCTGGCCGGCGTCGATGGCCACGTGCTTCTGGATCACGGCGATGATCTCGTCCTTGATCAACTCGATCGTGGCCGGCGTGACGTCGGTGCGATCGTGGATCAGGACCAGCTGCAGCCGTTCTTTGGCAGATTGCGCGCTGGAGACATTGCCCGTCCAGCCGATGATGCGTTCCCACCAGGTCATGGCCGCCTCCTACCGGGCGCCGAACAGCGCACCGATGCGCTGCAGGAAACCGGACTTTTCTTCGAGGGCCATGAACGGCACGTCCTGGCCTTGCAGGCGTTTGGCGATGTCGCGGTACGCCTGACCCGCGCGGCTCTTGTCGTCGAGCGCTGCCGGCGCGCCCCGGTTCGAGGAGACCAGGATGCCTTCGTCTTCGGGCACGACACCGATCAACGGGATCGCCAGGATGTCGAGCACGTCATCCTGGCTGAGCATGTCGCCGCGCTTGACCATGTCCATCTTCACGCGGTTGATGATCAGGTGCCCCGGGCCCTTGCCCTCGGCTTCGATCAGGCCGACGATCCGGTCGGCGTCGCGCACGGCCGAGACCTCGGGGTTGGTCACGATCAGCACTTGATCGGCCGGGGCGACGGCGTTGCGGAAGCCACGCTCGATGCCGGCCGGCGAGTCGACCAGGATGTAGTCCATGTCTTGCCGCAGCTCTTCGGCCAGCTTGATCATGTCGGCCGGGCTGACGGCGGCCTTGTCACGCGTCTGCGCCGCCGGGATCAGGTACATTTCGGGCAGGCGCTTGTCCTTGATCATGGCCTGGCGCACGCGGGCGCGGCCTTCGACGATGTCGACGATGTCGTAAACGATGCGGTTCTCGAGGCCCATGACGACGTCGAGGTTGCGCAGGCCGATGTCGGCATCGATGCACACGACCTTGGCGCCGCTCTGCGCCAGCGCAACAGCGATGTTGGCCGTCGTGGTTGTCTTGCCCACACCGCCTTTGCCCGACGTGATGGTGATGACTTTACCCGCCATAGGTGTGCTCCGCGTATGTCTATCCCCGGCCCAAGGGCCGGCGTTTACCGAGAGCGCGTGCCGCTCCAGCGTTCAGCGACGATCCGATCGTCGCGCACGCGCGCAATTTCTGGTTGGGGTTGCCCGGCCGGGCCGGGCGCCGTCGCAATCCGGCTCGCGATGCGCAGTTGGGTGGGTTGCAGGTCGAGCGCGCAGACCACAGTGCGCTCGTCGCCGTCAGCGCCGGCATGAGCCACACCGCGCAAACGACCCCAGACGATGATGTTGCCGGTGGCCACGATCTCGGCGCCAGCGTTGACGTCGCCCATGACGACGACGTGGCCGGCATAGCGGACACTTCGCCCGGAACGCAACGTGTGCCCGATGAGCAGGGCGGCCTCGCCCACCTCTTCGTGGATGAACTCCACGTCCTCATCGGTCTTCTCGCGATCCGGGCTGGTGGCCGGCAGGGCCACGTTCAGCCCCGCGGCCTGGGCCGCCGTCGTGATCGCGTCGGGGCCCAACACCGTCCACAGCGTCACCCGGCGCTCGGTCAGCGTTTCACGCAGGGTCGCCAGCGCGTCGGTCTCCGGGGTCAGGTCGCCGACGTCGAGGGCCACCCGGGCCCCCCGAAAGAAATCGGCGGTCTGGTCGATCCGGCTGACCACCGCCGCCGCCGCCTGTTCCCACGTTTCGGCGCCGCGGACCGTGAGCAGCAGTCCGTCGCGGATGCCCTTGATGCTGACCGACGTCGTCTGAGAACCCGTCTCAATCACCGTTTCACCCATAAGTTGGCCGCGATTATATGCATCGTCCGCAAAAATGCGAATCGGTTGCGCATAACCATAACAAAAAGCCGGGGATGACCCCGCCAAGGGTCGTCCCCGGCCTCGTTTTTTGACTAGGGTGCGTTCGGATCGAGTGGCCCGGTCGGGGTGGCTTCGAGGTCAGACGGCGCCGGCTCGGTGACAGGCACTTCTTCGCCCTCAAGGGTCATGTCCTCGCCCTTGATGATCGAGTAGTAGAGCTTGAGCGCCTGGTTGGCAAGCGGCCCGGCGATGATCGATCCTTCGGTGCCGTTGTAGATGAACGCGATCACCGACACTTCGGGATCCTCCGACGGCGCGAAGAGCGTGGTCCAGGCGTGCGCCGGCCACTTGCCCGGGATGCACAGGCCCTTCTCCCAGGCATAGCGGTCGCAGTATTCGGCGGTGCCCGTCTTGCCCGAGACCTCGAACTGCGTGATGTCCACGATCGGACCCTGCCCGGACTTGCCGTAGCGATCCGCCACCGACAGCGTGCCGTCCACCACGGTCTTGCGCAAACCCTCGCGAACGATTTGCAGGTTGGTCGGATCGATCGGCAACTGACGGATGATCACCGGCCGCGTGTCAGTGATGACGTTGCCCTCGCCATCAAGGAACTTGTCGACGATCTGGGGTTGATACAGCGTGCCACCGTTGGCAATGACGTTGTAGGCGTTGAGCATCTGCAAAGGCGTCACCGTCACGTAGCCCTGGCCGATGACGGCGTTGTAGGTGTCGCCCGTCGCCCAGTTCTCGCCGACGTTGATGCGCTTCCAGGCCTTGTCTGGGATGATGCCGGTCTGTTCTGCCGGCAACTCGATGCCCGTGCGCGAGCCGAAACCGAAGAGCCCCATCCATTTGTCGAGATCGTCGAGACCCAGACCACCGGGGCGAATGGACTCATCCTCAGAGAATCCGCCACCGATCTTATAGAAGTAAACGTTGCACGACTGGGCGATGCCCGTGCGGAAATCCACAAGTCCGTGCCCCTCACGGTTCCAGCACACGAATTCTTTATTGAAGCCCGGGTCGTTGGGATAGTAGGCGTTCTTGATGACGATCTTGCCCGGATCGTCGACCTGGACGTTTGGATCGATGACGCCCTCCTGGAGCGCGCCCACGGCCGTCACGATCTTGAACACCGACCCGGGTGGATACAGGATCTGGGTGGCGTGGTTGAGCATCGGGTAGTCGTTGTTGACCGGCGTGGAGATGCCGCCGCCCTCGCAGGCCGTCAGCGTGCAGTAGTAGGGATAATCAATGCCGCTGGCAAAACGCTCGTTGTCATACGTCGGCCACGAGACCATGGCCAGCACTTCGCCGTTGCGCGGGTTCATCACGATGACCACGCCACTCGTGAAGTCGAGCGTGCCGTTCGACGTGTTCCGCACGTTCCGCAACCACTGCGCCAGCGATTCCTGCACGGCCTGCTGCAGACGCACGTCGATGGTCAGTTGCACGTTCAGACCCGGACGCGTATCCGTGAGTACATCGGTGATGCGCAGCGCCTGGCGCAGAGCATCCTCTTCCACCAGCAGGCCGCCGTTCTGTCCGGCGAGTTCTTCCTGGAGCGAGGCCTCGATGCCTTGCACGCCCACCCGGTCGCGGTCCGGGTCGAGGCCGCGAGCCACGTACTGGTTGTAAAGGTCACGGAAGTAGGGCCCGTCCTCAGGCGACGGGATGCGCGCCATGTAGCCGACGATGTTGGCCGTCACGGAGCCGGTTGGGTAGCTGCGGATGGGCGCGGCGACGACGTCGACGCCGGGCATATCCGACTTCTCTTGCTCGACGATGAACGCCGTGTCGCGATCCACGCCGCACCTGATCGGCACAGGGCTGAACGGCTTGATGCCGGTCTGCTCAACGACCCAGTCTTTGATGCCGCGGCCTTCGCGGCAGCGCTCGATGGCCGTGCTCCCGGGCACCTCGATCGGCATCTTGAGCAGCTCGGCCAGCCGGCGGTAAATCGCGTCAGTGGCGGCCGCGTCATCCGGAAGAAAGGCGGGCGTGATGACGATGTTGAACGACGGCTCGTTGGCCGCCAGCAGCACCTGGTTGCGGTCGTAGATCACGCCGCGCGGCGCGGGATCACTGATCTGGCGAGTCCGGTTCTCGACTGCCTGAGCGTTATAGGTTTGATACTCCGTCACCTGCACGCGGTACAACTGGCTGATGAGCCAGAGGATCGCGACCACGAGCGCGCCGTAAAACGTCCATTCGCGCGGGAGGGTCGGGAGCGTGGGGCGGTTGGATTTGCGTCCGTTGCGCATGAATACGTTGCTTTTGGTCTTTCACGACAACAGACGAAGGACGAATGACGAACGACGGAAGTCGAACGGCCATTCTCATTCGTCGTTCGTCATTCGTCCTTCGTCAGCGCCGTCGCGCGCAGCGCTCATACCACAGCCTCCGGATACACCAGACCGTGCAGCCAGCGACTGAAAGCGTAGATGGGCAGAATGAGCGCGGCATTAAGCAGAACTGAGGGCAGCAAGATCTGCCGCGCGAATGTGAGCCAATCGACGTCGGTGCCTGTCAGAAACAGCACGGCCGCCGAGATCGCGTGGTACCCGACGCTGGCGATCAAGGCCACCGCGAGCGGCAAGATGATATGCGAGCGCCACACCCGGCCCTCCGACAGACTGGCCAGAAATGCCATGATGACAAGGGCCAGCGATGAGAGCCCAAGCGGCGCGCCGGAGAGCAGCCCGAGCCACAAACCGCCGACGAAGCCCCATAACGCGCCGCCCGCCGCATCGCCGGCCAGCGTCCAGCTTAACGTCACCAACAGCACAAGGTCGACCCGGCCGCGAAACAGGGCCAGATCCGGCAACACCGTGCTCTCCAGGATCGCGGCCAGAGCCAGGATCGGCAGCCCGACGAGCAGTGCGCGCATGGCGCCTTATGGGTTCGGGACCGCCGGCGCGACCGGGGTCGCCGTCGGGGCGGTGAAGAACGGCGCCAGGTCGATCGGCTGGAAGTCGGTGATGATCAGCACGATCTCGAGCGCCGCGAAGTTGACCGATGGGTTGAGCGTCGCGGCCTGCAGCACCTCATAGTCAAGTTGCTCGACGTTGGCCACCGAGCCGATGACGATGTCGGCCGGGTAGTCGCCGCCAAGGCCTGAGGTCAGCACCAACTCTCCTTCGTTGATGCGCACGCCCTGGGCGATGAAGTTCATGGTCAACACGCCGCCCTGGCTGCCTTCGACCACACCCGGGCTGCGCGAACTCTGCAGGCGCGCCGTCACGCGCGAGGCCGGGTCGGTCACCGGTCGCACCTTACAGGCGTTGCGCGTCACTTCGACCACGGCGCCCACCAGGCCGTCGGCCGTGACCACCGGCATGCCACGCGCGATGCCGTCGTCAGAGCCGCGATCCAGGATGATGTAGCTCAGCAGCGGTGACGTGTCGCGGCCGATGACGTTGGCGGCCATGTAGTCGCTGGCCGGCGCCGACTCGGCGTAATTGAGAAGGTTGGTCAGGATGCGCATGTCGGCCTCACTCTCACTGAGGCGGACGTTGTCGGCTTTGAGTTGCGCGATCTGGGCCTCGAGCTCGGCGTTACGCGCGCGCAGCGACTCGACCTCGGGGTCCTGCCGCAGCACCGCCGCCACGCGCGACCAGATCGTCGCCAGCGGCCGTTGGATGAAACTCAGGGGGTAGCTCAGCGCCTCGCGGACGGGCTGAAACAGCGGCAGCGGGGTCAGCGCGATCAACCCCAGGCTCAACGCCGCCAGCACGATGACCACGATGGTGCGCTGTTGTAAGCGAGACATTGAATTGCTGATTGTTGATTGCTGATTGCCGATTGACAACCAATCAGCAATCAGCAATCAACAATCATAAATCCTAGCGGTTGGTTGACCCTCGCTCAACGCCCACCAGCAACTCCTTAAGGTTGTCGTAGTCCTCGAGGATGCGGCCGGCGCCGCGGGCGACGCAGGTGAGCGGATCTTCTGCCAGCCAGACGCGGATCTTGAGTTCGTCTTGCAGGCGTTCGGCCAGGCCCTGCAGCTGCGAGCCGCCGCCGGCCATGCACACGCCCGACTCCATCAGGTCCGCGATGATCTCGGGCGGGGTCTCGTCGATGGCATCGCGGATCGAGGCGATGATGGTGTTGGTGGAGTTGGCCAGCGCCTCACGCGTCTCGATCGACGAGACCTCGATGCTTTCGGGCAGGCCGGTCACCAGGTTGCGCCCGCGCAGCGTGAAGGTCTTCTCTTCCCACAGCGGGTAAGCAGAGCCGATCGCGATCTTGGCCTTCTCGGCCATGCGTTCGCCGATCAACAGGTTGTACTTGTTGCGCGCGTACTGGATGATGTCCTGGTCCATCTCGTCGCCGGCCACGCGCAGCGAGCGGCTGAGGACGATGCCGCCCATTGAGAACACGGCCACTTCGGTTGTGCCGCCGCCGATGTCAACGACCATCGAGCCGCGCGGCTCGGCCACCGGCAGACCCGCGCCCAGCGCGGCCGCCATCGGTTCTTCGATGAGATGGGCTTCGCGCGCGCCCGCCGCCAGAGTGGCGTCGTACACGGCGCGCTTCTCGACTTCGGTCACGCCCGACGGGATACCGACGACCACCCGCGGGGCGGGCGGCAGCAGGCTCTGCTCATGAGCGCGGCC
>CAYZRP010000185.1:0-9619 GCA_964480865.1 uncultured Anaerolineales bacterium | reverse complement strand
TCGAAGCCCGCTTCGAGGACCTCCTGGACGTCAACCGGTTTTTGGCCGCACAGGCGAGCTGATTATCCGCAAGCACCTGTCGTCCGCGTCTATGAGGTGTATGGCCCTGGGCGTAGACCCCGCTGCGGCCAGCCATGTCGCACTTCCTTAAACAGCCTTGATTGTCGTACATCCCGATAGCCCGTTTTCGCTCCACGGGCTCAGTGATGACCTGCCCTTAAGCCAGGGGCAACGCAGGGTTGACCCACACCTCATAGCATCCGTCTGAGCACGAAGCCTTATACCCAACTCGCAACGGAGAAGCAAACGCCATGTCTCACACAGCACCTGCTGCGCTTCGCCTGGGCCTTGTCGCGGCCCTGGGCCTCGCGGCCTGCGCGCCCGCCACACCGGCGGCCCCGGTCGCCACTCAGGCGCCCGCGCAACCGACCGTGATCAATTTCGTCACAGACAGCGACACCAATATCAGCGACTGGATCCAAAACGTCATCGCCCCCGCCTTCGAGGCCAAGTATCCGCAATATGATCTGCAGGTCACGATCGTGCGTGGCGTCGGGAACGGCACCGCTGATGTGGCCGATCGCGCGCTGGCTGCTCTGCAAAGCAACGCCGATCCGCAGGTCGACGTGATCGAGTTCGACGCCACCTCCAAGCCTGAGTTGATCGACGCCGGGCTCTGGCAGAAGCTCGACACCGCATCGGTGGCGAACGCCGCGAACCTGCTCGGTGGAACTCAGACCTCCGACTACAGCATCCCCTACCGCGGCTCGCAAGTTTTGCTGGCATACGACAGCAGCAAGGTCGCCGAGAACGAGGTGCCGCACACGTTCGCCGACCTCATCACCTGGGTCAAGGCGCACCCCGGCCAGTTCGTGTATTGCCGACCCGACAAGGGCGGCAGCGGCGGCAACTTCGTCACGCGCGCGATCTACGAGGTCACCGGCCGCGATCCATCGCTCTTTCAGAAGGGCACGCCGGATCCCAAACTTCTGGCCGAGTTCCCCAAGGCCTGGGATCTGCTGCGCGACATCCATTCGTCGATCTTCGACAACGGCGCCTACCCGGCCGGCAACACCGCCGTGCTGACGCTCCTGGCCAATGGCTCGGTGAGCATGGCCACAGCCTGGTCCGATCAGGCGTTGCAGGGCCTGGCCAACGGCTCGCTGCCGCCAACCATCAAACTGGCCCAACTCACGGACCTGCCCTTCCCGGGTGGCAACGCGCGGCTCTCGGTGCCCAAGAACAGCCGCAACCTTCAGGGCGCGCTCGACTTCGTCAACTTCATGCTCAGCACCGATGGCCAGGTGTCGGTGGTCAAAGACATCGGCGGCTTCCCGGCCGCCAAGTGGAGCACGCTGCCGCAGGACCTGCAGCAGCAGTACACCAGCGTGATCGCTGACACCGTGCCGCTCTGGCCCGGCGGTGACTGGGATGCCGCCAAGAACCAGGGCTGGTACGAGAACGTCGCCACCAATATCGTGATGGGTTCCTGAACCACTTTGCCGCGTGGGCCGCGGCGCCTCCGGGCGTCGCGGCCCAACCTTCCTTCCCCGCTTCCACCTCAGACTCGTCATGGCTTCTGTCTCAACACATCCACTGCCCGTCGCCAGACCGTCAGCGCGATCGTGGCTGGCATGGTCGCTGCCCTACCTGCTCATCGCGCCGCCGATCGCGCTCATGACGCTGCTGATCTTTCTGCCGGCCGCTCAGGCCATCCTTGAGACGGTCTGGGTTGACGGTTCGTGGACGCTGGAATCCTATGCGGCGTTTTTCCAGAATCCGATCCTGACGGCCAACCTGTGGTTCACCCTGGCTGTGACCCTGGCGACCGTTGCCCTGCTCTTCGCCATCGGGTTGCCGCTCGCGCTGTACCTGCGCTTCGCGCGTGGCCGGATCGCCGCGGCGGTGCAGGTGCTCTCGCTCTTTCCGCTCTTCGTGCCGGGTGTCATCCTGGCCTTCGCCCTGATCCGCGCACTCGGGCCACATGGCCTGCTCGAGACGGTGCTGCATCAGATCGGCCTGAACGGCTATGTCTCGCCTTATCTCAAACCGCAGGGGATCGTCATCGGCCTGGTCTGGCAGGAGATCCCGTTCACGGTGCTGGTCCTGACGGCCGGGCTGCGGCAGGTCGAGGATGCCATGATCGAAGCCGCGCGCGACGTCGGCGCCAATGACTGGCAAACTTTCTGGCGCATCATCGTCCCGCAGTTGCAGCGCGCAATCGTGATCGTTTTCAGCCTGAACGTCATCGGCACCTTCGGTGCTTTCACCATGCCCTATTTGCTCGGACCGGCTCAGCCGATGATGATGGGCGTCTCCATGCAGCAGACCTTTAACAACTACATGGATCGCACCGGCGCGCTCACGCAGGCTGTGATCACCTTTGCATTTTGCGCCGCCGTCGGCGTCATCTACGTTCGCACCGTGACCCGCCAGTACGAGGGACGCCCATGACCGCGGACGGGATGGTCCCCGCCTTTCTCGATGGCTCTGCCCCGCGTCGCAGCCGCGCCTGGCTGCGCACCGCCCAACAGCAGGCGCCGGGCGTGATCCTGCTCGTTCTGCTCGCTTTGGTGGTCATCGGCCCGATGATCAGCGTGGTGTTGTGGGCGTTCGCTGAAACCTGGTGGTATCCAGCGCTGCTCCCCAACACCTGGGGCCTGAAGTATTGGGTCGACACACTCGCCAGAGCTGACATTCGTAGCGCGCTCCCGTTGAGCATCGGGCTCGCGGCGGCCGTCACCGCGCTTTCAGCCCTGATCTGCCTGCCGGCTGCCTACGCCTTTGCGCGTCTCAACTTCCGCT
This sequence comes from uncultured Anaerolineales bacterium, assembly GCA_964480865.1. Lineage (GTDB taxonomy): Bacteria > Chloroflexota > Anaerolineae > Anaerolineales > UBA6663 > UBA6663. The sequence goes on along the minus strand of CAYZRP010000185.1, from coordinate 6,814 downwards.
TTCGTCAGCCGCTGCTGCTGTCGTTCCTGGCCACCAACGCGTTCCCGCGCTTCGGCCTGTATGTCAGCATCGCTGTCGTCTTCTTTAAGCTCAATCTGATCGGCACCCTACAAGGTGTCGTGCTCATTCAGATTGTGAATACCCTGCTCGTGATGATCTGGATCCCGACCTCGGCATTCCAGGGCGTCGATCGCGCGCTCGAGGAAGCCGCGCTCGACGTCGGCGCCTCACGCCTGCGTGTCTTCGTGCAGATCACGCTGCCGATGGTGTTGCCCGCCCTCGCGGCAGCTCTGCTCCTGACCTTTGTCAGCACCTTCTATGAAGCTCAGGGCGCCTTGATCATCGGCATCCCGCGGATCGTGACGATGCCTGTGTTGATGTACTCGATCATCAACAGCCAGGTGATCGTGCAGTACGGCGCCGTGATCTCACTGATCTTGTGGCTGCCATCTTTCGTGTTGCTGGGCCTTGTCCAACGTTTTGTCCGCGGCGGGACGATGGCCGCAGGCTTCGGAGTCTGAGTATGGCTACCCTTGCCCTGACCGGCCTGACCAAATCCTTCGGCGGTCGTCCGGTCGTCGATGACGTTCACCTGAGCGTGGCCGACGGCGAATTCGTCTGCATCCTTGGCCCAAGCGGCTGCGGCAAGTCCACGACGCTGCGCATGATCGGCGGCTTCGAGGAACCCACGGCCGGCGACGTCGCGATCGACGGCGGCTCGGTCCTCGACCTCCCGCCCAATCGCCGACCGACGGCCATGGTGTTCCAGAAGTACACACTCTGGCCACACATGCGCGTCTTCGAGAACATCGCGTTCGGCCTGGGTCTGCGCGGCCTGCCCGGGCCCGAGATCGATCGCGAAGTACGTGAGTCGCTCAGCCTCGTGGGGTTGTCAGGCTATGAGCGGCGCTATCCCGCCCAACTTTCGGGCGGCGAACAGCAGCGCGTGGCGCTCGCCCGCGCGCTCGTCCTCAAGCCGAAGCTGTTGCTGCTGGACGAGCCCTTCAGCAATCTCGATGCGCTGTTACGCGTCAGGCTGCGCGAGGAACTGCACGCGATCCAGCGCCGCCTTGCGCTCACGGCCGTGTTCGTCACCCACGATCAGGAGGAGGCGTTGAGCCTGGCAGATCGAATCGCCGTGATGCACGCCGGCCGGCTCGAGCAACTGGATACCCCCGAACGGCTGTATGCGCTGCCGCGCACGTTGTTCGTGGCGGACTTTATCGGTCAGATGAACCTGCTCCCCGCGCACCGCGAGGGCGATCGTCTTCGCCTCGGCCGACATACACTGCCCTGCCCGTCTACCGTGGCTGGCAACACCGTTACGATCGCGGTGCGCCCCGAAGACCTGTTGCCCGTCAACGCTTCCCAGGTGCTCGACCCCGGCACGCTCTGGCAGACGCGCATCGATCAGGTCATCGACCTGGGGCACTACCGCAAAGTGCTGGCCTTCGCGCCCGGTTTGTTCGAGACACCTCACGAAATGACCAACAACCGGGTTAAGATCTACCTGCCGAAGTCGTTCACGATCTCAGAAGGCGGCACGCTCTGGCTCAAGCCAGGTCGGTTCCTTGTGTATTCGGGTGAGAACGAGCCCGTCGAGGTCCGTCAGCCCGTTGTCTATGCGGCCGCAGGTGTGTCGACCCTGGCGTAAGGATAAAGATCAAGATGGAAACGTTTCGCTGGTCCGGTGGCGCGACTTTGACTGACGCCGATGCCAAACGGCATCTCGTGCATGCCATCTCCGTGCCTGAGCCCACGCGAGCGCTCGACATTGTGCTGTCGTTCGAGCCGTGGGTCGTCGACGGTCGCCACAACATGCTCACGCTGACGGTGCTGGATCCCAGGGGATCGCGCGGCGCGGGTCATCGGCAGGGTTCTCGACACAGCGTTCGTTTGAGCGAGTCGTCAGCGACGCCGGGTTTTCTCGCGGGTCCTATCACGCCGGGCGTCTGGCAGATCGAGGTGGATACGCACATGGTGCTGCCCGGCGTCATCTGCACCTATTCGCTCGAGGTCGTCGGGCACGATGATGACGATCGCGTCAGCCAGGCCGCGCCCGGCACTCTACCCGAACCGCGAATAATAGGTGCGACTCCCGGTTGGTACAGGGGCGATCTGCACGCGCACTCCACTCATTCCGATGCCGCCTGGTCGGTGGCCGATCTTGTGGCGTTCGCCCGCGCGCGCCGACTCGACTTCGTCACACTCAGCGACCACAACACGACCTCGGGATTGCATGAACTGGCCGCCCTCTGTGGCGACGATCTCGTGCCAATTGCGGCACAGGAATTGACCACCTTTCGCGGCCACGCTCTGGCGCTCGGTCTGAGCGACTGGATCGACTGGCGTACCGGCTCCGGCTATCGCTCGATGGCCGAGATTGTGCCCGACGTCGAGAGCCGCGGTGGCCTGTTCGTGATCGCCCACCCGCGCTCAGTAGGTGACCCAATCTGCACAGGCTGCGACTGGACCCATTCGGATGTTCAACCTGGCCCCGCACGTCGAGTTGAAGTTTGGAACGGCGAATGGCAAGGTGAGAGCCAGAACGAGGAAGGGCTCGCTTTGGCTTTCGATTGGCTCAACGATGGTCACCGACTGGTGCTGACGGCTGGAACGGATCACCATGGTCATGGCCTCGCTGACGAGTCGCTTGGGTTCAACGTCGTTTGGGCCAATGCGCTCACCCCATCCGAGATCCTGGCCGGGATCAGGCACGGGCACCTCTACTTGAGCAGCGGGCCCGTTTTGGAATTCGAGGCCGTGGTCGGCGCGACGCGCCTGTCCATGGGCGACTCGCTTCTCGCTCCGGACGGGAGCGCCATTCAATGGGTGGCGCGCTGGCGACAGAGCCCCACCGAGGCCCGCGTCGAATTGATCGTGGATGGTGGCGTCGTCGGCGAACGGACCACAGGGTCTGAAGGCACCCATGTCTGGGGATGGACGACTCCGGGCGCGCGGTGGGGGCTTCTCAGTCTGCGCGCGGCTGACGGGTCACTGCTGGCGCTCACAAACCCGATCTTCCTGGACGGGCGTTGACCGTCGATCACGACGATGCGAGCGCTTGCGCGCCGTTAGCCACGTGTCTCCAGCAGAAAGCGCAACGCCTCAGGCGTATTGCTGGTCCAGAGCGCAATGCCCGTATCGCGCAGGCGTACGGCGTTGGCCCGGGCTCGCGGATCCGTCACATCGACTGTCCACACATCGAGCTTGATCCCATCTGCCCGTAGAGCCATTGCCCAGTCGAAGCCGTCTTCGAGCGACCGAACCAACAGTTCGTGGTGCATGTAGAACGTCTCAACGCCCGGCACCAGGCCCAACAGGCTTTCGCATCGCTGACGGAGGTACCGATCTGCGGTTGACCGCCGCTCCGATGCCAGCAGATGATCGTCGAAGTACCCATAAGCCCCGCGTTGGCGCGGGAAGGCACGCGGATCGCGAAGAGCGCCTTCCGGCGCCCAGTCGATCAACCACATCGGGTCGAAGCCAAGTCGCAAACCTGGCGCGATCCGCCGGAGCGTGCACAAATGCCAGTCGGCGCCGCTGCTGACGATCACGCGCCGACCGAGCGGCGCGACAAGTCGGGCCAGGCGCTCCATCACTTCGTCGTCCTGGCCCGGATCCACACTCTTCAGATCCAGTTGCAGGTCGGTCGTTGCTGGGTGAGCCTGGACACGCGCCACGACCTCAGAAAGCAACGCCGCCGGATGGCGAGTGTCGCGGCCGCCGTGACGCAGTCGCAGCGTTCGCGCCTCCCAGGCCGAGCAGGCCGCCACTGCGCCGACGCCAGTTGTGTCGTGCTCGAGCTGAGCCTCATGGACCAGCAGGAAGTCCTCATCCGCCAGGGCTGTGAGATCGACCTCGATGACGTCAGCGCCGTTGTCCAGGCAGGCCGAAATCGAAGCCAGCGAGTTCGGCGGGCCAGCCGGGACGTCCATGGCGGCCATATGATGAACCACCTCATAGGGAGAGCGAGATAGGTCTGCGTTCTTCATGGCGGGCTCCGATGCGATCTGGATCGGGCTCATGTTGCCATGCCGGGTTCATCCGGCAGTTAAGGATCGATAGAGATATGCCCCGGTTGTTTCATGGGGATCGCGAATACCCTCCCGTGAAACCCACCTTTCTCAATTCTTGAGATCTCTTGCACCTGGCTTAATCAACCGTTGACCTTGCTGCCCTACCCTGCCATCGACCTATGGCGACCATATTGCTCATTGAAGATGATGTCACCCTGCGCGAGACGCTGGCCATGAACCTGCGAGCCGAGGGCTACCAGGTGCTGACAGCCGGCGACGGCATGACCGGCCTTGACATGGTGCGCGATGAAGAGCCCGACCTGATTCTTCTGGATTTGATGTTGCCCAAGCTGGACGGGTTATCGCTTTGCCGGATCGTGCGCAAGCAATCCAGCATTCCGATCATCATGCTCACCGCGCGCGGCACCGAAATGGACCGGATCACCGGGCTCGAAACGGGGGCCGACGACTACGTCGTCAAGCCCTTCAGCCTGGGTGAGTTGTTGGCCCGTGTGCGGGCTAACCTTCGGCGGAGCTCAACCTCCGAAATGCGTTCGCCAGCCACGTGCCTGACCGCCGGCGATCTCACGCTGGACCTGATTGCGCGTCGGGCCACCAGCCTGATCGGCGAGATCAAGCTCACGTATCGCGAATTCGACCTCCTGGCCGAACTCATGCGCAACCAGGGAGCGGTTCTGTCGCGCGACCTGATCCTCAACCGCGTGTGGGGCTTCGACTACGTGGGCGACAGCCACACCGTAGACGTCCACATCCGCTGGTTGCGCGAGAAGATCGAGGAGGATCCATCGTCGCCGAAACGCATCACGACGGTGCGCGGGGTCGGCTATCGGTTTGAGCGATGACGATCGTCGACTGGGTCACCTGGGCGGCTGTAACGACAGCTCTCGGCCTGCTCTTCTGGCGGGCCCGCAGTGAGCATCGCAACGCCAGGCGCTGGGAAAGCGCCGCCGTTTCGGCTGAGCAACACCTGCAGAACGCGCGCCACGAGCTGGCCGACTGTCAGGCTGAGCGAGAGGCGTTGGAGCGAATCCAATGGGACGGCGTGCTGATCCTGGATCGTCAGCACCAGGTGGTGCGCCTGAACGGCGTAGCTCGTGATTTGTTCGGCTCGGATGCACGGCCGGGGGTCAGCCTGATGACGCTATCCCGTTCCGCCGAGCTGGATGACTGGGTGTCTACAGCCCGCGCCAACGGCGGCGATATCGACGCCCAGGTGACGTTGAACGGCCTGCCCATCCGCATCCGTGCCCAGGTGGTGGGTGAAGAACGGGCTGTGCTCGTCCTGCGCGAAATGAGCGAGTTGCAGCGCCTTGGCAGGGCCCGGCGCGACTTCATCGCCAACATCTCGCACGAGCTGCGTACGCCCCTGACATCCATCCGCCTGCTCGTGGAAAGCCTGATGAAAGGCCGACCCACGGAAGACCCTTTGCCACACCTGGAAAAGATCGATGTCGAAGTCCAGGCCCTGGAGCAGATGTCTCAGGAGCTTCTCGACCTGGCGCAAATCGAATCCGGTCAGGCGGTGGTGCGGCTCATCCCCGTGCGCGTCAAACAGCTGATGGCTCACACCGTCGACCGTCTGCAGCCACAGGCCGAGCGCAAGCAACAAGTCTTGAGCATGCAGGCAGCCGATGATCTTGAGGCGTTGGCGGACTTCGATCAGATCTCGCGCGCCCTTGGCAATCTCGTTCACAACGCCATCAAGTTCACGCCTGAGGGCGGGCAGATCCGGTTGACGGCGAGCCGCGCTGACGGCGACATCGTGATATCCGTCTGCGATAACGGTCCGGGGATTGCGGCCGCCGATCAGTCACGGGTCTTTGAGCGTTTCTTTCGGGCCGATCGGGCCCGGCTGCGTCAATCGGGCACGGGCCTCGGCCTGGCGATTGCCAAGCACGTGGTGGAGGCGCACGGCGGCAAGATCTGGGTGGAAAGCGAAGGCATCGTGGGTCGAGGCACGACCTTTTCGATTAGCGTTCTGCCTAACAGCTGATCCGCACCTTTGAGATCGTGTTGACACGACGTTGAAGAGCCACGGCGATACTGTCGTTCAAGGGCTTCGTCGGCCCTCTCCTCCTCCTAAACGCCCAGTCCCCTGGGCGTTTTTGGTTTCGAGAGGCCCGGTCGCGTACTGACCGGAACTCTCTGACCCCTTACAAACCGCTTTATGTGCTCACATTCCGTGTAGGGCGTCTGCCGTTGTGCGGAGGCTCAGGGAATCGACCCAGGGCTGACTTCGTTCCGCTTGACCGCCAGGCAATGCGAAGCTTCTTTAATAAAACTCGCCTCAACGTCAACCTTGCTTAACGTTGGCTTTCAAGTCGTTTGACCTCGCCCCACTACTGTGTTCCTCGGAAACCTTAGCATGAGGAGAAGACACGGAATGCAACCACGTCGTTTGTCAATCATCAGCTCCGGCATCATCACCGCGAGCCTGATCCTGAGCGCTTGCGCTCAGCCCACCCAGGCGCCGTCCGGCCAGATCACGGCGGCCGCGCCCACTGACGTTCCAGCCACGCAGGCACCCGAGGCGACCAAGCCGGCCGCCACCGAGGCCACCACCGCCACTGAGGCTCCGGCGGCCACTGAGGCTCCGGCCTCGGCCTGGACGATCCCGGCCATCCCCGCCCCGGCCGACGTCCCCGGTGATGTCATCACGGCCGGCAGCTCGACGGTCTATCCGCTCAGCCAGCGGATGGCCGAGCTGTATCAGAACGAAGGCGGCGGCAACGTCACCGTCGACAGCATCGGCTCCGGCGCGGGCTTCGAGCGCT
>CAYZRP010000184.1:5911-9776 GCA_964480865.1 uncultured Anaerolineales bacterium | reverse complement strand
AGCCCAGCCGCTCAGGAGCACGACGGCGAATCCGACGGCCAGGTCGTTCCACAGGCCTGCGGTAACCGCCGGGAGCCGCAAAATCAGGGCGCTGGCGATCAACCACAGCGCAGCGACGAGCGCGATGACCGTCAGGCGCCTCATCACGCGCGCGTCGCCCGTCAACGCCGCCCATACCCCGACGACGATCCAGATCAGGCCGACGCCGATGTGGTTCCAGACGTAGATCGGCACATCACCGAAGCCGGGCACGAACAGCGCCAGGACGTCAGCGGCCTCCCACAGCCCGAGCAGAGCGATGATCCAACCGATCCACTTCATTCGCATGGCGCAGTCTTTGCCAGACTCTTCATCCAAAAGTCTGGCAAAATCGTATCAACGTATGAGCGTTGCCTGCGTGGCACCTTGAGCCACAGCCAGTCAGGGGCGCATTCATCGATTCAGAACAAACCCACCCGCACAAAGAGACACCTTCATGACCCCGCTAGATCGTTACGCCAGATGGCCCGACAACCTGGACGCGCTCGCCCGGACATACCTGGACGAAAGTGACTTCAACGCATACCTGGCTATCCCCGCGCCCGAGCGCCTGAGCCAGTTGAAAGCGCTTCTTGAGAAGCCCATCGCGCGCTTCACGCCTGTCAACGACGTGTTCTTCAGGGCGCGCTGGGCCGAGGTGCTGCGAGCCGTTCATCCCGCCCACGGTCTGGTTCTGTTGGAGATCGCGTCAGGCGATGCCGACATGATCCCGCAGGTGATGGCCCGTGACGATCCGGGCAGCCGTTACATCACTGCGAACGCCAACCGGCTTCTGACGGCCAGCCTGCGCGCGAAGGTCAAGGATCTGGCGCTCGAGGTCGTTGTCATTGAGGACGACGCCGCGACGATCAGCCGTCATCTCGCGGCAGAGAGCGTCGACATCGTGGCCTTCCAGCACGGCGTCAACGACGTCCTGCAGGCCATCCTGTGCGATCGCGAGGGCGTCGATACGGTTCAGTCAGACTGGATGGAGACGCTGCCCACGATGATCGAGATCGTGCGGCGCGAGATCGATCAGAACACGTTCGAAGCGAACGTCAGGCCGGCGTTCGTGTCGCTGTTGCGGTCGCTGCTCGCAGTGCTCAGACAGGACGGCGTGGTTGTGATGAGCCACTACATGTTCCAGCTCGATCTCGATTGGGGCTACCCGCCGACGTTGTGGCAGGACCTGATCCCGATCGTCCGCGAATGGGTCAAGGACCTTCCCGAGTGCCAGGAGGTCGGGTTCGAGGGCTTCGATCCACAGTGGTGGTTGTTCCTGGCTCGGAAGTAATTGATCGCGAGGTCTGTTGCGGCACACCGGTCACCGGCGTGCCAGGGCCAACGCGTCTCGCATCCAGTGGAAAGGGATAGCCGCAGACATCGCGGATGATGAGGCTCGTCACCCGCGAGCGACGACGTTGTCCGGGTAACTCCTTCGCGAAATCTGCAAAATCCGCGGCTCATACCGCAACGGGAACGGATAAAACGCGACGGCCCTGTTTGCTTGACGCTCCCGGCCTGCCGTCGATATAATGAAGGTTCTGTCTGGTCTCCCTGGGCGTCGTCGTACCCATCAGGGTGCCGCACCCACCAGGGACAGTCGATCGAGTGTTGCTTCTGGTGGTGTCATGAGCGTTTTGAAGATGGCGAATCACGCAGGGCGAAAAGGTTAGGTCGGGTCCCGACCCGTTCCGACGACTTGTCGTGATGTCGTGTCTTGAAGCGCTTATTCATCAGAGGTAACGTCCAGTGATCGCCCCCATCACCGAATCCGAAACCAGGATCCTCGAACAAGAGGTCGCTCGCCGGCGCACCTTCGCAATCATCTCGCACCCTGACGCCGGCAAGACCACGCTGACCGAGAAGCTGCTGCTGTACGCCGGGGCCGTCAACCAGGCCGGATCGGTGCGCGCCCGCAAGAACCAGCGCGCCGCCACATCCGACTGGATGGCCATGGAACAACAGCGCGGCATCTCGATCACATCGACGACGCTGCAGTTCGAGTACGGCGGCTGCGCCTTCAACCTGCTCGACACACCCGGGCACCGCGACTTCAGCGAAGACACGTACCGCACGCTGATGGCCGCTGACAGCGCGGTGATGGTCCTCGACAGCGCCAAAGGCATCGAGTCGCAGACCCGCAAACTCTTCGAGGTCTGTCGACAGCGCAACCTGCCGATCCTGACCTTCATCAACAAGCTCGATCACGTCGGCCGTGACCCGCTCGAGTTGCTCGATGAGATCGAACGCCTGCTCGATCTGCGCGTCTCGCCGCTCAACTGGCCGATCGGGAGCGCAGAGGCCTTCCAGGGCGTGTTCGATCTGCGCGCCAATCAGGTCTTGCTGTTCGAGCGCAGCGCGCACGGTCGCCACCGCGCGCCCGTTCAGGTTTCCGACCTCGGCGACCCACGTGTGGCCGAGACGATCGGAGAACGCGCACATAGCAAGTTGTGCGAAGACGTTGAACTGCTCGCGGGCGCCGGCGCACCCTACGATCACGAGAGCTTCCTGGCCGGCAACCTGACGCCCGTGTTCTTTGGGAGCGCACTCAACAACTTCGGCGTTCAGCCCTTCCTCGACGCGCTGGTGGCCCTGGCGCCGGCGCCCCGCCCGCGCGAGAGCGATCGCGGGCCGATCTCGCCGACCACGCCGGCCTTCAGCGGGATTGTGTTCAAGATCCAGGCCAACATGGATCCGCGCCATCGCGACACCATGGCCTTCCTGCGCGTCTGCTCGGGTCGGTTCGAGAAAGACATGATGGTCAACCACGCCAGGCTCGGGCGCGCTGTGCGCATGAGCCGGCCGCATCGCCTGTTCGCGCGCGATCGCGAGACGGTCGAGGTGGCGTATCCGGGCGACGTGGTCGGTTTCAGCAATCCAGGTGTGTTCCGAATCGGCGACACCGTCAGCGCGGGAGAGCCCTTCTCGTATGCGCCGATCCCGTCGTTCCATCCGGAGTGCTTCGCGATCCTGCGCAACGTGACGATCGAGAAGCACAAGCAGTTCAACAAGGGCCTCGACCAGTTGCGTGAAGAAGGCGTGACCCAGGTGCTCTACGCCGTCGATCAGTTCCGCCGCGAACCGATCCTGTGCGCCGTCGGCGAATTGCAGTTCGAGGTCGTGGTCTCGCGCCTGGCGACAGAATATGGCGCCGAGTCGGCGCTCGAACGCCTGCCCCACTCTGACGCCCGCTGGCTGAGGGGCTCCGCCGCTGACATCGATTCGATGTACATGCCCCTCCAGTGTTTTCGCGCTCGAGACCAGGAAGGCCGTGACGTCGTCCTGTTCGCCTCGACAGCGAGCCTGAAATACGCCATCGAGAAGAACCCGCGTCTGGAGTTTCTGACGCTCACCGAGCTGAACGACTCGATCTATCGCGCTGGCACGTCGTCCTGACGCGTTTCCAGCGTTCAATCAGAGCGCCCCAGGGCCGTGATCGATATCGATCACGGCTCTTGCGTCGTGTGCCCAGAACGGCGTCGATGGCAGGGCAATCGCATCAGGACGTGGCTTCATCGGCTCTGGTGAAGAAGTGCCGAGAAAGCGATCAGGCAATTCATATGCGATTGCCCTGGCGTCAATGGGGTGGTGAGCCCTTCCGCTGTGAGATGCGATATCATCGCGCTCATTCGGCTTCTACGAGGAAACAACCCATGAAGGCTCTTACTCTGTGGAGTCGCTGTCTCGTCCTCATCGCCCTGCTGACAGCCTGTACCACGCCGACGGCCGTCCCCACCGCCAGTCAGCCGACCGCCACAGCGGTTGTCGTCGCCGCCACGGCCACCGAAGCCCAGGCAGCCGCTACCGCGACGACGGCGGCAACCGAGGCATCGGCGCTGGCCGC
>CAYZRP010000184.1:0-5811 GCA_964480865.1 uncultured Anaerolineales bacterium | reverse complement strand
GCCGCGGCCACTGCCACAGACGCTCCCACGCAGGCCGCGACCGAGACGTCGGCGCCCACCGAAACGGTCGCCCCGACAGAGCCCGTCGCCGTCGTGAACACGCCAGCCGGGCCGCGCGGCACGCTGATCCTGGCGACCACGACGAGCACGGCCGACACAGGTCTTCTGGCCGCCATCCTGCCGTACTTCGAGGCTCGCGACAATCTTGACGTGAAAGTCATCGCCGTCGGCACAGGCCAGGCCCTGGCCATCGGCGCCAAGGGTGACGCCGACGTCGTCCTGGTGCATGCTCGTTCGCAGGAGGACAAGTTCGTGGCCGACGGCTTCGGCATCGACCGGCGCGACGTGATGTACAACGATTTCGTCATCGTCGGACCGGCCAACGACCCGGCCGGCATCAAGGATCTTCCCAAAGCCAAAGATGCGTTCGCCAAAATCGCCGCGGCTGCTGCGCCATTCGCCTCGCGCGGCGATGGCTCAGGCACCAACACGAAGGAGCGAAGCCTGTGGGCTTCGGCAGCCATCACGCCGACCAGCGGCGCCAACGGCTATGTCGCTCTTGGCCAGGGCATGGGCGAGACCCTGACCTATGCCAACGAGACCGGGTCGTACACGTTGACCGATCGGGGCACCTGGCTGGCGCGCCAGGGCGGACTCACGAACCTTGTGCTGCTCGTCGGCGGGACGTCGGTCAAGACCAACCCTGACACCAGCCTGTACAACCCTTACGGTGTCATCGCCGTGAACCCGGCCAAGTTCCCGAAGGTCAACTACAAAGAGGCGTCGCTCTTTATCGAGTGGATCACGTCGCTGTCGATCCAGCGGCGCATCTACGAGTTCGGCCGCGACCTGTTCGGACAGTCATTGTTCTACCCGGTGGCGCAGACGCCGTGACTCGTGGAGCGTGGAGCGTGGAGCGTAGGACGTAGAGCGTGGAGCGTGGAGCGTGGAGCGTTCACGCTACCGCGCGGCAGCGTGAGTCGCTCCACGCTCCACGCTCTACGCTCCACGCTCCACGTGACCCATCATGATCGACACCTTTCTGCCCGTCGTCACGCTGTCCCTGACGATCTCAGGCATCGCGCTGGCGATCGCCAGCGTGTTCGGTTTTCCGTTGGGCGCGTGGCTGGCGTTGGCCAACGTGCCGGGCAAGCGCGTCATCGAAGCCCTGATCTACACAGGCATGGCCTTCCCGCCGGTCGTTGTGGGTCTGGCGGTCTATATGCTGTTATCGCGCAGCGGGCCGCTCGGCGACCTCGGCTGGCTGTTCACGACGCGAGCCATGATCGTGGCACAGGTGATCATCGCCTTCCCGATGGTGGCGGGCCTGACTCAGACCGCCATCGAAGGCCTTGACCCCGCCCTGCGCGTTCAGTTGCGGGCGCTGGGCGCTTCGCCCACTCAGATCATGACGACGCTGCTGGCCGAGGCGCGCGCCGGCGTGCTCTCGGCCTTGATCGCGGCCTTCGGCAGCATCATCTCCGAGGTAGGCGCCGTGATGCTCGTCGGCGGTAACATCGAGGGGCAAACCCGGGTGATGACTACGGCCATCGTCCTCGAGACCCGTCAGGGCAACTTCGAACTCGCCCTGGCGCTCGGCGCGCTCCTGCTCAGCCTGACGTTCCTGATCAATTTCGCTGTGATGCGGCTCGGCCAGAGACGAGAGGCGGTCGGGCGATGAGCGCTCTCTACGCCTTGCACAGGGTGCGCAAGCATTACGGATCGCGTCTGGTGCTCGATCTCGACACGCTCGACATCCAGCGCGGCGAGGTGCTGGCGCTCGTCGGGCCGAGCGGCGCAGGCAAGTCGACGCTGCTGCGCCTGCTGAACTTCCTCGAACCGCCCAGCACGGGATCGCTGACGTTCGATGGCGCGCCAGTGGTCGGCGAACCGTCACTGGATGTCCTGCGTCGGGTCACGACGGTCTTTCAGCGCCCTGTCTTGCTCGATCGAACGGTGCGCGACAACGTCGCGTTTGGTCTGACCCTCCGGGGTCGCACCGCCAACGGCCGGGTGGATGAAGCCCTTGAGCAGGTCGGGCTAACAGCGCTGGCACACATACAGGCCCGCAAACTCTCCGGCGGCGAGATGCAGCGCGCAGCATTGGCGCGGGCGCTTGTGATCCAGCCGGATGTCCTCCTGCTCGACGAGCCGACCGCAAACCTCGACCCTTACAACGTCGGCCTGATCGAAAACATCGTTCTCACCGAGAACCGGGAACGGGGCACCACCATCGTCCTGGTCACGCACAACGTCTTTCAGGCAAAGCGGCTCGCACACCGGGTTGGCCTGCTCTGGGACGGCAGGCTCGTCGAACTGGCAACCACTCGCGACTTCTTCGAATCGCCGGGCGCACCGCAGGTGGCCGCCTTCCTGCGCGGCGAACTCGTGTACTGAAGCGTGTGCAGAGGCCACCGAATGCTGGTGCATTCGACGCTATCAGGTCGTTTAAGGGCAGCCAAACCGGTCACTTGTGCCTGTACACATTGAGGCCGGATGCTCAAACAAAACGGGCAGCGCCGAGTTGGCGCTGCCCGTGATCCGGTTCTTCAAGCAAGGCTCACCCACCACCCCGCATCGTCTGCCGCCGCATGAACGCGTGCACGGCTTGCACGGCGGCCTCGTCATCACCCTCGATGATTAGCAGGTCGCGTGGGATCGTGAACTTCCCGAGCACGGCCGGCTCGAGCGCCACGATCTGGGCCGACCAGCCCTGCCCCACTGCGCGCCGCGGTTCCTCCAGGGTGCCACCGGCCACGACCAGATACTCACCCAAGCGACCCAGCGGGAGGTTGCGCAGCTCAAGTTCGAAGCGCATCGCTCAGCCGCCCGCCGACGGCGGCAGCAACACGATCTGATCGGTCTCGCGCACCACGGTGTCGAGACCGTTCAACCACATGATGTTGCGCCCGTGGACGAGCACGTGCACCAGACCGGTCATCTCCCCGTCGGCGTCGAAGATCTTGGGGCCCAGCGCGGGCTGCACGTCGACAACCGTCCGCAGCATCTCGCGCACGGTCTGGCCATCCGAAAACGGGATGGTCATTTCCTTGACACCGGTCACGTCGCGCAGCGTGGCGAAGAGGCGGATGGTCTTCATGTGGCCGTATGATATCGCCGAAACGGGAGCGCGCGCGGCGGGCCTTGCCCGCCCCCCCCCCCCCCCCCGCGCTCCCGTTTCGGCAAATCAGAACTTCAGGCGAGGATACCCACGGCCTTGAGCTTATCGGTGCTCACCACGCCGTCAGAGCCCCAGCCACGCAGGGCATAGTACTCCTCGAGCATCTTGTCGAGCTCGCACACGTGCCCCTCGGAACCGGGCATCGTGCTCGGCTCGTTCAGGAAACGAGGCGGCAGCCTGTCAGAACCCGGTTGCTCACCGGCCAGCTGGTTGTAGTAGCGCTCGAGGTTGTAGACGCGCTCACCGGTCGCCAGCACGTCGTTGGCCGTGAACTCAGGCAGACCGACGACCGCCGCGTACTGCATCGCGTATTCCTCGGGCCCTTCCGCGAACGCGCTGAACTTACACAGGTCGAGCGAATCGCTGAAGGCGTGGATGTCCTGCAAGAGCTTGAGCAGTTCGCCCTTGCCCTTCCAGTCGAGCGGGTTGGTCTTCAGGCCGATCACGCCGAGCTCGCTGGCCGGGCTGTAGCCGCGCAGGTGGCAGGCGCCGCGGTTGCTCGTCGCGTAGCCGAGGCCCATGCCCTTCAGGCCGCGCGGGTCGTAGGCCGGGATCGACTGGCCACGGACGGCCATGGCGATCTCGGGGTGCCCGTAATGAGCGGCGATGCGCGTGACGCCCTCAGCGAGGACATCGCCCAGGCCCTTGCGGAACGCGGTCTGTTCGATGAGCCTGACCATGTGCTGATGGTCGCCCCAGTCGAGCTGCTCCTGCCCGTCCCAGCCCTTCTGGCTGACTTCCATGTAGGTCGCCAGGCAGTTGCCCATCTCGATCGTATCCATGCCGTACTTGTTGCACTGATAGATCATGTACGCGATCGACTCGCGGTCGGCGTTGCCCGAGTGCGGGCCGAAGGCCCAGGCCGTCTCATACTCGTAGCTCTCGGTGCGAATCTTCTCGCCGTTGTAAGTGACTTCAACTTCCTTCTTGCAGGCCACCGGGCAGGCATGGCAGGTCGGCTCGGCGACCAGGATGGTCTCGCGGATCTTCTCGCCGCTGACTTCCTCGGCCTGCGCGAACGACGTCGTCTGGCTGTTGCGCGTCGGCAGGGCGCCGATGCTGGCCGTGATGTTCATCAGGACGTTCGTGCCGTACAGGCTCAGGCCGCCCTTCTTCGGGGCCGTGATGTTCTTCTCGTCCATAATCGTGGCGAGCGCCTGTTCGTGGGCCTTCTTGAAGGCCACGGTGTCCTTCGCCTCCGTGTAGTTGCGAGGCGCCTTGACCACGATCGCCTTGAGCTTCTTCGAGCCGCCGACAGCGCCCGTGCCGCCCCGGCCCGAGGCGCGATCGTTCTCGTTGATCCAGCCCGCGAACTTCACCAGGTTCTCGCCAGCCGGGCCGATGGCGATGACGGTCAGGTCCTTCTCGCCATAGATACCCTGGAAGTGCTTGATCGTCTCATGCACGTCCTTGCCCCACAGGTCGCTGGCATCCTTGAGCTCGGCCTGGCCGTTCTCGACATACAGGTAGACGGGCTTCTCAGAGACGCCCTCGAAGATCAGGCCATCGAAGCCGGCCCAGCGCAGGCGCGCGGCCGACCAGCCGCCGTGATGGCTGTCGGTCACGGTGCCCGTCAACGGGCTCTTGGTGACGACGGCCATGCGGCCGCTCATGTTGGCCTTCGAGCCGGTGAGCGGCCCGTTCATGAAGCACAACAGGTTCTTGGGCCCCAGAGGATCGCAGGTCGGGTCGGCCTCGAGCATGTAGCGCACGCCAAGGCCGCGCGCGCCAATGTATTTGAGCGCCCATTCCTCAGGGACGCCTTCATATTTGACTTCGCCGGTTCCGAGGTTGATGCGGGCAATGCGGTCTGCATATCCACCAAGCTTCATGGCTGCCTCCCTGGGATGTATACGGGTCGGACTGTCGAGTGAGTCGAACGTGTGCCGTATAATCTACTCGCCTCGTCCCGCTATTCCATTCTGGAATAGCCAGCCCAATCTGGAATAGTCTGACCGGCTTTGATAACCGCGTCATACTGTGCAGCACCCTTCTCTGGATGGCTAAACTCACGCCTGAACCCGTTTTTCTCGGTTTGCTGGAGGCTCAGACCTCCTATGGCTACCATCTCCTGGATCAATTCCGCTCGACTGAACAATTGGGCCGGATCTGGAACCTGAGCACGAGCCAGCTGTACGCGACCCTGAAACGCCTCGAGCGTGAGGAGTTGATCGAAGGTCGAGAAGAGTCACGGCCCGACGCGCCGATGCGCACGGTCTACTGGCTCACCGAACGCGGGCGCGACGAGCTCTACCGCTGGCTGAATGAATCCGATCCTGCGCCGAGCACGCGCAACATCCGCACCGAATTTCTCAGCCGTCTATACATTGCCGAACTCCTGGGTCAATCGAGCGGCCCCATCATCGACGCGCAGCGCCGAGCCTGTGAGCGCTATCGCGACAGCCTGGCCAGCCAGCAGGATCATCCGGTCGGCCGCATCACGGGCCTGGCCCTCGACCTGCGCCGCCGCGAGATCGACGTGATCCTGCACTGGCTCGAAACCTGCCGCAAGCCGCAACGCGCCACGCCGACGCGCTCCGAGGGGCATCGCGGCGCCGGCTCCACTCCTCACTGAACATCCGCCTATGGCTCAAGACTCCCTGTTCTTCACTGTCAAGTCGATAGCCGAC
>CAYZRP010000183.1:5575-9776 GCA_964480865.1 uncultured Anaerolineales bacterium | reverse complement strand
GCCACCGTCGGCGCCGACGTGATCGAGGACACCGTGGGCGACGTCCTGCTGAGCGAGGCCGAGCTGCTGGCCGAGTGCATGGACAACCCGGCCTACAAGCGAAAGCTCGAGCTTGACCTGGAACTCGGGGCCTTGATCGCGGACCGCAGCCTCTGGGAAAAAGATCAGGTCGATGCCCGCACCCAAATGGCCGCGCTGGGCGGTCACGAGGCCCTGGCAACCACGGAGGCCCGCATCCGCTCGCTCGAACTGGCCCGCGACTTCTCCGAACGCGTGACGGATCAGGGTCTTCAACTGGTAGTAGCCGACGTCGATCCGCTGCTGCCGCACCTGCCCGCGCGATCCGACATCGGCGAGCGTCTCGACCTCTGGCGCGCCTATGAAAGCATCCGAGACACCGATCCATCGACGCCGGAGAAAACGGCGACCAGCCTGGTGCAGGCGTTGCCCACCGACTTTTCCCTGGACCCCGACACCTTCGTCACACGAGTCCGCCGGGCCTTTGGGAACGAGATCGAGACGCTGCAACGCTTGCCGGAACAGTTCTCGCGCGCCCACGGCGATCGGTTGCGCAAAGCGCCCGAGTTTCCGGAGAAGGGCACGTCGACGGAGCAGCTCGCCTGGGCCAACGACACGCTGGGGTTGTTGCGACGTGGCTCTGGCGTGGCGGCCCGCTATGGACTGCAGGCCTCGCTCGAAGGCCTGAGTACCGCTTACAACCGCGCGGCCAGGACGTTGGCGCCGTTGTCCGCGGAGCAGGAAGCACTGATCGAAGGGCTGCGTCAGGACGCGCTCGACGACGCCGGGTGGGATCAGGTCGAAGCGGCGCTTGGCGATCGGCTCAATACCAACTGGCGCCGACTGCGTCAGGCAGGCGCTGCCGATCCGCTGGTGGGGCAGTCCTACACCAAGAAGAGCGCGAGCGGATCAGAAACCTGGACCGTGGAGGCCACGCCGGCGACCGATCCTCTGTTCGTCAAGGTCCGCTCCGGGAATGTCGTGGCGGAAATGCTGCGCGAACACGCGGCCGCTCTGGTCTCCCATCAACTGCCCTTGCGCGAGGGCGTGACCTACCATCGTCCGGATGGCACGCCGTTTACCTTGACCGTGACCGACCGCGGGCTGCTGGCGCAGGACGAAGGGACCGACAAGCCGTATGGCGTCACCGAGCCCATCGTGCGCGACTGGCTGCGCGACGCCTTCGGGAAGTCCACCCAGAGCCCGGCGGCGCGCGCCTCCGAGCTGCGCAGCCTCGCCGATCCCGTCGAGCGCTCGCTGCGTCGGACTCAGGTGGCGGGATTGGCCGGGCGACTCAATGAGCAAACGCTGACGGACTCGGATCGCACCCTCATTGATTCGACCTGGGCGGATCTGGTGAAGACGGCCACGTCGCGCCAGACGCCGATCAGCGTGACGCAGGCGACGCTCCCGCCTGAGGACAAACTACGTGCCATGCTGTCCAGGCTGGGGATGCCGACCTGCCCTGAGTGCGGACGCGTGGGCCGTTGCTCGCCTGACTGCGGCGCGGTGGAACGGCGCGCCCGCGAAAAGGAGGTCAAGGCCAACCCCTTCCATGGACGGGATCTCTCGCAGCTGCTGAACGCCGCACAAAAACACCTCGGTGATCAAGTCGGCGCGTCCTACGATCTCGGCGTCTCGGGGGCCACGCTGCGCACGACCCAGCGCGCTCAAGGCGTGTACGACTACGAGTTGTGGGTGGATGGGCAGATCGGCTGGAGCATGCGCGGACACCGGAGCGGCGCGCCGGCGATGGAATATCACCTCTTTGGCGAGAGCATGACCGGCTTCCGCCTGGGGCAAGACATCGAGGCGGAGCGGAAGCGGCGGCGCGACCTGGGCGAGAAGCTGAAGGCGCTTGACCTGATCGTCGACCGGCCCTTCGGCGGAGCCGCCCGGCTCGCGGCGGTGACGGGCGAGCTGGCAGACGTCAACAAGGTCCTCGGCCTGAACGAGAACCAGGACGACATCGATGCCGCGGACGTCGAGGACGGCGATGGCTAAGCAGGTCGCGTTGATCCCGTTGGATCAGATCATGCGCTCCGGGCGCAACCCGCGCAGCCAGCTGGGCGATCTCAGCGGACTGCGCGCCAGCCTGGGGTCGCCGGAGACGGCCTTGCTTGCGCAGATGCCGGTGGTCCAACCGCGCGCTGCCGGCGGCTATGAGCTCATCGTGGGCGAGCGACGCCTGGAGTCGGCCCGGCTGAACGGCTGGTCGGCGATGGAGTGCGTGGTCCGCGACGATCTCACGCCTCATCGCGCGCTGGCGGCCCGGATCGTCGAGAACCTGCATCGCCAGGCGCTGCATCCCTTGGATGAAGCCTTCGCCCTGCGCGTGCTCTGGTTGGTCGAGAACGCGCAGGCCCGTGGCCTGGAGAGCGAGGCCGAGCAGGAACTGCGCCGCGGACCGTCGCTCGACGAGCAGTGCGCGCAACTGGAGGGCCTGCTCGCCCGTCACGGCTGGCGCGCCAATCGCCCCGCCGTGACCTGGGACACGCTCCTCGATCGCTACGGCATCTCGCTGGAAGCGACCGCGCGCAAACGCTTGATCCGCCTCGTCAGCCTGGCACCCGAGGTCAAGACGTTGGCCCGGCAACTCAACCTGAACATGGCACAGATGAACTCGTTGGCCCGATTGAAGCGCGCGGACCAACAGCATCTGCTCGAAGCCATCCGTGATCGGCCCGCGCTTTTGCGCCGTCTGCGCTCGATGGCCAACTGGATCTCGAGCGGCAAGTACGACCTGACCACCGCGCTGTCCGTGGTCAGCGGCCAGGTCTCCAGCGGGACCGAACCGGACACGGCGACATCCGACGATCAAGGCGAACGCAGTGAGCGAGACGAATCCAAACTCGGGCCGGCGCAGGCCGGTCGAGCCAGCGTGCGTAACTACGACGCAGCCGCCGATTCGGTCGACGCCGTGATCGCCCTGATCCAGGCCTCGAACGAGGTCGCGGCTGCCATCGGGCAACTGCGGCAGGTGGTGGCAGAGCGCGGGCTGCAGGCTTTGCCGGCGCCGTATGACGACCTCGCCCGTGACGCGCTCGATCTCATTCAAAGCGAAGTTGAACCCCTTCTGGGAGGTCCCCATGACTGATGTCCATATCGCCCCGGGCCATGCCCGCCAGACCACGAGCGCCGGAACGGGTCTTGAGTGGCGTCCCGACGAGGTCCGTCTGTGGGAATACGACCCGCGTCAGAACGCGGTGGTGGTCACGCGCACGGCGCCGCACGACAGCGATTCAGCGTGGGCGTTCTTCTGGTCGCTCGCCTACCGCGACCTCTTTCCCGACGTGACGCATTGGTGGTTCGGCGGCGCCTGGACCCAACGCGTCGCCATGCGTCCCCTGAAGAGCCTCGACGCGCATTCCGTGCGCCTCGTCGCCCGCTTCGGCGATGAAGACGAGGACAGCGGTGCCTTGTGCGAGGTGTGGCTGCGCGATCGACCGGTGGAGGTGGAGTTCAGCCGGCTTCCCTTGGGCCAGTCCTTCGCCAACGTGCCGCTGGTGATCGCGCTCTCACGGCTGGTCATCGGCGTGCTCTATGACGAGTCACCGCAGACCGGCGCCGTGATCTCCAGCCTCGTGCCGCGTGAGGCCATCGGCGAGGTTTTGTCGCTCGAGCCCGACATCGTCGACGTCCGCACGGGGCGCGCCTGGCGCGTCCAGCCCTACGGATCGATGCCCCTACGAACGTACGCGCTCAAGGCCCAGGGTCTGCGACCCGTTTCGGAAGCCGTTTGAGGGAGGCCGCCATGTCGTGCGAGACCAACCAGCACAAGTTCTTCCATCACCTCGGCGGTGAGTTCGCCCAGACCGGACTCATGGAAGGCGATCCGGCGCAGTGCCAGCGCTTCGTCCAGGCGCTCTATGATGCCGGCTACAACGAGCCGCCCGCGCCGACGCCCTCGGCTCACGATCAGGCGACCAACCAGGCGGCGACGATGCGGGTCTTTGCCGAGATGCAGCGCCTCGGGTTGAGGCCGCCGGTGCATTCGCCGACCGGAATGCCCAAGCCTGAAGCGCAGAACGGGTATCGCCACGTCTATGAGGCCGCGCAGGCGATGCGCCTCGGACGGCCGCTGTCGCCGCTCGCGACGGCCACGCGCCAACTGATCGAGCACAAACCGCACGCGCGCCAGGTGACCGGCGTGCTTCCCTTGAAGGGCCGTCTCGGACGCTGC
>CAYZRP010000183.1:0-5475 GCA_964480865.1 uncultured Anaerolineales bacterium | reverse complement strand
CACGGTCGGCACGGACAGATCGCTGAGATCCCGGAGACCGTCATCGGGGGAACCGCCTATGACGCTGCCGCTGTGTTGCGCGCGGAGATGGCGGCGCGCCTGATGCGTCCGCAGTGGCTGGCTGTCACCGACGACGCGCGCGTCGGGCCGCTCCTGACCGAGGCGGTCAGCCAACTCGAGACGACCACGACCGTCTCCGTTGACGATCTGGTGATGCTCTGGGATCGACAGGGCAAGACGCAGAGCGCCTACGATCGCACGACTGCGGCCGCCGGTGACCAGGCGGGCTCGAAGAATCTGACCCCCGCCGCCCTGGCGGCCGTGTTGGCCGGACACAGCCCGGACGTGCACCCGGACGTCGACTGGATCCGGGCCCTGCGGGCCGGCGAACTGTCCGTCGGCGAAGCGACCACGCACGCCGCGGACCTGCTCTATGGAAGGATCCTGGCCGGCGACGGCACGCTGACGGCCGGCGGCGTGCTGGCCACGCGCGTGCTTGTCTGCGGACAATGTGGGCACACCTACAGCGCCAGTGCCGAGGGTCTGCAGTGCCCGGAGTGCGGCGGCGCCGGGAGCTTCATCCCCGCGCGAGACGTGGCGCCCGCAGCGTCGCCCTTGGCCGAGCCGACCGACGCGGAGGCGTTGCCCGCGCCCGAAAACGAGTCCGTGCCAGTGCCGGTCACCGAGGCGACCCTGACCGTCGACGGCGAGCCGACGTATCAACTGGCCAGCGGCGAGCGTTATCGCCAGGCCGATCCCGCGTTCTTCGTGCGCCAACGGCGCGGCGGACAGACGGTGTACACGGCCGTGCAGAGTCGCCGGATCCGACCGGTGACGATCCCGGGCTACGAGGATCAGGATCTTTTTGCCTATCTGGTGGAACGCGATCTGGGACCGTTGGGCACCTTGACCAGCTACACCGTCGCGAACGGCCGGACCGGCGCGGTTCTGACCTCGGGTGAACCCATCTTCGATCGCGCGGTGGCGCAGACCCGGCAACGCCTGACGGAGTTGGGCGGACCCGACGCGTACCGTGCGGGAGTGGAAGATGTGCTCCAGCGCGGCCTGCACTCGCCGCGCTGGGAGCCGATCGCCGGGCCGGCTCCCTCAAGCCCGGCCCCGGCCGATGACGGCGCGCGCGCAGCCGCCGCCGATCACTCCCGACGACGACTCTTTGAGGTCTTCCTGGCGGAACGCCATCCGGATGAGGACGATATCGCCACCCTGCGGGCGATCGCGGAAGAGGACGATGCCTCGGCCCACCGTGAGCCCTGGCGCCACCGGCGCGGCGCGGCCGAACAATTCGCGCGCCTACGAGCGGCGGAGCCCGGCAGCTCCGAGGAGCGCGCTGCGGCGCATGAGGTGCTGGCGGGCATCTTCGTCGGCGGAGGAGATCCGCTCGACACGCCGTACGCGAAAGAGCTCTCCGATCATGACCAGCTCGGCCTGGTCGTGAGCGAATTCGCGCACCCGGCACGATTGCGCTACGCCCCGAAGGAACGGGTCGAACAGTACTTTCAGAGAGTCAGCCAGGAATATCAGCGCTGGCGCGCCCAACTGGGCGTGGCGGCAACGCTGGTGGAATGGCAGCTGGCCGTTCGCGAAGGTCGCGCGACGGCCGCGCACGAGCGCAACTACGACGAGGCACAGACCGCCCTCAGCCGCACCAAACGTCCCACGGCCAGTGGCAAGACAAACGCCGAATACTGGTCGGACGCAACGATGGCGCCGCAGTGGATGCGGCTGGGCAGCCCCCAGACGGTGACCGCGTTGCGGCTGCGGCTGCAGGACTATCCCGCCACGGCGCTCCTGGGCGATCTCCGACGCCCGCAACATGAATTCGCCGCGCTGATGCGCGCAGCCATGGACAGCCGCGATCCGCTGGCCGTGCACCTTGGCACGCGGATCGGCCATTCGTTGCGCCACACGGCCCGCACCGGGAGCGCCGAGGAGGCGGCCAGCGCCGCGCTGGAGGACTCGGATCGCGGCCCGTTGCTGGCAACCCGCTTGTTGGATCTGGGCTACGCGCGTTGCCCGCGGTGTGGCGCGTTCGTGTCGCCCCGTTCGCAGACCTGCACCAATCCGCACTGCGGATCGTCGAGCGCGCCGGCGTTGGCGCGCGCTGGCGCACCTTCGACCGCCCGGCCGGTGGGCGCCATGCATCGCCTCGCGGCCGCAGCGCCGGCGCCGGCACCGGCGCTCGGCGTCCTGCCGAGCTTCATCCTGGATGACGATGAAGACGAGCAGCCTGTCGCGCCACCACGGCCCACCGCACCGACGATCGAGTCGGCCGTCGAGGTGACGCCGGCGGCTGCACCCGTTCAGCCGCTGCCGAGGCCGCGCGCCCCTCGCACACGGCGGACGACACCCGTTGCGGATCCGGCGTCGGCGGTGGAAGCGGCACCGGCGCCGAGCCCCCAGTCAGAAGTCGTGGTCGCGGAATCCCTTCCGGTTGCGCCGCCTCCCACGCCGACGGACGCGCCACGCGCACCCGAGGCCGGTAGCGGACTCTCGGCCTCCGCGGTTGAACGGCTGTTCGCGCAACAGTCGGCATTAATGGAGCGCTTGACTCAGGCGTTGTCGACTCGGAGCCCGGAGCGGACGCCTGAAACTCCACCGCCGGCGCCGACTGCCGGCGCGGCGCCGCGCCGGCCGTTGCCGGAGTGGCCCGAACCGGATCCCGATCAAGAATCAATCTGGCACGTCGATCTGACTCAGAACGTTCCGCCGCTTCCGGCGCCCGACTTCTACCTGAATGCCGTGCCACGCGAGAACGGTGGCCAGTTGAAGGCGCCCATGACCGGCGAGCGGGTCGACATTAAACGTCACTATATCGAGAACCCAAGTCTGCGAGCCGCGATGACCACGATGGCCGGCATGATCGGCGCGGCCACGCGCGTCTACGATCGTTCCGGGAAGGTCCGATCGATGGGCAAAGCCATGGCCTTCTCGCTGATCGGCGAGCCTGGGTGCGGCAAGAACGAGACGGTCGAGCAGCTGGCGGCCGCGCTGCGCTGGCGGGATGCAGACGGCAAGATCCACCAGGGCGTCCCGTATCACCGCATTACGGTGCCGGTCCGTTCGACCGCGCAACAGTTGGTCGGCGGCGAGGCCTTGCGCGCTGCGCCACAAGGCGGCACCGACTCGCGCGTCCTCCTCGGCGATATCGGCAAGGCGCTCATGGTCGGCGGTGTGGTGCAGATCGACGAGGCGGCCAACTCGCCGGAAGTGTTGTTGGCGCTCAACAACGCCATCGAGAAGCGCAGCTTTGAGCTGCCGAGCGCGTCGGGCGAGGCCACCACCTTCCAGGTGCATCCATCGACCGTGATCGTCGTGACCTATAACGCCGGGACGGGCCGCGGGTCGACCGACGCCGAACGCTACGGCATGATGAACTCCACCTTGTCGCGTTTCGCCGCGCAGTTCGAGATCGCGCCGCCGGATGAGACCGCGCTGGCGCAACGCCTCCGCGGTGAGATGGCCTGGCGGGTGGAAGAGGGGCAGGGCGCTCTGGGCAACGAGTGGGTGCCGGATGAGCCACAGGCCTTGCTGCTGGCGCGAACGCACCAACGCATCATGACAGCGGCGCGCGAGGGCAAGCTCGGCGAGCAACGCCAGGATGTCGATCTCGGCGCGCGCCTGATGACCTCGGCCTGGGAAGCCTATCGCGCCACGGCCGACATCGCGCCGGGCCGGGCCGATCTGGCGGCCTCGGTGGAGATCGTCTATCAGCGCCTGTGCGATCCGTATCCGGACTCGAACGAGGCCGCGCGAGTCGGGCGTGCAACGCTCAAGGAAATCGCCGGCTCGATCCTGGGTCGGAAGCCCGGTCGCCAGTGAGGCGCGTATGTCGTGCGAACGCTCTCGCGGGAAATTGATCGGCTCACTGGCCACCGTGTTGAACGCGGATCCGGGCGAGCTGCAGCGCACCTACGACGGGGCGGCACCTTCCGGGTCTGCGGCGGCCAGCGAGCCCCTGCGTGGCAAGGTCGAGACCGTCATGAGCTGGTTCGATGCCGCCGGGCTGACGCGGCCGGTTCACGGCGATGCGCACGGCCTGCCGCGGCGCGCCGCCTGGTCCGGCTATGCGGCCTTGCACGATCACGTGATGACGGACGGACGGTCGCCGCTGGTCCTGATGCAGCGCCTGGCGGCGAGCCGCGTCCCGACAGCCACGCTGGCCCGCGTCGACGGCGATGTGCTCGACAGCCTTTTTGGCGACACCGATCCGTTCGAGGCCGGCGACCGAGGCCCCGCGAGCGCCGTGGACGGCGCTACCGGAACCGACCCCGTCGGACGTGATCGCGAAGACCTCGAAATCCGCGGCTACACGTGCGGGGACGACGGCGTCTGGCGCGATCCCGCCGGCTTTGACGTCCTCGGGCGCGACCGGACCGGTCGCGATCGCTACGGCTACGACATCCAGGGCAACAACCGTCTCGGAGTCAACAACACGGGACGCTATCCCGATGGCCGTCATCTGAGCGGCTATCACCCCGACACCGGCCTGGACGCCGACGGCTTCGACGTTCGCGGATACCGGCTCGGTGACGATCGGGTCTGGCGCGATCGCGAGGGCTTCAACCTCGAAGGCTATGATGCCGCGGGCTATGACCGGCGCGGCTACGACCGGCAGGCCCGGCACTGCGACGGGCGATTGCATCCCTTCTTCTCGCGCGCCTCGGCGCAAGGAATCTATCCGGATGGCTTCGATGCCGATGGACGCTCGCCGCAGGGTGGATCGATCCAGGTGGCGCCGATCAGCCACCTCGCCGCGCGCTGGAGCACGGCGCGCGGCACGTACGACAAGCGCGCGGCACGCAACGGTGTCCCATTGCATTGCCCGCGCTGCGGCCAGTTCGTGGCCAAGAGCAGCGGCTGGCATGCCTGTCCCAAGGTGGGATCGCCCTGGCTCACGCTCTTTGAGGGAACCGGCGGGCTGGGCGATCGGCGTCTGGCGCAGCTGGGCGAGCCGTCCGAGTATCCGTCGCTCTCGGCCGAGGCCTACAACCAGCGCGTCGACAAGCGCGTTTACGCGAATGGCAATGTGACGGTGAACGATCCATCGTCGGAGTCGCGCCAGCGGCTCATCCTGGTGCCCGGCGGCAACGCGCACCCGCTGTCTGAGGTCTGTCTGCCGGCCGGCCCTCATCTCCCAAAGGAACACCTGTATACCGCTGTGGCCTCGCCCGCGTATTTCCCGACGGTGCCGGGGAGCGCCGAGGCCGGCTATGTCCTCTGCACCAACTCGGATCAGACCGAGCGACCGGTGATCCGGCTGGACGCCTTTGGGTTCGATCCGCAGGGCTACGACACTCAGGGATATGACGCAGACGGGTTCAATCGCCAGGGCCTGGATCGCGAGGGCCAACCGCGCCCGGGTCCCGCGGATGCCGCTCGCCCGAAAGGTTATGAGCTGAACTTCGAGGACGCCACGCGCGCGCGACGGATCCTGGAAGGCGTGGCCGCCAGCTT
>CAYZRP010000182.1:0-10342 GCA_964480865.1 uncultured Anaerolineales bacterium | reverse complement strand
CGCGGATGACGCGGAGCGATTGTCGATGGATTCCGCGTCATCCGTGGACAGGATCCGGCACCGATTTTCAGGCGCCTGACACCTCGTGCTTGCATTCCCGCGTGCACGGCAAGGGGTCAGGCAAATGCCCGGGCCGCAGACTGCGCATTTGGGTCGGACTCTCAAACGTGGGCGGCGTGCTGTTCACGTCTCTGCCTCATCCGCCGCGAGATTCTTCGACAGTGTGCGTTCCAGTTGGCGAGCCCGCCGACATTCGCCAGCCCTGTTGGAGCGCACCGAACCACGCACGAACCCGGCACGCACACGACGCGAAGCGACTGCACTGCGTAAGGGCTTGATCCGCGTTCAGGATCCCATGGCTGATTCGGGATCCGGGAGTGTCCAACAACTTCAGCTCGCCCATGCACACCTGTCGTCACGCTGGCTGGATGGCGAGCGCGGCATTGGCCGAAGGTGCCTGGCACCGACCGAAACTGCGGACCTCGATCCGGTGGGTCACGATTCTCGAGGTTCGTGGCGGCTCGCCATGCGGGCCGTCTGCTCGTCGCGTCGGGGTCGACCCGGCCGGTTGTGAAGGCCCACCCGTTTGTCGACGGCCGAGAGCCGCACGAGCATGCCCGAGGCGGTCAGCAGCGCCGGGAATCGACCGTCTTTGATCGCCGTCGCCAACGTGGTCAGCCGCATGCCCCCATGTTGGGCCGCCTGGCTGACCGACACAAACGGCCCACACTCGGCCAGCACCTCCTCGGCATATCGGACCGCGGCCCATTCGTCCTTGAGCTCCTGCTTGATCCCGCGCCGGGCGGCGGCCTTGAGCTCGCCGAGGTGCTCGCCCCATCGGTGCAACACGTCGGCCGTGAAGCGAGCGCCGTTGGGCCAGACCACCCCGCCGCCGCCCGGCTCGAGTGTAGCCTGAGCGAAATCAGCCTCGACCCGCAACGGCCCGAGCAACTTGCCGGCCAGGACGGGCTCGAAGTCGATCACGGCCCAGGTTTGGTCGGAGAAGGTGAGACGCAGCGCCAGCGGTGCAGTCGGTTGAATGGAGAGGATGGTGACGGCCATGATGAGTTTTCCCGGAGCCACAGCCGGTTTGCGTTTTCCCTATTGACAGATGTTGGCGACCTGTCGTAAACTCGTCGCCGGTACGAATTATAGCAGGGCACGATCAACGATGACCAGCCATCACTTCGGACGAGAACTTAAGCGCGTACCCGGGCAGCAGTGCCCGGTTATGTCGGCGTATACGGTGCCTGAGGGGAGGGTGGCTGTGATCTAGACGATCCACAGCTCCTCGATCCCGACAGGCGCGACACCCTATGGATGTCGCGTTTTGTTTGCGGATCCCGCCCCCCAGGCGCAGAGTGATCTGCGCCTGTTTTTGTTTATGCGCCGCGCACTTGACCGCGCGCAGGATCTTTGACAACTCACATCGGCGGACCGCGCCCACAGGGCCGCGGCAGCGAGCAGGGAAACCGCCCCCGTGGCCGAAGGCGTCAACGGGCCGAAGAGACGATAACTCCGCACGTGCCCATGTGTCTGGAGACGTTTTGATGAGAGATCTGCGGGCGCCCGGCTTTGGCCGGGCTGCCCGCTCGCTCCGTCGGCAAAGGGCCGGTGGGCCGCTGCCTGGGCTGCGGCGAGGCGGGGTCGAGACCCGCGCGGAGTGCCTTGTGGGACATGGTTCGAGCCGGGGCGGCGGCGGACACGGAAAGCGCGTCGTCCATTTCGAACCGGTCTCACGCCATGGGGACCGTGAAGGGCTGCGACCGCTGATCGGTGGTCGAGATCGAGCGGATCGGTCCCCGGGCTCTGTCCGGGCGGGCGTGTCGTCGACGATAGTCGTCTCTGCAAAGACATCGGAAGGACGTGCAGTCGACACCCGCCCTGCCCGGCAGCGCCGCGGCCATCGCCAGGTCGGGAACGGCATCTGCCTTCCAGGCAGACACGCGCGGGTCCGAATCCCGCTGGCCGCTCTGTTCATCGCCGAGGTCGCACAATGGTGGTGCATCCGCCTCTCTGGAGGTGGAAGGACGCGGGTTCGACTCCCGTCTTCGGCGCCTGCGGGAGAAGTCAATGGCACGCGTTTGACGCACGAGGGGCGGTTGGACAATACGAGTCCCATGTTCGGTCAGAGAAATCCGAGCCGCCCGCGTCAAGCCCGTGTCAGGGTCTACCAGATCAATCTGGCCACGCAGGACAACACCACTCAGTTCGCGCCAGACCAGCCCGTGGTGCAGCTGGCCGGATTCAGCGAGAGCCTGTTCCGCTTCATCGCGGCCATGGAGGTCGGCGACTCGATCGTCGACAGGATCCTGCTGGATTACTGAAGGGAGGCAACACAGCGGGCGAACGACGACCGGGGAGCTGCCCCAACCCGTCGCTCGCCCGCTTTTTGCGTTCTTTCATTCGGCCGCTGGGTATAATGTCGGCCTATCCTCAGAAAGGTCAAGCCATGACGCACACGTCCGACATCGTCCGACCGCCCAAGCACCTCAGCGAAGCCCTGGCCAGGATCGGCAGCGCCACCGCCAGCGGCTCGCTCACGCACTTCGGCATCCGCGACCCGCACATCCGTGGCCCACTGCCGCGGACGCCCGGAAAGGCTATCGCCGGACCGGCGCTCACGCTGCAGATGATGCCCAAACGCGAGGACCTGTACGGCGAGAACGAATACTCGGACGTCGAGAAGCAGCTGCACCGGCACGTGCTCTATCATGCCCAATCCGGCGATGTAGTCGTCGTCGACGCACGTGGCGAGATGAGCGCCGGCATCTTCGGCGAGATGATGCTGACCTACTTCAAGGGGCGCGGCGGCGCTGGCGTGGTCATCGACGGCTGCATCCGCGACTACCCGAAGGCCAAGGACCTTGACCTGGGCCTGTGGGTCCGCGGCACTACGCCGAACTTCCACACGCAGACCGTGTTGTTCCCGTTCGCCGTCAATGTGCCGATCGCGTGCAACAACGTTCTTGTGATGCCGGGCGACATCATCGTCGCCGATGACGACGGGGTCGTGTGCGTCCCCGCAGCGTTGGCCGAGAAGGTCGTGGCCGAGGCCAGCGAGCATGCCGAGTGGGAGGACTTCTCGCGCTACATGCTCTCGAAGGGCGGCGACCTGCGCAAGTACTATCCGCTCCGTGAAGACGCGCGTCCCGAGTACGAAGCCTGGAAGAAGGATCAGGGCCGCTGAGGCCGCACCTGATCACCACTCGGAAATGATACGTGCCAGCCCAATCGGGCTGGCACGTTTGTTTTCGGAGGTCGTCAGTGGACGGCGGTTTCGTAGACCGGCGAGTACAACATTAAAAGAGATGAGGCGTCGAGATCGGCAGGTTCCCGGCGCCTCATCAGAGCGTGGTTGTTGCGTTCAGGGGCCCCCGACCGCGACAGCCGCAAACTCCCCAGACTAGAAGATGCTCTTGAGCATCAGGATCAAACCGAACAGGGCCATCGGGACGCCCACGATGGCGCCCACAATCGTCAGGCTGACGAGCACGCCCACCACCAGGAAGACGAAGCCGATGATCAAACCGACCAGACGGCCCACCAACCCGATGATCGCGCCTACCAGCCCGAACACGAGCCGGAAGGGCAGTAGCAACAGCCAGCCCAGGCCGCGACCAAAACTCGGGCCACGGCGCTTGAACATGTGCTTGAATCCACGGCGCCAGGCACGACGAGCGGCACGATCCTGCATGGCTTCAGCAAAAGTGGTCATGGTTTCTCCTTGGTCGGGTCCGTTTGAACCAGTGTGTGTGGACGACGACCCCGTGGGTTTCCCCCACAAACCTTTTGTATCGCGTTTCCGCGCAACAAGGTGTTTTACGCAAATGAGGGCGCTCGGTTGCGGAGAGGGAAGAGATCGGGAGTGTCCCGATGTGTCCCGATGTCTCCCGATCTCCCGGCTCTTCGCCAAATCGGACGCTTCACAGGTAGAATTCATCCGTGGCCACGATGACCCTCTCATTGGGGCAGATGACCGTCAGCACCGGCGACCCTGCTGCGAACCTGGCGCGCGCCAGGGCCATGGTCGTCGAGGCGGCACGGCGGGGCTCACAGCTGGTTCTGTTGCCCGAGCTCTGGTCGACGGGTTACGATCTCGAACACTGGCGTCAGTATGCAGCGCCGCTCGGATCAGGTCACTTCGCCGACATCGCAACGCTGGCCCGCGAGCACGGCATCGCCGTCGGCGGCTCACTCCTCGAAACGCAGGGCGATCACGCGACGAACTGCTTCGCGCTCTTCGGCCCAGACGGCGACCTCTGGGGCTCGTACCGCAAAATCCATCTCTTCAAGCTGATGGATGAAGATCGGTGGCTGGCGCCAGGCCAGGAAGTGGTCACCGCCGAGTCGCCCTGGGGCGCGCTCGGTCTGGCGATCTGCTACGACCTGCGCTTCCCCGAATTGTTTCGGCGCCAGGCTGTGACAGGCGCGCGCCTGATCCTCCTACCCGCCGAATGGCCGACGCGCCGCATCGCCCACTGGAGCACCCTCCTGCGCGCCCGCGCAATCGAGAATCAATGCTTTGTCGCCGCCTGCAACTGCGTCGGCGGCAGTGAGACTGACACGTTCGGCGGTCGCTCAGCCGTGATCGATGCGTGGGGCGAAACCATCATCGAGGCCGGCTCCAGCGAAACGCTGCTGACTGCGACGATCGACCTCGATCTCGCTGATCGTGTGCGCGCTCACATCCCGGTGTTGAGCGATCGTCGGCCGGAACTGTATGCGTGACCGCGGACGACGGACATCCATTGTCTGTTCGTGCCAGTTCGTACTCATTGGGGGGATCCGTGGCAAGATTCCTGGCCTGACCTCTCGGCTACTTGAAGACTGCGTTATCACCAACTGTGAAAGAGGTGCGCGATGAAGGCTCCCCGGATGCTGACGATTGGTCTGCTGGTGATCGGAATGCTGGGCCTTCCCCTGCAGGCGACTGCCCAGGGCACGCCTCCAACTCCGACACCGGAGAGCGCCGAACGCGGCGCCCGACCGTCGACCAAACAACTGCTCAAGCAACTTGGCGGCGTCCCCTGTCCTTACGGCAGTGCCTTCACGTGCGTGACCCTGACGGTGCCCGTCGATCACTTCGACGCGGCCAATACGGCCACACTGAATGTCGTCTTTGCCGTGCTGCCGGCCAGGGGTGAACGGCTGGGCATGTTCGTCACAGCCACGGGCGGGCCGGGCTCCTCGGGCGTGGCTGCGGCCGACTACTACACCGAGTACTTCGATCCACGCATCGTTGAGCATTACGACATCGTCTTCTTCGACCAGCGCGGCATCGCGCTCTCCGGCGGGCTGACCTGCCCCGATGCGGCCGCAACCTACTACCGATCTGAAAGCCGCTCGGAGACGCCACAGCAGGAGGCCGCGCTGGTGGCCGCCGCCCGAACCTTCAGCAGCAATTGCGTCACCGAGATGGGCAGCCCGGCAAACCTGCGCTTCTACGGCACCGATCAGGCTGTCGAGGATCTGGATCTGTTCCGCGAGGCCCTGCGCACGCCGAAGATCCATCTCTACGGCGAGAGCTACGGCACCCAGTATGCCCAGACCTACGCGGCCGCGCACCCCGATCACATGGCCGCGCTGTTCCTCGACGGCGTGGTGGACCTGACCGTGAGCCAGATGGAATACTACGCTCAGCAGGCCCAGGCCTTCAACGACACCCTCGTGGCGACTCTGCAAGCCTGCGCTTTGGACTCCGCCTGTGCCGAAGACTTCTTGGTCGATCCGGTCAATGCCTATGACTCTCTCGCCGCCAGACTGAGACGAAACGCGCAGAACGTGCGGTTGTATATGCCCAACGGCCGCGAGAGCCGGGTCTTCACCTACGGCGATCTCGAAACCGTGGCGGCCAGCCAGGCCTATGGTGAGGGCGATCGTGCGATCTTCGCCCGCGCGCTGGCCTATGCCAACCGCGGCGATCTGGGCTACATGCTCCGTCTTCTGTACATCGACCTGGGGATCGATCCCGAGACGCTCGACGCCATTCCGGACCCGACCTATTCAGATGCCATGTACTACGGCGTGGAGTGCCAGGACTACGGCGATTTCTCCGGCACGCCCGACGAGCGCGCGGTTCAATATCTGCGCGCGGGCGATGCTGTTGAGTCAAGCATCCCCCGCCTGACCTCGATCTTCTACGGTGATTTGCCCTGCGCATTCTGGCCCGACTCGGCCCAAGCCTTAGCCCGGCCGGCGCCGCTCACCGGCGTGGGATACACGACCTTCGTCCTCGGCGCGACGGCCGATCCGGCGACGCCGTATCAACAGGGCGTCGACGTTTATCACCGTGTGGCGGACGGCTACCTGATCACGCAGACGGGTGGCCCGCACGTGATCTTCGGGCGCGGGGTCGAGTGCGTCGATTCATTGGTCTCCAATTACCTGGCAACCGGCGCCCTCCCCGATCAGCGCGAGACGGCCTGCGACGGCGTCGTCATGGACGAGTACGTGCCGCTGCCGCCAGTCAACGCCCGCGATTTCTCCGACGTCCTGGACGCCTTGATCTCGTTCGAAACCGAGGTGGGCATGTGGCCCGAGGTCTACTACTGGGATGGGAGTGAAGCTGATGCCGCCGGCTGTGGTGTGCGTGGTTCGCTCACGGTCGATGCCCGCGGCAATCGCACGCACTACACCTTCACCAATTGCGCCTTCACAAACAACTTCGTCGTCACCGGTGAAGGCCTCTACAACCCCAACCGCGATCGCTTCACCCTCGACGTCCATACCAATGGCGTCGAGCGCTGTGATCTGAGCTACACACGTGATGGGGACACCTACAAAGTGACCGGCACCTGCAACGGCAAGCGCGTCAAGCTGGAGAGATAGGAGCAACAACGGATCACCGGGCGACGAAGGACGAACGACGAAGGTTGTGCGAAACGACTTTCGTCGTTCTTGGGTTCGTTCCCGTGAGTTTGGGCCCCAGATCACGATTGGCGAACGTTGTTACCGCCGTGCTGCCTCCGCAGAGTCATCCCTGGCACCTCGCACGCCATGTGCTGCGTGTCTTTAGGTTGCCCGTTCTGCATGCGTGGCGTGTCATTGCCGGCGCGAGTCCTCGCGCGTGGCGTGTCATCCAGAGCCTAACCGACCTTGCCCTGAGACAGGACGAATGAGCGCGAAGGATCTCCCGTGGGACACATGTGCCGTAGAAGGTGACCGTCGAGTCATAGGGATCTTTGGAGGAGATCCTTCGCGCTCATTGCAGAGATCTGTTGGCGGAATGGGTTAGGCGCTCTGGATGACACGCGAACCGCGCGACCAGGCGCTCGGCCATCTCGTTGGCTCGCCACGCGGAAGCAGCCGGCGCTCTGGATGACATGGCACGCGCGGGGAACGCGCGTTTGGAAGACGTGCTGAGCGCGAAGGCACAGGCGCCCGCTCAAAGGACGACGTTGAACGCAAATCGTCGTTGGTCCTTCGTCATTCGTCTGATCATCAGGCCCCTTCAGCGGTCCGCTGTCCGCCGTTTGCGATCTCTGCCAGCTCTTCGCGGAATACTTCCCCAAGGCGGGTCACCCCGGTCCGGATCGTCTCGGGCGGTGAGAATGAGAAATTGAAGCGCGCGGTGTGCTCGCCGCCGCCCTCGGCATAGAAAGCGGCACCAGGCACGTAGGCGACTCTTCGCTCAAGGCAGCGTTTGAGCATCTCGGTCGCGTCGATGCCTTCGGGCAACTCCAGCCAGCAGAACATGCCGCCCGTCGGCCGGGTCCACCTGACGCCGGCGGGCATTTCGGCCTGTAGGGTGCTCAGCATCTCGTTGCGACGCGCGCGATAGACCTCGCGGATCACGGGGATGTGACGATCGAGCAGCCCGTCACGGCAGGTCAGATAGGCCACCCGCTGCGCGAAACTGTTCGAGTGCAGATCGAGGCCTTGTTTGAGGATCGCGGCCTTGGCGATGTAGGCTGGCGGCGCCGCCATCCACCCCACTCGCAAACCGGGCGCGAGTTGCTTCGAGAAGGTGCTCAGGTAGATGACGTGGCGCAACTCGCCGTGCATCTCCACGTCGAGGGCGGCGAGCGGACGCGTCCGTTCGCCCTCGTAATATAGTTCGCCGTAGGGATCGTCTTCCAGGATCACAAGGCCGTATCGCGCGGCGAGTTCGAGCAGGCGCACACGACGCTCAGGGCTGAGCGTGACGCCGGTCGGGTTCTGGAAACAGGAGACGACATACAGAAAGCGCGGGACCATGCCCGACTTCAGCACAGCCTCGAGTTGGTCGACGTCGAGGCCGTGATCGTCGAGCCGCAGTTTCACCCACGACGGGCGCAGACTGCGCCAGGCCCCGAGCGCGCCCAGGTACGACGGATCTTCAATCGCGACAGGCGCGTCAGGATCGATCAACAGCCGCCCGGCCATGTCGAGGCCTTGCTGCGAGCCGTGCGTCACAAGCACCTGCTCGATCGGCACTCGGATGCCGAGCGCTGCCATGCGGGTTGCCAGCAGTTCGCGCAAAGGCCGATAGCCCTCAGTCAGCCCATACTGCAGAGCCGCCGAGGGATGATCGATCAGGGCCTGCTCGGCCGCTGCCGCGAGCTCCTCGACTGGAAACGACTCCGGTGCCGGAAGCCCACCGGCGAACGAGATGATGTCCGGTTGTTCCGTCAGCTTCAACAGATCGCGCACCGCCGAACTGCGCATCTGGTGCACACCGGCGCTGAACCGTGTTGCCCAAAGGTCGCCCATTCTCTACCTCCTGGAATACCTGCCTGTTTGATTCTACGCCTGAGGTCACCCGGCACCGACCGGGCTCTATACGACTGCAGGGCCAATGGCGTCTCACGTGCGCCTTATAGACCGGCCGTATATTTCACACGTGGCCCGGAGCCCGTGTATCGTCACTGACGACCACCCCGGATCGATGGGGCCACGAGGCATCGTCGGCGCAATCCGCGACATCCACGGCTCACTCCGGTCCGGTCGGGATGATCGCGTGCGGCGTTGTCGAAAATGGCGGCCGAACTGCCTCAGCGCCGCACGTGGCGATCGAGCATCTCGAGGCGATTGAGGACGTCGGCCGTCAGCCGATCGAGCTTCTGGTGAAGTTCCATGATCTCGAGCTCGGCCTTGAGGTTGACGTCGAAGTCAGCATCCGACCGCAAACGATCGCGCTCGGCCTGTCGATTCTGACTGAGGAGGACGAACACCGAGAGGATGATGGCCTCGAGCGACACCACCATCGTCAACAAGCCGAACGGGAACGGATCAAAGCCGACGTAGCCGGGCCAGACATTCCATCCGATCCAAAGGGCGAAGATCGCCAGGTGGATGAACAGAAAAGTCATGCTTCCGCTGAAGGCCGCGATCCAGTCGGCAGCGCGCTCGAGCGTCGTGCGCCGATCCTCGAACTCCTCGACGACGTTGCGCGAAGCCGTGTGCCTGAGCAACTCCGCCGTGGTCCGCATCCGGCGACCGAGCGACTGCAGGAGGTCGAAGGCAGCAGCCGGATAGAGCTTGAAGAGCACCTCGAGGTCGTGGCGATCCACGCGCAGGACGTCAGTGTCTTCCACGGCCTGGGCGGACGCCGTATGGCAGCCGCCATCAAGCATCGAGATCTCGCCGATGAAGTCGCCCTTGTTCACAAGGTCGAGCACGATCTTGCGTCCTGTCGCGTCGCGGTAGAACAGTTCCACCTCCCCGCGTCGGATGACGAACATGCCGCGCCCCGGGTCGTCGACCGCGAAGAGCATCTGGCCCGAATCGAAATGCATGTCGTCGAGCTGGCCCGCCAGGACTTCGCGCTCCTTCTCGTCAAGGAACTGGAACAGCGGAACGTCGGCCAGCAGCGCGGTATCGATGGCCATCGTAACTCCTGTGGCTGTGATTGACGTGGCGGTCAGTGAACGCAGAAACGCCGAACCGGCGGAGTGAGCAACAGCGCCAGGCCGACGACGCCCAAAACAAGGCCCGGCCACACATAGATCAGCGCGAGCGCGCTTGCGACGGTCGCCATCTGCCAGGCCCAGCGTCGGCCGATGTAGACGCCCGAGGCGCTGCCGATGAGCGTCGAGCCGAGGACGATCATGGGCCAGCCCACATCGAGCGGCGAGAGGCCGAGCGTCGCCAGCCAGGGAACAACGGGCGTGAGGGCGCCAAACTCCACATAGCCGGCCGTCAACCGTTGCACGAGGCCGGCGATCACCAGGAAGGCGCCCAGAACACTGGCTTCAGCCAGGTAAAGGCGCGCATACAGCGGCGCTGGCGACGTGGATTGCGACGACATCCCGGCGATTATAGCCCTGACGCGCCTGAGTTTCTTCAAGGCAGGGCAATCGCATCAGAAATGCCTGATCTGATTCTTCCGAGAAAACGAGGGGGTGGCATGGGCCGGGGC
>CAYZRP010000181.1:0-10533 GCA_964480865.1 uncultured Anaerolineales bacterium | reverse complement strand
GTATTGGCCTTGATGATGTGTTCGCGCGCGGCGCGGCCGTCCTCGATCTGGCCTTGCAGCTGAGCGCGCTTCTTGAAATCGACGTTGGCGCTGAGTTTCTCCACCTGGGCCTCGGCCTTCCAGCCGCGCTCGATGCGCTTGGCCAGGTCGACCTCCTGCTCGGTCGAGAGCAGGGGGACGCGCGCCATCTCCTTGAGGTACAGGCCGACGGTGTCGTCGATCGAGATGCCGCTCAGGTCGAAGCTGCCCTCGTCATACTGGCGGTGGGCGGCCAGCGCCCGGATCTTCGAGGGCACCTGGCGGCGGTCGTCGTAGACGGCGACGTCGCAACCGTGCAGGAAGGCGAACAGTTCCTCGAGTTGCTCCGACGCGCTTTCGGCCTGCGGGAAGGCCTCGATGATGTCATCGGTGAGCAGATAGCCCTGGCGCGTCGCCCGGTCCATCAGCATCCCGATCAGTTCAGCATCTTTCCCGGTGGTGTTCGTGAACTTCATGAGCGCGATCTCCAGAAGGCCCAATAAGCGCGTCGCCCGGCGAACCGGACGGTCAGTTCAGCAGATCCTTAAGCTTGGCAAGCCGCGGATCGATGTCGTCGTCCACGCAGTCGCAGGTCTCGCGATTGCGATTGATTCCACAGGTCGGGCACAGCCCTTTGCAGTCGGGTCGACACAGGACATGCATGGGCTGGGAGAGCAGCATGTCGTCGCGGATCTCGGGAGCCAGGTCGAGGTTGAGGTCTTCCGGGATCGTCAACTCGCCGGTGGGCGCCGAGTCGGCCGGGTAGTAGTACATGTCGCCGAGTCGGCCGGTCAGGGTGACAGGAGTCGTGTCGAGGCAGCGGCTGCAATCGCCCGAAACGTCACCGATCAGCTTGCCTTGCACAAAGAGGCCCTGTGGCGTGCGGGTCAGCGTGATCTCGCCGCGCAGGTCCGTCACCGACAGATCCGGGGCAATATCGACCGCGGGCTCGGCGAACGGGATCGTTCGGCTGTAGCCCACGCTCTCTTTGATCAAGAAGCCGACGTTCAGCTTCAACAACTGGGCACTGGTGTTCAGGGTCGTTTCCCCAAAGTATCAGTGCGCATAGCTGACACCCGTACCGGTGGGGGTGGTCGCTGGGGCCAGTCCTATGCGCTCGACGCTGTAATTGGTAAAATTGGCGTGAAGGATCGTAGCACGCGTCTGACTCGCAAGTCAAGCATTCAGATCCTTAAGATGCGTAAATTCCCTATAAAACAAGCCGTTTCGTATGGCATATATTGGAGGCGCGATGCGCCGTTGCCAATATATGGGGTCCAACCTCGTTGCGGATAGCCGACATGAAAACAATCCTGCTCGCTTCGAACAACCCGGGCAAGCTACGCGAGTTACAGGCCCTGCTAGGCGACCTTGGCGTCGAAATCCTGACTCCCGCCATGATCGGCCTGGCGCTCGACGTGGCAGAGACCGGCGACACGTATGCCGCCAACGCGACACTCAAGGCCGAGGCCTTTGGCGCGGCCAGCGGCCTGCTGACGCTCGCTGACGACTCTGGGCTGGAGGTCGATGCCCTGAAAGGCGCGCCAGGGGTCTACGCGGCCCGCTATGCCGGCCCCGGGGCGAGCGACGCCGATCGGCGCGCCAAGATGTTGGACGCGCTGCAGGGGGTGCCTGCCCCGCGCACGGCGCGCTTTCGAGCTGTAGTCGTGGTGCGTGAGCCCGAGGGTCGGCTCAATGTGTTCGAGGGGGTGTGCGAAGGCGAGATCGCCTTCGAGGAGCGCGGGACGAACGGCTTTGGCTACGATCCGATCTTCTTCATACCTGAGCGCAGCGCCACGATGGCCGAGCTTCCTGAAGATCTCAAGAACACCATCAGCCATCGTGGCCGGGCGGTAGCCGCCGCCCGGCCTTACCTCGAAGACTTAGTGCGCCGTTGAACCGCTGACGAGGCGTTCGGCGTAGCGCTTGCGCAGTTTGTTGAGCTTCGGCGCGATGACGACCTGGCAGTATGGCTGCCGGGCGTTGTCGCGGAAATAGTGCTGGTGGTAATCCTCGGCCGGGAAGAAGGTCTTGATCGGCTCCACCTCTGTCACGATCGGGTTCGGCCAGATCCGGTCCTGCCCCAGTTCCTTGATCAGGCTCTCGGCGATCTCACGCTGCTCGGGCGTGTGATAGTAGATCGCCGACCGGTACTGCGGCCCGACGTCGTTGCCCTGGCGGTTCAGCGTGGTCGGATCGTGCAAGGTGAAGAAGACCTCGAGGACGTCGCGGGTCGAGATCACGGCCGGGTCGTACGTCACCTGCACGACTTCAGCGTGCCCGGTGTTTCCGTCGCACACCTGGCGATAGCTGGGGTTGTCGACAAAGCCGCCCGCGTAACCCGAGACGGCTGATTGCACGCCCTGCATTTCCGAAAACCCGGCCTCGATGCACCAGAAGCAGCCGCCGCCGAGCGTGATGGTTTCAGTGTGGGTTGATGAAGTCATTGGGGATCCTCCAAGCTGATTCTATCGCCGGGCTGATTACAGAAGGCTTACGCTTTCGTTAAGGTTTGTTTGGAAGAAGACCATTCAATGCAATTCCACGAACTCGAACTTCGTGGGATCGTCCGCGAAGCTCGTCCAGGCGATGACCGACTGCACCGTGATCTCATACAGGCCGCCCGCGTTCCATGAGTCCGGCGCGGGTGAGTACCCAAGCGACGCATACTTTCGGCGATAGGCCCGCGAGAGGGATTGGCCGAGTCCTCCATCCGGCACGATGGCTCTTGCCCGGCCATCGAGGATGACTGCGCGTGCTCCATCCTCGAGATGGACGTTGACGTTCGGGTTCACCGCGATGTTGCGAGCATGTCGAGTTTCGGGGCTTCCGTCGAAGTACAGGCGCCCATCCACCCAGGCCGCCCACTTGGGCACGACATGCGGCCGACCATCGGGCCGAACGCTGCACAACCAGTAGTGGATGGCCTCGCTCAATCGTCCTTCGACTTCAGACCAATCCAAGAACCTCTTGGGCGAGTCGACATAGCCTTTGGGAAAGCGGGGCCGCGTCACACGAGGGGACGTCATGGTCGTGTACCTCCTGGGCTGATGCGTAAGTGGGCGGAAAGTATAGCGCCCGAAGCGGCGACCACGCCTTTAGTCTTGAGGGCGGCAGGGCAATCGCATTAGAAGTGCCTGACCTGATTCTTCTTCACCTGAGGCGATGAAGCCACGTCCTAATGCGATAGCCTGGTTGAGGGCGGTGGGCGAGTTGTCAGGCGCCTGAAGATCGGTGTCGGATCCTGTCCACGGATGGCGCGGATCGGCACGGATCACGCGCAGTCCATCGACAATCGCTCTGCGGCATCCGCGCCATCTGCATACAAGGCTTACTGGCCTGAAACGGCCTGACAACTCCCTCGTGTAAACGGCAGATCGGGATACTCCTGGTGTCTTGACTCCTGCGTTACAATCCCCACATGTTCGATCACCGTATTGATATGCTCATGCGTCGCCTGCCGACGCGGAACGGGCGCCGAGGCGCCGGTTCCGCCTGGGCCTGGTAGACGCGCCCCGCGCCAAACCTGGTCCACGGCAGGATCTCATCGCCAGCGACGCTGGCGCCGCCAGCCTCGGCTGGCGTTTTTGTTGCCCTGAACGAGTACAATCGCACAGCGCGGCGCGTCAGGTTCGCCGCAGGAGACATCGAGAATGGCTGAGAACATCCTGGTTTGCATCGCCTGGCCTTACGCCAACGCCGAGATCCACGTCGGCAACATCGTGGGCTCGCACCTGCCGGCCGATATCGTCGCCCGCTACTATCGACTCAAGGGCGCCAACGTCCTGGTCGTGTCCGGGTCCGACTCGCATGGCACGCCCGTTACGGTCCGCGCCGACGCCGAGGGCAAGACCCCGCTCGAGGTGTACGAGCGCTTCCACAAGCACTTCATCGATCTGTTCGTGGCCTGCGGCATCACTTACGACCTGTACACGAGCACGCACACCGAGAACCACTTCAAGGTTTCGCAGGACATCTTCCTGCGCCTGCTCGAGCGCGGCTATCTGTACACGCAGGTCGAGAAGCAGTGGTTTTCGCCTGAGCAGAACCGCTTCCTGCCCGATCGCTACGTCGAGGGCACGTGCTACATCTGCGGTTACGAGAACGCGCGTGGCGACCAGTGCGATCGCTGCGGCAACCTGCTCGACGCCACCCAACTGATCAACCCGCGCGCCAAAGGCTCGAGCAGCGCGCTCGAGCTGCGCGACACCGAGCACTACTACCTTGACCTGGCCAAGTCCGCGCCCAAGCTGAGCGAGTGGCTGCACACGGGCAAGGAGCACTGGCGCCCGCAGGTGCTGAACCCCTCGATCGCCCAGGTCGACAGCGGCGACCTGCATGGCCGACCGATCACGCGCGACCTGAGCTGGGGCATCCCCGTGCCGGTCGAGAGCTGGGCCGAGAAGGGCAAGTGCCTGTACGTCTGGTTCGAGGCCGTCATCGGCTACCTGAGCGCCACGATCGAGTGGGCCAGGAACAACGGCACGCCCGAGGTCTGGAAGGACTGGTGGTACGACCCATCAGCCAAGATCTTCAACTTCATCGGCAAGGACAACATCCCGTTTCACGCCGTCATCTGGCCGGCTGAGTTGCTCGGCATCGAGCGCCTCTACGAAGACGATCCTGGCAAACACATCAACCTGCCCTACGACGTGCCGGCCAACGAGTTCCTCAACCTCGAGGGGCAGAAGATCAGCGGCAGCCGCAACTGGGCGGTGTGGGGCCTCGACTTCCTCAGCCGCTACGATCCCGATTCGCTGCGCTACTATCTGACGGCGATCATGCCCGAGAGCAAGGACGCGGACTGGGATTGGGGCGAGTTCGTGCAGCACAACAACCACGAGCTCGTGGCCACCTGGGGCAATCTGTGCAACCGCGTCCTGACCTTCGCCAACAAGCACTGGGTCGGGCAGGTGCCTGACCCGGGCGAGCTGACCGACGGGGACAAAGAATTGCTGGCCAAGATCGAAAGCGGCTTTGAGAAGGTCGGCGGTCTGATCGAGGCCGTCAAGTTGCGCGCGGCACTCGAAGAAGTCGTGGCGCTGGCGACCGAGGTCAACAAGTACCTCGACGCCAACGGCCCATGGTTCCAGGTCAAGACCGACAAGGTGGCTGCGGGGCGCAGCATCTATGTGGCGTTGCGCGCGATCGACTCGCTCAAGATCCTGTTCGCGCCCTTCCTGCCGTTCACGTCGCAGAAGCTGCACGGCTTCCTGGGCTACGACGGCAAACTGGCCGGCGAACACAAGGTCGTCGACTACGCCGAGAGCACGCGCAACCACCTCGGCCTGACCTACGACCCGGCCGGCGTGACCGCCTCATGGGCGCCGAGCACGCTACAGGCCGGGCAGGCCCTGCGCACGCCCGCGCCACTCTTCAAGAAGCTCGAAGAGAGCGTGGCTGTCGAGG
This sequence comes from uncultured Anaerolineales bacterium, assembly GCA_964480865.1. Taxonomy (GTDB): domain Bacteria; phylum Chloroflexota; class Anaerolineae; order Anaerolineales; family UBA6663; genus UBA6663. Next base: position 5,106 of record CAYZRP010000181.1, on the reverse strand, counting down.
AGCGCGCGCGTCTGGGGCAGTGAGGTGTGGCGGCTGCCCGTCGTAGGTGTCGGGTAATCAGACGAATGACGAAGGACGAACGACGAAGGTTGAATGGCCATTCAACCTTCGTCGTTCGTCCTTCGTCATTCGTCGAGCGGTAACCTCAACCCTGCCGATACATCCGCCACTCGGGCGGCACGATCGAGCGCCATTCGAGGACGTCGTCGCCGGGGAAGGTCAGGCCCATGTCGGGCGGAAGATGGTCGCGCAGCTCGGCCGCGAAGGCGGCTTCATCGGCGAGCAGGGTGTCCCACAGCTCGGCGCTGGGGATGCCGCACTCGGCCAGCGCCTCGTCGGGCATCTCCATGACGGCGCCGCAACGCAGCGCCAGGTTGACGGCATCGACCGGCGCGGCGAGTTGAGTGATCGAGCCGGCTGGGCCGAGTAGGTCGAGCCGCGCAGCCTCTTCGGGGTTTGGCAGCCAGATGCTTTTCAGAGTCAACTCCGTCGTCTTCCACGTCGCGATCGTCACGTCATAGATCGTCGGGATCGGCGGCGTCTGGGCCGACATCGCCAGCGCGACGAAATCGCCGTCGTCGGCACCGGCCCACAGATGCACCAATCGATCGCCATCACGCTCGCGCAGCAACACGCGACGCTGCACACCGGGGCCCGGGTAGCGCACGCCTTTGCGGATGCGCACGATCACGTCCTGAGCGACGAGGATGGCCATGCGCGGATTGTAGCGGAGAGGGAACAAATCGGGAGTGTTACGATGTATCCCGATGTCGTGACCCGGCCGTGTCGGGCGGTCGGACGCTCCCACCGCCTCCTTCCCTCACTCTTATTTGCGCACAGACCATTCCGGAGGACTGGCCGGCATCCAGGCGATCGGTTCAGTTGATTCGCGTTTGAGTTGGGACGTCAGGAGGGTGTGAAGGGCGTCGACGCTCACGGCCTGTCTGTCGAGGATGTCTGCGGCGACGAAGATGGGCGCGGCTGTGAGCTGCGCAAGGTTGACGGCGTCGCTGGGCCGCGCATCCACACTTTGCGGCTGACCCTTGACCGTCAGGGTGAGAGTCGCGAAGAAGACCTCGTCGATCAGGCGGTTGATGGCGACCTGCTGCAAGGGCGCCCCTGTCACGTCGAGGATCTGGGCCAGCAGGTTGAGTGTGAGCGGGCGCGGCGTCGTCTGGCCGCTGAGCTGCAGCGCCAGGAAGTCGCCCTCCATCGGGCCGATCCAGATGGGCAGGACGCGCCCACCGGATTTTTCGGCGAGGATGAGGACGCGACTGGGATGGTTCGGACCGACCTGCGGCTCCGGGGTCAGAACGGATTGGACGACGACTTCGATCATAGCGGGTGCCTCCAGTGAGGTGTTGAAAACGAACGCCGAACGCAACGACAGCCGGGCGCGTGAAAGGCGCGCCTTGAGCGTGCCGACCGGCGTGCCGGTGTCGGCGCTGATCTCCGGCAGCGAGCGGCCGTCGAAGTAGAACGCGGCGATAGTCGCCCGGGAGGCCTCTGACAACCCCTCCAGCGCCTGATCCAGGGCGCGGCGCCTCTCGTTGGCCTCCACTTCGGCTTCGATCGAGCTCGCGATTGCGGCGTCGGCATCCAGCGCTTGCCTGGGGCGATGCGCTCGGACGTGCATGCGCGCCAGATTGAGCGCGATCCCGGTCAACCATTGCCGAAAGCGTTCGGGCCGTCGCAGCCCATCGAGGCCGAGCCAGGCCTGGAGGCAGGCTTCCTGAAGGACGTCGTCGACGTCGACGGCATCGAGCGCGAGGCGGCCGCAGACGGCCCGCGCCAGGGGCAGGCTGAGCAACAAGAGCTCGGCGAAAGCCTCGTGATCATGACGCCGGGCCCGGGCGACAAGATCTGCGATCGGATCATCCACGTTCACATGATAGTTGCAGTGAAGACCTGATCGGTTGCATCGATCGGCAGCGATATCGGAAACCGCCGCGTATCGATGCAACCGCCAAACCGTGACCCGGCCGTGACAGCCGGTCTCCTATAATGCCGATATGCAACGCACAGCCCTGGCCGTCGTGCTCGCCGTCTATCTGGTCCTCGCCGCGCAGTATGCGGCCCTGACCCCCGACTGGCAGGCCCCGGACGAGCCCGCGCACTACAACGTCATCCGGCAGATAGCACAGACCGGGGCCTTACCCGTCCTCGAGCCCGGCGACTACGATCAGGCCTTCCTGGAGCGAGTCGTCAGCGCCGGCTTCCCGCCCGACGTGCAGCTCGATCGCGTGCAGTATCAGGACTACCAGCCGCCGCTCTACTATCTTCTGGCGGTTCCGGCTTACTGGCTCGGAGGCGGCTCGCTCGTCGCCGTTCGAATGGTTTCAGTGCTCTTTGGCGCGCTGGCGATCTTCTTCGCCTACCTCGCCGCTCGCGCTCTGACAGGCTCCGACTCGTGGCTGCCCGTCGTGGTCGCCGGCTTCCTGGCCTTCATCCCGCAACACCTGGCCGTGCTCGCGAGCGTCAACAACGACTCGCTCTCTGAGATGTGGGTGTGCGCTGGCGCCTGGCTGCTCGTGCGCGAGGCGCGCGGGACAACACCCTTGCGCGACGCCTGGACCTGGGCGCTGCCGATCGTCCTCGGCCTTGCCTTCCTGACCAAGGTCTGGTCGTATGTGCTGGTGCCGGCTGTCGGCGTCTTGCTCTTGTGGCACTGGCGCCGGAAGGGCTTCGCTTTTGCGCTGCGACGCGGGTTGATGATCATGCTGCCCGCGCTCCTGCTTGGCGCCCTGTACTGGGGCCGCAACACCGTGGTCTGCGGGCCCGTCGATCTGGTCTGTGGCATGCATCACAACTCGATCGTCACCGGCCAGCCGACGGCCGAGCTCGGGGTCGCTGCGGCGGGCGGTCTCGTGCCCTATGTGAGCAACGGTCTGCACACGACGTTCGTCAGTTTCTGGGGGCAGTTCGGCTGGATGGGCGTACCGCTCGATCCGCGGACGGTCAAGATCCTGCTGGTGGTCAGCGCCGCGCTGTCGCTCGCCGGGCCTGTCGCTTTCTGGCGCTTGAGGACGAGGCTCACAACCGACCAGCGCTGGGCGCTCGGCATCATCGCCATGCTCGGCCTGAGCACCGCCGGCGTGTTCGTCTACTACAACCTGGAGTTTCAACAATTCCAGGGCCGCTATCTCTACTCGGCCCTGATCCCGCTCGCGCTGTGGTGCGCGGCCGGCATCCGCGAAGCTGTGCGTGGGGCCCTCGCCCTTCTGCGCCGACTGCGGCCTGCGCCCACGTGGATCGAACCGGCGCTCTCGCTGCTCCCCATCGCCGCCCTCGCGCTCTTCGCGTTCTGGGCGCTGTACCGGGTGGTGCTGCCCAAATTGAGTTGACGAAGGACGAACGACGAAGGACGAAGGTGGTCTCACACAACCTTCGTCCTTCGTCGTCCTACGGTCCGTGCTGATCAAGCCACCAACCGATCCTCCGACGCGAGCGTGACGAACCACTGCTCGGTGCTGCGCTCGAACATGAGCTCGTAGACGCGATCGCGCGTGGTCATGACCAGGGTGCGCAGCTCGCCGCCCGTGTCACGTTGCCGGCCCTGGCTGACGACGGGCCACGAGCGCCCCTTCCAGGTGAAGCGCAGGATGCGCACCTTGCCGTTGTGAAGGAACATGGCCTCGACGTCGCTGGGCTCGCGGATGACGTTGTGGCGTGGCGCGGCCTGCGGGGTCGGGACGACGGGGGCGACGGCCGGCGCCGTGGCCGACTCGGTCAGGTGCTCGATCAACCAGGCCAGCGCCGCTTCGGCGGTCTGGGTTTTGTTGTCACGTCGGTCCCCCGTCCACAGGAAGCGACGCGCCCATGCGCCTTCGCGCATGGCCAGGCCGACGTAGACCAGGCCGACTGGCTTATCGGGCGTGCCGCCGTCAGGGCCGGCCACGCCGGTGGCCGAGAGGGCGTAATCGGCGTCGAAGAGCCGACGCGCGCCGGCCGCCATCTCGATCGCCACGGCCTCGCTGACAGCGCCGTGTTCCTGCAGCGTCATCTTCGACACGCCCAACAGGCGTTGCTTGGCCGCATTGCTGTACACGATCGCGCCGCCGAGGAAGTAGCCCGAACTGCCCGGCACGTCGGTGATCAGATCGCCGATCAGGCCGCCCGTGCACGACTCGGCTGTGGCTACCGTCTGGCTGCGCGCTTTGAGGAGATGACCCAGGTTCTCGGCTCGCGAATCCATGGAGGAATTGTATATCGGGAGAAAGGGAGCGTAGGGCGTGGAGCGTAGGGCGTGGAGCGTGGAGCGATTCACGCTGCCGCGCGGTAGCGTAAATCGCTCCACGCTCTACGCTCCACGCTCTACGCTCCACGCTCTACGCTCCACGCTCTACGCTCCACGCTCCACGCTCCACGCTCCACGCTCCACGCTCTACGGTAGTTCGACAGTCCCCAACCCGGCCGAGTCGCCGAGGATAACGCCGGTGTCGGCGATGACGGGCAGGCGCTTACCGGAGATCGGATCGTAGAGGCCCGTGACCAGCGTGTACGTGCCTGCCGGTGTGTCGGCGGGGAGCGTGAGGGTCAATGTGTCTGGCACACGCGCGCCGAGCGGCCAGGCCGTGAAGGGTGGGAAGCCGCCGAGCGGTTCAGCATCGCCTTGAGCGATCCGACTGCCATCGGCCGCGATCAGGTGCACGAACTGCTTGTAGCGGCGGTCCGCCAGGCGCGTGACCTCCCAGTCGAGCCTCACCAGCAGGCGCTCATCGACGCGCTCGGCTTCCCACGTTCGGATCGCCAGGCCGTTCTGGAAGAACACCGTCGACGTCTGACTGAGCGGCTGAGCGGCAGTCGGCAGAGGCCAGGCGGCCGTCACGTCGATCGAGGTCAGCGCCGTTTCGAAGGCATCGCCGCCGAGGCTGCGCGTAAGGCGTACATCGTAATGCCCCGCGCTGACGTAGGGCCGAATCGGGAAGTCGATCTGCTGTCGGAACACACCCTCGCTGTCGGCCGGCACCGTGAACGGGATCTCGTCGGCGGTGTCGCCCAGCCAGGCGTTCAGGCGCAGGCCGAAGGTCTGTTCGCCGTGGCCGGGCTCCGCTCGCCAGGTGAGGAAGAGGCGCAGCGTCTCGCCGACCTTGACCTCGGGCAACG
>CAYZRP010000180.1:9583-10713 GCA_964480865.1 uncultured Anaerolineales bacterium | reverse complement strand
CTCATGAAGCCGGCCAGGTCGTCGCCGAGCACGCCGACGTTGGCGTTGACGATCACGATCGCGCGTCCGCGCAGCGCGGCGTGCAGATCGACGGTCGAGCGCGGCTGCCCGACCAGACGCTTGATGGCCGTCGAGCGCTCGAAGGCCAGGGCCTTGGAGATCACGGGCGAGATGACCTGATCCTTCATCGATGTCGAGGTGTTCTCGAAGTAGGTGGTGAAGTAGCGGAAGAGATCCGGCCGCTGTCCGCCCGGGACCTCGGTGTGCAGGAAGTCCAGGCGCGTGTCCTCGGCGCACATCAGCAGCGGCATGAGCGAGAAGATCGTGTACTGGCGCTCGGGCGCGCGCGACAGGTTGGCGAAGGCCAGGGCGCGCGAGCCGTTGGAGAGCGGCGGGAACATGCGCGGCCCCCAGTAGTGTTCCCACAGACTCTGGCCGAGGTCGACGAAGCTCTCGGTCAGCTCGTCCGGGCCGCGCCCGCTGGACACGTCGAAGAGGTTGAGCCCGACCGAGCGGGTCGGGTCGGTGAGATCGATATAGATCACGTCCTCGACGCGCTCGGCGGGCACCAGCCCGATCAGACGCTGGGCGAGATCGCCGTGCGGATCGACCAGCACCACCGCGCGCTCGCGGTCCGCCATCCAGTGCGCGGCCAGGTGCTCGAGCGCATTCGACTTGCCGTACTGGGTCTTGCCGAGCAAGAGCAGATTGCGCCGCAGCGCCTCGGCCGGGAGCCAGACCGGGACGCGGTAGGGGCCCTTGCGCGACTCGCCCAGGTAGAGACCGCCGCGATCCGCGACCTGATCGGCGACCGGCAGCAGCCGCTCGAACATGGCGCGCGGCATCGCCTCCGGCGCCGCGCCGACCGGGATGTGCCAGAGCCCGGCCAGCTCGCGCACGCTGAGCAGCGCCAGACGCCGCGGCAGCCGCGGCGTGAGGATGCACGGCGACGCGCTCCGTGAGTAGAGCGGCGAGGGAGTCATCGTGTCCGGCGATCCCGATGAGAGTCGGGCCGGCACCGTGGCAAGATCCAGCGCGTCAGCGGGGCCGTTCGCCGCGGCGTGAGTCGGGGTCGATCCATGACTGTTCGTCGAGGGCTTATTCGTCGCCGATGGTTTGCCTGTCGCCGA
>CAYZRP010000180.1:0-9483 GCA_964480865.1 uncultured Anaerolineales bacterium | reverse complement strand
CGGCTTACTCGTCGCCGACGGCTTACTCGTCGCCGACGGCTTACTCGTCGCCGACGGCTTACTCGTCGCCGACACCGCGACCAGGTGATTGCCCGAGGGCGTGTTGAAGAGCTGATAGGCGGCAGCGACGCGGGCCGCGATCGCGCGCGCCCGGACGTCGGTGCGCGCGCCGGCGCAGACGCGCAGCTCAACCTGAAAGGCCTGCTCGCGCAGCTTCTGCTCGGCCTCGGCGTCGAGGGTCTGGGCCCAGTCGTTGCGCGTGAGCGAGGCGAGCCAGCCGCCGAGGAGGACGAGCAGTCCGCCCACCGCATACCACGCCCCCTGCGCGAGCCAATAGGCCGCGATCAGGGCGCCGAACCCGGCGAGGAAGGCGCCGCCGGCGAGCACGCCGAGCGCCAGGTTCTTGAACGACGGCGCCGCCGACTGTCCGGCCAGATGGCGCTTGTAGACGTTGAGCTGCTGCAGATGCGGCTCGGCCCAGCGCGCCGGCGCGGCCGCCGCGATCACGACCTGAGCCACCACGACCTCGTCGTCGTCGAGCCCGGCCATCGCGGCCAGGAGCGGGTTGAGCGGATCGCCGCCTTCGAAGTCCTTCCAGGTGCGCAGCGACACGAAGGCCGGACCGGTCGGGCACAGGACAAGCTCGTGGCGGGCGGGCAGCGCTTCAAGCGCCCGCACCGGATCGTCGCTTGCGGACAGCGGCTGCGTTTCGATCTGGCGATAGACGTGGAAGAGCTGATCGACCACGGCCTCGACGCCCGCGTGCTCGCCGCGCACCACCAGCTGACGGCGATCGCGCGTGCCCACGATCTCCAGCGCCAGCGGCGCCGTCAGCTGATTGAGCGTCCCGGCCAGCTGCTCCATGGCCGTGACGTCGATGACGTTGACGCGTGGCGGCCGGATCGCGACCGCCACCGGCGAAGCCGCGACATCGGGCGCGATCGTCGCCGGGACCAGTCCCGCCCGCGACGAACGGGGCAGCGGCAAGCGCATCGCTTCATGGGCCCGCCGATCGTCGTGGTCCGAGGCCCCGGGAGCGCCGTGAGCACTGGATGACACCGTGGAATCCGAGCGCCGGTGACGCGCCACCCAGGCCCGCGCGGCCTCGGCGGCCGAAGGGCCTGCTGGCGTGTCGAGCGTCTCCGCTGCGTCGACGGGCGCGAGACGGTCGGGCACCGTGGACGTCTCCTCGACCTCCGGCTCGACCACGGCCTCTTGAAGCGACCCAACACCTCCTTGCAGCGGGTCACACTCCGCCGCCTGGCCGAGCGCTACCTCGGGTTCCGGGCCGGCGACCGGGTCGGCGACGCCGACGTGAGCCCCCTGCCCGTTTGCGACCGGCGGCGGCGCCGACGACTCGGGCGCCGCATCCGCCACGCGCCGGGCGGTGAGCGCCAGGTGGCCGCAGCCGGGGCAGCGATAGCCGGCGGCCGCGGCTTCTTCGGGCCGACGCTGAGCGCGGCAGCGCGGACAGACGTAGACGATCATGCGGCTCCTCCTCACGGATCGCCGAAGCAGTTGGTCTCGGCGGCGCCCGGCAGGACATCGCACGGATTGAGGCGCCCGCCGTTGACGCCGAGCTCGAAATGCAGGTGTGGGCCGGTGGAGTTGCCGGTGCTGCCGCCCAGTCCAATCAGTTCGCCCTGCTCCACGACCTGGCCGCAGTCCACCAGCCACTCGCTCAGGTGGCCGTAGAGCGTGACCTGGCCGTTGCCGTGGTCGAGCATCAGGTAGTTGCCGTAGCCGATGGTGCTGAAGGCGCGGCCGATCACGGTCCCGCGCTGCGCGGCCGCGATCGGGTCACCCAGCCCGGTGCGCAGATCCACGCCCGGGTGCAGATGCGCCGAGCCGCCCTGATTGGGATCGGTGCGGTTGGCCGTGAACCAGTAGCCGGAGCGATCGTGATAGAGCGTGGGCCAGATGAACGTGCCGTCCCCGGCCGCCCGGACGACGACGTCGCGGCAGTCGTTGGCGTCCTCCCAGAAGCCCGGCGCGATCGCGCCGCGCGGGCCGCTGCCCGGACCGGGCGTGCCGTCCGGGACGATGACGTCGCCGACCGGCTGCGGGGTCGAGAGCATCCAACCGATCAGGCCCTGGCGGAACGGTTCGTTGGGCGCCTCGGCCGCCGCCGCGGCCACGACCAGGCTCGGCAGCGCCACGACCCAGCACAGCAACGCCGCCAGGCTGAAGGCCAGGAACGTTGCCACGATCCCCATCAGCTTGCCCATCGCCGCTAGGCCACCGGCTCGAGCCGCCGGTTGAGCGCCACGGCCACGGCCTGCTGCTGCTCGGCGTTGGACTGATAGACCGCGAGCTGAGCGGGATTGACGGCGTTGAAGATCGGGATGCGCTCGTGGTCGCCCAGGACCAGCAAGCCCTCGCCCTTGCGCACGCGCAGCAGATCCTGCTGCTCCTCGTCCGAGAGGTCGAACATCTCGCCCAGCTGGCGCACCACGCTGGCGTTCTCCTGCTTGAGGAAGACCTTGATCTGGGTGATGTTGGCGATCACGTCCGACTCCGCCGAGGCCAGCAGGCTCTTCATGTCCTGGGTCGCGAGGTACAGGGCGGCCGAGTACTTGGGGAAGCTGCGGCACATCGTCTCCAGCCGCCGGGCCGCGCCCTTGAAGGACAGCACCCACTTGAGCTCATCGATGAAGACGTGGGTCTTCTGGCGGCTGCCGGCGTTGGCCACGATCTCGTTCCAGACCGCGCGCAGCAGCAGCCACATCACCACGCCCGCCAGGCTGCCGCGTCCCTCGCCGCGCGAGGCCTTGCCATCCTCCTCGCGCAGCGAGCGCAGGCCGAAGAACACGATCGGCTCGCGCGACAGATCCACGCTGGTGCGATGGTTGAAGAGGTCGGCGTAGATCCCGACCGCGTACTCGCGGATCGCGCGCGCCAGCTGACGCGCCTCGGGGCTGGGCGCCTCGAGCAGGGTCTTGGCCAGATCGCCGAGCAGCGGCATGCGCTCGCGCCGCCAGGTGTCGCGATCCTCCGGGGTCACGCCCCAGCGCGCCATCGTGTCCTGATAGGCCTCGACCAGGGCCGTGAACTCGCCCGACTCGAGCGCGCGCCCCAGGATCGCCTCGACAAAGGCGCCGAGCGACTCGACCGCGCTGCGCCAGGGGTGCTCGGCCTCGAAGGCCGGGTCCATGATGTTGAGGTGAGCGCGGCCGCCGGCGCTGTCGACGTAGCCCAGGACGCGGCGCAACTCGAAGACCTCGACGTCGCCGTTCGGCTCGAGGTGCGCGAGGACGTCGCCGATCGCCGGCGGCGTGCGCGTCCAGGTGGCGGGGTCGTCCTCGCGAATGCCCTGGTCCGCGAGCGCGGCCTGGACGGCGTCGGCCAGCGCGCAGATCTGGGCCGGGCTCGCCGGCTCGTCCGTGAGCGACTCGTACTGGCGCGCCATCAACTCGATCCCGGCCAGCAAGCCTTCGGCCCCGGCGTCCGGATCGATCGGCAGCCGGATCGGGGTCGTGCTCGCGGCCAGCTCGATGTAGGGCGCGTGCAGGCGGCAGGCCAGCCGCAGGTACTCGCGCTCGGGATCGAAGATGAAGCAGCGGTCGCCGAGCACGCCGGCCTTGACGATCGTGGACTTCATGTACACGCTCTTGCCGGCGCGCGGGCTGGCGATGATCAGCTGAGAGGCGTTGCCCGAGCCGCCCTGGAAGGTCTCGCGGCAGACCAGCAGGCCGTTGCCGCGATGCACGCCGAAGTCCCAGCCGGCCGGGTCCATGTATTCCTTGCGCACGAACGGCAGGAACGAACCCAGGCTCCCGGCCGACATCATCCGCGGCCGGACGCGATGCGCCATGCGGAAGACCGGGCGCGTCGATTGCACCACGCCCAGGTGTCGGCGCGTCGCGCGCTGGAAGCGGATGTCGTGCAGCTTGAGCGTGGTCTCGAACAGCCGGCTCTGGCGCTCGAGGTCCGGCAGCGTCGGGGCCCAGACCAGCGCGTACCAGTAGAGGTTGAACGGCGCCTGCAGCGCGACTTCCATGTCGCGCCGCATCTGGCGCAGCGCCCCGATCGCGGCTTCGTTGGCGAAGTCCTCGACGATCCCGCGCCGACGGTGCAGGTCGGCCGAGGCCGACAGCTCGGTCTCCTTCTCGCGGTAGCGCTGGCGCACGCCGACCGGATCGGCAGCCTGCAGGTACAGACTGTGGGTCACGTCGCCGTCAAAGGCCAGGATCGCGGCCAGGTCCACGGGCTGGCGCGAGTCGAAGTCGGTCAGGAAATAGCCGCGCCCGACGACGTCGCCCAGGCGCACGAACTCGGCCTGCTCCTCGACCAGCTTGGGCGCGAGCAGATCCGCCAGCTCGAGCGGGTCCTCGGCCGCGGCCCGGATGTCGTCGGCCGTCGGCGGGTCGTCGGGCGTGGGCGTGGGCAGACCGGCCGCGAGGGCCTCGACCGTGCCCAGGCCGCTGCTCGCAAGCGACGGCTGCGGATGGTAGTGGGCCCAGAGCGCCTGGCACAGATCGACGCCACTCAACTCTTGATAGGGCAGCCCGACCTCGGCCAGGATGCCGCGCGCCAGACGCAGCTCTTCCTCGAGGACCTCCTCGGCCCGCGCCGTTTGACGCGGATCCAGCACGCGCGCGCGCGGCTTGCGCGAGACCATTTCGGCGAACGGGTTGAACGCAACCAGCAGCAGATAGCGTTGCTGCAGCGGCTGCAGGCGCGTCGAAAGCTGCTCGAGATACGAGCGATGCTCGAGCGCCAGCTCCGAGAGACGGAAACGCCGCGCGGCCGTGTCCATGTCCTCGGTGGCGAAGCCTTTCTCGCGCCAGCGGCCTTCGGCCTCTGCGAGTCGTTCGAGATACGGGCCGATGTCTTGCGGGCGGCTGGTGATCACGATCTGCCACGCGGACGGCGCGCGCAATCGACGCAGCGCCTGGCCGAAGGCGAAGTGATAGGCCTGTTTGCGCCCGCGGTTGCCGGCCTCCAGGTCCACGGGCCAGACCTCGAGCCCGCGCACAAAGGTGCCGTTGTCCATGACCAGGGCCGGGCCGGCCAGCGTCAGCGCCTCGACCAGCTTGAGCGTGTCCTCGGTCTTCTTGGGAAAAGGCTTTTCGGGTCTGGCTTCCGGGCGCGTGACCTGCGGAGTGGCGAGCTTGCCGAAGAGGCCGGTGAAGAAAGACATCGTCGCATCTCCCGGAACTCAGTCTAGAGAGAGGCGCCCGCCAGCCCGTCCCCGCAACCTTCCCACTTACGGGATCGGTGATCGGCCCGGTGGCTGGGCTCGGGGATCAACCCTGGCGTGAACGGCTTTCGCTTGAACGGGTGTGAGGATCAAATCCCGACGAAACGGGGGCGCGTCAACGGAGAAGGGACAGGGGCCGAGACGCGGACGCTGTCAGGCCATGACGGGCGGACCGACCGCATCAACCGCAGGACCGATCGAGGCGGAGGGATGTCCACTTCAGGCGATTCTGAACGCGGCCTCGATGGGCCGCCTTGAGGTCGACCAACGACCCTCAGCTCCGTTCTCCTCGAGGCGTCGCGGGTGGGGATGAAGACCCCTGCGGCCGGAGGGTTCGTCGCACGCCGATCCGGGGGATCACTCCCGCGCAGGCGTCATCTCGATGGCGCCCAGCGCCTTGAGGCCGCCCGCACACGCTGAAGAGATGCCGGTCGTGTAGGCAGGGTGTGGCCAACGCTGCCCGAAAACCGGGATCACGGGATCGAGCCTGTCCTTCAGACGGCGCGCCGCCGCGACCCCGCCGTAGAAATGGCGGTCGCCCGATACGCTCAATCCGGGTGGTCGGGAGAGTCTCGGCCACCGTCGACGAGTGCTGGAGCGCGAACAGCGTCAGGCGTCCTTCGAGGCGACGACGACGCGGCGCGACGACGCGGCGCGAGCACGCGGCGCGAGCACGCGCCGGCATCGTGCACAGCACGCCGACGGATCAGACGGTCGCGGCGCCTGGAGTTGGAGGATCGTGGCTCAGCAGACTGCGGAGCCAGGAATGGAACGCCCTGTTCCTGGCCATTGCCCTCCGCTCGGTCGAACCGTCACGCCTCAATCGCATGGCGCCTTGCCCCTGGCCTGGGCGAACTCATGCCGGCTCGGTTCAACGCGCCTCGGAAAGGAAGATCGAAGATGAAACGCTATCCGTTACGGAGTCGCCTGCTGCGGACCAGCGTCCTGCCGGTCATTGTCCTGTCGGCCTGCGCGCCGGCAGCGACCCCGCAAGGCACGGCATCTCCTCAACCGCCGGCGCCGACGGTCGCCCCATCCGCGACGGTAGCGCCCGCTAACCCCACGGCTGTGGCGCCGACGGAAACGTTGGTCGCCGCCACACCGAAACCTACCGACGTGCCGCACCCGGCCACCACGGTGTTCCAGTTCATGGCCTTCGACACGCAATCGCAGCTCGCCGTCCTGATTGGCAACGGCACCGGCGAGACCTGGGTGCTCGACCCGCAGACCGGAGCCTGGGACCAGCGGTCCCACATGCCGTTCAGCTACCCGGCGGATGTGACCTACGACTCGGCAGCCGATCGCGTATTGGTCTTCGACGATGGCGGTCGGATGTTCGCCTACGATGCCGATGCCGATGTCTGGACCGATTTGAAGGCCACCCACAACCCGAGCGGTCGTTGGCTGGCGCGGATGGCCTATGACGCCGAGTCAGATCGGACGATCCTCTTCGGCGGCATCGATTCCAGTCAGACGAACGACAGCTCGAACTTCATGGACCCCGAGGACCCGACCTTGGCCGTGAGCTTCGCTGAGACCTGGGCGTTCGATTTCAAGACGAAGGACTGGACTCAGATGAATCCGTCGCTCCACCCGGCGGGACTGAGCACGCAGAGCATGAGCTACGACTCCGAGTCCGATCGCATCATCCTCTGGGGCGCGCTCCAGAATCCGGAATCCGTCGTGTGGACCTACGACCTCAATGCCAACAGCTGGGAACGCATCCCCTACACGGACGGTCCTGTCCCGGGACCGATGGCCGGGATCGCCTACGACCCGACCGTGGACCGCACGTTCGTCTACCTCTACGATCAGTTCTACGCCTTCGACTACAACAACCGGCAGTGGCAGACGGCGTCGGGCGAGCTGATGCCCGGTAGCCGGTTCGGGGCCACCCTCGTTTACGCCGCCGGACTGGACCGCCTGGTCCTGTTCGGTGGATCGACGCTGGCGCCGAAGGCGGTGAAAGACTACGTCTACCCGCCGAGCTTCGACATGTTCCAACTGTCGACGCGCGAGGATGCCTGGCTCTACGACCCCTCGTCGGGCGAGTGGACTCAAACGAATACAGGTGCACAACCCTGAGTCTGTCGCGCGGTCGAGCAGAGTTCGATCGTCGCTGCGTCACGCACAGATGAAGACGGGCCCGGGTTGCGACCCCATCGCGATCCGGGCCTCTACCGGGCCTGTCACTCCAGCACCTACAACTGGGCCCAGTGCAGGAGCACTTGATACCAGCCGCTCTGATAAAGATAGGCGGCCAGTCCGACGAGGATGCCGAGGCCGATCAGGTTGATGCTCAGCAAATAGGGATCGAGCGTGGCGGTTCGCTCGGCGCTTGGTGCGCGCCGCGGCTTCGGTACGTTGAGCGAAATCGCGGTCGGGGCAGGCTCAGCGGGCTCAGGCGTGGCGCGCGGCGCCACGCTGGGATCCGGTGATCGGGGCGTCGCGACCCGTATCTTCGGCCCGTGATCGACGGGCTTGAAGGCGCGGTGAACGAAGTAGCGGCGGCGACCCGTGAAGGCGAAGACTTCCACAAGCCAGGCCTCGAAGTGCTTGCCGTCAAAGGGCAGATACGCGACCGCGCACCCGAAGCTCAGGATCGTGATCGCCAGCAGGAAGCGCACGCTCCAGTCCGAGAACAGCGGTCCGAAGAGCATGAGGAGCGCGAGGACACTGGTCGGGACCAGGATCGCGATCTGGCGCAGGCTGAAAAGATAGAGTCGCTTCTCGCTGACGTCGACGTTAATGGGCGGCGTGGTGGTCATCGACTCCAATCGTACGAGTCGACGCAGCGACGCGCAGACGCGCCTCCTGCCCGTTTGGAGCGACCGTCCACTTGCCCGAGTCTCCCGGAACGGGATCCTGTGAGCCGCATCCGATGCGGAGGTCCGTACGATCGAGCTCTTCCGCGCGTCGTTCAGGCAGCGGACACATGTCGGTAGACAACGCAACGGGGCATCCAGAACGACGAATCGACTGCAAGCTTGCGTCACCCGGCCGGCGAAGCGGGCAGGAACTCAGGAGCGCTCCCTTCGCAACGGAAACACCTGGCCCAACAGCCGCTCCAGCTCGCTGGCCTCGCAGGGCCATTCAAATTCCTCGGGGAAGGCCCAATAGCCGAAGGTCATCCGGCACGGCATGTTCAGCGATTGGGCGACGGAACTCAGGCTCTCTGAGATCTTGTCCCCCAGGTCCAGGTAGCGCCGATCACCCAGGTAGTAGCGCGTCGGAGCCAGAACCATCCACTGGATCGACGTCGCCTCCAACAAGGCCTTCGACGCCCTTTCGGAATCAGTGTAGGTCTGGCGAGCGTGGAGATAGAGCACGGCATACGTCAGCGCCTCGAGGGCGGCATCAATCGGGGTGTTGCTGCCGACCTTCAACTCCACACAGTCGTAGCTCGACGAACCTGTTTGACGGACCAGATCGATGTTGCGCAATTTGTCGCTGTGCTGATCGAACAGTCCGGATGCCGTGGGCACCTGGTTGGACCAGTCTGTCAGGCAAGCGATGGCCTTTTCCAGGGTCTTTTCGGGGCTGGTGTTATGCGGGGCCAGATAGAGTCGCTTTTCGAGCCGCCAGTTTTCTTGTGAGGGACGTTTCCCCACAAGATATCGCGGAGACGTCAGCCAATTGTGCTCGATTTGCGCCAGCATCTGGCCCATCAGCGCAACGACATCCGCCTCGCCGAACTGACCGGCCGCGTTCGCCAGCCACTGAGATTGAATGAGTTCAAGGCCACGACAAATGCTCATGACGAGTGCATCCCTTGTCAACTGCCTCTTGGTGCAGATCAGTGATATGGCCACTGAGACGAGACCGGCCGGCTTCGAGCCTCGAGTAGCCACGTCAGCTGCATGCGATTGTTTTGCGGCTATGCGACTGACCAGCGACCGTACAGATCGAGTTGCCGATGGCGTCATCCATGTCCGTGTATTCGGAACCGACGCCCAGTGCACCCGGCCGAATGCCTAGCGCTATACACTGCGGCGAAGAGCGTCAACCACGGATGGCTCCAATTCCAGCACCACCGACGTGTCACTTTCGATCAAAGTCACGATCGCTTCGCGTGGACCGTTCCGCCAATCCTGGCTGCCATAGAAGGCATCTTGGCTGGTTTGACGCTCCGCCAGATTCTCATAGGCACGAATCAGGTAGTATGACGTGTCGTCGTGCGGTGACGGGCCGAATGCCACGACATCCACGTTCCAACGCTTCAGCAATGGCAGAGACTTCTCCGAAACCAAGCGATGGAATTCGTCTCTCTTGCCTGGCTT
>CAYZRP010000179.1:0-10760 GCA_964480865.1 uncultured Anaerolineales bacterium | reverse complement strand
ACGCTCCACGCTCCACGCTCTACGCTCTACGCTCCACGCTTTACTGGTTCCTCACGCACCTGAACCCAAACGCATCCCTTGTATCCTGCGCGCCGTAGAAGAGGCGTGTGGTGACGCGCACCTGTTCGGCGTCGCTGTCCCAACTGCCGCCGCGCAAGACGCCGCAGTCGGCGGTGTTGCAGGCGTCGGGCGGGCCTGAGGAGTTCGGTGGGCCCTGGGGATCGATTCGGGGGCTGATGTTGTAGTAATTGGGATCGTAAGGATCGGCCACCCACTCCCACACGTTGCCGGCGAGGTCATAGATGCCCAGCGCGGTGGCGCCGGCCGGATAGCTCATCACTTTCGTCGTGTCGCTGATGTTGCTCGGCTTGAAGTTGAGCAGGTTCGCAGCCGCCGGCACCGTGTCGGCGTTCGGCCATGGGTACGGATTGGCGGCCGTGCGTGCGGCCATCTCCCACTCGGCTTCGGTCGGCAGACGTCGGCCCGCCCACTCACAGTAGACATTGGCCTGATCGCGATTGACGTACACGACTGGATAGTCGGCGTAGGCGATGTCGTCGTAGTAGTTCACGCGTGTGAATGAACGGAAGTTGCGGGGCACCGTGCAGGCGCCCGAGTCGACGCAACGCGCGTACATGGCGTTGGTGACCTCGTGCTGATCCATCCAGTAGGGACTGAGTTCGACGGCGTGTTCAGGGCCTTGATCGAGGGCGGCGCTGTCGCGGCCCATGAAGCCCGTGCGCGCGCCGACGAAGATCAGGGTCATGCCGTCGGTCAGAGCCACCTCTGTCGCGCCCGGCGCCGAGGGCGTGGGTGCTTCGGTCGTGGGCGCCGGCGCCGTGTCCGTCGGCGCCACGGGAGCGGCCGTCGCCGCGACAACAGTCGGGGTCGGTTCGACGACGGCTTCCGTCGGCGCAACGGCCGCCTCTGTCGATGTCGCGTCGATGGCGGCGAGGCTTGGCGTGACAGCGGCGAGCGGCGTCGGCGTGGGTTGGTTGCTGTTCCAAAAGTAGGCGAACAGGGCCAGGAGCGCGACGCCGCCGACCAACACCACGGCTGCCAATGCGGCCGGGATAAGCCACCACATGCCGCTGCGAGTCGGTGAGGGCTGCACGGGTTCGAAACTGCCCGGCTTCGAACCGCCGGATCCAGCAGAAGGCGATGACGTGGAGACGCGCTCAACCCGCACGGGTTGAGCACTCGGCCCAAGGGTCTGCACCGGCTCGTACGACGTGGATTGGCCGGTGGCAGTCGCCGTCTCGAGGGCCGAGACCAGTCGGCTGGCGGAGTCGTAGCGCGCGCTCGGCGCCTTCGACATCGCCGTCGCGATCACGGAGTCGAAACCCGGCGGCAGCTCAGGTCGCGCCTGGCTGAGTTGCGGCACAGGATCGTTGACGTGGCGCAGGGCCATCCCGATGGCGGTGTCCGCTTCATACGGCAGCTTGCCGCTGAGCGTGTGGTAGAGCATGGCGCCGAGCGCGTAGATGTCGCTGGCCGGGCCGACCTCGCGATCGCCGCGCGCCTGCTCGGGGCTCATGTACGCCGGGGTGCCCATCATGCCTGTGGCGCTGAGCATCGTGGTCGCATCGGTCAGCTTGGCGAGACCGAAGTCCGCGATGTAGGCGTTGTTGCCGTCGTCGAAGAGGACGTTGCCAGGCTTGAGGTCGCGGTGAACGACACCGCGTGAGTGCGCGCGATCGAGGGCTGGCGCGAGCTGACGATAGAGCCGCAGAGTCTCAGCCGGCACGAGCGGTCCGGCGCGCAGCCGATCAGCCAACGAGCCGCCGCTCATCAAGCGCATGACGATGTACGGTTGTTGTGACGCCTCGTCCTCGCCGAAGTCGTAGACGGGCACGATGGCCGGGTGCTCGAGCGCCGCGATGGTCTCAGCTTCACGCTGGAAGCGAGCCCGCAGGTCGGCCTGGCTGAGCAGGTTGGCGGGCAGCACCTTGACGGCCACCTCGCGCCTGAAGTTGGGGTCGTAGGCGCGATAGACTGTGGCCATCCCGCCCTGCCCGATGAGTCCTTGAAGTTGATAGCGGCCGATTTGGGTCATGATCACACAGCACTTAACGCGCGCGTGCAAGCCTTTGACCTGACTGGGTGTCGGGCCGCGGATCTCGCGATGAGTCTGCCTGCACGGGCGTCATCTGGAGCCCGGCTATTCGGATAACCAGGCTTCTCCGCGAAATCTGCGCAAGCCGCGGCAACAATCCCCCGAAGGACAGGTCGTGCGTGCCCACAAAACACGATGCGATTGGGCGGATTATACGGCCGGCTGCTAGAATCGTGTGAATGACGCTCAACATCCTGGTCCTGACGACCGCCACCTTCGACACCACCCAGCTGGACCGCATCCGCGCGACAGCACCTGACGCGCATGTCACGCACGCCGCGGCCCGGGATGCCGACACGCTCCCGAGTGAGTTGTGGGCCGACCTTGACGTGCTCTACACCGTTGACACATTGCCCGAGCCCGAGCGCGTGCCGCACCTGCGCTGGGTGCAACTGCACTTCGCCGGCGTCGAAGAGGTGGTCACTCAGCCGCTCGCTCGGCGTGTGCCCGTGACGAACGCTTCCGGCGTGCACTCCACGGCGATTGCCGAGTGGACCCTGGCCGCGATCCTGGCGCGCAGCCGACGCCTGCCGCTGGCTTTCGGCCTGCAGCAGAAATCGATCTGGCCAAAGGATCGTTGGGGCCTGTTCGTGCCTGATGAACTGCGCGGCGCGACCATCGGCATCGTCGGCTACGGCGCCATCGGCCGCGAGATCGGCCGGCTGTGCGCGGCCTTCGGCATGAAAGTCATCGGCCTGCGTCGCGGCGCTGGCGGCGCGAACGCCGACAAACCGCGTTGGGTCGCCCCCGACCTGCGCGACCTGCCACCGGCCCCGGCGCGCATCGAGCCCATCGACGCTCTGCCCGACGTGCTGCCGCTGTGCGATGTCGTCGTCCTGGCTCTGCCTTTGACGTTGGCTACCGAGCGCCTGTTCAACCACGCGATGCTGCAGCGCATGAAGGCTGGTTCGCTGCTCTTGAACATTGGGCGCGGCGGCGTGATCGATGAGCCCGCCCTGGTCGCCGGGCTCGCCGACGGTCGCCCTGGCGCGGCGGCGCTCGACGTCTTTGCCGAGGAACCCCTCCCGGCCAGCAGCTTGCTCTGGTCGGCGCCGAACGTGATCATCACCCCGCACGTCAGCGGGTTCTCGCCCCGCTATGACGGGCGCGCCATGGCCCTCTTCGCCGACAACCTCGCGCGCTTTCAGAAAGGCGAGCCGTTGTTCAACCTGGTGGATGTGGAAGCGGGCTATTGAAGGCGACAGGCGTTGGGCGTCAGGCGTCAGGACGCTGCCGCGCGAGACTCGGCTTCGATTCAAACAACAAAGGGGCGTAGCCCACTGGCTCGCCCCTTTATCCTTTCAATCCATGCCGGGACATCGCGGCAGCGTCCTGAGGCCTGACGCCCGACGCCTGACCCCTGTCGCCTAAAACACCGCCTGTTCGGCGGAGTATCCGGCGGCGCGGAGGTTGGCGAGCACGGCCTGACCGTGTTCGGGATCGCGCACCTCGAGGACCATGACGATGCCGACCTGGTGGATAGGGCTGAGCCAGACCGAACGACGATGATAGATGTCGATCACGTTCGCGCCGGCCTCGGCCACACGCGAGATAAGGGGCGCGAGGTTGCCGGGCCGGTCGTCGACCATGACGCGCAGCACGAGCGAGCGCCCCTGCCGCACGGAGACCTGTTCGAGCACACGACTCAGCAGGTTGCCGTCGATATTGCCGCCGGCCAACGGGGCCACCACGTGACCGCCTGCCGGAACCGACACGCGCCCCGCCAGGAGCGCGGCCACGCCGGCCGCGCCCGCACCTTCGACCACAAGATGTGAAGACAGGGCGAGGTGCGCGATGGCGTCGGCGATCTCGTTGTCGTCGACTTCAACCACGTCGTCGACGAGCTCCTGGATCAGCGGGAGCGTGAGCGTGCCCGGGCGCTTGACGGCGATGCCATCCGCAATCGTCCGCGCGCTCGGCGCCGTGAAGGGCTCACCCCGGCGTAGCGACTCGCGCACGGCCGAGCAACCCGCGGCCTGCACGCCGATGACGCGCGCCTGCGGTCGGCGTTGCTTGACGGCGGACGCGATGCCGCTGATCAGGCCGCCGCCGCCGATCGGCACCACGACGACGTCGACCTCAGGCACAGCGTCGACGATCTCGAGGCCGAGCGTGCCCTGCCCCGTAATCACGTCGCGATTATTGAACGCATGGATGTAGGTCAGGTCGCGCTCGCGTTCGAGGTCATGGGCATACACGACGGCGTCATCGAACGTAGCACCGTGCAGGACGACCTCAGCACCGAAGCGCCGCGTCGCCGTGACCTTGGTCAGCGGGGCGTGCTCGGGCATCACGATGACGGAGGGCACGCCGAACAGGCGCGCAGCCAGCGCGACACCCTGCGCGTGATTGCCGGCTGAACCGGCCACAACACCGCGTCCGCGCTGTTCGGGCGTCAGCCGGCTCAGGCTGTAGTAGGCACCACGGATTTTGAACGATCCAGCGAGCTGGGTGTTCTCGGCCTTCAACCACATCTGCGCGCCCAAACGCTCCGCGAGTTTCCCGTCTGCGATCACCGGGGTCTCACGAATGACGGAGCGCAACACGTCGCGGGCACGCTCGATCTCTTTGATGGCGATGGGCATCTCAACTCCGTGCAAGCAGATTTGTCAACGATTATAGGTCGGCTTGTCTGCCGCGATACACCCCTCAGGCGCCAGATCCGCCGTTGGGAATGTCCAGGACGACTGTAGGCGATCTGGCGCGAATGCGCCACCCTGCCGGATCCAGCTGTCGTGAGGCGATGCGGCTCTCGTCATCCACAAACGTTCGATCCGCCCGGTGATGCCGTTATACTCGCTCCATGCGCAAATGGATCGGATATGGTCGTCTGGCGCTCTGCGGGTTGATCACGCTGAGCACGATTGTGCTGTGGCGCACAGGCGATCTGCTTCTTCGACTGGCGGCGCCCCAATCTCGCCCGGGTTGGCGTAACCGTTGCCTGCAAGGCTGGGCCCACGCGATGCTCGGCGCGTTACGTGGGCGCGTGGTGCGCGAGGGCGCTCCGCCATCGCAGCCCGGCCTGTTCGTCTGCAATCATCTCAGCTATGTCGATCTTCTGATATGCCTGTCTGAATGGCCGTGCGTGTTTGTTTCGAAGATCGAGGTCACGCGCATCCCCGTCATCGGCGCGGTGGCCGCCGACATCGGCACGATTTTCATCAACCGGCAGGACTTCACGGACGTGGCCCGCGTCAACACGCGCATCGATCAGGCGATCGCGCAGGGGATGAGCGTCGTCATCTTCCCCGAAGCCACCACCACCGAGGGCTCGGGCCTGTTGCCGTTTCATGCCTCGTTGCTCGAATCGGCGGCGCGCTCAGGGCGACCTGTTTGGTACGGAGCGCTGCACTACAGCGCACCCGTCGGCTCCCGCCCCGCCTCAGAGTCGGTCGCCTGGGGCGAGGACATCGGCATGCGCGAGCATCTGCAGCGTTTGCTCGCCCTACCCTCGTTCACCGCACGCATGCGCTATGGTCGGGAACCCATCGGCGGCACGAACCGCAAGCAACTGGCACAGGCGTTGCGGTCGGCCGTGTACGAGTTGTTCGAGCCCGTCGGACAGTAGCGGCGCAACCCTTCGGCGAACGTGTCGTACTCCATGACATCCTGCTTCGCGGCGCGGCTTCTGACCGCCAATCGGGGCCAGTTTTGCGGCGAATGTGAGGTTGCGAGCGAACCTGGTTCCTCCAGGACAAGGAACGTCCTGAAGATCAGGACCAACCGCGAAAACGCGGTAAGAATCTCTGACCGACGAGTTGTCCGTACACACCCTCCCATCCTGAGGTGCCCGTACTGTGGAACCCGCCGACATCCTCAAGCTCGACCGTCCATTGCCCAGTCTCCTGCGCTACTACAGGCTCTCTTCACTCCTGTGGGGTCCGTTCTTCCTGATCCCGCTCATCGAGCGCAGCCTGCGCTTTCGCACGATCCGTTATCAATTCGACGCCGAAGGGGTGACCATGCGCTGGGGGGGCTTCGCGCGCCACGAAGTGAGCCTGGCCTATGGGCGCATCCAGGATATCCATGTCAGCGCCAATCTTCTGGAGCGTTGGTTCGGGCTCGCGCGCCTGGAGATCCAGACTGCGAGCGGCGACGCCAAAGCCGAGATGACGCTTGAAGGCCTGCCGCAGCCCCTGGCCATCCGGGACTTTCTCTATGAGCGCAGCCGGGGCGCGCGCGCGTTGCCGGGCGCCGCGCCGGCCGACTCGTCCTCAGCAGCGCTGACCCAGGCACTGCTCGAAACGGCCGGCGAGTTGCGGGCGATCCGCGCCTTGCTCACGCCGCCGGGGGAGCCTGTACCATGAAGCGCGACACCCGGCTGCAGAACGTGAGCGACGCCTTCACCGCTGCGCTACGACCGCCCACTCCCATCCAGGGCGCGCAGCCGATTCGCCTCCTGCGGCCCGGCCATCGCGCGCATCAGTGGCACTGGGTGAAGTGGCTCGGCGCCCAACTCTCCGCGCTGGTCGGCCTGGTGCTTGTGCTGACGGCCATCGACGTCACTGAGTGGCTGCCTCCCGGGTTCGGGTTCGTGAGTTACTTCACGCGCTGGGACGATATGGGCGACTACATCCCCGAGGAGTGGCGCTGGCTTTGGATCACCGTGACACTCGGCGGGTTTCTGACACAGTTCATGCTGACACTCACGACGGTCTGGCTCGAGTGGCGCACCATCGGCTATCTTGTCACCGACCAGGGCGTCCAGTTGCGCCGTGGCCTGTGGACGACCCACGAGACCAGTCTGCGCTTTTCCCATGTTCAACAGGTGGTGTTCAAACAAGACGCTGTGCAGCGCCTGCTGGGTCTGGCCGACGTAGCCTTGAGCACGGCCGGCCAGCGCGCCGGCGGCGATGACGACGACGAAGGCAAGACACGCGGTCTTCTGCGCGACCTCGAGGCCGGCGAGGCGCGCGATCTTGTCGAACTCGTCCGCGCCCGGCTCCCTGCGCCAGCCTCCGCTCAACCTTTGCCTGCAGCCGCCGCCGTACCCGAAACAGCCCTGGTGGAGGCCGCTCACCGCTTGGCCGACGAGGCCCGTGCACTGCGAGAATCGCTTAAGGATCGGGTCGAGGACTGGCGAATGGGATCGGGTCAGAGAGGCCAACAGCGTCGCACAAAAATAGCGCGCCGAACGCCGCGCACGCTCGGGGGGAAAGCGTGGGATCGCGGCCGTCGGCGCGCTCGCTGACCCGACTTGCGTTGCGTTTCCACTCGGAGGGGGGAGAAAAGCCAGGTCAGCTTTGTAAACCTATCCTATCGCACAAATTCGGATACAACAAGTACGAATTTGGGCAATTGTCTTAACATGTTCACGCAGCCTCGCACAAACCGACTTCGAACCGTCTTCCCCGCATTTTTCCCTACATTTCGAGCGTAACTTTCGCCTTATCCTGCCGACATCTAGCCATCGATCTCACGACGCGTGTGGATCAATCTTGTTCGACGGGTGGATGCATGCACCCCTTCTGGGCGGGATCAATCGATCGAAGCGACATGCGAGGCGCTCCACGCGCATCGGCGCGACGCACTCTGCCGATTTGGCGCAGCCTCAAGTTGCTCGCCTGCCTGGCTGCCATGGTTATGGCGGATGCGGCCGTGATCGCTGGAGCCAGCCTGGGCCTGATCGATCTCAGCCAGCGGGCCTTGATAGCGGCGCACAACCAGGCGATTGCCGCGGTGGCCGCCATCGCACAGCATCCTATCAGTCCGCACACAGCTGCCTCGATGCCTGTATCGTCGATTCTGACCTCAACTGCAGAGGACCCACATCCCCTGGCCGGCTCGAGGGTGGCGACGCTCTTCGAGAAGGATCCGTCCCTTGAAGCGCCGGCTGAGCCACCCGCCCCGCCGCCGGTTTGGACACCGAAGGTGCCGGGCGCGCCTGGGTGGTACGGCCCGGGCGCCTGCGTCCAGTCCGAACTTGCGGCGCCGATCGGCACGCGGCACCTGACGTGGCCGGCGGGCAGCCAC
This sequence comes from uncultured Anaerolineales bacterium, assembly GCA_964480865.1. Lineage (GTDB taxonomy): Bacteria > Chloroflexota > Anaerolineae > Anaerolineales > UBA6663 > UBA6663. Next base: position 2,671 of record CAYZRP010000179.1, on the reverse strand, counting down.
ACCGTCAGTGGTTACACCTACAGCGCGTGGCATCCAGGCATCGACGTCACGGCCCTGTATGGCACGCCCATCTATGCGATCGATACCGGGGTGGTGGTGTATGCGGGTTGGAACTACACAGGGTACGGGGACTTCGTCATCGTCGATCACGGCGACGGGCAGTGGTCAGCCTACGCGCATCTGAGCCAGATCCTGGTGGAGTGCTCGGCCATACTGACGCAGGGTCAGTTGATTGGCCTGGCCGGCGCGACGGGCAACGCCACGGGGTCGCATCTCCACTTCGAGGTCTTCGAAACGGGTCTGGGCCAGGTCAATCCCTGGCCCAGGCTGCCGTGAACTCAGGCACGGGCCGGGCTCAGGTATTCGACGAAACGCGACAGCACGTCGGCCAGACGCTCTGCGCTCAGCGGCTCAAGCCGCAGATCCGCGTCTTCGACCGACTCGCGCCAGCCGACCCACCCAGATAGCGCGGGGCGTGAGGCCAGCACCCAGGCCCTGCGAGCCGCTTCGGCCTGGCCGCCATTGAGTCGAATCGCAAGGACATGGCCGCCCGCTTGCATCGTCGGCGCGACTTCGGCCGCCTTCGGGCGGGCGACGCCGCCGGCCACCAGAGCCTCCTCGATCGCAGCCAGGTCTGCCGAACGAGCCACTTCTCGAGCACTGGAAAAAGCGGCTTCAGGAAGCCTGACCGCCACGCTGCCCGACCGGGTGTCCGGGTCGATCTCAAGGAAACGCAATACCCGGCGTGCAAGCAGATCGGTGGTCTCGACCCAGCCAATGCGATAACCGCTTGCGCCATCGCCCTCGAGCGACACAAAGCCATCGTCGTCAGCGTAGTGCAGAGCCGCGTCAACACTGCCGGCTCGTTCGGCCACGATCACCACTCGCGGGTCGACGAGCACCGACACGAGCCGCAGCAACCCTGTGTCGGGGACAACCTGGCCGGGCGTCTGACCTTTGACATATCCGCGCGCGCGCAGTTTTTCAAGACCAGTGACGAAAGCGGCCTCGCGCGCCGCCGGCTCGGCCGGCAAGACATCGGCCACGCCGAACACGCGATTCGCAGACAGAAGCTGCACCAGCGCCGCCAATTCATCTCGATCGAGTTCGATGCCGTTCATGGTGATCTACCCTTCGGTCAGTCGCGCCACGCCGAATCGATGCCGGTTCTGGCGCGCCAACTCAGAAGATGTCCTTGATGCCCTTCCAGGCCCCGCTGACGGTGTCGACCGTCGACACGACACCGTCCATCACGCGCGCCTCAGTGCGCGTGACAAAACCGTTGTCGCCGGTCAACTCACCCCAGTGCCGGATTCCGCTGCGCTGGCCGGTGAGCGGGCTTGTCGGATCGCGACCCTCGGCATGCAGGTAATCGTATCCCGGCCCGTCACCCTGCGCGTTGAGCATATAGCCGGCCGCGTCGTGGAAGATGCCGTGATAGCTGACGGCCGTGTCGCCAGCGTCGACGGCTGCGTTGCCCGGCCCGACAAGGCCACCGCTCGGATTCAGCAACGCGCCAAAGGCCGGATCGATGCCATAGGCGTCGCCGACGACCTGACCGTAACGCAGTTGATTGGTCGACCCCATGAAGTCCGGATGCGTCGACAGCGCGACATAGGCTCCACCCAGCCGCGGCGACACCGCGGTGAGCAGGCCGTCCTTCCAGGTGGTCTCCTGCTTGAGCGCCTCGCGATCGTAACCGCGCGCGTCGGCGCGATCGCGCAATTGCGTGTACTTGTCGTACTCGGCGCGGATCTCGTCGACCGGCCGGCCGCGAATATCGGCCAGGCGCTGTAGCGCTTCGTCCTTCGCCGCCCCGGTCGGGTTGTTGTAGAGCGTGTTCATGACGTCACGCAACTCGGACGAATTCTCGCCCTGGAAGTGGCGATCGATCATGCCGCGCATGTAATCGTCTTTGAACAGGCCTTCTGGATCACGCGCGAGCGCCGGGTTCTTCTGCTGCCAGTCGGGTGTCGCCGCGTTCCCCCCGCCGCTGCCCGATCCCTCGCCGGCCCCGGCGTCGGATCCGCCAGATCCGTCGCCCCCCGTCCCGTTGCCGCCCCCACCGGCCGCACCCGATGGACCGCTGTCCGCGGCGCCGCCCGAGGCCACGCCACGCCCGTCGAGGACGCGGGCAGCATCGGCCTCCGCCTGACGAACGCGGCGCTCGAGACGGGTCGTCACAGTAGCCGCCTGCGCCAGGGCTTTTTCCAGCCGGGTCAGCGACGGCAGCACTGAGTCGTTCATCTCGGCGTAGAAAGCACGGGCCCCGCGCCCTACCCAATCGCCGCCTTCGAGAGACTGCATGCGCGATCGCAGTTCCCGCAGTGTGCGTTGGGTCGCATCCGACTCCGCCTGAAAACTGCGGCTGATGGAGGCGAGTTCCTCGTAGTTCGCGCGAATCCGAGACGCAGGCATGAAGAATCCCCCGGGCGAGCAGCGTCAAACTATTCTGACCCTATGAGGGTGGCAGATTCAGCGTCCCGGCGTCAAGGGCCGCGTTCCTGCGTAGCCGGGAAAAACGTCCCGACCGGGGCGGGATGGGGGCGAGGAGCGGGGAGCGGGGAGCGTAGAGCGTGGAGCGTGGAGCGATTCACGCTGCCGCGCGGTAGCGTGAATCGCTCCACGCTCTACGCTCCACGCTCTACGCTCCACGCTCTACGCTCCACGC
>CAYZRP010000178.1:0-10845 GCA_964480865.1 uncultured Anaerolineales bacterium | reverse complement strand
TCGAGCGCCTGGAGTTCGGCGCGCGGCTCGAGCAAGGCCATCAGCAGCGCCCGCAACGTGTTGCGTGCCCCGATCGCCCAGGCCCCCACCCGGTTGATGCTCGCGTCGAAGTAGTCCAGGCCGATGTGCACGCGCTTCAAGTTGTTGCCGCGCACGATCTCCTGCGTGATCGCCTGCAGGTCGTCGCTGAGCGTCACCACATGATCGCTGTCCCAGCGCACGCCCCGGCTGACGTGCAGCAGGATCTCGGGCAGGTACAACAGCACCGCCGAGATCTTGTCCGCGATGGTCTCGGTCGGGTGGAAGTGCCCGGCGTCCAGGCAGAGCAGGATCCCGCGGCTCTGGGCGTAGCCGAGATAGAACTCGCTCGAGCCCACGACGTAGCTCTCCGAGCCCAGCCCGAAGAGCTTGGGCTCGACCGCGTCGAGATTGTGTTGCGGATCCAGCTTCTCGGCCAGCACGGCGTCGAGCGACTCGAGCAGGCGCTGACGCGGCGCGACGCGGTCGACCGGCGTGTCCTTGTAGCCGTCCGGGATCCAGATGTTGGTCACGCACGGCGTGCCCAGCGCCTGGCCGAACGACGCCCCGATGCGGCGCGAGGCGATGCAGTGGTCGATCCAGAACTGGCGGATGGCCGGGTCGGCGCTGGCGAGCGTGAAGCCCGAGGCCGACTTCGGGTGCGAGAAGCACGACGGGTTGAAGTCGAGGCCGTGGTCGTTGGCCTTCGCCCAGTCGCGCCAGGCGGCGAAGTGCTCGGGGCGAAGCTCGTTGCGATCGACGCGTTTGCCGCCGGTGTCGGCGTACATGGCGTGCAGGTTGAGGCGGTGCGAGCCGGGGAGGAGCCTGTAGACCTGGTCGAGGTCGGCGCGGAGTTCGTCGGGTGTGCGCGCTTTGCCCGGATAGTTGCCGGTGGCCGCGATTCCGCCTGAGAGCGCTTCGCCGGTGTTCTCGAAACCGCCGACGTCGTCGCCCTGCCAGCAGTGCAGGCTGAGTGACACCGTCGAGAGCGCGGCCAACGCCGCCTCGGTGTCGACGCCAAGCTGGGCGTAGCGTTCACGCGCGAGGTCATACGAGCGCTGGACGTGAGTGCTGGTGGGAACGGAGTTCATGGAGTGGCTTTCATCTTAGAGCTTCGAGATGCTCGGGTGCTCGTGTTCGTTTCCGTCGCAGCATACATCATCCGCCGGCCATCCGCCTGGATCAGTCCTGCGACTGCCATAGCCGCATTGCGTCGCACGTGCTCGACTGAGATCAGGCCCCTGCTCACCACGATGGCTGCAGACGAGACTGCTTCATGCGCCTCTGACAGTCGCCAGGCACTGGAACCCGCCAGTGTTCAGTCGGTTCCGACCCCGGCCAATGCTTCGCCCACGACCCGCACGATCTCGTCGTAGTTCGGAGACAGGCGCAACGCCTGACGCAGGATCAGGTTTGGTTCGTTGGCGATGACTCCACGCACGAAATCGGGCGCGCCGGCGCGCTCGAGGGCCGACATCACGGCCGCGCGACCACGCGCCTCGGCGAAGATGTCGCCGACAAAGTCGTCGACCGTGAACGCCCCGCGCGAATCGGGATCCTGATACGGCACGGACCAGTGCCAGGTGCCTGAGCCGACTTCGATGGACGAACCCTGCCCGGGCAATGTCACAGCGGCCGATGTGTTCGGCGGGACAGTCACATCCAGATTGAAGGTCGTGCCATCCAGGGTCCAGGTGCTTTCCACGAGACCATAGGCCGAGACGTGGCGGGCGCTGCAGCGCGTCAGCCCGCCGCCGGGCCGCGGTTGGATGGAGACGCGCCGATAACCCGGCTCGGCGGCATTCAGGCCCCCGATCGTGCGCACCATCCAGTCGGCGACGGCGCCGAGAGCGTAGTGATTGAACGACGTCATCTCCCCGGGGTTCACCGAACCATCTGGGAGCAGGCTGTCCCAGCGCTCCCAGATCGTGGTCGCGCCCATGGTGACCGGGTAAAGCCACGACGGACACTCGCGCTGCAGGAGCAGACGATAGGCCGCGGCGTAGTGTCCGGTGCTGCCCAGCGCGTCGCAGATGATGGGCGTGCCGACAAAGCCGGTGCGGATGCGATAGCCGCTCTCGCGCACCAGTTCCGCCAGGCGTTTGCCGGCGCGCTGCCGCTGCTCGGCCGTCGGCAACAGGTCGAAGGCCAGGGCCAGCGCGTAAGCGGTCTCGGCATCGTTCATCAGGCGGCCGACCGGCGTGACATATTCCCGCACGAACGCCGCGCGTGCCTCGGCCGCCAGAGTCTTATAGTGCTGCTCGGCCTCGGTTCGTCCGAGCACGCCCGCAGCTTTGGCCACGAGTTCCGCCGAACGCACGAAGTAGGCGCTGGCGACGATGGTCTTGTCCGTGCGCGCCTGAGCGGGTTTGTCCGGCGGCGCCGTCGGGTCGAGCCAATCGCCGAACTGAAAGCCCGTGTCCCACAATCGGCCCTCGCCCGCGATCGACGCGACGTGATCGACCCAGGCGCACATGCTGTCGAACTGGTCGGCCAGGATCTGGGGATCGGCGAAGTTCTGGTACAGCACCCACGGCACGATCGTCGCGGCATCGGCCCAGGCGGCCGCGCCGGCCGCGCTGGCGCCCAAGGCGTTCGGCACCACGTGGGGCACGGCGCCGCCCGAGCGACGCTGCTCCTCGGCCAGGTCTCGCAGCCACGAGCGCAGCAATCCACTGACGTCATACAGGAACGACGCTGTCGGCGAGAACACCTCGAGGTCACCGGTCCAGCCGAGGCGCTCATCACGCTGCGGGCAGTCGGTGGGCACGTCGACGAAATTGCCGCGCATACCCCAGACGATGTTCTGAGTCAGCTGATTGAGCATCGCGTCGGATGTCTCGAACCAGCCGGTGCGCTCCAGGTCGGAGTGCACCACAACGGCCGCGAGATCTTGAGGCTTCAACTCGCCCGGCCAGCCCTCGACCTCGGCGTAGCGGAAGCCGTGGAACGTGAAGCGCGGCTGCCACGTTTCGACGCCCCCGCCCTTCAGCGTGTAGCGGTCGGTGGCCCTGGCATAGCGCAGCGGGCGAATAGACAACTCGCCGTTCTCGAGCACTTCAGCGTGGCGCAGCGTGACGGTGCGACCGGCTTCGCCCTGCACGCGGATCGATAGCCAGCCAACGAGGTTCTGGCCGAAGTCGACGATCGTCTTTCCGGATGGCGACTTCGAAATGGAGACTGGAGCGATCGTCTCGATGCGACGCACGGGCGGGCCAAGCGGCGCCTCGAGCGTGTCGAGGTTCCACTCAACCACACGCGTTCCACTCCAACGCGAGTCATCGAAACCGGCGGTCGACCAGCCGGCGAACTCGCAGCGCGCATCATAGGTCTCGCCGTCGTAGATGCCGCTGGCCAGGATCGGGCCTGTCGCGGCGCGCCAGCTTTCGTCGGTGATGATGCGTTCGCTGGAGCCGTCGGCATAGGTCACTTCGAGTTGGGCCAGCAGGGCCAGGCGTTCGCCATAGATGTTGCTGCGTCCGCCACCGAAGCCGAGCCGGCCGCGGAACCAGCCATCGCCGAGGATGGCGCCGAGGGCGTTTTCGCCTTCCTTCACCAGGGTTGTGACGTCGAAGGTCTGGTAGCGCAGGCGCTCGTCGTACACCGTCCAGCCGGGCGCGAGGACGTGGTCGCCGACGACCTGGCCGTTGAGCTGAGCTTCGAACAGGCCGAGCGCCGTCACGTACAGGCGCGCCGAGCGGATGCCCGGGCGCAGCGTGAACGAGCGCCGCACGAACGGCGCGGGGTGCACCTTTGTCGGATCCTCATCCCAGGCGGGCGTGACGAAGCGCGCGCTCCATTCGTCGGTCGTCAACAGACCGGCTTCAAGCGTGAGCGGTTCGCTCCACTCCGAGGTGACGCCGTCCTGATCCCACACACGCACCCGCACGCTGACCCTCTCGCGCGAAGCAAGCGGCGCGAAGGGCCACGCGACAAGCACCGACTGGTCCGACTCGATCCGGCCGGTTCCGTCGCGCCCGTCTGCTTCGATCTCGTAGGCGGTCTGGCGCCAGTTCGGGCTGGTCGACTCGACCCGCCACGACAGACGCGGGCTGGGCGTGCCGATCCCCAGCGTCTCAACGAGATGCTCCACGCGAACGCTCAAATGGGTCACAGAAGTCATGCGTAACACTCGCTTTTGTTTTGGATCGTTTGCGCGTCACTCCATCAGACTCGTACGACGAGCTCCGGTTTTGGCAATCCGATGCCACATTCGTTGGCTGCATGGAGACACAAACTGATCCGTCCAGACCCGAGTGTAGCCGGGTTTTGAGGGGATGGCTGCGCTGTTTTGGGCGACCTGCCTGTGACGCCGTGGTGACTCTGGCCACGAGAACGATATGCTTTCACTCCACAGGCGCTGACCTCGCCTGGGTGTTCACCGACTCGTTCGTTCAAAAGGAGATGACACCATGGCACAGGATCCGGTATGTGGTATGCAGGTGGATGAATCGAACGCGCCCGCAAAATCCGACTACAAAGGGCGCACCTACTACTTCTGTTCGCTGGATTGCAAGCAGACGTTCGACAACAATCCCGAGGAATATGTCGCGGCTGAAGATTCGTCGACGCGCAGCGGCGACTGATCGGCACCCAGATCCACAGCGGCCCGGGCAGTGATGCCCGGGCCGCCACAATCGATCCTTATCCTGCCCCTGGATCAGGCCCAGCGCCAGGATGACGTGAAACGCTCCGGGGATCGTTCTCCGTGAAACAGCGCGATAGAGGCCCCGATCAAGGCGATGGATCACCTGGCGCGTGGTTCTCGGACACGACGCTTTCGTGAGTCGCCAGGAGCCGCCACTCCCCATTCTGGCGAATCCACACGTCCGACACCCAACACAGAATGGTGTGCGCGCCCTCAGAGTCTGTCCACTGATCCGTGATCAGGTAAGTGGTCACACCCGTACCGTCGACGACGGTGACTCGCTCGTGTGACAGCGTCGTGGCGCTGACCATGCCGGGGTCGGGCTCTGCGCCGAACTTCGCGATCGCGCTGGCCTTGTTCCCAAAGCGGCCGTACTCGCCCCAGACGTTGCCCGAGCCAGTGCTCACATAGTCGTCCGCGAAAATCGCATCAAGCGCCTGGCGATCGCCGCGGTCAGCGGCGACGTTGAGCGCCCGGGCCAGCCGCAGCAACTCCTGTTCATCAGAAGCAGACATGGCGTGGTTTCCTCTTCGTCGAAAGCCGCGCACGGGTCACGTCAGCGCGACAATTCCGTCAGGTACACCAACCCGGGCGGCGTCACGCCGAGCAACGCTGAGGCCTGCGCAAAGGTGAGGCCTTCGAAGTCCGCCAGCTGGTTGAAGCGCGCGCGCTCGGTCGCCAACGCTGCCGCCAGTTGCGGGCTGCCCGCCCCAGAGAGTTCATCAAGCAGGGTATTGGCCTGGGCGATCATGTCGGCCGTCACGTGGACGTCGTCGCCGTGGCCGCGCACGAGTGCTTCGAAGCCCGGCAGGAGACTCTGCATCACCGCGTACGCCTCGAGCGCCAGAGCGGGATCATTCAGGGCCATCGTGCCGGTCTCAGCGGCGTACGTGTAGTAAAGGTCGATGAAGTGCTGGCCGTCTGGCGTCGTGGCGAAGAGATCGCGCAGGGCGCGCAGGGTGTCGAGATCGTCCAGCACGGTCGTCGGCGCTGGCACGACGAAGTCGGCCGCCCAGTCGCCCAAGCTGGCCGGCAGGTTCGGATTGTTGAGACAGGGTTGCAGCGGGTTGTAGTAGAGATCCGCATTCGTGGCGAGGCTGACGGCATGGAGCATGACCGTGCTGTTACGCGTGTAGGTGACGTGCACCCGGCCGCCGCCGACGCTCAGCCCGAGATGATCCAGCGTCGCGCCACCGCCAGACTCGACGGTCGTGGTGCTCCAGCCCGAACCGGCGCCCTGGGCCGCGACCAACAGAGCGCCACCCGTTGTCGAGTAGGCAAAGCGTCGTTCGTCCGCGTAATAGTCAGCCCAAATCGGTGACAGGTCCGTCACCGTCCCGACACTGCTCAGCCCCGGTTGGTCATCCCAACTCCCGTCAAGGCCCTGCGCGACGTTCAGTCTTCCATTTGTGTCATCACTGTAAACCACGATGAAGCCATAGATGAAGTCCTGCCAGTAGGTCAGCGAGTTCAACCGCCCGACATCGCCTGTCGATTCGATCAGATAGTCGTGCCAGACAAGGTCCTTGTAGACTGCCAGACGTAGATCCTTGTTGACGGCGTCGTAGTAGCTGATGTTGACCGAACAGCAGTAGGGGCTCGTCGAAGGCGTCAGCGCCATCGAGAGCGCACCGCTCGCCGCGTCGAGCGCAGGCCCGGCGGTGTTGGTCGTCGTCTGCCAGCCGTTGGCCGTCTTCCAGGCGAGCTTGATCTGGTGATGGGTCGCGTCCCAGTATGCGATGTGCGGAACCCCGCCATCGTCGAGCGCCAGCGAGGCGTAGCGTCCCACGTCACCGCTCGAGTCGACGGTCTCGGTCTCCCACACAAGCCCCGACTGATACGTGTACTCGAGCACATGCGAGACCGGGTTGTACGACGCGATCCGAGCGTCTCCGCCGTCGACGGCCGACCGCAGCGCGATGCTGTTGTCGAGGCCACGTTCGCCGGCGGCCACCGTCGATTTGACCCAGGTCGTGAGGCAGATCGGAGGTGCACAGATGACACCGGGCACGGCAAATCGCAGGCCGGCATTCGGCCCCGTCAGAGCCGCGTAGCTGATCCGTCCCACGCCGTTACGCGGCACGGCAATCGACGTTCCGCCAACGCTGACACCGTTCTCGAGGGTGTCCAGCCACCAGGCGCCATCGAGCACGCCATGATAGATATTGCCCCAGGACGAACGGTAAGCCACGTGCGGCACGTTCTGGCTGTCGACCCGCAGGATGACCCGACGACCGGAGACCGCGTAATCGAAGCCGTCGGTGCTGGCATCCGCCCAGACACCGGTCAGCATCCGCCGAACTTTCAGATCTCTACCGCTCGCGAACGCGACGTACGGATGGCCGGCCGCATCGAGGTCCAGGCCGGGTTTGAGCATGTCGGGCGTATCCGCCGTCACGCTATCCACAGTGTCCGAAACCCAGGCGATGCCATCCTTCAACAGATGACGGATATCAAGGCCCAACCTGAAGACGATATGCACGCGACTGGAGCTACCGTCCTCAATCGCGATAGCCGGCGCCTCACCTGGCCCCAGGCTCTGGGTCTGCCAGGTGCCGCCGACATTGTTCACATAGTAGACATTCCCCGCGCGGTTGGTGGCGATGTGCAAATGATTCGCATCATCAACCACCAGGTCGGGCACCCCATATTGCGAAACCACGTCGGGGAGCGGGATGGTGTCGAGGATCCAGCCGGCGCCGTCGGTGTGCGCGTAGTTGATCAGGTTGCGCTCATCACCGTATACGATCTGCGGGCCCATTTCGCTCCACGCCAGGCTCAATCCCCCGATGGCCAGACCGCGGCTGACGGTCTCCACCTGAAAGGTTCCGTTGGGTCGGCGCGTTGCGTAGAAGAGGTCAGGGAAACGCGTGAACGCGATTTTGGGCGAGCCATCGAAGGCCAGCGTCAGCGCGACTTCGGTGAAGCCGCCTTCGGCGATCGTGACCACACTCCAGTCTGACCCGCCGCGCTCCGAATAGGCGTACTTCAACACGTCGGTCGTCTTATCCAGAAGCAGGACATGCCGGCCACCCAGATTGTCGATGACCATGTCGAGCCCGGAATACGCGTCGCTGGACGTGAAGACCTGGTCTTCCTGCCAGCCCACGGTCCCAGACGTCGCGAGCGCGCCGATGGCCGCGGCGGGTTGAACGACAGGTTGTGAACCGACAACGAGGCAGAGGCTGAGCGCGAGGGCGATCCAGTGGCGGAAGGGCATGGGCGGACTCCAGACAGGTGATGGGGTTATGGAGCGTCAGGGAGAGTCAGCCAAACAGCGTCAAAGCGTGTCTGCCGCGTTCAGGGCAACAACAGGGCAGGTACCGCGCAAGCGTTTATGTTTGGATGTGTGACAAAGCATCCGGCCCCCTGTGGAGATGTTGGCAACTTAACGAGACTATGTGAAAACATCAGGCACGCGCAACCGAGATTCTTCCCAGACGCCATCCAGATCATCAAGAATGAGGCTCCACAAAACCATAACGAACAGGCCGCCGCGCGGGGATCCGCGCGCGGCGGCCTGTTCGTTGTTCTTTTCGAGGACGCCGCGGGCTGTAGCCCGCTTTCCATCACGCGCGCTTCTTGGCCTTACGTCGACCGACCACCGAGAAGGTCGCGTGCAGCGTGGCCTGCGAGTCGGAGCCAACCCACAGGTCGAAGGCCTCGGCATCCTGCACCCACTTCCTGGCGCTGGTGCTCCAGTAGCCGAGCTCGGCCGGGCCAAGCGTGAAGGTCACGGCCCTGGTCTCACCGGGCGCGAGCGACACGCGCACGAAGCCCTTGAGTTCGCGCATCGGCCGCGAGTCGCTGCCGGCCTTCTGATGGACGTAGGCCTGCACGACCTCGTCGCCGGCCACCGTGCCGGTGTTGGTCACGTCGACGCTCACCGTCAGCGCACCGCCGACTTTCACCTGCTCACTCGAGAGCTTCAGGTTTTCAATCGCGAAGGTGGTGTAGCTCAGGCCGAAACCGAACGGATAGAGCGGCGTGGTCGGGCCATCCCAGTAGCGTGAGCGGTACATCGGATGATCCTCTGGCTGATGCGAGAGGACGCGCGCGTAGTACAACGGCGCGTGGCTGGCCTTGCGCGGGAACGTCACCGGCAGCTTGCCGCCCGGGTTGACGTCGCCAAAGAGGATGTCGGCCACGGCATGCCCGCCCTCGGTGCCCGGCTGCCAGGCCTCCAGGATCGCGGGGACGTGCTCGGCCGCCCAGTTGATGCTCAGCGGCCGGCCGTTGAACAACACCAGGATGACTGGCTTGCCGAGCGCGACGACGGCCTTCAGCAATTCCTCCTGCCGACCCGGCAGATCGAACGACGCGCGCGAGGCCGCCTCGCCCGACATCTGAGCGGCTTCGCCCAGCACCATGATGACCAGGTCGGCGGCGCTGGCGGTCGCCACAGCCGTCTGGAACGCGGCCTCGGCCGCTTCGGGCGTCTGGGCCGGCTTCTTGGCCGACTCGGGCTCGAACGCCTCGAAGAAGCTCGGGATGTCGCGCCGGATCTCGGGTCCCGGCGCATAGGTGACCGCGGCGTTCGGCAACTTCGCCTGGATGCCCTGCAGCACGGTGACGGCCGCCGGCGTGTGGCCGAAGACCATCCACGAGCCTTCGGTGTCGGCCATCGAGTCGGCCAGCGTCCCGATCACGGCCACGTTAGTCAGAGTCTTCGCGAGCGGCAGCAGGCCGCCTTCGTTGCGCAGCAGCACCATCGAACGCTGCGCGGCCCAGCGCGACGCCTCGCGATGCTCTGGCCGCGCGACAACCTGCGGCAGCAGCGCTTCATCAGTGTACGGGTTCTCGAACAACCCCATCTTCACTTTGACCGTCAGAATCGGGCGCACGGCGGCGTCGATGTCGGCCATCGTCAACGCGCCGTCGGCGACCAGGCTCGCCAGATGCGCGGGGTACGTGTTGCTGGCCATGTCCATGTCGAGGCCGGCGCTCAGGGCACGCTGCGCGGCGTCACGGCCATCGCGCGCGAAGCCTTCGATGACGAGGTTGCCGACGGCCATCGCGTCGCTGACGACGAAGCCCTCGAAGCCCCACTCGCCGCGCAGGACGTCCTTCATCAGCCAGCGGTTGCCGCTGGCCGGGACGTTGTTGAGGTCCATGTACGCGCTCATGAACGTGCCGACGCCGGCATCCACCGCCGCCTTGAAGGGCGGGAAGTAGATGTTGCGGAGCTGCGCCTCGGAGAGATAAACCGGGTCGTAGTCGCGGCCACCGTCGGCGGCGCCGTACCCGGCGAAGTGCTTGGCGCAGGCGACGACGCGCTCGGGCGTACCGAGCGCCGGTCCCTGGAAGCCGCGCACCTGAGCGGCCGCCATCGCGGCGCCGAGGACAGGATCCTCACCGGCGCCCTCGACGATGCGGCCCCAACGCGCGTCGCGGGCGATGTCGAGCATCGGGCCAAAGGTCCAGTGCAGACCAGCCGCGCGAGCCTCGGCGGCGGCGACACCCTGCGCGCGCTCGGCCACCGCCGGATCCCACGACGCCGCCATCGCCAGCGGCACCGGGAAGATGGTGCGGTAGCCGTGGATCACGTCGAGGGCGAAGAGCAGCGGGATCTTCGACGGGCTCTCCTCGACCGCGACCTTCTGAAGCGCATTGAAGCCTTTCGTGTCGTTGAGCCAGAGCACCGAGCCCGCCCCGCCCTTGCGGATGACGTCTTCGGGCTTCGGCCCGGGGATGAAACTTGCGCCGCCGACCTGGTTGAGCTGGCCGATCTTCTCCTCGAGGCTCATCTGGCTGAGGAGGGCATCGACTCGCGCCGCCACATCGGCATCAGGTCGCGCGGGTGAAGCAGGTTGAACTTCGGTCATCGTTGATCTCCGTATATGCGTGTGAGGGATGTGTCGAGGCGAATGCTCGCCGAAATGACGGACGTCCTACGATCTCCAGGGTTGGCGCCCAGCGCCAGTGATGAACGATCCAAACCCAGGTGTCATTCCGCTCAGAGCATTATAGGTCCCGCCGTTTCGTCTGGTGGTCACGGCAGGACAGGGCAATCGCGTCTTGCTGACGAAGACAGGTGTTTGGCCACGGAATTCACGAATTGAGACGGATGGGCACGAGCGTATTTCGCACCAGCTCGTGTCAATTCGTGGCTGAACTCCGCTCTGACCGCTCGCTCAGGCACGCATCGCGGCTACAATGCGGCACATCCACCGATGCAT
>CAYZRP010000177.1:2993-10877 GCA_964480865.1 uncultured Anaerolineales bacterium | reverse complement strand
CTTGGCCTGCTCAGCGCCGCGAACGTCGCGCGCATGATCGCCGAGGAACAGTTCGATTGCGTCTACAGCTCGAGCGGGTTGTTGTTTCTCTACAAGACGGAGAAGGCGTTGGCCGGCGGGCGCCATGAGGCCGAGCTGCTGCATCGCCACGGGCTTCCGGCTGAGGCGCTCGATGCGAAGGCCGTGCACGAGCGTGAGCCCGCCGCAAGAGCCGACGTGATCGGCGGCGTGCACTTCACCGGCGACGCCTCGCTGGATCCGGGGCGCTTCCTACGGGCATTGGCGGAGTGGGCTCGCGGCCGCGGCGCCGAGCTGCGCGAACACACGCCGGTCACGGGCTTCGACACGTCCGGCGATCGGATCAGGCGGGTGCGCACAACAGCCGGGGACATCGAAGCCGAGTGCGTGGTGCTCGCGACGGGCGCCTGGTCGCCGGTGGCCGCGCGTGGCCTGGGCCTGACGCTACCGGTGCAACCCGCCCGCGGCTACAGCCTGACCGCCAGAGCGCCGACGGTCATGCCGCGTCAGGCCCTGCTCCTCGGCGAGCGTCGCGTCGCCGTCACACCGATGGGCGAGCGACTGCGCATCACCGGCCGGCTCGAACTCAGCACGCTCGACACGACGCCCTCGCCGCAGAAACTCGCCGGCATCGAGCGCGCCGTCCGCGAGTACATCGCCTTCGATGAGCCGCTTGACGTGCTCGAGACCTGGGCCGGCCTGCGCCCGACCACGCCCGACGGCGTGCCGATCATCGGCCGCTCGCCGCGCCACAAGAACCTGATCGTGGCGACGGGCCATGCCATGCTCGGCCTGTCGCTTGGTCCGGGCACCGGTCAGATCGTTTCCGAACTCGTCACGGGCCGCGAACCGTCGATCGAGTTGGGTCGCTTCGCGGTCGAGTGGTCGGCGCGACGCTGAGCCCGGTTGAGACGTGGGGCGTCGGCTGCGCCCCACGTCTCACTGTCCCTTCAGAGTCACACCTGACCAGGGGTCAGGCCTGATCAGGAGTCAGGCCTGACCCCTGGTCAGGCCCGATCCGACCTCAGTTCTTCAACCCGAGGCCCCGGCCGCAGGTCGGCTGTTGCAGCTTCATCTGGTTGATTGCGCCGCTTCCTCCCGGCCATTGAGACAACACATTCCAGCTCGCAGCCGATGAGCGCGTGTCGAAGACGTTGCCCATCGGCATCACCTGCAACAAGGCGTCAGCGGGGGTGTGGTTGCCTGACAGCACATTGCCGTGCGCGTCCGTCCAGACCTGCGTCGTCACGGAGTTCCGCAACACGACCGAGCCTGTGTAGAACTCGCGGTTGCAGCCTCTGTAGTAACCGCCGTTCCATTGAGGGAAGACGTCGCTCGAGTAGACCAGACGGGTCAGGTCGGCAGGATCCATCGTCGTGATCGGATCAAATGCCGCCAGACTCGAGTTGAAGATCAAGAGCGGATCCTCGCCGCTCCGGTTCCGCGTGATCGCCAGCGAGAACTGCCAGATCTCATATGCGCTGGTCAGCCCACAGGATTGGCCGCCGTTCGCGGATTCGGCCACACCGGGGAGAGTCATCACTGTGCGTCCGATGGTCACTTCACGGTGTTCGCGCGCACAGATCGATCCGGCCGAGCCGGTCTCGGCCATGCCACGGATGTTCACGCGCGAACCGTCGGGCATCTTGGCCTGAACCGCCAGGGTGTGCATCGGCGCGAGATAGCGGCGGACTCCGCCTGTGCCCATGTGGTACATCAGGAGCGCCGTGACCTGGGAGACCCGACCCTCGTCGTTGACGTCCCCGGCGTTCACGACGTGAACCTTGTATCCCTCGTGCGCCTCTGGCATGGGCATGCCGTTGATCTCGGCGATGTGCGCGACATAGTCAAAGAGGATCGGCTCGGCGCCGGCCAGCTGCGCCAGGGCAGGATCCACCCCGTGCTCGTGCGCGAACGTGCAGGTGCCGCCCGCGCCATCGTCGACGACCTGCGGGTGCCAGGTCCGGTACAACACGCCGTCCGGCCCGCGGATCACATAGCGGTCGTGGACCGCTGCCGAGCACGTCCCCAGGATCTCAGCCGCGATCGGGGCGCTGTCGTAGATGGCGCCGGATGGGGCACTCGTGGCGGTGGCAGCGGGCGGTGTGGCGGTGGCCGGTGTCGTCGCTGTGGGTGTAGGTGTCGCGGCCGGGCGCGTGGGCGTCGCCGAACGAATGGCGGTGGCTGAAGGTGGCACAGACGTAGCCGTCGCAACCGGGCGCGTGGGCGTAGAGGAGCGCACCGGTGTGGCTGAACGCACTGGCGTCGACGAGCGGGCGGGAGTTGCCGAGCGAACCGGGGTCGCCGAGGACGTGATCCTCGTAGGCGTTCGGGTCGGGGTAGTGCCCGGGGCGCTGTCGCAGTAGACCGTATTGCCCGAACCCCGGATCTGTCCCAGACACGTAATCGTCAGCCGATCCCCGGCCTTGAGCACGATCGTCATCGGCGTGGCTGTTACCTGCGCCGCGGGAGCGGCCTGCTCTTCAGCATACGTGATGCTGGCAGTGCTGACAGATATCCCGAGTATCAGCACAAATAGCAGGTGCGTCACGTATCGAATACGACTTCGCATGCGATCCTCCGTCACGTGCTGACCAGCCACGGGTAACCCGTGGTCAGCCTGCGTGGTGGCGCGAGCGGCACTAACCGCCCGCTAACCAAATACGAATTTGGTTACAGACTGATCGTACGAAGGCCGTCTACGGCCAATTTATTCAGATAGGGGGAGTCTGATTTTGGAAGCGAGGGCTGGTTGAGGAGGTCGAGTGGAACCTGCACAATGAGTGGAGGCCGCACCGCACTTTTTCCGACGCAGGGTCCTGACCATCCGGTGCAGGTGGCTGCACCGGATGGTTCAGAGGCAGGCCCAAACCGAGACACGTAGCGCCACAAAGCTCAGTTGGAGGGCGGGAATAGAGCGGTGAGCAGCGGTTCACGCCAGGATCTGGCTGTCGGATCGTAGACACCGAAGCCTGATGCGTACTCCCAATACGCCCAGGCCATGCCGCGAGACTCAGCCGCGCGCGCGACGTAGGCCGTCCAGCGTGCGCGGGAGTCCATATCTGCCTTGCTGTACGCGCCGAACTCGCCCAGGTACAGCGGTCGATGATGATCGGCTGCCCATTGCGCGGCCTGGTCGAAGTGAGCATCGACGTCTGACGCATCGAGGCCTTCGCCGCTCCAGGTGCGGCCGAGCCAGGCATCGCTGCCGGGCGCCCACTCCGCGCCCTGATGCGTGAACTCGAACGGCAGGTAGTAGTGGAACGTCGCGATCAGGTACGCATCGTCCTCTGGCAACTCGAGTTCATCGAGCCGCGCAAAGCTGTTCCACTCGACGGGCCCGACCACAA
Source organism: uncultured Anaerolineales bacterium (assembly GCA_964480865.1). Classification (GTDB taxonomy): domain Bacteria; phylum Chloroflexota; class Anaerolineae; order Anaerolineales; family UBA6663; genus UBA6663. The sequence goes on along the minus strand of CAYZRP010000177.1, from coordinate 7,509 downwards.
TGCCGCGCGTCGGGTTCGTCGCACGGACGGCGGCCAGGGTCTTGGCGAAAATGCGGTTCCAGCGCGCGGCGCCGAGTCCACCGTTCGGCTCGTTGAGGAACTCGAAGAGCACTTCTGGCGGCCGATCCTGATAGCGCTCGGCGATCTGGGTCCAGATCGCGACGAAGCGATCGTCGTGAACCGTCGGGTCGACGTACATCTCATCGTAGTGGTGGACGTTGAGCACAACGGCCAGATCATTGGCGAGCGCCTGATCGACGACCCAGTCGATGCGGGCGAAGAACTCGGGGTTGACCGTATAGGGCGCCTCCGTTGCGGCATGCGCCGACCAGCGAATCGGCACGCGCACATGCGCGAAACCAGCGGCGCGGATCAGGGCAAAGTAGTCGGCCTCCACGCGCAGGCCCCAATCGCCCTCCTTGGGCGCTTCAAGCATGTTGCCCAGGTTGACGCCCTTGCCCAGCCGCTTCGTCAACGCGAAAGCGTCGGCAGCGACGGGCAGAGGTGGTTGGGTGGGCTGCGGCGGGGGCGTGCTGCTGCAAGCGGTGAGAGCAAGGAGCAGGACGATCAAGAGTAGATGTCGGGCAAAGTTGAGGAGGCGCATGGAAGTAGTTTAGGCGAAGACAGCGGGAGTGTGCGGATGTCCCTTGACTCTCCACCTGCGGCAGGCCTGAGACTTCAAACATCAACCTGGAACGGCCAATACTCTTGACCAACCCAAACATCCGTTCTACACTGTGGCGGTTCTTCGCCACCTCTTCATCCCCTACCCAGATCGTGAGGAGGAACTCATGCTGAACTACTTCGCCAGCCAATCCAGCATCTCAACGCCGGGCGATCAGGTTGCCCTGTACGAAGGCCTGCCCACGAGTGTGGCCGCCCTGCGCGACGTCGTCCAGGGCCTGATGGTTCACGTCTTCTGGGCGAACCAGTACGGGCTGGCGCTCGGCCCCGATCGCGAGGCTGAGGTGCAACTGCGCTGGGTGTCGCGCCAGCTGGCGCGCATCATCGAGCTGGATCCGCGCCCGCTGACCAAGGCCCGGCCTGTCGAACGCAAGCTGGTCGGCAACTGTCGCGACTACTCGACGCTGCTGGCGTCGATGCTGCGTCATCAGGGCATCCCGGCGCGCGCGCGTTGCGGCTTCGGCGCGTACTTCATCCCCAATCACTTCGAAGATCACTGGGTGTGCGAATACTGGAATGCCGATGAGACGCGCTGGGTGCTCGTCGACGCGCAGCTCGATGCCCTGCAGCGCGAGAAGCTCGGCATCTCGTTCGACACGCTCGACGTCCCACGTGATGCCTTCATCGTCGGCGGCCGCGCGTGGCGGATGTGTCGATCGGGCAAGGCCGACCCGGATGCCTTCGGCATCTTTGATATGAAGGGGCTGTGGTTCGTGCGCGGGGACTTCGTCCGCGATGTCGCCTCGCTCAACAAAGTCGAGACTCTGCCATGGGATGGCTGGGGCCTGGCTGACGCCCGCGACGAAGATCTCACGCCGAACGATTACGCCCTGCTCGATCGTCTGGCCGAGCTGACCGCCGGCGACGTGCCGGAGTTCGACACTGTGCAAGCGCTCTACGACAGCGATCCGCGCCTGCGAGTTCCCAAAGCGGTCAACAGCTATACTGACGGCGGCAAGCACCTGGTCGAACTTGGGGTGTAGGCCGGGCCGGGTATCGCAAGAATCAGTCGAGGAGACGCCATGGGCCCAGGTCCCGCCACACCGACAACGATCGACACTTACATCGCCGGGTTTCCCGAAGACGTGCAGGCGATCCTTCAGAAGATTCGCGTGACCGTGCAGAAGGCGGCGCCACGCGCGACAGAGGCGATCAAGTACGACATGCCGACCTTCGTACTCGGCGCCAACCTCGTCCACTTCGCGGCGTTCAAGAAGCACATCGGCTTCTTCGGCGGCTCCACCGATGGCGGCAGGCTCTCGGCCGAGACGAGGCCGTATGAAGGACCCAAGGGCTCGCTGCGCTTTCCGTACGACAGGCCCGTGCCGTATGGCCTGATCCGCAAGATCGTTCAGGCCAAGGCTCGCGAGAACCGCGCGCGGGCGGCGGAGACGTCGAAGCGCTGAGCGCGGGATCCGACAAAGGGGGACCATGTCCGACATCAGCTGGCTTGATCGCACAGAGTACCCGTTCGAGTCGCACTATCTCGACGTCGAGGCGGGCCGTCTCCACTACGTCGATCAGGGCGCCGGCGCGCCGATCGTGATGGTGCACGGCAACCCGACCTGGTCCTTTCTCTATCGACATCTGATCAAGCAGTTGTCGCCGCGCTATCGGTGTGTCGCCCCCGACCACATCGGCTTCGGCCTGTCAGACAAGCCGGCCGATTGGACAAATCTCCCGCATCAGCACACCGAGAACCTGACGGCCCTGATCGACCACCTCGGACTGAAAGACATCACGCTCGTCGTGCAAGACTGGGGCGGACCAACCGGGCTGGCCTACGCCATCGCCCACCCTGAGAACGTCAAGCGTCTGGTGATCCTCAACACCTGGCTGTGGCCCGTCAACACGGATCCGTACTACATCGGCTTCAGCGGCTTCATGGGCGGCCCGATCGGCCGCTATCTCATCAAGCGCCACAACTTCTTCGTCAACGGCGTGATGCCGCAGTCGTACGGCGATCGCAAGCGCCTGACGCCCGCTATCCATCGACACTACAGCGCGCCGCTCTCCATGCCCGCCGAGCGCAAAGGCTGCTGGGTGTTCCCCGGCCAGATCGTCGGAGCGTCGGAGTGGCTGGCCGAGATCTGGTCGAAGCGCGCCGTGCTGCGCCCGATGTCCAAGCTGATCGTCTGGGGCACGAAGGACATTGCTTTCCGCGAAAACGAACTCAAGACCTGGTCGCGCGAGTTCCCGGAGGCCCAGATCCTGCGTCAGCGGGGCGTCGGGCACTACGTGCAGGAAGAGCTCGGCCCCGGGCTCGGCGACATCGTCGCGAGGTTCCTTGACACTCACCCACTGAAGTGAGCGGTCGGTCGAGGAGGTTGCCATGGACGATCCGATTGCGTGGCTGATGGAGGGCGACCCTGCGATCCGCTGGCAGACCCGGCGCGACCTGCTCGACGCACCCGAGCGGCGCTGGAAGGTCGACCAAAAGCTCACGGCGAAAACCGGTTGGGGCGCGCTCTATCTGGCCAAACAGGACCGCAACGGCGGTTGGGGTGGCGGGCTCTACTCGCCCAAATGGACGTCGACGACCTACACGCTTCTCGAACTCCATCATCTCGGCCTGCCACGCGATAACGCCGCCGCCCACCGTGGCTCGCAGCAACTGGCCCTCGGCATGCTCGGCGGCGACGACGACGCAGCTTTCGAGCAAGGGCTGGCGCGGCAGGACCTGTGCGTGGTCGGCATGTTGCTCGAGATCGGCGCGTACTTCGGCGAGATGAAGCGCCGGCTGGATCCGATCGTCGACCACCTGCTCGAGAACCAGATGGCTGACGGCGGCTGGAACTGCCGCAGCCGCAAAGAGAAGGGCGTCGTGCACAGTTCGCTGCACACGACCTTCAACGTGCTCGAGGGATTGCGGACGGCCCTGGAGTGCGGGCTCAAGCGCCGGCGCGACGACATCGTCGCGGCCGAGGCGCGCGCTTTCGAGTTCGTGCTGATGCATCGGTTCTACAAGTCGGATCACACCGGCAAGGTGATCAACCCGGTCTTCACCGAGCTGTCGCATCCGCATCGCTGGCACTTCGACGTTCTGCGCGGGCTCGACTACTTCCAGCGCGCCGATGCCCCACGCGATCGGCGCGCCGCTGACGCGATCATGCTGCTCGAGTCGAAACGGCGCGCGGATGGGTTGTGGCCCGTGCAACATCGGCACAGCGGCCTGCGCTTCTTCGACATGGAAGGCGGCCGCGAGCCCAGCCGCTGGAACACGCTGCGCGCGCTCAGAGTCCTGCGCTGGTGGAACTCGTGAGAGCCGCCACGCGATAGAGTTCTTTCGCTCAGACTTGTTCACGCTCACGTTATGGGAGATCGTTCATGGCCACCTGGAAGGAATTCGCGCAGCAGGCGCCGGAGCTCGCGGCTTACGGCCTGACGCGCTTCAAGAGTGAAGTCGCGTACTTCGCGACGGTGCGCAAGGACGGCAGCCCGCGCGTCCATCCGGTGACGCCCATCGTCGGCGACCGGCTGTTCCTGTTCATGGAGCCGACCTCGCCCAAGGGCCGCGAGCTCGAGCGCGACGGCCGCTATGCCCTGCACTGCTCGGTCGAGGACTCGAGTGGCGGGAAGGGCGAGTTCTGGGTGCGCGGTCGCGCCAGCCGTACGCTCGATCCTGTCGATCGCGCCGATGCGACAGCCGCGTCGCCATACACGCCGGAAGAGCGTTACATCGTGTTCGTGTTGAGCGTCGAGGAGGCCTTCATGAAGCAATACGGCCCGCAGCCAACCACCCACCGTTGGCGTGCCCCGTAGGGGTGGCCCTTGTGGCCACCCCGGCCCTTGCCGCCCCCCGGCCCTTGCCGCCACCCCGGCCCTTGCCGCC
>CAYZRP010000177.1:0-2893 GCA_964480865.1 uncultured Anaerolineales bacterium | reverse complement strand
CCCGGCCCTTGCCGCCACCCCGGCCCTTGCCGCCCCCCGGCCCTTGCCGCCACCCGCCGTTGTTGTAACCATGCATCGAAAATGACACAGCGCGAGTTCAGACCCGATCCACGCAACAAGACGCGGTTGCTCTGTCATCCCTGGCGCAGGTGGCCGTCGCCCGCGCCCGTATAATGACGCGCGTGCCTCCTTCATCTATTCCCGAACCCGAAGCCCTGCTCGACGCGCTGCGCGAGATCCACGCGCGCATCCGCGACACGGTGGTCGCGGCGTGTGAGGGCACGGCCGTCGAGCAGATGGCCAGGCCCGTCGGCGAGGATGCCGGCGACACGATCTTCGCCATCGACCGGGTCTCCGAGGAAGCGCTGCTGAGCGAATTCGAGACCCTGGCTCGGCGCTGGCCGATGGTGCTGATCGCCGAGGGACTGGGTGTCGACGGCCGCGCGGTGCTGACGCCTGGGCGTGACCCCGAGGCCGCTGTGGTGCGCGTCATCGTCGATCCGATCGACGGCACGCGCGGGCTGATGTACCAGAAGCGCCCGGGCTGGATCCTGACGGGCGTCGCCCCCAACTTCGGTGAGGCCACAACGCTGGCCGACGTCGCGCTGGCGCTGCAGACTGAGATCCCGCTGATCAAGCAGCACCTGAGCGACAGCCTGTGGGCGCGCGCCCTGCCGGAGGGCGGGTTCGACACCGGCAGCGAGCGCTGGGATCGGATCAGTCGAGCGTCCCAGCCGCTCGTCGTGCGACCGACGGGGGCGACGACCATCGCGCAGGGCTTCGGCAACATCAGCCGGTTCTTCCCTGGCACGCGCGGTGTGCTCGCGACGATCGACGACGAAATCGTAGCCGAGCTCCTCGGGCCGCCGCCACCGAACCGCGTGCATGCTTTCGAAGATCAATACATCTGCACCGGCGGCCAGCTCTACGAGTTGATGGCCGGACACGATCGCTGGGCCGCAGACCTGCGTCCGTTGGTCTGGGCGCAAAAGAATCTGCGCGGCCTGTGCTGCCATCCCTACGACCTGAGCAGCGAGCTCGTCGCTCGCGCGCATGGCGTGATCGTCACAGATGCGCGGGGGCAGAGTCTGCGCGCGCCGCTGGACGTCGACTCCGATATCGCCTGGGTCGGCTATGCCAATACGGCCCTGCGCAACTCCGTCGAGCCGGCGCTGCGGGGTGGCCTCGCTCGCCACGGTCTGCTGCCGACTGTCTGACTGACCCATCTCCAGCGCCTGATCAACAGGGTTGACGCAGCTCATAACAGGCCCTGACAGCCCTGTTTTTCGTTTTTTTTCGCCATTTGGGGTAGGTCCAAGGTCAGGATCGCGCCATGGCTACGCGCTGGGCTAGAATGTCGCCGGTGACAAGGACGACAGACACGATGACCTGGACAGTATCGAACCCGCCGGCGGACGCAGCGCCGGATCTCAACGGTTTTTTGGACGACCTCAAGGCCCTTGTGATTGGGTTCAACCCGGGGGAGCCCATCACCCTGGCGCGCGCGCCAGGACGCCTCGACCTGATGGGCGGCATCGCCGACTACTCGGGCTCGCTCGTGCTGCAGATGCCGCTGGCCGTCGCGGCCTTCGCCGCCGTGCAGTTGCACGACAGGCCCATGGTCGAGGTCGCCACCACGCAGGCTCGCGTGATCGACGCCGCGCCAAAGGCGAGCTTCGCGCTGGCGGACCTCGCGCCGGAAGCCGGCCCATTGGCCTACGACAAGGCGCGCGAGCTCTTTGCTCTGCATCCGCAATCGCACTGGGCCGCTTACGTGGCGGGCACCATCGTGGTGCTGCATCACCGACTGGGGTGGCGACCCGAGCGCGGTCTGATGATCTGGCTCGACTCGTATGTGCCGGTCGGCAAGGGCGTCAGTTCCTCGGCCGCGATCGAGGTGGCGACCATGCGCGCCATCCTCGGCGCGTTCGGCCTCGACGTCGCGCCGCGCGATCTGGCGCTGTGGTGTCAGGAGGTCGAGAACCTCGTGGTCGGCGCGCCGTGCGGGGTGATGGATCAGATGACGGCGGTCGCCGGGCAGGCCGGCACGCTGATGGCCCTGCTGTGCCAGCCGGCCGAACTGCAGCCGGTTGTGGCCCTGCCCGACGAACTTGAGGTCTGGGGCATCGACTCGGGCCTGCGCCACGCGGTCAGCGGCAGCGACTACGGCGCCGTGCGCGTCGGCGCCTTCATGGGCTATCGCATCGTCGCCGACCTCGCCGCGCTCCCCGTCAAATTGGATGGACCGGGCCAGGTGATTGTGCAGGATCCATACTGGCAGGGCTATCTCGCCAACATGCGCCCTGAGACGTGGATCGCTCAATATCGCGATCGTGTGCCGGTCTCGATGGCGGGCTCCGAGTTCCTGACGCGTTACGGTGGCTTCACCGATCGAGTCACCACGATCCAACCCGACGTTCACTACGCCATCCGCGTCCCGGCCGAGCATCCCATCCTCGAACACGACCGCGTTCAGCGGTTCCGCGAACTGCTGCAAGTGCCCTTCAACGAAACCGTCGGCTGCGAGCTGGGCGAGTTGATGTACGCCTCGCATGCCAGCTACAGCGCCTGCGGCCTGGGCAGCGCCGGGACCGACAGGCTCGTCGAACTCGTCAACGAGGAATTGGGCGCCGGCTTGTTCGGCGCGAAGATCACGGGCGGCGGCAGCGGCGGCACCGTCGCGGTGCTTGGCCGGCGCGGCGCTCTGCCCGCCGTCGAACGCGTGACGGCGCGCTACGCCGCCGAGACGGGTCACACCCCGATTGTGCTCTCGGGCACCTCGAAGGGCGCGGCAGACTTCGGCTCGCTCACGTTGTTGTATGCTTGACGACTGACGACTGACGAAGGACGAATGACGAAGGTTGTCTCACACAACCTTCGTCATTCGTCCTTC